>CAVZDM010000092.1:0-17594 GCA_963773955.1 uncultured Acidobacteriaceae bacterium | reverse complement strand
CAATACAAAGACCTCGAAGCCCGCCTCGATTGCTTCTTCGTTCCAAACCGATCCGGCTGAGCTGGCCCTCATCTGTATCGAACACGAAGATTCCGTCTGGAATCGGTTTGTGGAACAGCACCATTTCCGTTGGAACCGCTGTCTCGCCCAGCACGCAGATCCGGTTCGTCGCGCCGATCAAGGCCGCCGTGCAAAGGTAGCCGTCATCGTCGCCAGTCGGCGCACAGATCCGGCTTACCACCGGGCGGCGCTGTATCATCCGGGCATCATGGGCCTCGTAATCTCCGTCCTCCATCAGCCTGAGCGACAACTCCTGAGCCTCCTCGGGGAGATGGCCACATACCCGGGCCTTAGGTGCAGCACGAAGCCATCATGCGCCAGCGCCATCACCTGCTCTGCGTCTCCGCCTACTGGATCCCAGCTCAATAGGAGCGGGCGGTCGGCAAGCCAGTTCCCGAGCTCGGCGGACCTGGCTGCAACTACGTCGATCTTCCAGAGGATCCCGATGGCCTCCGATCCGGATGGAAGCCCGCCGCCGGCGATGATCTCCGTTTCGCTCCGCCATCGCACGGTGTACACCCACTCGTCGAGCGCCCGTGTCCAGGCGACGCTACCGTCGGGTGACCAGGCGAGGGCGCCCGCCTGCAGGGGTGTAGGCAGCGCAGACCCGTACCCGGCCGCGAGATAATCTCCACTGGGAGAAACGGCGAGCGATTTCGCTGGCGATGGCGGCGGATCGCATTGCGTCCGCACCTGCGCGGTCAAGCAGTCCCATACCCACACCTCACGTTCGGTGGTAGAGACGGCTAGGTATCGCTCCTCGCCCCAGAAAGCCATGGAGGTTACCTGGCCGGTGTGCTGATCCTTGGCCGCTCCAGTGAGCTTGCGCAGCCAGGGGCGAGGGGAAATCTTCCAGCTTTGCGCAGGTCCGCGGCGGATCTCAGTACGCTCTCCTCGCTCGAGTTGAAGGCCTCCTGAAATATGAGATCGGGCGCGGACCTTAGGAGCTGTGAACGCCGGTCAAGGAAGCGCGAGAACTGCGCAAGCCCTCCGTCTTCAGCCCACGCATCGGCACGAGAAGCACGAGCGGCACGGTAGTCCCGGATCACGGCATCCGGGCCGCCGAAGGCGACGCGGGCGGCGAGGAACTCCAGGTCAGTCAAGCAGATCGAGTCTCGGGAGCTGCCGCGCCGCGATCAGGGTCTTGCACAGTCCCGCATATGCGTAGGATCGAGCCTCGGGCGACAGCAGATTGAGGCGAGGTTGGAGATCATGCCCCGCGAGGCTGTCCTGTGCGAGCTCTGTGGCACCGAAAAGACTCTCCCAGAGGTTGTTAGAGATCTGAATATTGATGTCCTCGACTGCACGCCGCAGCTTGAACAATGTCTAGGCGGTGGAGAAAGTCACGGAAGCTAAAGTGGTAAACGCTATAGCGCGGGCCGTCATCGGCTTCGTGCTTACGCAGGAATTCTGCTCCAGTCATCGAGCACCTCCTGCACGGCGACCTCATCGACGCCATTACGTCATCTGTGGCGAACTCCGAGACAAGCCTGCGAGACACCGGTAGCTGGGCCTCGGACAAGATATAGACGATGCGAACCTTGTCACGCGGGACGGGCCTTGCCGCCATGCCCATGCGTTGCCAATGGTCCTCATAATAGCCATCGAGGCCTCTCGGGCAGCCTGTCAATGCTGAGCGTCTGGTATAAGCCCCGCTCGATTTCAGGCAGCACTCTAGTGCAGGGTACATAAAGTTATTCACGCTGAGATCAGCTAGCTCGTTTACAAAGTCGTTTTCGGTGAGGTTATGGTCACCAGCCCAGGTGCCAAGGCCGGGGTCCACCAGGGTATGACGGAGGAGGCCTCCACGTCGCCCCGATTCTCCGCGGGGTGCGCCATGAGGTCGAGCACCTCCTGCGGCGCCTGCGCCACGAACGGCAGAGTTGCATTGCGTTGCGTCGTCAGAAAATAGACGCCGTCGGGCAGTATAGCTGGCAGGAAAAGGATGTTGCTGCCATGCGGCTGGCTGGTGACATCGACCTCGTCGAGTGCGTCGACGACGATGACCATGCGGTCTCCGGGCGCTAGCCGGGTCGTCGCCTCGTGCAGAAGCTTCAGGTAGAAAGGCGCCATCTCGCCCTGCGCTTTCGGCAAGCTCTGGTAAGGCAGGTCTGCGTCAGCAATGAGCTGCGCGCAGACATTCCGGCAGAAACTGCGAGGCAGTCGTGATACCCAAGGCTCGACATTAAAATGAGCCACGCAACCTGTGCGGCGAACGTATTCAGCGAGGATTGAGCTCTTCCCGATGCCGGGGGTCGCCAGCAGTGAGGTAGCCGCTGGCGTTGTGGTAAGAAAACGATCGATCGCCTGGAACACGTAGTCGCGCCCGACAAACCCGCGTGTCTTATCGGCCACTGATATTGCCCACGATACGGGCGCATCCAGATCAAGAGCCTTGCCGAGCATCGCACGAAGGTCTAAGAGGGCGCCTGCCGCCTCGGGCGGAACATCGAAGTGGTTTACCACCAACCGAATGTTGCGCCCGATTGCCACCCCCACCGCGTTGGAGATGTCGCCGACAGAGATGGCATCGCCGAGCACGTGAAGATCGTTCCGCAGCGGCGAGCCGCCCGAAGCGGCTTCCAGCGCGAGTAGCTGATCTCAGCCTTGACTTGATCATCGGGGGTCATGACGTCCGCTTCGGTGAGCTTCGTGCACGAGCACCGACCCTCACGTATCCTTTCCTGGGAACTCATAAGCGAGCGCATGCACCAACTGCATCTCACAGTCTGCATCCACATCGGCCTGACGGGCTAGGTGTGGCAGGCGAACGCGGCCGATCGGAGCGGGAGTAGCGATAAGCTTTACTTGGATCTCTTTAAGGAGCAGTTTCATGTCCGGCACGGATACTGGCGGCGACCAGATCAATGTCGGCAATATCACCGGTGCGCAGGGGACTGCGATAGGCCGTAACGCGCACGCGGAGGTCCTCACCCGCGCGAACATCTCGGGCGATGCGCGAATCGACTCAGCCCAGCTACGCTCCGCCCTGGAAGAGCTCTACGGCGCACTCGCCGAGGTGGATCTGGTCAGCGGCCAGAACATTGGCGGCCCGGACGGCTACCGGCAAGGCGCTCGAAGCTGTGCAGGACCACGCAGTGAACGCCGACACGATCGCGTCAAACCTCCAGCGGGTGGGCGAGACTCTCAGTCAGGCGAACGTGGTAGTGGAGAAGGGCACATCGCTCTGGAAGAGCATTGCCAGGCTTGCCCCCCTGCTTGGCCCACTCTACGGCGGAGCGCGCAATCTGTAGCTGGCCGGTTCGGCGTTCCGCTCCGGCGACAGTGCTTGTCGCGGCCGCTCAGGCTGCGCTCCACATCGAACCTGCCCCTGATGGTTGGGCCGGGCTGGTTCGGAAGCCTGGACCTGCGCTGGCATTGGCCTTATGAAGCTACTGCCACACGTCGGCGAACTGGGCGTATAGCCGTAGCACGGCCCTAGACGTGCGCATTCGACCCTATAGCTCGTGAGACCTATCACCTGTCGCGTTAGCTCGGCTCGGTGCGGCGGTCTGTTTTCGGCAATACCGTGTCCGTGCGTCCTGGGTTCGGACGCGTCAATGGGTTCCAAGCTTGTTGAGATAATCCACTGCGAGGGCGCGACCCATGAGACTCGGCTGACGGTCGAAGCTCCTATCCAGGCCAGGCTCGTCTCCTGGCCGTCTACACCCCGATCTACGAAGGCGACGTCGTCGAGATACCAGATCCACGCCGTGGCACCGACAGACGCTTCGTGTCAGCGGTCAAGGTGAACGACGTCGGCTTCGAGTTCCTGCGGCACATCGAGGTCGTGTGGGGCAAAGCGCCAGCGGTGCGCGTGGCTGAAGTACGACGCCTTGGCATCGAGGGACTCCATCCAGCTGTGATCGCGGCGGCGAGCGATTTGTTCACCGATGGGCACTACTCACAGGCTATTTTCGAAGCTTTCAAAGCGCTAGAAGGACGCGTACGAACTAGAGTGGCCTCGATCTAGCCGACCGCGATTTGATGACCCAGGCGTTCGCTACGACCGGTCCGATCAATGTTGCCGTGGAGCAGGGTCTGAGCGGCAAGGATGAGCAAGAAGGCTTCCGATTCATCTGCTACGCCTCGCCGGCGGTCGGCCCGCTTGTCTACACCGCCGCCAGGTACGCCTGGCGGCGCGCGCTGCGCCGCTACGAGTCAGGCAGCGGGTAGCCGCGGTTCAGCTCCCGGCGACGGGCACCGCCTGCAGGAAGTCGAACCGCAGGCCGGACCAGCCGCTGCCCTGGCCGGGCCCGCTGCGCCGCGCGGTCCACACCAGCGTCGAACCGTCCGGCGTCCTGGTGCGCCGTAGGTACTGCTGCACGGTCACGCCTGGCCGGAGTGATCATCCGGTCGGTCACGAAGTACGGCACGCCGGGATCGAGGATGCTGGTGTGCGGCTGGAGCTTGATGAGGCCGCTCGCCGTGGGGATCTCCATGGTGCCGCGGCGGAACATCAGCGCGCCTTCCGGTGTCTGTACGGGGACGAGCGGGATCCAGTTGTCAGGCACCGGCTGTTCCAGCGTGTAGGCGATCGGCGGGCTGCCAGCCGGGGCCGGGGCGGTGGCCGGCGGTCCGTTGAGGTTGAGCCGGACCAGGTACTGCTCGTAGCCGTCCACCGCGAGGTCGAGCGCCCCTTGCAGCTCGCGCTCCACGCCCCAGGCCATGGCTGCCATGTTGTCCCGCAGGAACAGCACGTCCTCGAGCGGGTCGGCGTCGGTGACCAGGCCGGCCTGCGGCGGCAGCAGGATGAAGTCGGACAGGGTGCCGTCGGCGGCGGAGACCTTGAACATCGACCACGGCTGGCCGGTGGCCGTCGGCAACTGCTCGACCGGCCGGATCAGCGTCCGGATCCCGAACGTGTCGGTGACCACCAGCGTGGTGACCCGCTGCAGCACGCCGCCCGGCGCCGGCACCGGGACGAAGAACCAGTCGGAACAATACGTGTCTGTTCGGTGGCGTCGCGCAGGAACATGCCCGACTCGTCGCGAGAGCGGAAAGCAGTTTGCGCGCTACTGGTTTCACGCGCGGTTTCTGCTGGTCGAAGGCCAGAAGATGTCGAAGAGTCTGGGGAATTTTTTCACCGTTCGGGATCTTGTGCTGCGCGGGCACAAGCCGTCGTCGATCCGCTGGCTGCTGACGCAGGTGCCCTATCGCAATCAGCTGAATTTTACATTTGAGGGCTTGAAAGCGGCGGCCAGTTCGGTGGAGAAGTTGCGCAATTTCCGCTTTCGCCTGACGAGCACGCAGTTCCCCGCCGGCGCGACCGCGGAGATCGCACAACTGGCGGAGGAAACCATCGCGCGCATGAAGAGCGCCCTCGACGACGATCTGAATACCGCCGAGGCGCAAGGTGCGATGTTCGATATGTTGCGCAAAGCCAACACCGCGCTCGATGCCGCGGGGGCTGGCCAGAACAATTTTCGCCAGGACGACGTGAAACCGCTACTCAGTGCGCTCGAAAAGTTCGACCAGATATTCGGAGTGCTGAAAGATGACGATCAGCCTAAGATGAAGGCGATTCTCGACTGGGCTCGCGCCGAGGGTCGTGAAAAAGAAATCAGCCCTGAATTGCTGGATATCGCCGGCTCTGCACAACTCTCAGACGAACAGGTCAACCAGAAGCTGGCTGAAATGGAAGCCGCGCGAAAAGCGCGAAACTTCAAAGCGTCCGATGCGCTGCGCGCTGAACTGACCGCTGAGGGCATCATCGTGGAAAACACGAAAGATGGAGTGCGGTGGCGCAGAAAATAAGTATCCTAATTTCAGGTGTCATCCTGAGCGACGCGAAGGATGACAGACTTTAGAGCGTTTAAGGCCCAATGCTATCGTTAGACGATTATCTGCGCGAAGCCGAAGTCGCCCACGGCCATCTCTGCGCCGGCCAGGTCCTCGGTGTGCGCCTGGCCATGTTGGGCCTTGAGAAGCTGGGCATTGCGGACCCTCGCGGCAATAAAGAAGATCGCAAGCGTCTGGTGACGTTCGTCGAAATCGACCGCTGCGCCACCGACGCCATATCCCTGGTTACCGGATGCCGTCTCGGCAAACGCGCCCTGAAATTTCGCGACTGGGGAAAGATGGCCGCGACCTTCGTTGATCTGGGCATCAAAGACGTGCGCACCGGCAAAGCCATCCGCATCGCCGCGAAAGAATCGTCGAAGGCGCTGGCGCGCTCCATGCATCCCGAAATCGAAGACAAGAACCAGCAGCAGATGCTGGCCTATCGCAAGATGGCGGAAGACGACTTGTTCACGAAGCAGTGGGTGAAGGTCGAAATCGCGGCGGAAGAGTTCCCTGGATACAAAGGCGACCGCATCGTCTGCGCCGAGTGCGGCGAAGGAATCAACTTCCGCCGCGAAGTTGTGCGGGATGGGCGAGTGCTGTGCCGGGCGTGCTCGGGTGAACGATACTATGACATCCCATAGATAACTGCGATTTTCGCTGACCAGAACCGGGCGAAAAGAGGCAGGATGATTGAGAAATACGAGTCTCGGCGAATCAGGGTTGCAATCCGTCACGTGCTGATGGACGTCTGGGACCTGATCGGTATCAAAGACGAACCAAATGCGCAGGACGAATATGACGGATATTTGGGCGGCGTCTACCAGCTATTGGTGAGTGGTGCTTCCGATGAACGCATCGAGGATCATCTCTGGCGGATCGTCACTGAACACATGGGGCTTAATGCCAAGAAGTCTGACATGGCGAACACCGTAAAAGCTCTCCGACAGATTCCTCTGCCTGCAAATTCAAGTTAGCTTATTGCGGCTACGCGGCCTTTGTTGCCTGCTCGTAGTTATGCGCTACCTGCAGCAACGTTGCCTCATCAAAGTGCCGAGCAAATAACTGCAGCCCAATCGGCAGCTTCTCGTGATTCTCGCCGCAGGGAACGGAAATTCCGGGAATGCCCGCCAGGTTCGCAGTTACGGTGTAGATATCGGCGAGATACATGGCCAGCGGATCATTTATTTTCTCGCCCAACTTAAACGCAGGCGTCGGCGCGGTCGGCGCCGCGATCACATCCAATTTTTTGAACGCTTCGTCAAAGTCGCGAGTAAGCAGCGTGCGCACTTTCTGCGCCTTTAGATAGTAGGCGTCATAGTAACCAGCGCTCAGTGCGTAAGTGCCGAGCATGATGCGGCGCTTCACTTCCATTCCGAATCCGCCGTCGCGGGTCTCGCGGTACATCTGAGAAAGATTGTTTGCCTTGGCCCTGAAGCCGTAGCGCACGCCGTCATAGCGCGCCAGATTCGCCGACGCTTCCGCCGTGGCCACAATGTAATAAGTCGGAATCGCATACTCGGTGTGCGGTAGACTCACCGGCACGACCTCGCATCCGAGCTCAGCCAGCTTCTGAATCGCAGCCTCAACCGCGGTGCGAACCTCGAGATCGAGTCCCGCTCCGAAGTATTCTTTGGCCACACCGACTTTCAGGTTTTTTATCGGCTTCTCGAGTTCCGCCACATAGTCGGGAACGGGGACCTCGGCGGAGGTCGAATCCATGGGATCGCGGCCGGCTATGGTGCGCAGCACCAGCGCAACTTCCTTCACCGTTTTCGCAAACGGACCGATGTGATCGAGCGACGAGGCGAAGGCAATCAGACCGTAGCGCGACACGCGCCCATAAGTCGGCTTCAAACCGACTACGCCGCAGAATGAGGCCGGTTGGCGAATCGATCCGCCGGTATCGGAGCCGAGCGTCGCCACGGCCATCTCGGCCGCCACGGCCGCAGCGGATCCACCGGACGATCCGCCCGGCACGCGGCTCTTGTCGCGCGGATTATGCACCGGGTGATACGCCGAGTTCTCCGTGGAGGAGCCCATGGCAAACTCATCGCAGTTGAGCTTGCCGAGAATCACCGCGCCCGCCGCTTCGAGGCGAGCCACCGCCGTGCAGTCATAGGGCGGAATAAAATTATCGAGAATTTTTGAACCGGCTGTTGTGCGCACGCCGCTCGTCACCATGACGTCTTTGATCGCCACCGGAACTCCAGCGAGCGGCGGCAAAGGCTTGCCTTCCGCAGCCAGCGCGTCGATGCGCGCGGACTGGGCTAGAGCGCGCTCCTCGCACAGAGTGAGAAACGCTCCAATCTCCGGATCTTCTTGTCGGATGCGCTTGTAGAAGTCGAGAGCCAGCGTGGTCGCGGTGGTCTGCCTTTCTGCGATCGCGCCCTTGATTTCGTCAATCGTCAATGTGGCAACTCCGAAACTCCGGCCTTAGCGCCTGAAGGCGCTTTGCTCACGCAGCCATTTGGCATCGCTAAAGCGATGTCCTGATACGAACCGTACTTGCACGGTCATCTCTCAATTACCTTCGGCACTTCGAAAAACGTCCCGTCGGTGTCCGGAGCATTTTTTACGGCGACGTCGTGCGGCAACGATTTGCGTAAACCGTCCTTAACATCCTCGCGGATCGCGTAGGCGAACCGGTCACTTCCCTGGCGCGATTCGTCTACACCGTAGCGGTCCGAGACCTGGGCCATGGGTGGAACTTTGTCGGTCTCCAGTTCGCTGAGGCGCTCCATATATTCAAGAATGGAGTTCAAGTCGCGCAACATGCGAGCGCGTTCTTCCTCGGTTAGTTCGAGGTTGGCCAGGTCAGCTACGTAGGCGACGTCTTTGTCGGTAACTTTCATAGGTGTCCAGCCCCTGAAGGGGCGTTTGATTTCGAAGAATTGTGGCACCGCTAAAGCGATGCCCTGATACGAATCCCGAGTTTTTCAGAAGCCTGCTACGCCTTCACCACGAATTCAATTCGCTTCACCGAAGTCGCGGAGTACTTGTTGACCAACGCAACATAGCGTGGCGCCAGGTTGGCCAGCTCCCGCCGCCATCCCGCGTCGGCAACTTCCACTCGCAGAATGCCGTCGGAAAAGCTCAGCGCCCGCGTCCGCTCGGCTACCGCGCTGCCACACGCGACGGGCCACGCCAGCAACGCGCTTTCATTCGCCGGCGCGCGATGCAGGGCTCTGGCGACGATGGTTTCCAGTTCGGCGGAAGCACGGTTCAAGGCATGACCTCAGAGCTTTCGAATGCAATGGGAGCGAAATCGATTGTAGCATCGGAAAATACGTCTCTTTGCGAGTTGCTCGATAACTTGCTAGGCTGCCGCCGCCGCGGCCTTGGCGCGCTTTTTGGCGAGTTTGCGCAGGTGCGCCGACGAATACAGACTTCCCCGGCAGCGCTTTGCCCCGCAGAAACAGGGCGCGTCGTCGTCGCCATCGTAGAGGTTGTAGTCGTAGGTCAATTCTTCTCCAGCCGCAATATCGCGCAGCGCTATGATCCACATCTTGCTCCGGATCTGATCGGTCTCGCAATTCGGCTGGCAGGAATGATTGACGAAGGCGGCCACGCCGAAGCCGTCGATAATCCGTTTGCCGCCGTCCAAGCCGAATAAATACGTGTTCGGAAAGTCGTCGTAAAGATCTTCGGCCTGTTCGTGGGTGAGGTGTTCGCCTACGTATTCGACGATCAGTTTCCCCTTGCGAATCGGCTGGGTGGTGCAGCAACCATAGGAATGAATGCGCGACTGGCGGAGGATGAGCGTCATAGCAGCGATGTTCCGATTTTATCCGGAAAAACAAAATCACCCACAGGGAACACAGGGGGCCACAGGGGAAAGACCGCAGGGCAGCGGCTGCCTGCTATCATTCTCAGACGACGATCCGAAGTCCGATCGGAGACGAGCGACCATGGCTCATCAGCATCCACAGCGCTTTCTGAAAATTGTCAGCGACGCCAAGCAGCGCGTCCGCGAAACCAACGTTGACGAAGTGAAAGCCCGGCTTGATCGCGGCGAGAAATTTGTTCTGGTCGACGTCCGCGAAGACCGCGAATTCGACGCCGATCATCTTCCCGGAGCCGTCCATATGGGCAAGGGCGTCATCGAGCGCGACGTTGAGGGCAAGTATCCCGATCTTGCGACCGAGCTGGTACTTTATTGTGGCGGCGGGTTCCGCTCCGCGCTGGCCGCCGATAATCTGCAAAAAATGGGATATACGAATGTCATTTCCATGGACGGCGGAATCCGCGATTGGCGCGAACGAGGTTACCCGCTGGAGAAGTGACGGGCGCGGGCGCCCGTCCCCACACAAGCGGCGTCAGGCGGATTGCATAGCATTCGCATCTCTGAAAAAATACGGTGAAGATCTAGTGGGGTTCCTGCAATGTCTCAAATTGGAAGCTTTGCGCTGCTGCTGGCGCTCGGCCTGAGTGCGTACTCTTTTCTGGCAGGCTTCTTGGCATTATTCGGTAAAGATGCCGCTTCGGCTCGTCTCGGAGAAACCGCGCGCCGCGCCGGAATTGCCACTTTCGCCGCCGTGCTGCTGGCGGGCATCGTGCTGGTGCTGGCTGCGTTCCACGACGACTTCTCCATCGCCTACATTTTCCATCACAGCAACCGCGACTTGCCGGCTGCCTATAAGTTCGCCGTGTTGTGGTCCGGGCAGGAAGGGTCGCTGCTGTTCTGGTCGCTGCTGCTGGCCGGCTATGGATTCGTTCTCCGCTTGCGCTATAAGACCGATCAGCGGTTGTTCGCCTACGCTTCGGTGATTATCGCTTCGGTACAGGTTTTCTTTCTGCTGATTCTGAATTTTGCCGCGCACCCGTTCGCTATCATGCAGGGTTCGCTTCCCGCCGATGGCACCGGACTGAATCCGCTTCTGCAGTATCCGGAGATGGTCATCCATCCGCCGATGTTGTACCTGGGATACGTCGGCTTCACCGTTCCTTTTGCGTTTGCGCTGGGCGCGCTCATCATGAAGTATCCCGGCGAAAAATGGATTCACATCACGCGCCGCTGGACCATGGTGACGTGGTGCTTCCTCACCGTCGGCGTTTTTCTCGGAGCGCACTGGGCTTACGCAGTGCTCGGGTGGGGCGGCTACTGGGGATGGGATCCGGTGGAGAATGCCTCGCTCATGCCCTGGCTCACGGGGACAGCGTTTCTGCATTCCGTGATGATGCAGGAAAAACGCGGCATGTTGAAAGTGTGGAACATGGCGCTTATCTTCGCGACCTTCCTGCTCTCGATGCTCGGGACGTTCCTCACGCGCTCTGGAGTCATCAGTTCGGTGCACGCTTTCGCGCAGTCCTCAATTGGCACGTGGTTCCTGGTCTTCATCGGATTGACACTTGCGGTCTGCAGCTTTTTTCTGGTGGCGAACCGGTCGCATCTTAAGAGCGAGCACAAGCTGGAGTCGCTGGTTTCGCGCGAATCTAGCTTCCTGTTCAACAATCTTCTTTTGCTCGTCGTCTGCTTCACCATTTTGTGGGGCACGTTTTTCCCCATCATTTCCGAATTTGTGCAGGGACACAAAGTTACGGTGGGACCGCCGTTTTTCAATCGCGTTGCGGTTCCGGTTGCCCTGCTGCTCCTCCTGCTCACCGCCGTCGGGCCGCTGCTGGCTTGGCGTAAGACTTCCATCGAAAGCCTCAAGCGAAATTTTCTCTTTCCCGCGATTGGTTCGGTCGCGGTTGGCGGCATGATGATTCTGTTCGGCGTGCGTCCCTGGGAGGATCCTTCTTATTTCTACGCCACCATGGCCGCGGTCCTCTCGGCGCTGGTGATCTTTACCGTCATTTCCGAGTTCCTCCGCGGAGGCCGCGTCATCGCCGGCAAGACGCAGCAGAACCTTGTCTCCGCCATGATTCAGCTGTGCCACCGAAACACGCGCCGCTACGGTGGATACATCGTCCACTTCGGCGTGGCGCTGGTGGTGATTGGAATCCTCGGGACGCCTTTTAATAAAGAAGTTGAAAAAGAAATGGCCTTTGGCGACAAGATCAATATTGGCCCTTACACGCTGGTCTGCCAGTCCTACACGCAGGACGACAATCCTAACTACGGCAACGAGTGGGCGATCATCAACGTGTTCCGCGGCGGCAAGCAGATTACGACCATGTATCCCGAGCGTCGCTTCTATAAAGCTAGCGGACAGCCGCAGACTCTGCCACGCATTTATCCCAGTTTTCGCGAAGATTTATTTCTGGTGACCGATGTCTATCTGGTCTACGAAGGCAAGAACGAGACCACCGGACGGCCCATCATCAAAGCGCACTTGAATCCGCTGGTGCCGTGGATTTGGATCGGGCTGATCATCATGGTCTTCGGCACCATCGTCGCGCTCGTGCCGAATGCCGCCGCGGTGCAGGTTGCGGTGCCCGTGCCGACTCGCACTCCGGCACACGCGGGAGCAGGTGACTGAGATGAAATCGTCCATGATCTCACTTGGTCCGCAGCGCAATCTTACCTCAGCGGCTAAAGCCGACTCTGAATGCTATCCCGTTATCGCAGCGGTAAACCGCTGCGCCACCCAAAATCAAGCGCAGCACCGACTTTTTCCGGCTGTCCGGGCCGCCTTTCTCGCGCTGGCTGTGATGGTGTTCATGGGCGCGGGAGACGATTCCGCGCGCTTCAAAGACCTGGGCCATCGCATGATGTGCGCCTGCGGATGCAGCCAGATATTGCTCGAATGCAACCACGTCGGCTGCACCTACTCCGACAAAATGCGCGACCAGTTGCAGGCCGCGCTCGATAAAGGCAATAACGACGACCTTATTCTGCAAGGCTTCGTGCAGGAATATGGGCCGACCGTGATCGCCGCGCCCACCGCCACCGGCTTCAATCGCGTGGCCTGGATCATGCCCTTCGCGGCGTTGGCCTTCGGCATCGCGTTCGTCGTCTACGTCGTGCGTTCGTGGAAGAATCGGCCCGATCCGGCGCTTGCCGATGGCATCACCATCCCGCGCGGCAGCGAACTCGATGAGTTCCGCCAGAAGGCTCGCAAGGAGACTGACTTATGATTCTCTTCGTCTGCGGCGTCGTTACGCTCGCCTGTCTCTACTACGTTTTTTTCTTTCCGGGCGAAGTCTACGCTGGAGAAGAGAAGACGCGCCTTGGTTATCTCCGCGAGCGCAAGGAGGCGGTCTATGAGAACCTGCGCGATCTGAATTTCGAATACAAGGCAGGCAAGGTGCCGGATGTGGATTATCAATCCATGCGTGGGTCGCTTGAAGAGGAAGCGGCCGCGATCATGGCGGAGATTGCGCGGCTGGAGCAGGCTGCGGGGCTGGTGGCGTGATCGCCTGCCGCAGCGGGCAATCGAGGCATAGAATTTCGTCATTATGACACTCGCGACTCGAAGCGATGCACCAGCGGCACTTGTAATGGGACTCGGCTTTTTTGCCTTCGGACTGACAATGATTCTGCGACCAGCCAACGTGAGAGCCAATTTCGACAGGTTTGCCAACAGTTGGAAGGAAGACAGCTGGCATCCTTACAAGATGCCGTTCTGGGGACTGCGTTTGGCCGGCGTGGCTATGATGGGGGTGGCAACGCTATTCTTCTATATCGCTTTTGCAGGACTAAGTCGCTAACCGTGGTTGGCGTCGCCATTCCTGAATTGTCATCCCAAGCGGCGCGAGGAATCTGAAGGTTGCTGCGAGCGAGAATGCTGCAGATTCCTCGTCGCCTTCGGCTCCTCGGAATGACAAGGATAAACTTTCAGAGAGTTCGCAGGACCCGCTAATCCACAAGGAGTTGTGTTGACCAATTTCGCAAAGTCCGCCTTAGTAGCCGCTATCTTCTCGATCGCCCTCGCCTCGGCCGCCGCCCAGACCCTGACTGGCACCGTCACCAATGGCACCACCAACAAGCCCGCCGCGGGCGACGAAGTCCTGCTTATCGACTTCTCCAGCGGCATGAACGTGACCGCCACCACCAAAGCCGACAGCGCCGGCAAATTCAGCTTCCCACTCACCGGAGCCCCCGGCCCACACCTCATCCGCGCCGTCCACCAGGGAGTCACCTATCATCAGATGGCGCCTCCGGGCGTCAACACCGCCGAGGTGAACGTCTACGATGTCGCGCCCAAAGTCACCGGCCTAAGCGTGACCGCCGACGTGGTTCGCTTCCAGGCCGACAGCGGAACCATGCAGGGCGTGCGACTGTTCGTGGTCGATAACACGTCTTCTCCGGCGAAGACGCAGATGAACGATCACAATTTCGAGTTCTATCTGCCCGCCGGAGCAAAGGTTGAACAGCTGCAAGCGCGCGCTCCGAACGGCCAGCCGATCAGCGCCGACGCCGTTCCCCAGGCCGAGAAGAACCGCTATGCGATCAACTTTCCGCTTCGTCCCGGAGAAACGCAGTTTCAGGTGGAGTTCACTCTGCCCTACTCGGGCGAGATCAAGATCGATCCCAAGCCGCTCTATGCCGCCCAGCACCTGGTCATCGTTCTTCCCAAGACGATGCAGTTCACGGCCGCGAATCCGCCGAGCTTCCAATCCATGCAAGATCCCACCCAGGGCGACAGCAACGTAGAAGTCGCGAAGCAGATCAAGCCCGGCCAGGCGCTTGGCTTCACGCTGCGGGGCAACGGAGTCATCAACGAATCGCCCGGAGAGACCGCCGCGGGCGCGGCCCAGCAGCAGGATCAGCAGCAAGCGCAATCTCAAGGACGCGACAATCGTTCTAGTGATAATCGGCCGGGCGGCGGACTCGGCGTCCCCATCGATGCTCCGGATGCTTTGCAGCAATATCGCTGGCCCATTCTCGGCGGATTCGCCGTGCTGCTGGCGATCGGCGGATGGGTGGTCACGAAACGGCAACCCGCGACGCCGGTCGGCACAGCGTCGGTCGCCGCAACATCAGCTGCATCAGGCAGCTCTGCATCAGGTAACCCCAGCGCAGCGCTCCGTCCAACCGCGCCGGCGTCCGCGGCTGGCATTCCGGTCGCAAAATCGTCGATGCTGCTTGAAGCGCTGAAGGAAGAACTGTTCCAGCTCGAAGTAGAAAAGAAACAAGGCAAGATCACGCCCGCGGATTACGAGAAAGCCAGGGCAGCGCTTGACCAGACGCTGGAGCGAGCACTGAAGCGGCAGGGTTAGCCAAGAGTTGTTGCGACTACAAGCAATTGCCGAGCTGCGCTCGGCTTGGACGGGCGAGGGCGGCCGTCCCCACACGAGCCTAAAACCCGGCGCGTGCATCTAATCACTGAGATAATACTGAGGCACTAATTATGAGCAACATATTCAAGACTACGCTGCTGCTTACCGTCATGACGCTGCTGCTCATGCTGGCTGGCCGTGCTTTCGGCGGCCAGAACGGCATGCTGATGGCGCTGGCGTTCGCCGCCGTCATGAATTTTGTCGCCTATTTTTTCTCGGACAAGATCGCGCTCGCCACCTATCGCGCCCAGCCCATCAGCCGTGAAGATCCGCCGCGCGTCTACAACATCGTCGAGCGCCTGGCGCAAAAAGTCGGCCTGCCTATGCCCAAGGTCTACCTCATTCCGACCGATTCGCCGAACGCATTCGCTACCGGACGCAACCCGAACCACGCATCTGTCGCCGTAACACAGGGCATCCTCGGATTGCTCAACGATGAGGAACTGGAAGGCGTGCTGGCTCATGAACTCGGCCACGTGCGCAATCGCGACATCCTGATCAGTTCGATCGCGGCCACTTTGGCCGGCGCCATTACTTTTCTCGCGCACATCGCGCGGTGGGGCATGATTTTCGGCGGCATGCGAGGCGAGCGCGACGATCGCGGCGGAGGCGGCATCGCGGCCATCGCCATGATGTTTCTCGCTCCCTTCGCCGCCATGCTGGTTCAGCTCGCCGTCTCGCGCTCCCGCGAATACGGAGCCGACGACACCGGAGCGCACTGGACCGGCAATCCCTACGCGCTGGCCAGCGCCCTGGGCAAGATCGAAGCCTATTCCCGCCGCATGCCGTTGTTGGCAAGCCCATCGACCGCGCATCTTTTCATCATTCAGCCGTTCTTAGGTGGGATGAGTTTCGGCAACCTGTTCTCGACCCATCCGCCGACGGCGAAGAGGATCGAGCGGTTGACGGGACGGCCGGCGGAGTTTTTCCAGTAGAGACGAGTTTCGGCAACAGGTTTCCCTGTGTACCTCTGTGCCCCTCTGTGGTTCAAGAACTTCTTCACCACAGAGGGCCACAGAGGTACACAGGGGAAATCAATGCGGCGAGCGGCGTCTCTCTGTGACATTGGTAACAGCCGGCCTCGCGACCCCCATAGTAGAATCGGCAACAATGGCTCCCGAAACTCTGTTGGCAACTTCGCGGCGCGCCGCCGCCCTGGAAGATAGTCTGCGTCGCGTCATCCGCGGCAAAGATGACGTGCTCCGCCTTGCCCTAGTTTCGATTTTTGCCAAGGGCCACCTGCTGATCGAAGGCGTCCCCGGAGTCGGCAAGACCACCCTCGGCCAGGCGCTCGCGCGAGCCATCGACTGCACTTTTCAGCGCATCCAGTTCACCAGCGACATGTTGCCCTCGGACGTGCTGGGCATTTCCATCTACTCCGCCATCGAGCAGAAATTTGAATTCAAGCGCGGACCGGTCTTCGCCAACGTTCTGTTAGCCGACGAAATCAACCGCACTACTCCGAAGACGCAGTCGGCCCTGCTTGAAGCTATGAACGAGGGCCAGGTCACCATCGACGCGCACTCTTATCAGTTGCCGCAACCGTTTCTGGTTCTCGCTACGCAGAATCCTATCGAGCACCACGGCACTTATCCCTTGCCCGAGTCGCAGCTCGATCGTTTCCTGATGCGGGTTCGCATGGGATATCCCGAAGGCAACGCCGAGCGCGAGATTTTGCGCGCCGAAGCCGGTGTCGCCCAACTCGAAAACCTGCGCCCCGTGCTCAACGCCGCCGACGTGGTAGAAATCCAGCAAGCCGTGGCCCAGGTCCATGTGGACGAATCGCTTATCACTTACCTGCTGAACATCGTCGGAAAAACCCGCGAGTCCGAATATCTCTCGCTGGGAGTATCTCCCCGTGGCTCGCAGATGCTCTACCGTGCCGCCCAGGCGATGGCCTTTCTCGAAGGCCGCGATTACTGCACTCCTGAAGACTTCAAGCCGCTGGTCGTCTCCGTCTTCGCCCACCGCGTCGTCGTAAGTTCGCTCTACACTTCCACGCTGAAGAAATCCGAGCAAGCCGAGCAGGTGCTGCGCGAGATCGTGGAGAGCGTGCCGGTCCCGGTATAGTTAGTTCCCGGTTCTCAGTTCTCAGTACCCCACTATGATCGCGGAAGTTATTCCGGCTGCCCCCTCTTGAACTCTGTCGTTACTCGCCGGACGCCACCGGTGGCGGCTGTAGACTCGAAAGCCGCGAGATCGCAGCAACCATCATTCCAGAGAGGAACTGCATAGTAGCGACATCGTTATTGTCGAAGGCATGGGGCGTTGACGAGAGCACCTCGAAAACTCCCAGCGTCCGCCGGAAGTGGCGCAGCGGAGCAACCAGAATCGAGCGCACGCCCATTCGCCGGCAAGTCGCCCAATCCACGCGCGGATTCGACTCGGCGTCGTGGCAGAGCAGCACCTCGCCCGTGCGTACGCATTCGGCGGAGAGTCCGCTATCGGTTTGCAGGCGCACCCCGATATCCGGAGCGGTACGGCCGGTGCGCGCCCGGCAGACGATTTCATTGCCCCGGCGCAGCGCGATGGCAGCCCCGGTGGCGCCGGTCAGCACCTGCGCTTTTTCCGCGATGATGCTG
>CAVZDM010000091.1:0-37593 GCA_963773955.1 uncultured Acidobacteriaceae bacterium | reverse complement strand
TGTTCATCGAACTTAAGGATCTGGAAATTCACCCGGTTGATTTCCGGGAGGAATTGAGCCCGGGTGCGATTGATCTGGGGCCGGATGCGGTGCAGCGGTCGGTGCTCGGCAGCTCGGGCCGGGCGGATCTAGTCGAAGAGCATCACGGTAAGCACAAGGTGGTGCAGGACATCAGGGTGAAGGGCAAGCTGGAGACTAGCCTGGAAGTGCCTTGCGCGCGCTGCCTTGAGCCGGTCGTGCACCAAGTGGAACGCAGTTTCGATCTGCTGTACCGGCCGATTGGAACGGACTCCGGCCACGAAGAGCTTTCGGTTACGGACGCGGAAGCGGAGATCGGATATTACCAGGGCGAAGGACTGTTGCTGGAAGACATGCTGCGCGAGCAGGTGCTGCTGGCGCTGCCGCTGAAGACGATTTGCCGCGACGATTGCAAGGGGCTGTGTCCGCATTGCGGCAAGAATTTGAATGAAAGTCAGTGCGCGTGCGTGGTTGAGGTTGAAGACCCGCGCTGGTCGGCGCTGAAAGAAATCAGAGACAAGTTGAATCAGTAGGAAAAGGAATCATCATGCCGAATCCGAAACGCAGACATTCACAACGGCGCACCGCTACTCGGCGGGCGCATGACTCGCTTTCCACGCACTCGCTGTCGGAGTGTCCTAACTGCCATGAGCAGAAGATGCCGCATCGGGCTTGCCCGAAGTGCGGAACTTACAAGGGGCGCGAAGTTATAGAGGTCGCGGAGAAGTCCTAATCTCTTTTTCCCATGCCTAGCATAATCGCACTCGATGCGATGGGGTCCGACAAGGCGCCGAAGCCGGAGATTGAAGGCGCGTTGCAGGCGGCTCGCCATCATGGCATCCGCGTGCTGCTGGTGGGCCCGGAAGCGCAGCTGCGGGCTGAACTGGCGCGTTTTCCTGGCGCGCGGCGGCTGCCGGTGGAAGTGGTTCACGCCAGCGAAGTCATCACCATGGACGACAAGGTGGAGGCGATTCGCGCCAAGCGCGATTCGACGATCCGAGTCGGACTGCGACTGGTGCGCGAAGGGCGCGCGGCGGGCTTTGTGACGGCGGGCAACACGGGCGCGGCCATGGCGACGGCTAAAGTGGTGCTGGGGGCGCTGCCGGGCGTGGATCGTCCGGCGCTGGCGGCGGCGTTTCCCACGGTGCTGAACACGGCGGCGGTTTTGCTCGACGTGGGCGCGAATGTGGACTGCACTCCGAATAATCTGGAGCAGTTCGCGGTAATGGGCGATATTTATTGCCGCTCGATTTTCGGGATGCAGCATCCGCGGGTGGGACTGCTTTCGATTGGAGAAGAGGAAAGCAAGGGCAACCACCTGACGCGCGAGGCGTTTCAGCTGCTCAAGCGGCTTCCGATTAATTTCATTGGCAATGTGGAAGGGCGCGATTTGTACAACGGGCATGTGGATGTGATCGTGGCCGACGGATTTGTCGGCAATGTGGCGCTGAAGACTTCGGAAGGCGTGGCGCGGCTGGTGCGCACGGTGCTGAAGGAAACCTTGAAGTCGACGATCACGCGGCAGGTGGGCGCGTATATTTCGCGGAACGCGTTTTCCGATTTCAAGAAGCGGCTGGATCATACCGAGTATGGCGGCGCTCCGCTGCTGGGGGTAAAGGGCGTTTGCGTCATCACGCATGGATCGTCGAATACGAATGCCATCAAGAATGCGGTGCGCGTGGCAGCGGAGTTTGCCGAGGGCAAGGTGAACGAGACGATTGAACGCGAATTGGCGCAGCTTTCCTCGACGGTGGTGACGTAGGGAAGGTCAGAGGTTAGAGGTCAGATTGCAGAGGTTAGAACCCATCGGATAAACAGCATCGGTGGTCCTGGGATTTACCCTGTGCAATTTACCTCTGAGTTCTGACCTCACATTCAATATGACAGATAGTTCTTCTCGAATTGCTTTTCTCTTTCCTGGGCAGGGGTCGCAAGCCGTGGGTATGGGGAAGGATCTGGCTGACAACTATCCGGTGGCTCGTCGAACCTTTGAGGAGGCGGACGAGGCGCTTGGCTACAGGCTGTCCGCGCTTTGTTTTGAAGGTCCCGAAGAACAATTAAAGCTGACTGAGATTACGCAGCCGGCTATTTTGACGGCTTCGGTGGCGGCTTGGCGCGTGCTCGAGGAAAAGGGTTTGAAACCCGCTTTTGTGGCCGGGCACAGTCTGGGCGAGTATTCGGCGCATGTGGCTGCGGGCACGCTGGCGTTTGCCGACGCGGTGCGGACGGTGCGCAACCGCGGCAAGTATATGCAGGAAGCGGTGCCGGTGGGCGTGGGCGCGATGGCGGCTATTCTGGGAATGCCGCTCGACAAGGTCATTGAGATTGCGAAGGACGCGGCGCAGGGAGAAGTTTGCCAGGCGGCCAATATTAATTCTCCCGAGCAGATTGTGATTTCGGGAAACGCGGGTGCGGTGGAGCGCGCCATCAAGCTGGCAACTGACCGCGGGGCGAAGAAGGCGGTCAGTCTGCCGGTCAGCGCTCCTTTCCATTGTGCGCTGATGCAGCCGGCGCAGGATCGGTTGGCGGCAGATCTCGACGCGCTCAGTTTTAAAGATCCCTCGTGCACGGTGGTCTGCAACGTTGATGCTGCGGTGGTCGGATCGGCGGAGGCGGCGCGCGCGGCACTGATTCGGCAGGTAACCGGCACGGTAAGGTGGGAGCCGTCGGTGCGCCTGCTGATCGACAAGGGAGCAGGCCTGTTTATTGAAGTCGGCCCGGGGAAGGTTTTGTGGGGGCTGATGCGACAGATTGACCGCTCGAAGACCTGCTTGACGGTGGGGGATGAGGCGTCGCTGCAGAAGACGCTGGCGGCGGTTGCGGCGGCGGCAGCGTGAAAACCCCAGCCAGCTGTGAGCAGAGGTCGTTGCCGAGCTGTGCTCGGCTTGGACCCTTCGACTTCGCTCAGGGCAGGCTCGCGAGGGCGCCCGTCTCTCCACTAATACGGATAGACGGTCAGCGTCTTGTCTGATTTTTGCACGAACATTCTTGCGTGCTCGGCGCGCTCGTTGACGATGACCTCGACCACCACTCCTCCTCTACCAAAACCTTTGGTGTTGGCTGATCCGTAGATGCTGTGCGATTTGATCAGGCCCCACTCGCCGCCCGGTCCCCAGTCGCGATAGAAGTCCGCGTATGTGTATTGAGGATATTTCTGCTGATGCTGGCGCCAGCCGGGATCGTTGAAGTAAATGCCGTAGGCGGTTTCGTAATTCTGCAGCTGCAGCGCGGTGAAAAACTTGTCGACGGCGTGCTCTTCGGGCCAGTTGCGATACATCCAGGCGAGCGCTGCCAGAACGATCACGACCACGATGGTGACCGCGATCTTGATATTGCGCCGCCGTGCTTTTGCCGGGTCGTAGGGCTGGGCGTCGAGCAGGGTCATAAATCTCCAATAAGCATAACGGATGAATGCGGATTGAGTCATGGGATCAAATCGGGTGATCGGGCCATCGGGTGATCGGGCGATCGAAAACCTGTCCCCGACGCGCTCGGTGATTTCCCTAAAGCGCCGGCATGGACTGCCGATGTACAACCAGTCGGTCAGAAAATGACGGCGCGCGTTTTTTTTGGCTTGACCGTGGGAGTCGAATCATGGGAGTCGAATCATGGATAAGATCCGGGCGCTCATTGTGGATGACTCCTCGGTGATGCGCAAAATCGTTGAGCGTTCGCTGCGCCAGGCGGGCATCGAACTGGAAAAGGTTGTGGAAGCCTCGAATGGAGCGGAAGCCTTGGCTGCTTTGCAGAGCAACGTGGTTGACCTCATCCTGTGCGACATCAACATGCCGGTCATGGACGGGCTGGAATTTGTCCGCCAGGTGGCTACGCTGGAGAGCGCCAGAGGCATTCCGATCGTGATGATCACTACTGAAGGCAGCGAAGCGCATGTGGTGGAGGCGCTGGCGGCCGGCGCTCGCGGATACATCCGCAAACCGTTTACTCCCGATCAGGTGAAAGAGCACGTTTTGCCCGTGCTAGGGAGGAAGCCATGAGTACGGACACCTCGTTTGCCGCGCGGTCGCACGAGGAAAACTGGCTTTCGATTCTCGTCCTTGCGGTCGAGGAAGTTTTCGAGATCATGCTGGGCTGCCAAGTGAAGCCAGTGGCGCAATCCGAGCATGCTCCGAAGGGGGGATTCACCGCCATGGTCGGTTTGGCGGGGTCGCTGTGCGGGGTTCTGACGGTCTGCTGCGACGGGGAGACCGCCCGCCAGGTGGCCAAGCGCATGTTGGGGGACACCGCCGTTTCCGAAGATCAGGTAGCGGACGCTCTCGGAGAGATCTGCAATATGATCACGGGAAACTTCGAGAGTGGCAGTGCCCAGATGAAGTCCACCTCGCGGGCCGCTTTCGACCGCATCGCCGGCATGCTTCGCAAGCGTGACTATCGCTTGCGGATCGAAGGTCACAGCGATAATTCCCCCATCCACAACTCTCAGTTTCCGTCGAACTGGGAACTCTCCACCTCACGGGCGACCGAAATTGTGCGGCTCCTTATTGTTCGCGATGGGTTCGGTCCCGATCGTTTGAGCGCTGCCGGATTTGCCCAGTATCACCCGGTGGCTACCAACCGCACTCCGGAAGGCCGCGGCATGAATCGCCGCGTGGATGTCGTTATCCTCGGCCACGCGCTGCCGGAAGTTGCCCTTGCCCAGGCCGGGACCCATGCCCAGATCCCAGTCGCGGCCCCAGTTCTGACGAAGACTTCGCGAGCGTCTTCGCCTGTCCCACCCAAACCCAGGGTAGTGAATGCTGCGGGCAGCCGTCTACAGCAGTAACTCCATCCAGAGCGCGCTTTCAATTGGAATCGCAGAATATGGTGGGATCTTCTGGAACCCCCATTCTGGCGTAGAGCGCGATCGCATCCTTCATCGCCGATTCGACCGTGTCCAGACGCATGCGCTCATAGCCGATGGCGCGCGCCTCGGCGATGACGCGTTCCACCAGCATCCGGCCCAGGCCCCGGCCGCGATCGGTTGGGCGCACGTAAAGCCGCTTCATCTCGCAGATACCGGGTTCAAGTTTGCGCAGCGCTACGCAGCCGGCGGCGTGGTCATCAATCCGCGCAAGCAGCAGTCTTCCGCTCGGCGGGCCGTAGGCGCCGGGAAGGCTTTTCAACTCCTCATCGAAACTCTGGAAGCACAGGCTGAAGCCAAGCGAACTGCCATATTCGAGGAACAGGCTGCGAGCTTGCTCGATGTGCTCGGGGAGCGTGGCTTGGATCAAATCGAATTGAAGAAATTCGCTTTTGCCGTCAGTGGGGGTGGTCACTGGGATAGCCTTTACTTGTATCTTAATGCTCGCGCAGATTCTACCCCGGTCGGGCAATTGCGCCCGGCGCACCGGACGGTTAAGATTTCTCCACTCGCGTGTGTGAATTAATTATGTCTGAAGTAATTTCAACCGAGCCCATGACTTCGCATTCCGTTTCCACGCCTGCCCCCGAACCTTCCGTCGAGGTATTCGCCGTTTACGGCGTTGAGCCTGAGATTCAGGCCTATGCCATGGCCAAGTACTCGCGCTCGGCGCTCTCGATGAAAGAGTCGCTGAAGGAAATCACGCTGCAGAAGGCGGAAAAATTTCTCAACACGTTCTACTTTCAGTACGGGCACCGCTCCATCGCCGACCTGGCCCACATCGCGCTCGCCATCGAGCGCCTCTCCATTCTCGCCGCCATCGTGGTTGCCGATGAGCAGCGCTGGGATGGCCAGGAACGCTCCACGCGCTACCAGAACTTCAGGAAGAGCGGCTATTACACGCCTGCTTTCCAGAACGATGCGTCGGCGACGGCGCTCTATCGCGAAACCATCGAATCCTTATTTACGGCCTACGAAAAGGTTTCGCAGCGAACGTTTGAATATCTCGTCAGCATCACACCCCGTCCCGCGGAAATGAAGCAGGAAGCTTACGAGCGCACGCTGCGCGCCCGCGCCTTCGACATCTCGCGTTATCTGTTGCCGCTCGCCACCAACACGTCGCTGGGGGAGATCGTCAACGCCCGTACGCTGGAAAGCCAGGTTGCCCACCTGCTCGCGCAGCCGCATAAAGAAGTCCGCGATCTGGGAGCGCTGCTGAAACACGCCGCCGTTTCTCCGGCTTATAACGCCAACGAGGAATCGCTGCGCGCGCTCGTGGCCGAGATTCGCGCCGTGTCGCCCGAAATTGCCGATCGCGCCGAACGAGAACTGCTGCGCGAAGTACGGGTCGCGCCCACACTGGTCAAGTACGCCGATCCGAATCTCTACGAAATCGAGACGCGCCGGGAACTACAGCAGGCTGCGGCCGAACTGATGGGAGGCGCTGCCATCGAACCCGCGCCGCTGGTTGATCTGCTGGACAATGATCTTAGGGACAACGGCGCGCTTGAGATCGAACTTGCCACCACGCTCGTTTACGGCCACTGTCACTATTCTTACCGGCAGATTCGCCGAGTGGTTGAAGCGGCCGGCGAGTCACACCGCCGCGAGATCATCGACCTCGGCTTGCGCCATCGCGGCAAGCACGACGAACTGCCGCGCGCATTTTCCGCGGGTCAGCAGTTCCGCTTCGACATTCTCATGGACATCGGCGGCTTTCGCGACATGCATCGGCACCGGCGTTGCGTTCAGATCATGCAGGATTTCTCGACCGTCCACGGTTTTGACTCGCCGCCCGAAGTCGAAGCTGCCGGCGTCCGCTCGGACTATGATGCCGCGATGAAGCACGCCGAAACCGCTGTGCGGAAGCTGGCCGCGGCCGGTGGTGACGAGGCCGGGCAAAACGCGCAGTATGCGATCCCGCTGGCCTTCCGCAAGCGCACCCTCTTTAAGATGGACTTCGCCGAGGCCTTGTACATCTCCGAGTTGCGCACTACGCCCGCCGGACACGCGTCCTACCGCAACGTTGCCTATGCCATGTATGAAACCGTCGCCGCGAGGTATCCGGCGCTGGCCAAGTATTTCCGCGTACACGACGTGCGCGAACCGGTGGATCTGTTGAAACGCTGAGAATGTGTGGCGCCGCCGCAAAATTGACGCCGATGAATCTCGGCCTCTAAAATCAGTTCACCCATGCCGAACCTTGAATACCTGTGCAAGGACTGCGGACACCGCTTTGAGCAAATCCGCAAGTTCTCCGATAAGCAGCTGCGAAAGTGTCCCGAATGCGGGGGCGTCATTGAACAAGTGATCTCGGCTCCAGCGGTGCAGTTCAAAGGCTCGGGATGGTATGTGACCGATTACGCGAAGAAGGGCGCTGGGTCCTCGGCATCGTCTTCGTCGTCTTCTTCTTCCGAAAGCGACAGCGGTACGAAAGACGCGAAAGATTCCAAAGAGACGAAGGACACGAAAGACACCAAGAAAGACGACAAGCCGAAGTCCGATACTTCGCAGAAGAAAACCAAAAGGGACTAGCTACTCCGCTTTTGTTGTCCGCTCTGGGGTTCCGACTACCAAGGTTCGCCGGCGAGGCAGTTCGTCATCGGAAATTTCAGCCAGGTATTGCAGGTTGAGGCCCAGCCGCTCGCATTCCTGATGTGCCGCTTCGTTGAGAAAGTACACGATGTCTCCGCCAAAGCGGTCCTTGAACCGGCGGCGTTCATCGAGGTCGAAGGGGCTTACCGAATACACTTTGATCCCGGCATGTTCACGCAGGACGGCGCTCAGGTCGCGTTGGAATCCCAGCGCTCCTTGCCGCACTTGCGCCATGGTGAACGAAATAACGCGATAAGGCATAGCTGCAGACGAAGAATAGCAGCCTTTGCCAACGGGCGGATCGTCCATGCTGGAGAATGCATCTGCCAAGGAAGAACAGCTGCCGGGGCTGAAGCCCACCGTGATTTCACACGCTTACGCGGCCCTGAAGGGCCGCTCTTCCACGATTGTCCAGACATTCATGAGCAGTCAGCGGTTGTCCGGGCATGAGCAGTCCGCGCTTGTCCAGATATTTGTGAGCAGTCCGCCACGGGCACTCCGCTGCCTGCGGGGTGGCGCGAACCGCGAGCGACGTTCCCCTTGAATCTTTCCCGCTCCCCGGACATCTAAATCATTTGAAATAGTCGTTACAACGACTAAATAGGAGCGCGCATCATGATTACGATTCGACCGAGCAACGAGCGTGGCGGCGGCGACTATGGCTGGCTGAAGACTCACCACACTTTCAGTTTCAACGATTACCACGATCCCAAGTGGATGGGTTTCCGCTCGCTGCGCGTAATCAACGAGGATTGGGTCGCGCCCAGCGGCGGTTTCCCCACTCACCCGCATCGCGACATGGAGATCATCACCTATGTCCTGTCAGGCAAGCTCGAGCACAAAGACAGCCTTGGGACGGGTTCGGTGATTCTCCCCGGCGATGGACAGCGCATGAGCGCCGGCCGAGGCATCCGGCACAGCGAGGCCAATCCGTCCTCGACCGAATCCGTGCACCTGCTGCAGATATGGATTCTTCCGGACAAACAAGGGCACCAGCCCGGGTACGAACAGAAGAGTTTCCCCGAAAGGGAGAAGCGCGGGAAGTTTCGCCTGATCGCTTCGAACGACGGCGCCGAGGGCTCGGTAAGGATCAATCAGGATGCGAAGCTGTTCGTCACTCTGCTTGCACCCGGAGAAGAGGTCACGCAGTTGCTTGGCGCCAAGCGCTATGCGTGGCCCCAGGTCGCGAAGGGATCGGTCGAACTGAACGGCCAGAAGTTGCACCAGGGAGACGGTGCGGCCATAAGCGAAGAAAAGAAACTGACGATCAAGGCAACGGAAGACACGGAAGTTCTACTGTTCGACCTGGGGTAAAGCGATCGGGGGATATCTTCTTTCATTTTTCATTCCGGTCTGATCCCGGCCGCCGCCATCAGCCTTCCGGTTACGCCCTTCTCCGCCCGGAAGCTGAAGAGCAGTTCGGTATGGCACGACGTGCATAGAGCCGCCGTATCAATGTTTTTTGCCATTAGGCCTGCATCCAGCAGTTGCCGCCGGTTTGCCTCTACCAGATCGAGAAAAAGTTTCGCCGGCAATTCGCCGTGTCCGGGCGCCCGCGCTGTCAAAAACAGCAGCGGATATTTTTCCCGCACCGGGTCCGATTCCTTCACCTCGCGGAACAGAGTGTCGGCGTAAGCAAACTGCGCTTCAAACCTGGTGCGTACTTCTTCGCCTACTTCGTAGCAGCACCCGTGCACGCCCGGTCCAATTGCCGCCACCAGGTTCCGCGGATTGCTCTTGAAATGCTTGCGCATCTCGCCGACACCTTTCTCGCCGATCCGCTTGACCGTGCCGCGCCATCCGGCGTGAAAAACCCCGACAGCCCGCTGTTTCCGATCGACCAGAATGATGGGAAGGCAATCGGCAGCCTGCACGGCTAAGACCAGGCCGGGCGTATCCGTGATCATCCCGTCCCCGGCGAGAGGCTGTTTCGTCATCTCGTCGACTCGCGTTCGGTCAACACAATGAATCAAATCAGAATGAATCTGCCGCAGCGAAAGCAGCGGCCAGCGCGTGCGTCCGTTCGAAACGCCTAGTTCCTTGAGGAACAGCTCGCGGTTGCGTCCGACCGCTGCGCGTGAGTCTTGCTTTGTGAACCCAAGATTCAGCGCATTTCCGCCGTAGCTGCGCGACACTCCGCCCAGCCGCGTCGAAAAAGCGTGCACCAGCCATGGCAACTGGTCCAGCTTCTTGGAATGCAAAAGTTGTAGTTTGCTCTTTGTGACGCGATTGGTCACCACGAACCGATCATACCCTTAGTCATTTAGTCATTGACTCATTTAGTCATTGACTCATTTCGTCATTGAGGTATTGAAGACCGGCTCGCGTTTTTCAATGATTCAATGCCTCAATGATTTAATGTCCCGATCGCCTACTTCTTCTTCACGATTTCCGCGTCAATCTGAATCTTGACGTTGTCTCCAACTACGGCTTCACCGGTTTTGAGAAGGTTGTTGTAGGTGAGATTGAAATCTTTGCGGTTGATGGCCGTCGTTGCGGAAATTCCACGGCGCGAATTACCCCACGGATCGGTCAATGCAGGCGTAGGTCCGTCAACGTCGAGCGTGACCTCGCGAGTCGTTCCGTGGATCGTCAGATCTCCAATCAGCTGCAGTTTCCCGCCGCTGCTCACGATCCGTTTGGACTTGAATTCGATGGTCGGATACTTTTCAACGTCAAAGAAATTAGGGCTCTTAAGATCCTGGTCGCGTTTTTCGACCCGGGTATCGACCGAGCTGACGTCGATGCTGGCGGATATCTGCGATTGCGTTATGTCCTGGTCGTTTAGAGCGATGCTTCCAGTCACCTTGGTGAAACTCCCGGTGACATTCGAGATCGCCAAATGGCGCACTGTGAACTGAGCGGTCGAGTGCGCAGGGTCGATGTTCCAGTTTGAGGTCTGCGCGAGCGCCGACAGACTCGCGAGAAGGACGATCGCAGAAGTTATACCAATTCGCTGGAAGGTTTTCATTATGTCGATTCAATATCCTTTGAGTGAGTTTTTCCTACAACCGCAGGAAGTGGACTTTGTACAAAGCTTTTGGATGTGACTTGGTGCGGTAACGATGCAGAAAATCGGGTAATCGAGCCATCGGGTCATCGAAACGCGGCCGATGACCCGATGATCGGATTTTGTTACTTGCCGCCGGCGGCAGCGCCGACTGTCTGTTCGGCTTCAGGCTGCTGCTCGACTGGAGCGGTCTTAATCTTCACCGTGGCCAGAATTTTCTCCAGCTTGGCGAAGACTACGTCGCGGTTGACCGGCTCGGCACCGTCTTTAATGCCGTATCCGGC
This sequence comes from uncultured Acidobacteriaceae bacterium, assembly GCA_963773955.1. Lineage (GTDB taxonomy): Bacteria > Acidobacteriota > Terriglobia > Terriglobales > Acidobacteriaceae > Acidiflorens. The sequence continues at coordinate 26,828 of CAVZDM010000091.1, read as the reverse complement.
CGTGCCCAGGCTCAGCACGTATTCGTAGCAGGCGCCATTTTCATAGCTGTGGAAGTACTGCGTTTCGGTTTGCGTCATAGGGCTGGCGGAAAAGTTCGAAGTCGTCTCCATTTCGGTCGGTCCGATTTTCACTTTTTGAGAGTCCATGGACCCGCCGTTGACATTGTGCGAATCGGCCAGGGCGAAGTGCGCGCATTCCTGCTCGGTGACGCTGCGGTTTACGTTCACGTTGAAGAAGGCGGACGCAAAGTCGGTTCCGGGATATGAACCGTTGGGCACCACCACGGTCGCCACCGTGATCCCGCCGGGCTGGACGAAGTTCATCGAGGCATCACCCATGCCGGCGAACTGCGGCCGCGCGTCATCGCCCGAGGTCAGTACGAACTTGCGCGGATAGAGAAACGAAACACCGGAGTTAGCATCGCTGTAAGTGACATTCGCGGGACGCTTCCTGGGGCTTTTCTTCGCGGCTGTAACTGGAGCCGCGGTACTGACCTGCGCTGTTGTGACCGCGCTCGCGGGCGTTGTCGGAGTGGACGGGTTGCTGGAGATGCCTCCCAGAGCCGGTTTTGGAGACTGCTCCGAGCACGCGCTCATGGCGAGCAAGAGTCCGAGAAGCTCGACGCACGCAATTAAAGCTAGCTTTTGCTGGCGCGACCAGGACGAAAGCATAGTCCCGAAGATTGTGTGGTTAGTTACTTGATTAGTGGATTTCTGGTTCGTGGATTTCCAAATGGTTGCCATTTTGTCACCTCCTCTGCGGCTGGCGCAGTCGGAAGTGATAGGGCAGGAGAGTGGCCAATCGGCGCCTGTTGATGCGACGAGACTTGCGAGCGAACTTGGCGCGGAACCGTGTGCGCCGCCATACACGCCGTGTGGCGGGCAACACGCCCGTAGCCGCGGCGCTTGCCGCTAGAATGCTCTTGGGAGCCATACTTTGTGAGTAAAGTCGCGCCCAGTTTCTCTCCTAGTTGTCGGGAAGGTTATCGGGAAGGTCATCGCCGAAACTATCGCGGACGCCTGGCGCCTTCGCCTACTGGGCTGTTGCATGTTGGGCATGCACGGACTTTCTGGATCGCGGCGCAACGGGCGATCGAGAATCAGGGAACTCTGATTTTGCGCAATGAGGATTTGGATCCGCAGCGCTCGCGGGCGGAATTCGCTCGCGCCATGATGGAAGACTTGCGCTGGCTGGGAATTGGCTGGACCGAGGGGCCGGACTGCGGCGGGCCGTATGGCTCTTACTCGCAAAGCGAGCGCCGGGCGCATTATCTGGAGGCCTGGCGGCGGCTGCGGGAGGGCGGGTCTCTATATCCCTGTATTTGTTCGCGGAAGGATCTGGCGCAGGCGGCAAGCGCTCCGAATGATGCCGATGATGATGATGAGCCGGTGTATCCGGGAACTTGCCGCGCTCGGAAAGATATGGGCGAGTTCACGGAGCCGGCGGGCGTGAATTGGCGGTTTCGTGTTCCCGAAGGCGAGGCGGTTGAATTTACGGATCTGAATCTGGGCCAGCAGCAATACGTTGCAGGCCGTGACTTCGGCGATTTTCTGGTCTGGCGGCGCGACGATGTTCCCGCTTACCAACTTGCGGTTGTGGTCGACGATGCGGCGATGCGGATCACGGAAGTGGTGCGGGGTGCGGATTTGCTGAAGTCGACGGCGCGGCAGCTGCTGTTGATGCGCGCGCTGGGGCATGCCGATCTTGGCTATGCCGCTCCCGACTACTTTCATTGCGAACTGGTGCGGGACGCCGCTGGATTGCGGTTGGCGAAACGGCATGATGCGCTGAGCATCCGGCATTTGCGGGAGAGCGGGATGACAGCGGAGAAGGTTCTGGAGATGGCCGGTTGGCCATGATGGCGTGGCACTTTCGTTTGGCGGAGGCATTACCCGCGTAGCTAAAGATCGCAAGGAACCGAGCTACCATGAAAAGAACGGTTCGGACCAGTGGGGAGGGTTATGCAGCGCAGGGTTATGCAGCGGATGTTCTTGAGGATTCTGGCAATCGCACTCCTGGTGAATTTGGCCGTCGATGGCCATGGCCAGTCGCTGGGCGATATTGCGCGCGAGAACCGAGAGAAGAAAAATGTCGACGATCCATCCGCGGCTCCGCCGAAGGTGATCACGAACAAGGATCTTCCGAAGGATCCGAACGCGAACCAGGGGTCGAGCGAAGCGACGCCGGGAGCGAACGCGGCGGCCAGCAGCGCCACTGATGATTCGGCAGCACAGCGCTCTGCCGAGCAGCGCTCTGCCGACCAACGCACTGCGGAATTACGTTCTGCCAATCAGCGCTCTGCGCAACAACGCCTGGCGGAGCAGCGTGCCGCCGACCAATGGAAACGACAGATCCTGGCGCAGAAATATAAAATGGTGGCGCTGCAGGCGCGGATCGACCTGATCAACGCGTCGATCCGTTCTGCGAACGGGAGCGCCCAGTACGAGGGCCCGGCCAACGGGTACCAGGCACGGCAAATGCACCAGGTAGCACAGATCAAGCAGCGACTCGATGAACAGAAGAGGAAGCTCGAGCAAATGCAGGAGGCTGCGCGCCGTGCCGGGGTGCACACTGCTGTGTACGACCCGTAGGAAGCTCTCAGCCATCAGCTCTCAGTTCTCGTACCCCTGCATAGATGCGAATGAATCGTACCGTCGGGCGCAACCATCTCAAATATGTGGGCGCAGACCGGGTTTTTCTCACCGCGGAATGGCGGAACCTGGCAATGCTGAACTATCAAGTGGACGCCTGTCTGCTGCTTCCGTTCGTCCCTGCCGGAACTGAACTCGATCGCTGGAACGACCAAGTCTTTATCAGCGTGGTCGGGTTTCGATTTCTGAAAACGAAGTTGCTTGGGTTCCTGCCGATCCCCATGCACTCGAATTTCGATGAAGTGAACCTGCGGTTTTACGTGCGCCGGCAAGCTGGAGACGAGCTCCGGAGAGGAGTGGTGTTCATCCGGGAAATTGTTCCGCGCCGCGCGATTGCGCTCGTTGCCCGTACTTTCTACCACGAAAATTATGTGGCGCTGCCGATGGCGCACGAGATTCGCTCCATTGCCGCCAATCGTCTTAGGGTTGCGTACCGGTGGAGTAGCGAGAAATTGAGGGGCGAGAATCGGTGGAGTACGATCAGCCTTGAAACCGAGGGCGATTCTGAACTGCCCGGCGAGGGCTCTATAGAACAGTTCATTACCGAGCACTACTGGGGATATGCGGCTCAGCCCGGTGGTGGCTGCATGGAATATCGCGTGACTCATCCGTCTTGGAGAGTCTGGCAGGCGCGGCAGTCGGCATTTGAGGGCGACGCGGAGAAGCTCTATGGAAGAGATATTGCGGCGGCGCTCCGGGGGGAACCGCAGTCTGCTTTTCTGGCGGAAGGATCCGCTGTTACCGTGATGCGAGGGCGAAGATTATGACCGTGCCGGTGCGCGCCGAAACACGACCGCCGGTCAGCGGTGTGCCGGGCACGGCTCCTGGCGGGGTCCTTGGCGTTGCTCTTGGCGTTGTTCTTTACGATGGGCAGTGCGGTTTCTGCTCGCGCTGGGTGAAGTATTGGGCAGGAACTCTCCGGCGGCGCGGCTTCGAGATTGCCTCTCTGGACGAGCCCTGGGTTGCCGAGAGGCTCAAGATTCCGCATGAAGAACTGCTTACCGACATACGATTGCTCACGGCGGGTGGTCAGCTGATTTCTGGAGCCGATGTCTATTTGTATGTGACGCAACGGATCTGGTGGGCTTGGCCCTTCTATGCGATTTTCAGTTTGCCAGGGTTCAACCGCTTGATCCGGTTGGGTTATCGGTGGTTTGCTCGGAACCGGTACTGCGTTTCGCATGCATGCGGGCTGCCGCCGCGCTGAGCGCTGAACACTGAACAGTGCCTCCGTTCTAGCCTCGAAATGCGCTATTGGGGGCGCTCTTCGGCCTCCAGGCCCCCGCTTTATGCCGATTTTCGAGGGGGTACCTTGCTGAAAACCGCATAAAATCTGCATAAAATGCTACTTTTCCACAGCGGAGTGCGTTAGTATTCGCTCGATACACGCAAATTTGTAAGTTCCTGAAGGAGGAATTCATGGCTTCTGGTATGACTAAGACCCAACTGACTCGGCATCTGGCCGAGAAGCTCGAACTCAACAACAAGACTGCCGCGGCATTTCTGGAGCACCTGGCCGACACGGCGATTAAAGAAACGAAGAAGAATGGAGTATTCGTTGTGCCCGGCCTCGGCCGCCTGGTGAAGGCGCATCGCAAGGCCCGCATGGGACGCAATCCGCAGACCGGCGAACCGATTCAGATCAAGGCGAAGACGGTGGTAAAGTTCCGCGTGGCGAAAGCCGCGAAGGACGCGATCGCGCCGAAGAAGTAAATTTCGCGGACAAGAATGTCCGCGTCACATAATCAAAAAGGGCCGGCTTGTGAGCCGGCCTTTTTTCTCGCCTACTGAACGCTACAGTTCCAATTCCATCAACTGTGCGCGCACTTTCCCTGCTCCGATCATTAACTTCCCGACACTCACTGGCAATTTGAAACGGCGCGGGCCGGCGCTGCCTGGATTGAAATACAGGACGCCTTTCTTCTCCTCGATCTTCGGCTGATGGCTGTGGCCGTAGACAACCACGCGGAATCCGGCGGCTTGTGGTTTCAAGTCGAGTGTGCCTAGATCATGCAGGATGTAGATGGACACGCCGGCGACTTCGACCACTTCGGTTTCAGGCAGCGCGCGCGCCCAAGGCTCGGTGTCGACGTTTCCGCGGACCGCGGTTACGGGCGCGATTTGCGCGAGTGCGTTGAGGATTTCGGGAGCGCCGACGTCGCCGGCGTGGAGGATGCGGTCGGATCCGCGAAGGGCTCGAACCGCCTCGGGCCGCAGCAGGCCGTGCGTGTCGGAGATTACGCCGAGGATTACTGACTTCTCGGTCATCGCATTCACTTCCGTGATTTCTTCTCGACCATGATTCTCTGGCGCTGCCCGACGGCCGAGGCGGCCGTCGCTACGCGAGCCTTGCTGATTCATCACAAATCGGGTGTTGAGCGCTCACAGACTTCGCCAACACTACTAAGGCTATACTGCCTTGAAGGTCCAAAAAAAGAATGCCCGATGCTGGTCCAGACTTGGCCGAAGCCCTACGGCGCTATTGGGGATACCACGAATTTCGCCCCAAGCAGGAAAATGTTATCCGCAGTCTGCTGGCGGCGCACGATACTTGTGTGGTGATGCCGACCGGGGGCGGAAAGTCGCTGTGCTACCAGCTTCCGGCGGTGATTTCGGGGAAGACGGCGGTGGTGGTTTCTCCGCTGATCGCGCTGATGCAGGACCAAGCGGCGCAACTGGCGCAGATGGGTATTCCGGCGGCGGCGATCAATAGTATGCAGAGTTCGGCGGAGCGGCGACAGGTGATGGAGAAAGCGGCGCGTGGGGAATATCGGCTGCTTTATCTTTCGCCGGAACGGCTGGCTGCTGAAACTACCTTCGATTGGCTGGCGAAGGTGCCGGTGGGCTTCTTTGCGGTGGACGAGGCGCATTGCATTTCAGAGTGGGGACACGAATTTCGGCCGGACTACCGGCAGTTGAGCCGATTGCGCACTAGCTTTCCTGATCTTCCGATTGCTGCGTTCACGGCCAGCGCGACGCGTCAGGTGCGGCACGACATTCTGAAGCAGTTGCAGATGCGCGATCCGCATCTGTATATCGCCAGCTTCCATCGCAAGAATTTGAGCTACGTGGTGCACGAGTGCGAAGCACGCACGCAGATGGAATTGCTTGGCCGCGCTTTGCGGCAGTACGCGGGGGAGAGCGTGATCGTGTATTCGCCCACGATTCGCCGGGTGGAGGAGACGGTCGAGTATCTGGAGGAGAGCGGAATAGCGGCGATCCCCTATCACGCGAAGATGGAATCGCCCATGCGCCGGCAGAATCAGGAACGGTGGATGTCGGACGAAGTGCGGGTACTGGTCGGCACAATCGCGTTTGGCCTGGGCATCAACAAGCCTGCGGTGCGGGCGGTCATCCATCTGTCTCTGCCGAAGTCGATTGAGCAGTACTACCAGGAGGCTGGGCGCGCGGGGCGGGACGGGCGTCCGGCGGATTGCGTGCTGCTCTGGCAGAAGCGGGACCACGTTCTGCTGGAATATTTCATCAATCAGATTTCGGATGACGCGGAGCGCGAGCGGTCGTTCGAGCGGAAACGCGTGATCAGCCGGTTCGCGGATTCTAAACGCTGCCGCCACCGGCAGATCTGCCTGCATTTTGGGGAGACTCCGAAATGGGAGCGCTGCGGGAACTGCGACAATTGCGCGGCCAAGCCAGAGTGGCTGAGTAAAGAGATCGAGACCGTTGCGTTGCCCGACGCGGCAGGGCGAAAGACGTATATTCCGGCCACGTCGTCTCCTTCCTTCTATACCCCGCAGCTACGGTCGGAAAGGCCGCGGGTACGGGACTCGGCACCGGCGGAAGCAGATCCGGTGCTGGCGGAGTATCTGCGCGAATGGCGGCGAACTATGGCGCGAGAGAACAAGGTGCCCGCCTACATTATTCTGCACGACAGCACGCTGGAGGAGTTGTGCCGGCGGCGTCCGGCGAATTTTGCCGAGTTGAAGCAAGTGCCGGGAATTGGCGAAAAGAAGGCAGATGTGTACGGCGCGGAAATTCTTCGGGCTTTGCGGAACTTTGGCGATGGAGCGCGCGCCGCACCGGCCTTGATCAAGGATCCGGCCCCGGCGGAACACACGCTTCGGCTTTTGAACGAGGGGCGCACCTTTGAGGAGATTGGGCGCATTCGGGCGCGGCAGGTTTCGACCATCGTTTGCACGGTGGCGAATTTGATTGAGAGTGGGCAAGTGAGGCTCGATCCGAAGTGGATTTCTCCCGACGCGCAGCCGCTGATTGAAGCGGCTTGCCTGAAGCAGGGAGTCGAGAGACTGAAAGACATCAAAGAAGCGGTGCCGCCGTATGTCAGCTTTGCCGATATACGGCTGGTGGTGGCGCACCTGCGCGCGGAGAATCGGGTGCGGGCGAAGTCGGCGTAGTGGGTTCCCGACAGCAGTCCACTTTGTCATCCTGAGCAAAGCGAAGGACCTGCTTCTGGCGGCGAACAGCAGGTCCTTCGCTTCGCTCAGGATGACAATTCCGAATTTTGCTACGGGTTGCTAAACGCCTTTGGCGGCGGGATCCCAGATCAGTTTGTGGATCTGCAGGCTGAGGCGGGCGGGAACGTTGTCGGCCAGGATCCATTGGGCGAGTTCTTGCGGATCGAGTTGGCAGTGCGAGGTGTCTCTGGCGCCAGAGGCGGTTTTTTCGAATGCTGGGGAAAATAAAATGGCGTGCACGCACTCGGCCAGCCCGTGATTCTGGACGAAGTCACGGGCGAACTCGTAGTCAATGCGGTCGGTCAGGACGAACTTGAGTTCATCGTGAGGCCGGAGTGCTTCCAGATTTTCGAGTGCGAAGGTATTCGGTTCGCCGGAGTGCGGACACTTTACGTCGACAATCTTGATGACTTGTTTCGGGACCCGCGCCAATGGGCGCTCGCCGCTGGTCTCGAGCAACACCTGGTAGTCGGCGTCGAGCAGTTGCTCCATCAGCGGGATGACTTCACGCTCCTGCAACATCGGTTCGCCGCCGGTGATCTCGACCAGTCCGCCGGTCGGACTCAGACGAGCAACTTCGGTGAGCACTTCTTGCAGCGTCATCTTTTGTCCGCCGTAGAAGCTGAACTCGGTGTCACACCAGGAGCAACGCAGATTGCATCCAGTCAGACGCACGAAGACGCAGGGGAGACCGGAATACGTCGATTCACCTTGCAGCGATTTATAGATCTCTGTTATTTGAAGCATTGAGGCATTGAATCATTGACGCATTTAGTCATTGAAATTCAAAGGCAGGAGTCTTTAATGACTCAATGAATCAATGACTCAATAATTTCACTCGGAGTAACGGGCCGTAGTCGTATCGGTTTCAAATACAGTGACGTCTTTCACTCTCACCCTGCCGTTGGTTACGCTGCTCAGGCGCGTGTTGGTTTCGTCGTAGAAATACTTCGCGAGATTTTCGGCGGAGGGATTGAGGACGGTGAAGGGCTCGATGTCGTTGATCATCTGGTGGTCGAGACGGTCAATGGCGTGCTTCATCACGTCTTTCAGGTCTTTGAAATCGAGCAGCAGGCCGGCCTTGTCAAGTTCGGCGCCGGCGAGAGTCACACGAATTTTGTAGTTGTGGCCGTGCGGGTTCTCGCACTTGCCTTTGTAGTTGCGCAGGTAGTGTCCTGCGGCGAATGTGTCTTCGACGGTGACTTCGTACATGAATGCAACCAGCCTCGGCTGAGTTTTATTGTACCTTTTGAGAGCATCGGAGGCACGGCAGGCGGGGGCTTCGGGCCTACTGCAAATCCCTCGCGCTGCTCGGGATGACAATTCATGATTGGGGTGACAATTCTGGGGGAAAAGGGACGGGTCAAGAGTGATGGCGAAGCAATCTGAAATCACGATTCGAGAGGCAGCGCCGAGCGAGTCGGCGATCATTCTTCATCACCGGCGATCGATGTTTCGCGATATGGGCGAGGGCACTGTCGAGGAACTCGATCGTATGGTCGAAGTGGCGCGTCCGTGGCTGGCGCGGGCTCTGGCCGATGGGTCGTATCGCCACTGGCTGGCGCTGGACTCCTCGGGCCGCGTCGCGGGCGGCGGTGGGGTGCTGCTCGGTCCGTGGCCGGCGAATCCCAAGGACCCTTGCACCGAGCGGGCGGTGATCCTGAATGTTTATACGGAGCAGGAGTTCCGCAAGCGTGGAATTGCGCGGTTAATCATGCTGACGATTCTGGCCTGGCTCAAGGAGCAGGGTTTTCGCGCGGTTAATTTGCACGCCAGCGCCGAGGGACGGCACTTGTATGAAAAGTTGGGATTTGAGAATACGAATGAAATGCGACTGCGGTTTGATGCGCCGAAATGAGTTCTGACGAGGAGGTCGTGGCTCAGGCTCGGGCCAGCGCCTTGAAAATAGCGATGGGGCCAAGAATCCCCACGGCAATCCCGTACCCTAGGTCGGCCCATACGACTCGCGCAAAATTGAGCACGTAGAGTATTGCCACCAGCGGGAGGCTGACGATGGCGAGCAGATCGCCCTTCTTCGCCCGATCAGGCGCCATTGCCCAGATGTTGGTCAGATCTACAGTCGATGGGAAGGCGTGCATGCCGATCGATAGCCCTAGCCAGTAAAAAAAGAAGGCCAGTGGATCGTCGACTTTCAGTTCCCACACCGGCAAGAAAGCGGCGGTGCAGAAAAGCATGCATAGAAGCGTGTTGATGAAGAACGGGCCCATGCCCACAAAAAACATGACCCGGAAATTATCCGTCGTCTCGTGGATGACGTATCCCGCCCGATTGCCCACACGAATAAAGCACACGTTGAAGACGGCGAGGCGGAAAAGCTTGCAGAAAAACAGGTGCGCCGTCTCGTGGATTATGACTCCGGGGAATGTTGCCAGCGAAATTAGGAAACCGGGAATGAAAAACATAGATACCTCTATTTTGTTTGCTTGTTTGCTTCCTGGCCGCTACGGAAGCGGCGGTCGTACTCCTGTTTATCGATGATCTCCCGAGTGTCCAGCCGATATTGGATTCGCGCCGCGTACTCCTGGTACGACTGTTCGGCCTCTTTGTCGCCTTGCGAAAGTTGCCGCGATTTTTCCAGCATTTCTTCCGAGCGCGTCTTGAAACTTTGGTCGCCGGTCACCGCGTACTTGCATGCCAAGGCCGAGGCCAAAGAGGCCGCCACCCCAGACGAGGAGGGTTGCGCCTTCCAAAGGTTCTCTGAGATCGCCAATAGGTGGTCATAGTCGCGCCGGTAAAACGCGGTGCCGCCTTCAAAATAGGGCAACGCCTCTCTCAGTTGCGGCAGTTCCGGATATTCCGCCGCTGCCTGGCGCATGAGCGCTTCAGCCTCTTCGGCCTTCCCCGGCTGCTTTTCAAGCTCATATGCCTTGTCCGTCTTTTTGATTGCATCCGTCGATCGATTCCACAGATCCAGCACTTTCTGGAATTCGTCGCTGGTCTCATAGTGACCGCCATCGTGCGCGTTGAGGGCTTTTTGCGCGGCGGGAAAATCGCCGATGTGCAGGGCTGCGTTGGCCAGAAGGAGCGACGCTTTATCGGATTGGGGAGCGATTTCATCCGCTTCTTTCAGAAGAGGTACGGCTTCCGCGTACTTGCCCTGCTTCGCCAGGCGCTCGCCAACGTACATCACTCGCCCGGCGTGAAAGTATTTGCGTCCGTGGATCAGCGCGACGGCCAGAAGAATCAGCAACCCGGCCAAGGACGCTTTCAGCCAACTCGGATACGGCCAGTTCTGAATCTGTAGCTGGCAGTTGGGGCAAAGCGGAACACCTTTGAAAACTGGCCAATCAGCCGAGCCAGTAGCGTCTGCCCTGATGTTGCAGCGAGCGCAGACGCTGCCGTCGACGATGGAGACCTTCTCCAGCTTTTCGCCACGCTCGGTTGCGGCGCGTTCTTCCTTCCAGCTACAGGGCTCGCAAAAAAGCTTGTCCTTGATGCTGTAGAAAGACCCGATCGGCGCGGTGAGGCCGCATCCGGAGCAGATTGCTTCGCGCATGGTCGGGAATTGTATCCCAGCGCCGACGCTTTGCAAGCTCGGGACCGACTGATTGCCCGAGAGGGCCTAGGAGCCAGACACGCGGCTGTCTTCCGCTGTCAAGCAAACCAAGGGCCAACTCCTTATAATCTGCTAACGTTCGGGTTGCTACCCCGTCTATTTCTGTGCAAGACAAGAACTAAGGATTGGACGATTTGTAGGGGACAGAGACAGACAATGCCGGCCGATTCTTACGCAATAGCAATTCCGGTTGGCGAGATTTCCCGTCCCAGGCGGGCGGCAAATAATAGCGACAGCGGCAACCAGAACCCCATAAGGATGAGGGGCTCCTTGGCAGCGCAGAGCAACCGCATTGACGACACGAGTCTGATCCGGGAGGCGCAGCAGGGAAACCGCGCGGCCTTCGAGGTATTGGTGCGTCATTACGATCAGTCGGTGCTGCGGCTGGCGCTGCACCTGACGGGATCGGAGTCGGACGCTCAGGACGTTTATCAGGAGGCCTTCCTCAAGGCCTACAAGAATCTGGGAAGTTTTCGTTTTGAGTGCTCCTTCTACACCTGGATCTACCGGATCGTCACGAACCTCTGCCTCGATCATTTGCGGAAACGGAACGTGCGCAAGGAAGATGCTCCGGTCGCGGTGGATGCGTCGGGGGAAGAATACAGCCGGCTGGAACAGTTCGCGGACGTGCGCTCGGGAGCCAATCCGGAACGAGATTTGATGCGGCGGGAACTGGGGCGGAAGATTGGCGCGGCATTGACCACGCTGACGCCTCGCGAGCGGATGGTGTTCGAGTTGAAGCACTATCACGGGCTGAAGCTGCGCACGGTGGGCGAGATGCTGAATACGACGGAAGAGACGGCGAAGAATACGTTATTTCGCGCGACGCAAAAACTGCGTGCGGCGTTGGCGGAGATGCGATGAGTTGCGAATCAGTTCCCGCGAAGGGATACGAAAATGAAATGTGATTGGGTGCGGCAAAACATTTTGTTCTATGTGTACAACGAGCTGGAGGACGACGCCCGCTACGAGGTGGAACAGCACCTGGCGCGGTGTCCGGAATGCGCGACGGAGTTGAAAGCGGCGCGCAAGTTTCATGCAACGCTTTCGGAAATGCCGGTGGCCGAACCAACTCCAAACCTGCTGGCGGCATCGCGGATGCGGCTGCAGGAAGCGCTCGAGACGACGCGGCCGGGAGGGTTCTGGCAGCGGCTGATTCTTGAGCCGGCGGTGTGGCTGCGGCAGATTCGGATGGCGCCGGCACTGGCAGCGGTGATATTCATCGTGGGATTTGGCGGAGGCATTGGCGCGACTTACAACTTCCTTTCCGGCCGTGAAGGGGGCGGCGTAGTAACGGGCTCGCTCGAATCGGGTAATCCGTCGGCCGGTCAACCACTGGAATCGTCCGCCATTGCGGGTATTCGCTCAGTGACGCAGGAGCCGGGATCGAATCAGGTGAGCATCAAGTACGACACGGTTTCGACCCAGGAGGCGCAGGGCTCGCTGAACGACCAGCGCATCCAGCAATTACTGTTGTTCGCGGCGCGCAACAATTACAACTCCGGAGTGCGCATGGACTCGGTGGATCTGCTGACGCAGGCCCCGGACGATTCGCGCGTGCGGGAAGCGCTGATGTATGCGTTGCAGAACGACAACAATCCGGGAGTGCGGTTGAAGGCGCTGGATGGTCTGAGTGGTTTTGTGCGGGATCCGCAAGTGCGGGATGGGATTTTGCGGGCGCTCATCAGCGATACGAATTCCGGTGTGCGGCTGCAGGCCTTGCGACTGGTGGAACCGATGAAAACGGACAGCAATGTGCGATCGGTGCTGATCAAGTTGTCGCAGACGGATCAGAACGTCTCGATTCGTTCGCAGGTGCGTACGATGCTGGCGCAGATGCCGGAGATGGATTAGAGAACAGTCGTTGGTCGATCGTCGATAGTCGTTCGGGATTCGCTGCAGACTGCTGATGTTTGCTAACGACTAACGACCAGCGACTAACGACTTTATTAACTGAGGAGGACATTCATTGAAGCACGCAATCAAACTCGCTGGCCTGGCCGGGTTGGTGGCTATGCTGGCATCGCTGGCTCTGTGTCAGGAAGCCAGGGTATATCGCGAAGGCAGCAATTGGGTCCAGGAAATGACTGGGGACTTGGGTGCGGCGAAGAATCTGCGGGTGAAGCTGGCCGCCGGCTCGGTCAAAGTTCAAGGTGGATCGCACGCGGGGATTACATACGTCATTCATCGGAAGGCTTATACATCTTCGGAAGAGAGGGCCCGCCGCGAATTTGAGTCCTACCGAATCAGCACGTCGGTCAAGGGAGACACGGCATGGGTTGTGGCCGAGTCGAGCAGGCGGGATTCCAAGTGTGCCGATGAATTTGTCATCAATGTGCCGCGGAACTTGCAGTCCGCGAAAATCGAGACCGGAGGCGGCAATGTAAACGCGACCGGGATCGCTGGACGCGTCGACCTCGAGAGTGGTGGCGGCAGTATTCACCTGGATGACATCGGCGGCGAGGTGACGGCGGAAACCGGCGGGGGCGCGATTGAAGTCGGCAGGGTGGAAGGCAATGTGAGCCTGCAGACCGGCGGCGGAAACATCAAGGTTGCATCCGCAAAGGGCGAGATCAAGGCGGAAAGTGGAGGAGGAAGTGTCATTGTTCTTTCCGGATTGCAAGGCGCCGTGCTGGAAACCGGCGGCGGCAGTATTCGGGTGGATAAGTGCAGCGGGCGGGTGAAAGCCACCACCGGAGGGGGCAGCGTCGACCTGGGCGAGATCGGAGGGCCGGCGGAGATTGAAACCGGCGCGGGCAGTATTCGGCTGGCTTCCGCGAAAGGAAGGGTGCAAGCCCAGACCGGCGGCGGCACGATCCAATTGGATGGAGCGACCTCGGTGCAGGCGGAAACCTCGGCGGGCGGAATCATTGTAAAGCTGCTGTCATCGACTGGCACAGCCAACAGCAGCAATTCCACGCTTGAAACCTCGGCGGGCGACATCACCGTATATCTTGCGAATGATCTGGCGATCTCCATTCGGGCCGAGATCGAAATTGCCAATGGCCACACCATCCGCAGCGACTTTTCGGATATTCACGTGTCCAGTGAAGGCGGACCGTGGGAGAAGACGGTGACGGCAGAGGGCCAACTCAACGGTGGCGGGCCGGTGCTCAAGGTCCGCACGAATTCGGGGAATGTGAACTTCCGCCGCGTCAGTCGGTAGGAACGGTCGTTGGTCGCTGGTGGTTAGTCGTTCGCGATTCACGGCCGACTGCGAGAGTTTGATCAAGAGTTTGCTAACGACCAGCGACCAGCGACAAACGACTAGTGTTTATTCAGGAGGGCCTATGATCCATCGCTTCCTGCTTTGCATGTTTCTTATTACGCTGGCGGTGGCCAGCGCGCAACCGGAGGAATCGAAAGCGCAATCGAGCTATGATCGCGGCGGAGAAAACTGGGACTGGAGTTTCGGCGGCGAGGAGGGCGGCGGATCTTCATATCTCGGAGTGGACATCGCCGACGTTTCCGCCGAACGACTGGGAGAATTGAAGCTCAAGGAGGAGCACGGAGCCGAGGTCACGATGGTCGACCAGGACGCTCCCGCCGGAAAAGCCGGACTGCACGAGCACGACGTCATCGTAAGGCTGAACGATACAGCAGTGGAGAGTGCCGCCCAATTGCGCCGCATGATTAAGGAAACGCCGCCGGGCCGCGTGGTGAATCTCGGCATCAGCCGCGACGGTCAACCACTGACCATCAAGGTGCAACTGGCCGACCGGCACAAGTCCATGGCCTGGGAGCCTAAGGACGGAGGATTCAAATTCGACATGCCTAAGATTTCCACGATGCCAGACTTCGACTTTCCTGTCTCCGTGGTCGTTGTCCACCAGTCGGCACGCAGCGGGCTGATGGTGGAAAACATCACTGCGCAACTGGGAGATTTCTTTGGCGTCAAGGACGGCAAAGGAGTGCTGGTGCGTTCGGTGGAAAAAGGCAGTCGCGGGGAAAAAGGCGGATTCCGCGCCGGAGATGTGGTGGTTAAGGTCAACAACCAACCGGTGCACGATACCTCTGACTTTACGCATGCTCTGCGGTCGTCATCCGGAGCAACCGCGGCCGTGACTGTGATTCGCGAGAAGAGAGAGCAGACTCTGACCCTGACTCTGCCCGAAAAGAAGGATTCCGGCAGCCTGCTGGAAGACAGCTTTGACATTCCCGATTTCAGCGCGGAGACCGAGCAGGCGATCACCCGCGCCGAGGAAGAAATTGCCCGGCTGACTCCGGCCATCAATGAAAGCGTGCAGCAGCATACATCGTGCCGGAGGGACATGGAGAAGAAACTGCAGGATTCGCAGCGGAAACTGCGGGATGAGCAGCGGAAAATGCAGGAACGGCAGCAGAAGCTGCGCCATGAGCTGTCGGGAGAGTGGGCTGAGAGCTGACATTTTCACTGTGATCGGGATCAGGTTACTAAAGTCACCGAATCTTGAGTGGCATAGGTTACAAGCGGCGTGGCCAGATTCCACGGGTGGGACTACCCCCTGGTTACCTGTTGCGGTGAGGAAAACCCCGATAAGCTAATGGCGCAATGGCTTTCCGCGCCCTTTTGTTTTCAACAAGCCCCGAGACGAGTGCCGCCATGACCACGGCGTGCGAGAGTACGGGGATCCGCGCTGAAGCGTGTTCCGACATCTTTGGAGCCATCGAAAAAGCGAAGACGCGCGCTGTTTCGTGCGTGATCGTGGATTGGGCTGACCAGCCGGAAGCGGGCTTCCTGTTGAAGCGTGCTCGCGAGTCTGCTCCGAACCGCAACACGGTGGCGATCGCCATCGTCGATCACGAACCCGAAGCGGCGGACATGCGTGACCACCGGCTCGACTTTCTGATCTATCGTCCAATTTCCGCCGAAGAGGCCGACGCGGTGCTGGCGAAGGCGTGCGAGCAGATGCAAGCGCCGAGCGCAGAGAGTGTTGCGGAGTCGTCAGGCGCAGGCGACGGCGCGAGCAGCGATGTCCAGAATGCGGCTACTGGGGATTCCCGCGGAGCAGAGCAAAGTGAGCAGGATCCGCCGGATGGCTCCCCGGAAGCGGATGCAGCGCAGGACAACGACAGCTTCGACGGCGAAATTGCGACTGACGAGGAGGAAGAGCCTCGAAAGCGTAACTATGCGGTATGGCTTCGCGGAGCTTGTGCTGCGGTGCTGGTGCTTACGGCGGCGTTTTGTCTGTGGAACTCGCGCGAAGTGATCCAGTATCTGTCGCGGACGCGGGAGGGAAGATTCCGAGTGTTGCGGGAATCGGTGGCGGCGCTTTTCTATATGAACCAAACCGGGGCGATGCCCGTCGGTTCCGCAGGGAATGACGCGCAGCAGGATGCGTACTACAGCAGAGGTCCCGCCAATTCCAACGCCCAGACGCCGGCGCTGGGAGTGGTGGCAACGGAATCCACGGTGACGGAAGCGCGCTTTACCTTGCCCAAGGCTCCCGATTTTCCGCTCCCCGTGCCGGTGTATGAGCATCAGGCAGTGGCGCCTGTCCGCGTGGAACGAGCCGCGATTCCCGAGAGCATGAGAAGCTCGCCGCCGATTGAGCGGCCGGTAGTGGTGACGGTGAATGCGGCGCAGATGATGCCGTCCTCCACGCCGCAGCCGCAGCCTGCAGTTCAGCAATTCAGCGAACCGGTCGCGGTGAGCGAACAAGCGGCGCGAGCCATGTTGGTTCACAGCGTGGATCCGGTGTATCCACCGAAGGGCTGGCGCAGAAACTTCACGGAGCGGTAGTCCTGCAGGCGGTAATCGGACGCGATGGCAGCGTCGAAGATCTGAAAATTGTTCGAGGATACTTCATCCTGGGCCGAGCGGCGATTGCCGCCGTCAAGCAGTGGCGGTTCCAGCCCTACAGTATCAACGGTCACGCTGCGGCAACTCAGACAACGATCACCAGTCAATTTCAGCTATCCGCCAGGATAGCGTCAGGGGCGGCTCCCCCCCCGCCCCCCTCCACACAACCTTCTATTTGTGGTCGTGTCCTTCTTCCGCGCCGGTTGGCGGGGCTACGCCGCTGGATTTCTTCCAATAGTCCTGTACGGCTGGCGGCAGCTTGTCTACGCGGGTGAGGAATGCCGTTAGCTTCCACATGTCAGGCTCAGAGAGCGTCTTGTCCCAGGCGGGCATGCCGGTGTAGCGGACGCCGGTGCGAATCACGTAAAAGACGTGCCATTCCTCGTCGTCCAGTGGGTTAAGGATGAGGTTCGGTGGTCGCGGGTAGAACGATTTCTCCAGGGCCGAGGGCTGGCGGTCGATATCGCCATGGCAAAGCGCGCAATTCATGGTGTAGATCTTCAGGCCCGCGATCAGATTCTCGTCCGTGGGGGGCACGGGACTGTTCACGCGGGGAGCATGGCGATCCACGGAATTGTCGAGCGCGCTCATGGCGATGTGGCTTTCGATCTCCGGGGGAGCGCTGTCGGCGCGGGTCGGCAAGAAGCCGAGCAAGGCAAGGCCAAGGCTGCCAATCAACAGAATCAGAATGGTGATGACAATCCCCAGAATGAAGTTGCGCATGTCAGAGCCTCGGAGAGCCTGGAAATTATGCTTGCTGCATTCTATCTATAACAGGAGCGCAGCGGATCGGCAGAATGCGTCTTGATCCGAGAGCGCGAACCGAAAGCGCGACCCGAGAGCCGAAATCAGTAAGCGTGCAGTCGGCGAGCCTCGCGCACCAGATCGGACACTTTCGGCAGGAAGAACTCCTCCTGCGGCGGAGAAAACGGAACCGGCGTGTCGAGCGACGTCAGCCGCACGATGGGACCATCGAGATCGTCGAACGCTTCTTCGTTGATGATCGCGGAGATTTCTCCTGCGAGTCCGCCGGTGCGCGCGTGTTCGTGCAGAATGATCACTTTGTTGGTCTTCTTCACGGTGGCGGCAATCGCTTCGCGATCGAGCGGCGAGACTGTGCGCAGATCGAGGATTTCGATTTCGATTCCTTCTTTGCTCAAGATTTCCGCGGCTTCGAGCGCGGTGTACAGCATCGCGGCGTAGGTGATCACGCTGAGATGATGGCCCTCGCGCGCGACCCGCGCTTTTCCCAGTGGAACGACGTAATCGTCGGCTGGGATTTCCTCTTTGATTCTTCGGTACAGATATTTGTGCTCGAAAAAGATCACCGGGTTGTGGTCGCGGATCGCCGCCTTGATGAGTCCCTTGGCATCGTAGGCCGTCGCGGGGCAGACGACTTTCAGGCCGGGTGCGTGCACGAACCACATTTCCGGATTCTGCGAGTGGAATGGGCCGCCGTGGACATTGCCTCCGCTAGGGCCACGCAGCACCAGCGGAGCGGGCGCTCCCCAGCGGTAGTGCGATTTCGCGGCCATGTTGACGATCTGATTGAAGGCGCAGCCGATGAAGTCCATGAACTGGAACTCGGCGACGGGGCGCAGTCCGGTGAGAGCGGCGCCGAAGGCTGCGCCGATGATGGCCGACTCCGCGATCGGCGTATCGATTACGCGCTCGGGGCCGAAGCGGTCGATGAAGCCGTCGGTGACTTTGAAAGCGCCGCCGTAGATGCCGATGTCCTCGCCGAGGCAGAAGACGGTGGGGTCGCGCTCCATCTCCTCCAAGATTCCCTGGCGGATGGCTTCGAGGTAGGTGGTGGGGGGCATGCACGGGAAGTGTAACAAGAAAGCCGTCAGCCATCAGCCGTCAGCTGTCAGCTACTGAAACCCGGTGTCAGCAGTTCGCACCCCTAGTTATTTCGCTCAGTGTTCAGAGATAAAGCCGCGTTATACTTCGCCGTTAAAATGGCCTACCGGCCCGGGAACAGATTCGGAAGGTTCGAATTCAGCAAAATCTGAACGCACACTGAACGGGGAACTCGATGCGCATGGGGTCGGAGGTTGGTTTTGAGGAGGTCAGGGCAACATTTCTCCGTGATAATGCGGATACTCCTGAGCGGAATGATTGGCCAATGGGCGCGTTGGAGGCAGCAAATAGGCAATTTGGGAATTGGATAAAGGTAGTCATCACTCCGGAGGAAGTTCGAACCGTCATGCTCCCCTACCATAACCACAGGGGTGTAGGTCTAGTGCCCCCCACCGGGTCAAGCGTGTTAGAAGCTATTCAGAAACTGGAGAGCGTGGATCTTTCGAGTGAGTGCTACAGACGGATTCAACAGTTTTCTAGCCCGCGTGTGACCGCAGTTTTCCTAAGTGCTGCTCCGATAAATGACCCACGGTATTCCGACTACAACGGACTACTCGAACGAGGTTGCAACGGGCTGATTCATTTGGATGGCCTCCATCGCCTGATAGCGTGGGGGCGAGACAACAGGCCAGAAGTACGGGCGTACCTCGCTGTCTCGGTTTAGCCGACACTGTTCACGAGGGGAGGATTTATCCCTCTCTCCGCAAATCGCTTACAATTCTCCTTCCATGACGGTCGCGGTTCGTTCTTTTGCGAAGATCAATCTCGGGCTCTATATTGGCGCTGCGCGCGCGGACGGCTTCCACGATCTGCGCACGGTGTACCAGACGATCGTGCTGCATGACTTGATCCGGGTGAGCATTGAACGAGGCGTTGGACGAAAATCGGGGCGGAGCAGCGGGATTGAGATCGTCTGTAAGGACCCGCGGGTTCCGCTGGATTCTTCGAATACCTGCTATCGCATGGCGGAGCGCGTGCTGGAGGAACTCGGCGCTAAGGGGCGAGTCCGCATCGAGATCGAGAAGCGGCTGCCGGTGCAGGGAGGGCTGGGGGCGGCTTCATCGAATGCCGTGGCTACCATGATTGCGCTGGAGCGGGCGCTCAAGAAGCGATTGTCGGGTGCGACGCGCATGCGGATTGCCGCGGAAGTTGGCTCGGATCTGCCGCTGTTTCTGGTGGGCGGAACTGCTCTCGGAGTGGGTCGGGGTGAGGAGGTTTATCCGCTGGCTGATTTGCCTTCGGTGGCGATGGTTGTGGTGACGCCGGAGGTTGGGGTGTCGACGCCGCGGGCTTTTGCCGATTGGGATGCGCTGGTGCAGGGGGATAGAGCGGCCGAGCTGCGCTCGGCTTGGACGGGCGAGGGCGCCCGTCCCCACACGAGCACGGCGCAATTGACGGCGGCGAACGCGTCCGATAGACTGTTTGAGGTTGGCTGCGTGTTGTCGGCTTGGCTGACTGATTCAAATAATGGTGGTTACCCCAACACCGGTGCTTCCGCAAAAGGCGGGAGCCGGGCCGGGAACTTGCTTTCCGACCTTGTCCGTACCGGGATTGAAAACGACTTCGAGAAAGTCGTCTTTCCTAAATATCCCGAATTGCGTGACATAAAAGGTGCGCTGGAGCGTGTAGGTTCGCGATACGCTTCGCTCTCCGGCTCTGGGTCAACCCTGTATGGGCTGTTCCGGTCGGCGGCTGAGGCCGCGAAGGCGGCGGGCCGTCTGCGGAAGCAGGGGCTGAAGGCGGTGGCGACCAGTACGTTGACGCGCCAGAATTATTGGAAAAAGTCGTTGGGCATTGGTTGGTAGCCGCTGGTCGCTAGTCGTTGGTCGTTGGCGTTCGGTTCTGGGGTATGATTTAGGGGCCAGCCAATTGATCGTGCATCTTTGGGCCGTCGACTAATGGTAGGTCAAGTGCCTTTGGAGCACTTTGTCTAGGTTCGAATCCTAGCGGCCCAGCCAGAAAAGCAGGTGTCAGGTATCAGGTGTTAGGTCTCAGGAAAACCTAACCCCTAAAACCTGAGACCTAAGACGTAAGACCTGAGACCTCAACTATGGCCACAGTTGCGACCACGACCGCCGAAAAAACGACCGCCGAAAAAACTACGTTGGAAAAAAAGCCGACCGCGGACGAGAAAACGGAACGCAAGCCGCAGCGCGCCCGGGTCGACGACCGATTCAAAGTCTTTTGCGGAACCGCCAACGAGGCGCTCTGCGATGAGGTCTGCCATTTTCTCGGACTGACGCGCGGACAGGCTCTGGTCACGCGCTTCAAGGATGGCGAAGCGTATGTGCAGATCCAGGAGAACGTGCGCGGGGCCGACGTGTTTGTGATGCAGCCCACCTGCCAGCCGGTGGACATGCATCTGATGGAACTGCTGTTGATGATGGACGCGCTCAAGCGGGCTTCGGCGCGCCGCATCACGGCGGTGATTCCGTATTACGGTTATGCGCGCCAGGATCGCAAAGATAAGCCGCGGGTGCCGATTTCGTCGAAGCTGGTGGCCGATCTGCTGACCACGGCGGGCGCGGATCGTGCGCTGGTGGTCGACTTGCACGCGCCGCAGTTGCAGGGATTTTTTAATATTCCGGTGGACCACTTGTTTGCGTCGCCGGTGCTGGTGGATTACTTCCGGAAGCTGAACCTGCCGGATCTGACGGTGGTTTCGCCGGACGCGGGTGGCGTGGAGCGGGCGCGGTTCTTCGCGAAGAAGATGGACGCGGCACTGGCGATCGTGGATAAACGGCGCGTCGAGATGAACGTGGCGGAAGTGATGAATGTGATCGGCGACGTCAGTGGCCGCACTTGTCTGATCATTGACGACCTCATCGACACGGCGGGAACGCTGGTGAAAGTTGCGCAAGCTCTGATTGAAAATGGCGCGGGTACGGTGTATGCGTGCTGCTCGCACCCGGTGCTTTCGGGGCCGGCGGTGGAAAATCTGGTGAACTCTCCGATCACCGAGGTGGTCGTGACCAACACCATTCCGCTGAGCGAAGCGGCACGGCAGGTATCGAAGATTAAAGTGCTTTCGATCGCGGGGCTGATTGGACGGGCGATTCAGTCGATTCACGAGGAGACGTCGGTCAGCAGACTTTTTATTTGAGAACGGTCGTTAGTCGCTGGTCGTTAGTCGTTCGCAAGCTCTCTTGCGGGGGTGGTTTGCCAACGACTAACGACCAACGACCAACGACGATTCAACCAAGGACGGAAACGGAATTATGACTACTGCAACGGATATCAGCATTCTGGAAGCGCAGAAGCGCGAACCAGGCACCAAGAACGCCGCGCGGCGGGTGCGCGTCGGCGGAAAAATTCCAGCTGTTTTATATGGCGCGGGTAAAGGCGCGGCTGCGGTCGCGGTCGATCCGCGGCAGGTTCTGCGCATCCTGAAGTCGGAGAGTGGACACAACACGATTTTTGACCTGGCACTCGATAGCGATCGCGTGAAGGCCATGATCGTGGACTGGCAGTTCGAACCCATCAAGGGAACCCTGCTCCACGTGGACTTGCAGCGCATCGCCATGGACAAGCGGCTGACGGTTACGGTTCCGGTGGTGCTCAAGGGCGAGGCGGCGGGCGTGAAGACGGAGGGCGGCATTCTCGAGCAGTTGCTGCGTGAGATCGAGATTGAGTGCCTGCCGGCGGATATCCCGAAAAATATCGAAGTGGATATCAGCCACCTGGTGTTTGGCGTTGAAGTGCGCGTGAAAGACCTTCCGCATAGCGAGAAGCTGAAGTTCCTGACCGAAGAGAACCAGATGATCGCGCACATTACGACGGTGAAGGAAGAAGTGGTGGCGGCTCCGGAAGCGGTGGCGGCGGATGCGACAGCGGCGCCGGCTGAGCCTGAAGTCATTAAGAAGGGCAAGCAGGAAGTCGAGGGTGAAGCCGAGGCCGAGGGTGGCGATGCCAAGGCCAAGGCTAAGCCCGAGAAGGCTGAGAAGCCCGAGAAGAAAGAGAAGAAATAGCTGCTGGCTGCTGGCTTGGCTCGCTGGAAAGGAAGGCTGAACAGAACAGGATGCTTCTTCCTTATTGTCACGTTACAGTTCTACCAAAGAAATCCTCACAATCTGAACGTTCTCTTGTGTGCTCATCAAAATCTCTCCATTTCCCTTACATCGGATCGCGTCCGATCGTTCTATTCCAAACTGACGTTAAGCTGCTTTTCACTTCTTGAGCGAAGCTCTCGAAAATCGATTTCTTGCTCAGGCCCGGTTTCATCGCGACATCTCTGACACCACCGCTATTTTTCTTCGATTTTTTTCCCACTTCGATCCACTGCTTCTAGACCCGCCATATGCCCCATCGACGGCGAGATCCACACCGGTGATGTAAGAACTTTCATCGGAGGCAAGGAACACGACTGCTGCCGCGATTTCCTCGGGCATGCCTCTGCGACCCATTGGGATCTGCGTGGTGAACTGTGCGGCCGCTTGCTCGGCCTGTTCAGCGGTAAGGCCCGTCGTCGTCGCTAAGGCCGGGGTATCGATTGCTCCGGGGGCTCATGCAATTCACGCGGATCTTGCGGTCTTTCAATTCCAGAGTCCAGCCGCGCGCGAAGTTGCGCACAGCCGCCTTACTCGCGGCGTAGGCGCTAAACCCTGGGAGTCCCAACACGTTCGAGACTGAAGAGGTCAGGATAATCGAGCCGCCGTCTTTGAAGAGGGGAAGGGCCTTCTGCACCGTAAAGAACAGCCCCTTTACGTTCACGTCGAAGGTCTGGTCGAAATGGGCCTCGTAGCCACCGCGAGCGGTGCGATTGTACCCGCGCCCGCGTTCGCGAAGAGAACGTCGATGTGACCATGTTTCTCTTTCACGACGGCATAGAGCCGGTCCAGATCTTCCAAGCGCGATACGTCGCCCGCGACCGTCGTAACGTTTCTCTTGATGAAGGCTGCGGCCTCCTTCAGCTCTTTCTCTCGTCGGCCAGTGATTACGACGTGCGCGCCTTCTTCCACGAAGCGCTTGGCTGTGGCCAAGCCAATCCCGCTGCTTCCGCCTGTGATAACCGCAATTTTTCCCGCCAATTTTTGTCCATGGTTATTACTCATATGTTTCTCCTTTTTGTTTTTCGTTTTTTTTATGTTGAATTTAGCTCAAAGCTGACATAGTCATCGATTACTGCTCCTTCTTGAACAAATCCTGGAAGATGAGCTGACCCCAAGTGCGGCCGCGTGCGTGCACCAGCGCGCCACCCTCGTTGAGCTTTCCCAGCTTGACGGGTGCGAACCCGAGTTGTTTGGCCAAATCCGCCACGGGAGCGATCGCGTCCTCGTCGTCGCTCGACAGAAAGACGACCCGGTGGCCGCCCTCGACGATCGGATCGGTAGCCAGGGTGGCCGCAACCAGGTGATTGAAGCCTTTCACGACCTTAGCGCCGGTGAAGGACTTCGCAACGAAGGCGGAGGACAGGAGACCGTCCAGCTCTTCAGGGGGAACTCCAAACGCGTTCGTCGCGTCGATGACCGTCTTGCCTTTCCAGCTCGGCAGGGCCTTCGCAACCTCGCGATGTTCCCCGAACGGGACCGCCAAGATGATTGTGTCGGCCTCGAGTGCATCCCGCAGCGACTTGGCGACGACCGTGGGTCCAATCGCCCGAGCCTGCGGTGCCAACGCCTCGGGCGGCCGGCGACTCGCGACGGTCACGTCGATGTTTTTACGGGCGAAGGCGTGGGCGAGGGCCTGGCCTATCTTGCCGAATCCTACAATTGCGTAGCTCATATGTTCTCCTTTGGTTTACCGAACCCTACGGCGCTCCGAATAATCGAATGGAGCGCCGTAGGGCGAGTGCGTCAGATTTGCGCTAGGCCGCCGTCGACGGCGACCTCGCTGGCGGTCATGAAGCTGCTGTCCTCCGACGCGAGAAAGGCAGCCGCCGCCCCGATCTCCGCCGGATCGGCCATGCGCTGGAGCGGAGTCATCGAGGCGTAGACCTTCTGGCCCTCCTCGCCTAGCGCTGCCTTCGCGAGTTCGGTCGCCGTCGGCCCGGGCGACAGCACGTTTACCCGGATGCCGGTGCCCTTCAGGTCCTCCGCCCAGGTCCGCGCGAGGTTGCGCACTGCCGCCTTGCTCGCGCTGTAGACGCTCATCGTCGGGGCGCCCGTGGTGCCGGCGCTCGAGCCGGTCAGAATGATCGAACCGCCCTTGCCCATCAGCGGCAGCGCCTTCTGGACCGTGAAGATCGTACCCTTCACATTGGTGTCGAAGGTTTCGTCAATGTGCTCGGCGGTGATCTTGCCGAGCGGAAGCGGGCTTCCCGCCCCGGCATTGGCGAAGACGATGTCGAGGGTTCCGCGCTCGGCCTTCACCGCCGCGTAGAGTCGGTCGAGGTCGGCCAGATCGGAGACCGAGCCCTTCACCGCGCGGGCATTGGGCCCGAGGTCGGCCACAGCGGCGTCGAGCTCTTCCTGCCGGCGGCCGAAGATGAAGACGAAGGCGCCCTCCTCGATGAAGCGCTTTGCTGCGGCGCGGCCGATGCCGGTAGCGCCACCGGTGATGACTGCAACTTTTCCTTCAAGCTTTCCCATAATTACTCCCTTCGATAGATGTGTAGCATTCGGTCAGTCCAGAGCAAGTTCGTTCATCGTGCGTCAACTGGACGGGCAAAGCTGTACAGTCTCGTACACAATTTCGTCAATTCTCGAAACCGCATCTGAACAGAGCTAGATTCCTTTGGCGGTGGACGAGAACTGCTCGGGCAGTCCTAACCTTTTGTCTATTCGTCCAAAAGAGGGGGGCTCAGTTGGACCCGATAACAGACATCTTCAGAACGATGCACGTAACCGCTTTCGGTCAGCACAGGCTCGAAGCCACAGCCCCGTGGGGCTTGATACAGGAGAAACAGACCGAAGAAAAAGTCATGCCTTCCGCCAACAAAAATTCACCCACAGATTTGGCGCACTTCGCCATGCTGTCGCGCGGTAACTGCTGGCTCAGTGTCGGAGGCATTCCGGGCCCGATTCCCCTTCGTAGGAATGGCCGTTGATTCAGATCGAGTGCATGACGTGTGTGAATCGCGATACGAACTAATGAACTTTGTCGGCTTTCAATTAGGCAGGCGTACTCCCTGTGCCAAAAGTGTGCCAGAATGCGATGTTTTTCGTGCCATTGGGGTTAGCTTCGAGCGAAAAGCAGATTCCCCAAATTACTGAAAACACAGGGAAGTCAAAGTAGTTGATGGAGCAGTTGGAGTCGGATAGTGCGCACCCAAGTGCAGCAAAAGATTTCACATTTTCCGCGCGGGCAGTCCGGCGGCCCGGCGGACAAGGCTGTCGAGCTTGCCGACCGCCGCCGGGGCCGAGGAGACGGCGCCGCGGAAGAACGTGGCGAGATAGGTATCGGCCGCATTGTTGTTGCCGATCCTGACGGCATAGCCGCGATTGTCTTCGCTGTCGTTGTTCATGAGTTCCGGTACCCAGTCTTTCAGCGCCCCGGGATGGCGGATGTCCTCGATCAGCGCCTGCGCTTTTTTGAAATCGGCGTCGGACAGCCGGTCGAGGCTGATATCGACAGTATCCTGAGCGACGACGGGGCGGGCGTCGGCATCGACGGTATAGATCACAAGGCGGCTGTCGCGGTGAAGTTCATGGTCCATGCGCCTTCGGGTACTGCCTTCACAGTTGCGACCAACCGCCATCGACCGGAAGCTCGGCGCCCGTCGTGAAGGTCGCGTCGAACGCGAGGAAGAGGACGGCCTTGGCGATCTCCCTCCGGCATTCCCCCAGCGCTTCATCGGAACCATACCGATCATCTTCTCCCTCATCTGGGCGGCCGCGTCTTTATCGGGAAACGCTTTGCCAAGGATCGGCGTGTCGATGGGGCCGGGCGTCACCGCGTTGACGCGAATCTCGCGAGGAATCAACTCGGCGGCCAGCGTCCGAGCGAATGATCGCAGCGCAGCCTTGGCCGCTCCGTATGTGGCGTTGCCGGGCATTCCCTTGACGTTGGCGATCGAGGTCGTGAGGACGATAGAGCCTCCCCGGTTTATTAACGGCGTGAGCTTCTGCATCACGAAAAGCGGCCCCTTGGCGTTCAGGTTGAACATCTCGTCGTAGACAGCCTCGGTCATGCTCTCAAGAGGCGCTCGGATGCTGAACCCGGCATTGACGAAGAGAAGGTCGAAGGTGTCGAACTCGGCCTTCACTCGAGAGCCGAGAGCGTCGATTTCCGTCAACGAACGCGCATCGCTCGAAACCACGATGGCGTCCTTTCCAAGCTCTTTCTGCGCCGATTCCAGTCCGGCCTGCGACCGCCCCGTCACCAGAACACGCGCACCCCCATCGAGGAGCATATTCGCCGTCGCGAGTCCCATGCCGCTCGTGCCACCAATGATCACCACCTTTTTACCTTCGTAGCGTTCCATATGTATTCTCCTGGCGAGCTTAGGTTTGCCTTGCTGATTTTGAACTGTTTGGTATGATAATCAGGCGCGAAGGCTGCGGTCAGGACTCTTTGAACTAATTATTTCAAAATGCCGTAAGACCCGCAACCGGCCCCTTTCAGGACGCCACGCTCAAGGATG
>CAVZDM010000090.1:0-51686 GCA_963773955.1 uncultured Acidobacteriaceae bacterium | reverse complement strand
CGATTACCGCCTGCCGCGCAGAGGTCTCCTCATCGTTTTTGATATCGCTTGGGCTTGGATCATCTTTTGTATTATCAGTGTCTTCCGTCGATCCCTTCATCCACTTCTCGATGCCGAACGACTGATCCTGGAGGGCGTGCGTCAGCTCATGTGCCAGCACCGGCTTCTGCTGCTCTGCGTCCACCCAGTTCAGCAAATTCACCGTTTTCGTTTTGACATCGTAGTAGCCCGCCACCTGCTCCCGCAGCATGGCGACCAGAAAGGTGCCTAGGTCGAAGTCTCGCGGCAGCAACCCAAACTTTTTCAGCACCGCTGACGACCGCTCCAGTCGCTTCGCGTCCTTGTCGTCCTTCATGCTCTTCTCGATGTAGGACTGCACTTCGTCGCGCTTGGTCAGCCTGCGCTTCACCTTGTGCTTGATGGGCAGGTCCGTATCCTGGCTGGCAAACTGCAGGATTTCGTCCACCGAGCGAAACAGTTCCTTCGCCTCTTTGGGCGAGACGGTGGTTTCTGGTGCGGCTTGTGTAGCGCCGGCGCCCTCGCCCGCGGGGTTTTGACCTTGCGAACTCTGAGGCTGCGTCGCCTGATCTTGCGACGCCTGATCCTGCGATGACGATGCTCCACCCGCCGCTTGGCCCCACAGAGTTCCCACCAACAATGCGAGCAGCACAAGTTCCAGGAACCATCGCCGCAGCTTTGGAGCAACCACGCTGACATTTTCCATTGGTATCGAGTTTATACTGTCGCATGGCCGTCAATCTCTGGAGCAGAACCGATCACGCCCTCGACTACCTGGAACGAGCCGACCGCATTAACCACCGCACGGAAGGCGAAGCGGCGTTGCTCGAGTTCATTCCCCAAAGCACGCGCCGCATTCTCGATCTGGGTACCGGAGACGGACGACTGCTGGCGCTGGTGAAACGTGAACATCTGGACACGGAAGCCGTCGCCATCGATTTCTCTCCGGCCATGATCGAGGCCGCCGGAAGGCGCTTTGCCGGCGATTCTTCGGTAACCGTGGTCGCGCATAACCTCGACCATCCCCTCCCCGGCCTCGGCAAGTTTGATGCGGTTATTTCCTGCTTTGCGATCCATCATGTCGAGCACGAGCGTAAGCGCGCACTCTACTCGGAAATCCACGGAGTGCTGAATGCCGGTGGCGTCTTCTGCAATCTGGAACACGTCGCCTCGCCCACGCCCCGCCTGCACGAAGAATTTCTGCACGGGATCGGATTTACGCTCGAGACCGAAGACCCTTCCAACAAGCTCCTCGATTTAGAGACGCAGTTGCGCTGGCTGCGGGAGATCGGATTCGTTGACGTGGATTGTCACTGGAAATGGCGGGAACTAGCGCTGCTGGCGGGGAGACGCGGATAGCAGGCCTGCCCACACACAATCAGCGATGAGATACTCTCTCCGCCACCCACGCGCCCGCCTCGCGCGTCCCGAGCGTTCCGCCGATGTCGGCTGTCGTCTTTTTCTGCTGGACGGCTTCGAGCACGGCGGCTTCGATTTTCTGGGCATCTTCGGACATTCCCAGATGCGCCAGCATCATGGCCGCGGTCAGAATCGCGCCGAAGGGGTTGGCAATGTTCTTCCCCGCAATCGGCGGCGCTGAACCGTGCACCGGCTCGAACATGGACGTATGTCCGGGGCGCAGATTACCGCTCGCGGCCATGCCCAGCCCGCCCTGCAATCCCGCAGCGAGATCGGTGATGATGTCGCCAAACATATTGTTGGTAACGATGACGTCAAACCCGCGCGGGTCTCGCACTATCTGCAGGCAGAGCGCGTCCACGTACATGTACTGCGTCTCGATTTGCGGATGCTCCGCGGCGACTTCTTTGAACACGCGCTGCCACAATCCTCCAGCGTGCGTCATGGCATTCGATTTGTCGCACATCAGAACGCGCCGCCGGGGCGAGCCGTCGATCTTCCGGCTGCTCGCGCAGTACTCAAACGCATAGCGGACGATGCGTTCGACGCCTTTGCGCGTGTTGATGTCTTCCTGGATCGCAACTTCGTCGGGAGTTCCCTGCTTGAAAACTCCTCCCAGGTCGCCGTAGACACCCTCGGTGTTCTCGCGAATCACGACGAAATCGAGGTCTTTGGGTTCGATGCCTTTGAGCGGACAGAGCGAAGCATCCATCAACCGCACCGGCCGGACATTCGCGTACAGGTCCATTTTGCAGCGCATGCCGAGCAGGATTTCCTTCGCATGAATGTTGGAAGGCACGCGCGGATCGCCAAAGGCGCCGACCAGAATGGCGTCGAAATCCCTGGCCAAGGTGGCAAAGCCGTCCGGCGGGACCGTAGTTTTGTCGGCGAGATAGCGATCGGCTCCCCAGTCGAACGACGTGCATTCGACCGCGGCGCCAGCGGCTTCCATGACCTTTACAGCCTGCGGGATCACTTCTTTCCCGATCCCGTCGCCGGCAATCACGGCAATGCGTTTTCTTGCACTCACGCCCGCAACGTTAGCACAGCCTTGAACCATTCATAAACTCCTCACTTCACTTACTAGCCGATGGAGCGCCGGGCGTCCCCGCCCGGCAGGACCCTTCGACTTCGCTCAGGGCAGGCTCGCGAGACGCCCGTCCCTCCATCACAACCGTTCGTTATAATCAGAGATTGAGCCTATGACTTCAACGACACTTCCTGGGGCGAACCCGACGGAGCACCGCGGTGCCGCTGCGCCCGACTTCGGCGATACCCGCGCCGAGTTCCAGGCATTGTGTGCGGGTTGCGGTCTTTATGACCTGAGCGGGCGCGCCAAAATCGCGGTGACCGGCGGCGACCGCGTCCGCTGGCTGAACGGCATGGCCACGAACAACATCCGCGATCTTGCCCCAGGCCACGGCGTCTATGCCTTCCTGCTCAACGCGCAAGGCCGCATTCAGGCCGACCTTTATGTCTTCCAACGCGGCGACTCATTGCTGGTGGATACCGAACGCCAGCAGCGGGAAAAGGTATTGCAGCTGTTCGATCACTACATCATCGCCGACGATGTGGAGATCACCGACATCAGCGACAAACTCGCCGCGCTCGGCCTGACCGGGCCGGAATCGCGCCATGTTCTCGAACGCGCCGGCATTGCCGTTCCCGATCTCGCCTACCTGCAGTTCGCGGACGTCGCCTGGCAACACGCCGGTCAAGACAAGACGGTCACGCTTTTGCGCTCAGGCGAGGAAGCTCGCGAATCCTGGCAAATCTGGATTGCTCCTGAACATAGGGACGAACTTTGGAACGCGGTGGTCAAGACTGGTTCGCGGCCCGTGGGCACGACGGCGTTGAATCTTTTCCGCATCTCGCGAGGCATTCCACAATTTGGCGAGGACATCCGCGAGCGCGACCTGCCGCAGGAAACCGGACAGACACGCGCGTTGAATTTCACCAAAGGGTGCTATCTCGGGCAAGAGATCGTAGAGCGCATCCGCTCGCGCGGAGCAGTACATCGGCAGTTCACTGCGTTCGCGGTCGAAGGCGCGCTGCCCGAACCGGGCGCGAAGATTTTGGCCGGAGAAAATAAAGAAGAGAAAGAAGCAGGCGAAATCACGAGCAGCGCGATCTTGCCTCTGCCCGGCGGAGATCGCCCGGCAGCATTGGGCTATCTGCGGCGCGAAGCTGCTGGAAAAGATTTGCGTGCGGGAATGGCGAAGCTGAAACCGGCA
Organism: uncultured Acidobacteriaceae bacterium; assembly: GCA_963773955.1. Lineage (GTDB taxonomy): Bacteria > Acidobacteriota > Terriglobia > Terriglobales > Acidobacteriaceae > Acidiflorens. The sequence continues at coordinate 48,015 of CAVZDM010000090.1, read as the reverse complement.
ACGCTGCCGATCTCCTGAATTTTAGAAAGACTCGATAAGCTAGGTAACCCTATGGCTCAAAAAAGAAAAGAAGAAGGCGAATTCAAAGTCAGCGACAAGCGTCTGTTCACCTCCGACGGAGAGCTTCGCGATTCCACCGAAGAACAGGCGCCTCCTCCGATCGCGGCGACGGCGGCTGCAACGGCCCCGCCGACCACTGGCGCTTCCATGCCGGCCGGTTCGACCATCCCAGCAGCCACGCCCACAGCAGCCTCACCCGCACCTGAATCGGATATCCCCGAACCTCCCAGCGCATCCGAGCAGCAGGCACAGCACGATGCCTATAAGCAATCGTCGCGCGATTTGGACACGCGAGTTGAACTCAGCGGACACTCAGCGAAAGAACTCGAAATGAGTTTTGAGCGCTTCATGGCGTCGCTCTACATGACCGCCATGATGCAGCTCGGTCTGATGCACGAACAGGGCGGCCAGCCCGGGGTTGACTTGATCGGCGCGCGCCAAACCATCGACACGCTCGGCATGATTGCCGAGAAGACCCGGGGCAACCTCACTCCCAAAGAACAGGGATTCCTGCAGAACTGTCTCTACGAACTGCGCATGGCCTACGTGGAAGTGACCAACGCGCTCGCGCATCCTCCGCAGGCGCCCGGCCCGATTACAGGCACGAACGGCTGATGCAAGCGACTCTGACCGTATTAGGCAGCGGCACATCGATGGGAGTACCAACCATCGGCTGCAACTGCGCCGTCTGCTGCTCCAAAGACCCGCGTGACCGGCGCACCCGGCCGTCGGTGATGATCAGCTACCGTGATCCGCATGACAATGCCCACCACGTCCTCATCGACACCACGCCAGATTTTCGCGAACAGGCACTGCGCGAAAAGATCACGCAGCTCGACGCCGTGCTTTACACTCACACCCATGCCGATCACATCCTCGGCATCGACGACCTGCGGCCCCTGACTTACCGGCACAAGCCGGGCAAGTTGCCGCTTTATGCCACGCCGCGCGCCTGCGAATTCCTGCGCAACATGTTCCGTTATATTTTTGAAGCCAAGTATAAGTTTGGCGGACTGGCTCAGGTCGACCTGCAGCCGATCGACGGCCCGGTTGAACTGTTCGGCGCGCGCTTCGAGCCGGTGACGGTGATCCACGGCGAAACGCCGATTCTTGGCTTCCGTTTCGGATCGGCCGCTTACCTGACCGATCACAGCGAGGTCCCGGCTGACACGCTGGAGAAGTTGCGCGGCCTCGACATTCTGTTTCTGGACGCGCTGCGTTACACGCCGCATCCCACGCATTCGACGGTGGAGCAGTCGCTGAAGATCGTGGAGGCGGTAAAACCGAAGCGCACGTTTTTCACGCACATCTGCCACGACCTGCCGCACGAGGCGACCAATGCCGCATTGCCGCCGGGCGTGCGGCTGGCGTTTGACGGGATGAAGCTGGAGTTTGAGATTTGAGGCGAGAGAAAGCGTCATTGGTCGTTAGTCGTTGGTGGATTGCGTTCGTGCCGCGAAGCTGGAGAGGGTCCGTTCGCCAACGACTAACGACCATCGACTAAAGACTGCGTGCGCCTTGGCAGATTTTGAATGCTGACTTTCCACAAACTCGACGAGATTCCCCGCGACTTCGGTCCGGCGCTGCTCAGCGTCGGCAACTTCGACGGCGTCCACCGCGCTCACCGGCATGTTATCGACGAAATCGTGCGGCGGGCGAAAGCCGCGAACGCGCAGTCGGTCGTTGTCACCTTCGAGCCGCATCCCGCTCGCATCCTGCGTCCCGATCACAGTTTCAAGCTGCTGACCCCACTTCCGGAGAAACTGCGGCTGCTCGAAGCCACCGGGGTTGACGCGGTTCTGTTGCTTCCCTTCTCGCGCGATCTTTCGCTGATGACGCCGCACCAGTTTGCTCATGAAATATTAAAGAAGCGTCTGCATGCCCGCGAGATTCACGAGGGATACAACTTCCACTTCGGTCACAAAGCGGCGGGAAATATTCAAGTGCTGCGCGATCTGGGACGAGAGATGGGATTTGAGGTACACGATTATCCCGAGATGCGCCTGCGCGGCGAGTCGGTTTCGAGCAGCCACATCCGGAAGTTGCTTGCCGCCGGCCGAGTGAGCCGGGCGCGGCATTTGCTGGCGCGTCCGTTCAGCATTCTTTCAACTGCTGGCCGGGGACGAGGATATGGGGCGAAATATACCGTGCCAACGATCAATCTGGCGCATTACGAGGAGCTCGTGCCCAAAGATGGCGTGTACATTACGCGCACGCGAATTGGCAGCGGGAATAATAATGAGTGTTTCGATTCCGTCACGAACGTCGGAAATCGGCCTACGTTTGGTGCCGATTCTTTCGCTATTGAAACTCACCTGCTGAATTTTCATCCGCTCGAGCTTTCGGCCGAGACGGAAGTCGAACTTCATTTTCTGGATCGTCTGCGCGATGAGATCAAGTTTCCGTCAGTCGAAGCCCTGAAAGAGCAGATTGGGCGGGATGTGCGGAAGGCGCAGAAGTATTTGCGGCGGCTGGGGCGGATAGGGGCGCGTCCTTAGCGGAAGGAAACGACTCGGCTGTTACATCTCTCAAGTCCCCGCCCTTCGCTTCGCGATAGGAGGGGCCGCCCCACCAATCCGCTGACGCACTGATACAATCGCTTCCCGCATGGCCATCGGCCCCATCCAACTCCTGAAGCAAGCAAGCCCCGAACAGCGCCGCACCCTGCTAGCGGCCTTTCTCGGCTGGATGCTCGACGCCTTTGACGCCATGCTCTACGCGCTCGTCCTCACCTACGTGATGCGCGATCTCGGGATGTCGAAGGCGACCTCCGGCTTTCTGCAAACGCTCACCTTGCTCGCTTCCGGCATCGGTGGCGTGTTTTTTGGCTTTCTTGCCGACCGCGTCGGACGCAAGCGCGCCCTGATGCTTAGCATCCTGACTTACTCGATCTGCTCGTTCGCTTCCGGCCTCTCGACCACCGTGGTTATGCTGGCGGTGTTTCGTTTCATCCTCGGACTGGGCATGGGTGGCGAGTGGAACACGGGCGCCACACTCGTCGCGGAGACGTGGCCCGACGAGTTGCGCGCCAAGGCGATTGCAGTCGTGCAGAGTTCGTGGGCCATCGGCTATGCGCTGGCAGCGCTCGTGGCGGGCATTGTGCTGCGTTACGCCAACTGGCGGTTCGTGTTCTTCGTCGGGATTCTTCCTGCGATCGTCACGCTTTGGATACGGAACCGCGTGCCGGAATCGCAGATGTGGATCGAGCATCGACGGCTGACACAAGGTCAAGAGCTTGAACCACAGGGGGCACTGAGAACACAGGGAAAACCGAGAACACAGGGGGATGATTCTTTCTTTTCGATCTTTCGCGCACCTTATCGCAAGAGCACGCTCGTCCTTCTCCTGCTCAACTTCTTCGGCCTGTTTGCGTGGTGGGGACTGTTCATCTGGATTCCTCCGTATCTTTCGCTTCCGATCGCACAAGGCGGACGCGGCTTCGGCATCATGCGCACGGCTACCCTGCTGATCGTGCTCAACCTATTGGGTATGTTTCCCGGATATATCAGCTTCGGGTGGGTCGCCGATCATCTAGGACGCCGCCGATCTTTCATGCTCTACCTGTTTGCCGCCGCGGTGCTGGTTCCCTTCTACGCCGTGGCGCGTTCACCGGCAGCTCTGCTCGTATTGGGCGCGGCGGTCGCATTCTTCGGGACGGGATTCTTCTCCGGCTCGGGCCTCATCGGTAGCGAGATCTTCCCCACTCAGGTGCGGGCGCGGGCGTTGGGCTTTACCTACAACGGCGCACGCGCACTGAGTTCGGTCGCGCCCTGGGTCATTGGACGGGTCGGCCAGACGAAGGGACTGGGCTGGGCTTTTTATTTGTGCGGAGCAGCTTTTTTCCTGGCTAGTGTGATGGCAACGCAGTTGCCGGAAACGAAGGGCAAGCGGCTAGAGTGAGAAGCGGTCGTCAGTCGTTGGTCGTTAGTCGTTGGTCGTTCGTGAAGTCGGGTTTGCTAACGACCAACGACCATCGACCAACGACTTCTCACTCCATCGGCTCGACCACTAACTCGTCGCCCCGAGCAGGCCGCTCTGGCAACTGAATCAGCACAATCGCCACCAGCACCAGAACGATTCCAACTGTCTGCAGCGGCCGCAGCAACTCGCCCAGTACAAGCGCCGCGATCACGATGCTGAACACAGGCTCCAGGCAACTGGCCACAATGGCGCGCGTCGGCTCCAGATGCTGCAGACCGGCGAAGTAACAGGAGAAGGGCCCGAGCACGGAAACGAGGGAAAACACCAGCATGAATCCCCACTGTCCGCGGTCATAGTGAGCGGCAACAATTTTCCACGGAGGATTCACGAAGATCCAGAATATTGAAGTCGACACCAATACCCACAGCAGTACTTTCCAGCGGTCATAGCGGGCCAGCAACCGGTGTCCGCCCACGTTATAAAACGCAAAGGACAATGCAGCCAGTAGTGCAGCCATGATTCCAACCGCATCCACGCGAAAGCCCGAGCCGACAAAGCCGACCGCCAGCGCACAACCCGCCACCGCCAGTCCGACCGCCGCGCTTCTCCGCAACGACGGGCGCTGCGCACCGCGCACCGCGGTATAGAGCAGCACCCAAACCGGCGCCGTGTACTGCAGAATGATGGCGGTGGCTACGTTGGTCCGTTGAATCGCGAGATAGTAGAAATAATTCGACACCGCAACGCCAAGAATTCCGAGCAGGCAGAACTGCACCAGATCGCGCCCGGGAACGCGCAGGGCAGACGCTCCTCTGCGCGCCAGCAACACCGGTAACAGCACCGCCAGCGACAAAGTCGCCCGGCTCTGCGACAGGATCAGCGGATCGATCTTTTGTAGGGATGTGCTTAGTGACGCGGCGCCCGGCAGCAGATGTCCGGTGAAAGCCGCGCGACCCAGGGTCGCCGAAATTCCCCACAGAAAAGCCGCACTCGCGATGTAGAAGTAACCCCGCAGCGGATGAGGACTAGCCTGATGAGGACCCGCCTTCACGAAGCGTGCTCGATGGTGTGGGTGATCTTCGCCGTCTTCTCCAGCATGGCCGAAACCGAGCAGTACTTTTCTTTCGAAAGCCGGACCGCGTCTTCCATGGCCTTCTGCGATACCTTCCCGCTCACGACATAGGTCAGGTGGATCGACGTATAGACGGCAGGGTAGCCGTCCGCTCTTTCGGCCTTGGCCCGCACTTCGAGCGCGGTGAACGGCTCGCGCTTCTTGCGCAGAATTCCCACTACGTCGGATGCCGTGCAGCCGCACAAAGCGAGCAGCAATAACTCCATCGGGCTGTTCGCGGTCTTCTCGGTTGCCGCATCCATCACGATCGAGTGTCGTGAAGTTGCCGCGCCCACAAACCGGTCTTTGTCGGTCCAATTTACTGAAGCTTCAATCATGTGCCTTGCGTCCTCTAATACACAGTGTCTAACAAACAATGGAGCGACGGGCGTCTCGCCCGTCCAACCGTCGGGTGGCCGGTCGGGGCGCCCGGCGCTCCCCTAGTTCGCTACCTCCGGTTGTCGGTCATCGGCTCGGGATGAATCAGCACCCGAAACAATTCCGGCGCGTCGTGTTTGAAACGGATTTCCAGCGAGGTTTGCACGTCGTGCACGCGCGAAAGCGGCATGTCATCGGGCAGCGTGCAGTGGCAGGAAACATAAAGCCGCGCCCGCACCTTCTTGAACTGGAATTCGTGCACGTCCATCACCTCGGGAAACTCCTTCACAATATTCTTAAGCCGCTGTTCTAACTCCGGCTCGCGAACGATCTCTTCTCCTCGCTCAATCGTTGCCGGCTCACTCTCAATATGCGTGAGGATGGTCGCAATTTCCGGGACCTCCGTGCGCATCTCGGTTTCCAGCCGCGTGACTTCATCGTGCGCCTGCTTCATGCTGAGTTGCTCGTCCAGTTCCAGATGCTGCTCCACATGCAATTGCCCGTTCAGGTCCTGCACGCTGACGTCGTGTACGTTGAAGTTGTGGCGGGTGGCCACGGCGCGAATGCGGTCAAAAATATTCTCCGAGTGCCGCGCCCGCGGAACCGAGTGCACCATCACATCGGCGTCGGGCAGAACCTCGCGCACTCGCGACGTCACCGCATCCGACACCTGCTCCGAGCGCTGGAAAGTGAAATTGCGTTCCAGTCCGAGCGAAATGTCTGCAAAAAATCGGTTCCCCGCCTTGCGGAACCGGACCCGGTCCACTTCCAGTACGCCATCGACGGTACTGATCCGGTCGAGAATCTGGCTGCGTACCCCGGCGGGCGCCGCATCCAGCAGCGCATCAATCGTCCTCCGCGCCAACCGCCAGCTCACATAGACCACCACGCCCGCCACGAATAGTGCGGCAATCGGATCGGCCTGACGCAACCAGCCTACTTGATAGCTGCGACCTAAATTGCTGCGGCCCAGCCAAACCAGCGCAAGGCCCACGATCACTACGCCGCTCGACCAGATATCGGTTGAAAAATGCAGCGCGTCAGCCTCCAGCGCCTGACTGTCATACTTCACAGCAATGCGTCCGAGTGCCCGGGAGCGCCAGGCGTCAATGGCGATGGAGAGCAACATGACCAGAAACGCAGCCACGTTGGGCTCAATCTCCACGCTGTGAAAAAACAACCGCCTTATCGATTCATAGACGATCCATACGCAGGTCAGCAGCAAAAGACCGGTTTCCATGAAGGCCGACAGATTCTCGAACTTGCCGTGACCGTACTGGTGGTCGGCATCTGCCGGCTCGTCGGAAACTCGCACCGAAAAAAACGTCACCAGGGCCGCGATCAGATCCAATCCGGAGTGTGCCGCCTCCGACAAAATTCCCAGCGAGCCGGTCAAGATCCCCACCACAATTTTCAAGATGGTGATGACCAGAGCCGCCAGCACCGAATTGCCGGCGACCGCTCGTTTTTCGCGGCGCATCGATTCGGAACTGAATGTGGCCCGCATGTCTGGCATACCCGTCATTATCGCTTTGGATTCGCCCGCCGCCAACCCCCTGTCCACCTTTCGAGTCTCCTGCAGGACATGCTACGATGACATTCGTCGCAATTCTTCGTTGGAGGATCCTGATTCATGCGTTTCCAGTGCCTCGCGTGTCTTCTGCTCGCGGGCTTGGCCTACGGACAAGCTGCGCCACCAACTACACCTCCCGCCGCCGCAGCCAAGGCGGAACAAGCTGCTCCCGCCGCGCCCGACAAGGCCCCCGAAATACAAGTTGGACCCGACGATCCGGTGCTGACGCTGAAAGGTTTCTGCGCCAACGCCACTCAGCAGGGCGACGCCTGCAAAACCGTGATTACCCGCGCGCAATTTGAAAAGATCGCCGAGGCGCTGCAGCCGGGAATGCCTCCCGCTCAACGTCGTCAGCTGGTAAACGGCTATGCGAGCATGCTGAGAAAATCTGGCGCAGCGGAGAAACGCGGCCTCGACAAAGGGCCCACCTTCGACGTATTGATGAACTTTGCGCGCATGCAAATTCTTTCCCTGGAACTGGGCCGCGTGCTGCAGGAAGAGTCCGGTAAAGTCAGCGACGCCGATATCGAGGACTATTACAAAAAGAACGCAGCCACGTACGAGCAAGCCACCTTGGCGCGGATTGTGATTCCGCGCACAAAACAAGTCAAGCTTGCGGTCGCGACTCCGAAACCCGGTGAAAAGGCCCCTGCGAGCCCCACTGCCACGCCACCGCTGACCGAGGAGCAGAAAAAAGCTGCCGAAGATGCGATGACCAAACTCGCTGCCGATCTCCGCGCCCGCGCCGTTAAAGGTGAGGATCCCGACACCTTGCAAAAAGAAGCCTACGCCGTCGCCGGCCTGCCCGGAAATGCCCCTACCACCAAGGTGGAGAAAGCACGTCGTGGCACGCTGCCTCTGAGCCATCAGGCGGTGATGGATCTGAAGCCCGGCGAAGTGTCTGAAGTGATCTCCGACCCCAACAGCAACCACTACATCTACAAGCTTATCAGCAAGGACACTCAATCTCTGGAATCCGTGAAGCCGGAGATTCAGAAGACAATTTCCGCCCAGCGCTATCGCGACAGCATGCAGGGATTTCAGGGCAATGTTGACCTCAATGAAGCCTACTTCGGTCCCACTCAAAGTCGTCGCATGCCGCCTCGTCCCGAGGGAGCACAGCCGTCGGACCGACCGCGTGAAGACCCCGATTAAATGGACACGGCAAAACCAACGATAATTGTCACCGGCGTTTCGGGAAATCTAGGCCAGCGGCTCCTGCCGCAGCTCTCGGATTACACCGTGGTGGGCATCGACATTACGCCGCCCACTCATTCCCCGGTCAACCGATTTGTAGCACTCGACCTGGGACGAGAGGAATCCACCCGCGAGTTGCTTCTGCTGCTGCGCGAGTTGCAGCCGACCTCGGTGGTGCACCTGGCGTTCGTGATCGATCCTCAGCGCACCGGGGTTCTGGACGTCGACCGCATGTGGCGAATCAATGTGGCCGGCACGGCTCGGGTGATGGAAGCCGTTGCCGAAGCCAACCGAACTACCGGAACCACGATTCGGCAGTTCATTTTTCCCAGCAGTGTGTCGGCATATGGCTCCGACCTGCCCGCGCCCGTTACCGAGGACGCGCCGCTAGCCGCTCACACGCTGCCCTACGCGATCCACAAAAGAGAAAGCGATCTGGTCGTGCAACAGCGCGCGCCTTCCCTGCGCGGGTGCGGCATCTTTATCCTGCGTCCCCACATTTTTGCCGGAGCCAGCGTGGAAAATTACTTAATGGGAGCGTTCCGCGGAACGCCCAATGGGAAGGGGAAGCGCGCCGCCCGCATGCGCCAGAGGGCGAAACGTCTGCCCTGCATGCTGCCCTTCGGCCAGAAGTATCTGGACAACAAAATCCAGTTCATCCACGTCGACGACATGGCCAGGCTGATCGCGTGGATACTGCACCGGGAGCCGGAAGCGCAGCGGCTGACCATCCTGAACGTTGCCGGACGCGGCGACCCTTTGACCTTCGCGCAGTGCATCGAAATGGCGCATGCCAAATTGCTGCGCGTCCCCGGACAGTGGGGCATGCGTTGCGTTCTGCAACTTTTGTGGAACTGGAAAATCTCGGCGATCCCGCCGGACGCTGTCCCCTACATGACCGGCGAGTACATCATGAACACCGATCGGCTGAAGAAATTCCTGGGCGACGATTACGCGCGCGTGATTGAGAAAACGAACTTCGAGGCGTTCTTGGATTCGTTCCAAAACAACTCTCGTTGGGTCGATCATGGCGACCTTCTCTATGACGAGAAAGGGCTGCCCAAATAGTTGACGGCCCCTTGCGAAGGCCGACTAACCCAACAACCACGCGAGAGATCGGGCGTGTCTCCAGGTTGGTCATCGAGAATTGGACGCTCTAACCGTCGGGGTGGCCCATCCTTTCGCGTCCGCTTGGGGTACCCCCCCCCTACCCCCCCACCCCCTCCCTAGGTCCATTGGAATCATGGGGTTAGGGAAACATGTCTGCAAAGTATTCAAGAATAACGACTTATATGCAAAGATTTCAGCGATAAGGAGTTAGCTTGATCTTTCTTGCTTTGGGTGCTCCTGTTTACCCTTGAGTTACTCTCCGCCGACCTAGAAAATTTTTATTTTGCGCTCGTTTAGAATCATGGACTTGGCGAGAAATTCCTTGCAAATCTTTGGTTTTACAGGAGTTATACGTAAAATATTCCGCAATAATGAGTTAGCTCGATGCTGGCCGGGATCTGGCTACGGGCGTTCCCGAAACGATGAAAATTTCAAAGATCGACTGCGCCTAACCTCCTGGGAGGCACTTCCGCAGCGGAAGGCGCGCACAACAATTGTCTGCTATGACTCCATTTTACGCTTATCTGTCAAGCGATGAAACGGGCCCGCCCAAGCAAAGCTTGGACGGGGCACCCTCGAAAGTTCGGAAGAATGCGATGGGGCGGCACCCGCCCAAAGAGCCGTGGCGAGCTAGGGTTGGTATTCACGATACTCCGTTCCGTAAACTGTTCTGGCATCCGCTTTTATGATCCGTACGATGCTAAAAGGGAATCCTTCTGATCCTGTTGTGCTGCCTGCTGCGCTCTCTGGATGTTCCGCAAAGTCAAAACTGTTAGTGTATGGGGAGATAACGAGGTAATGAACAAACGTTTCTCCAGTATCCTGCTTTGTGAATTTGAATCGGAGACAGAAATAGTGAATCTGACTGTCGAATTCTTCCATCCCCGGCACTTGGTGCATTCGTAGAGTAAATCCGTAGCGGCCTTCGTTAAGATTGATGCGCTTCGTTTCCCGAGCCTTCACATCGAAGTGAGTAAAATCAAGATCTCCACCAATCTGATTTCGATTTGCGATTGTTGCATGGTTATTGACGAATGCGGTAGGGTCTAAATGGTACTCAATTGCGGTGACTTGGAAATCCTGCAATGCAGATGCTCCTTTGCTGTTATCGATAACTAATACTTTGTCCGCAGTCACAGCAAATTGCAATGCTGGCGCTGTAATCATTCGGGCACGGATGTGTTTCTCCATGACGTTAATAACTTGTCGGGTTGCGATCACCAAAACAACGGCTGTGAGAATCCTCCCGCCCCATCGGACAAGTTTTCTCTTACGATTGAGAAACGACTTTGTGTACTCATGAAAGGCCCCGAAAAACAACAATGCGGGAGCCCATCCAAGCCACGCCTCCCCGATAGCCACGGCTACAAACTCCGCCGCTAGCGCAAAGGCCGCCAGTAAATACTCCAGGCCTTGATGCGTCTCCTCTGGCGCCACATCCGGTTTGAGTGGCGCAACCATGGGCCTCGGCACTTCGGGATGATTCTTGTACCATTTATTGCTGTGATGGCTGGGAAAGTGCGGAGGTTTAGTGTCTTCGTTCATAGAGCGGATTATAGGGCGGTGGCCCATCTCTTCGCGCTTTTTGCGAAAGGGTGGGATTCCCGATTGGACGGGTGGCTCAAGCCATCGCAGTCGTCCGGACCCACAAGGGTGCCCCGTCCAAGCTCTGCTTGGGTGGGCCCGCTTAGGCGGCCGGATGCTTCCGCACGGTTGGGAAGATACCTGCTTGCTCTCTCCGTCGCGCGGTCCACTGTGACTCGATTTCTACTTGACCCACCTCACCGTTTGCATAATGACGGAAGCTGCTCCAGACCCAATCTTCGGGACGCCCAACTAACCCGCGGGTTACCGGATTCCGGTGAATGTAGCGGAGCTTCTCCACAAACTTGTGCTCGCTCCAGACGTTGAAATCGTAGTATCGCTCCAGCCAGAAGGGGTCTGCCGCTCGTAAGGCTAATGTCCGAGCGACCGATTGCTTCAGCGACTGCATGACTCGGGACAGCGAGTTGTGCTCCGGTTCGTTTACCAGCATGTGGATGTGCTCGGGCATCACGACATAGCCGTAGACGCAAAGTCCGTAGCCTTGTCGTACCCGTTCGAGGGAAGTCTCGAACGTGGTGCGGGAGGGAGCGTTCGCGAAGTTTGGTCTTCGCTTGTAACAGCTGAAGGTTAGGAAGTGGAGCTGGCCGGTTTCCTGGAAACGCTTTAATCCCCAGGGCATGGTGACAACATACCTCTGGACCTCTTCTTGCGTCTGTGATGACTGACTTCTCAGTTTGTGATGAAACCGGCCCGCCCAAGCGGAGCTTGGACGGGGCACCCTCCACTATTTGTTGGCGTAATGGTCAGCCCCTAGAAAATGCAGCGAGACGTAGGGCTCATCGCCCACCACCCAACTGTCGTGACCGGGAGGTCCGGGTGGGATGTGGAAGAGCGTGCCGGGGCGGAGTTCGTGGATGGCGCCGTCCTCCATTGCAGCCGTGGCACAGCCGGAGAGCACCAATCCAACATGCTCGACGTTGCAGCGCGACGTGCCCACGGTGGGGCCGACGTGGAGGGACCACTTCCATCCGGGCTGGTAGGTGGCGCGGCCGATGGTCATGCCTCCGATGTGGACGAGTTCGAATTTTCCTTTTTCGAAGGTGCGCACCTCGTCGGGCTCTTCAAAACGCTTCAGAACGGTATCAAGCATTCTTCACTCCCCGATACAGCCCTGCGACGCCAAATGTGTAAGGCGTCCATGAGACCTCGCGAAAGCCTGACTGATGCATGCGCCCGAGCATTTCATCGGGCGACGGAAAGCGCTCGACCGACGCAGGCAAATACGCATACGGGCCGCGCACTCCCGAAAGTACGGTGCCGATCGCGGGAAGAACTTTTTTGAAGTAGACGCGGTAACACTGGCCGATCAAGCCGCCGGGCTCTCCGAAATCGAGGATGCCGCATTCTCCGCCGGGAGCCAGCACGCGCGCAATCTCGCGCAATCCAGCATCGTAGTCGGCCAGGTTGCGGAAGCCGAATGCGGATGTCACCAGATGGAAATAACCATCGGGAAACGGCAGACGAAGCGCGTCGGCTTCGATCCATTGTGGGGGACGCAGCGTCGTGCCTTTTCCCTTGGCGGCGGCGCGCTGCAGCATGGCGTGAGAGAAATCCGCGCCTAGAATTTGTGGGGGAATCTGCGGAGCGCCGGAGTTCGCGCGGCGGCTTAGGGCGAACGTCATGTCTCCGGTGCCGCAGCAGAGATCGAGCACGCGGGCATTGGGACGCTTCAGAATGGCGTCGAAGGTGCGTGCTGTGCGCCTCCACCACAGGCGGTCGATGTTGAAGGAAAGAACGTGATTCAGCAGGTCGTAGCGCGGCGCAATCGAGGTGAACATCTCGCGAACGGCGGCTGACGCGGACTCGCGGTCGCGCGCACCGGCGGGAGACGCGCCTACGGTCCGCGGATTCAGTTCTCGATTCATATGATGTTGCTTGTGGAGAGCCGGGCGTCCCCGCCCGGCCGTCCTTACTGCTGGACGGGCGAGACGCCCGTCGCTCCACTGAATCTAGTTCCGCGCCAGTTTCCTGATCTCGTCGACCGCTTCGCGAACGATTGCTTCGGGCACGTCGCTGGCGATTTCAACTTTGCCAATTTCACGCGGCAGAATAAAGTGCACCACTCCCTGTCGCGTCTTTTTGTCGGAACGCAACCGTTTCAGGATGCTCGCGGTCTGCCACTTCATGCGCGGCAATCTGCCGAAGCCCAGGACCGCGTTGGTAATGCGTCCTGCCGTCACGCTGTCGAGTTTGCCGGTGGAGAGCGCGATGTGCGTGGCCGCGATCATGCCCCACGCCACGGCTTCTCCGTGGAGCAACTGAGTGTAGCGGGTCTCGGCCTCCAGCGCGTGGCCTATGGTGTGGCCGAAATTGAGGACCTGGCGCAGACCGCCTTCGCGTTCGTCGGCACTTACCACCGAGGCCTTCAGGCGCACGGAATCGGCGATGACTTTCTCTACCACCACCGGGTCGCGATCCAGAATTTCGCGACGCCTGTCTTCGAAGAGCTTGAACAAGCCCGGGTCTCCGATGACGCCGCACTTCAGCGATTCGTAGAGGCCGGCGCAGTATTCGCGCGAGGGCAGCGTCTCCAGAACCGCGGGGTCAATGAGCACGGCGCGCGGCTGGTGGAAAGTGCCGAGCAGATTTTTTCCCGATATGAGGTTGACGCCGGTTTTTCCGCCGATCGCGGCGTCTACCTGCGCCAGCACGGTGGTTGGAACCTGGATCACATCGACGCCTCGCATGTAGATAGAGGCCAGGAAGCCGGTCACGTCGCCGACTACGCCGCCGCCTAGCGCGATCAGGGTAACGCCGCGATCCGCGCCTTGTTTTACTAGTTTCTCGGCCAGCTTCTCCAGCGTGGTCAGACGCTTCGAACGTTCGCCGTCTGGCATTTCCAGTATGGTGGTTTCGATTCCGGAGGCCGACAGAGATTTCTGCAGAACTTTCGCCCAGCGCCGCCTTACGGGCGGAACGGTGATCACAAACGCGCGTCGGCTTCCGAGAATCTTGCTGAGGGATTCTCCGGCGCGAGCGAGCAGACCGCTTCCGATAAGCACTTCATAGGAGCGCGAGGGCGTGGCGACTGGAATGCTAATCATCAGTATCAGTATTCATCATAGCGTATGAGAGTGCCGTCCCTAACGGGACTCGATTTGTTCCGCCTCCACCCTCCCGGCACTTACGTGCCGGGCTTTCCTGTGCTGGCGCTTCGCGGGTTACACTGGCGTTTTCTTCTTAGGGTTCAGCAGCGAGGCGACGATGGATGCTCCTAAAACAATAAGTACAATCGTCAAGGCCCATCCGGTGGGAATGTCGACATAGTGCGACCCCAGCATTTTGAGCCCGATAAACATCAGCACCACCGACAATCCGTAATGCAGGTAGTGAAGGCGGTCCATCATTCCCGCCAGCGCAAAGTACATCGAGCGCAGTCCGAGAATTGCGAACACATTCGCGGTATAGACAATGAACGCGTTCAGGGTGATGGCGAGGACCGCCGGGATCGAATCCACCGCAAAAAGAATGTCGGTGGTCTCGACCAGCAATAGCGCCACCAGCAGCGGAGTCGCGTAAAGACCGTGCCCTTCCCTGCGCGTAAAGAACTGCCCGCCCACGTAATCTTTGGTCACGGGAAAAACGCGGCGGAAGAGGCGCAGAACGACGTTCTTCTCGGGATGGATTTCGGCTTCGTCTTGCCGTAGCAGCTTCAATCCCGAATAAACCAGTACAACGCCGAATGCGTAGGTGATCCAACTGAAGCGGCGGATCAGGCCTACGCCCGCCATGATGAAGCTGCCTCGGATAAGCAGGGCCCCGAGAATCCCCCCGAGCAGCACTTTGTGCTGGTGTTCGTCAGGTACGTTGAAATAGCGGAAAATGACCAGAAATACGAACAGGTTGTCAACGCTGAGCGAGAGCTCAATTACGTAGCCGGTCACGAACTGGAGCGCATCCGTTCGCCCGTGCCAGAACCACAACAGCATGGCAAAGCCAGCTGCCAGTGCGATCCAGACTCCCGACCAGGCGAGCGCCTCCCGGAAGCCGACGCGGTGGGGGCGGCGATTCAGCACGCCCAGGTCGAGCGCCAGCATCGCCAGCACAAAAAGATTGAAGACAATCCAGAAGACGAGCACAGGGAATATTACGAGAAGCAGGTGTCGGGTGTCAGGTCTCAGGTGTCAGGAAGACCGGGTCTAGGCCCCGAACGTCATCTGACACCTGATACCTGCTCTACTGTTCCCTGCCTCGTTTTCCAGTCGCCCATTCGTCCCACATACCCGAGTCTTTCAACTCCTGGTCGAGATGGGATTCATGCAGGGTCTGTTCAATTTGGGCGCGGTTCAGGCGCGGGCCCACGGGATCGGCGGCATTCGCGAGCGCGAACGTTAATTCGGCTGCTTCGGCCACATTCTTTTTGAGCTGCGCAAAATCTACTTTGTCGAAGGTGTCGGTTGTCGCGTGATAATTCTCCATGTAGTTCGCTTCCTCCTGGTCAGCGACAAAGGTGGGCACACCTTCGAGCATGAAGTCGTAATGATCGCTGCCGACCTCGGCGGTCGCTTCCACTTTCGGAATGCCGAGTTCTGCCAGAGGAACCAACATGGCCTGCACGGCCGGAACAACGTCTTTGCGGCCGCCGGTTGAGAACGCGGTCATTTTCCCAGTGCCGGAATCAAAGACGACGACGCCTGCCGCCCGGTCGAGTTCGCTGCGATGTGACCCGGCGTAGGCCCGCGAACCCATCTCCCCTTGCTCTTCGCCCGAGAATAGGATGAAGCGCATCGATCGCCGCGGCTTCAGACCTGAGGCCTTGATCGCACGCAGCGCATCGATCACCAGCGCAGCGTTACATCCGTCGTCGAGAGCGCCCGTTCCCAGCTCCCAAGAGTCCAAGTGCGCGCCTAACACTACGAATTCGTCTGGCTCCTCGCTGCCACGAATTTCCGCCACCACGTTCCAGGTCTTGATCGCGCCACCAATCTTGTTTGGAATCGACAGATCGGCCCACACCGGATTTGCCGACGCCAGCAGGCGGGCGATTCGTTCTCCATCTTCGCGCGCCACTACTACCTGCGGGAGAGCATCAATTGCGCCATCCTCAGAGTTCGTGTGCCGATAAAGGACCCCGTGCTCGCGGGAAGCCATGATCGCGACGGCCTTGGCCTTCCCTTTCACAGCCAGGGCGACCACCGCGGGTGCTCGATCGTCTTCGGCGTAAAGATCGTCCCAAGTCGCCAGCACTTTGTTGTGTACCAGCACGATTCTTCCAGCAACATCCCCAACTTTGGCAAACTCGGCGGCCGAACCATTGCCCACATCCACGATCGGCACATGCTTGGCCGCTGCCATTGCGGGCGCCCACGCTACCGATACCGCGTGGACAGGAAAAGTAGTTCCGGAATATAGCGATGCCGTCATCTCCGTCGCGCCCTCCCCCAAGAATGCGGGATGGCGAACTCTTCGGTGTGCACGCTGTCGGCGCCGGCGTCTTTGAACGCCGCCATGCCCCAATCCACCGCACGCTGGAAGGCTGGAGTTCCGGGAACACGCCCACCGATTTCGTCGCTCAATCGACGAAGATTCGTTTCCAGGGAGGAAGGCTTGAGTGCTTCCGCAATCAGACGATTCGCGGTTTCTCGATCCGAATGAGGATCGGCGGCGAAAGCAAGAAGAAAACAAAAGACGAGGAAAAAGAAATGGAGTCCCAACCACCCGAATTTGCGAGCCATAGCGCGAATTAGAAATGAATCTACGAGAAAGCGAAAGAGGGGAATGCTCGGCAGAACCCCAGCCGCTCTACGCCGGCGTGAGTCCGTACTTCTCCTGCAGACGTCGCTCCATGGTGCGGAAGATCAGGCCGTCGACGATGTAGCCGAGAATAACGATCAGGATCATCACCGCCATGACCTGACTCATATCGCTCAGATCACGACCCATCATGAGCAACTGGCCCAGTCCGAGGCTCAGAAAGATCATTTCGGCCTGAATCAGCGAGCGCCATGCAAACGCCCAGCCTTGTTTCATCCCGTTCACGATGAACGGTAAGCTCGCCGGCAGCAGGACCGACCAGAAGAGGCGGAAACCGCTTGCACCCAAGTTACGACCAGCCATGCCGTAAATCTTTGGCATCTGTTTGCGGCCGTCTTCCATCGCGATGGTCACCGAAAGGAGCGAGCCCATCAGCACGACAAACAGAATTGCTTTTTCCGTCAGACCGAACCAGAGAACGGCCAAGGGAATCCAGCAGATGCTTGGAAGAGATTGCAAACTCACCAGCAAACCACCCAGAGTTTCTTCCAGGAATTTGTTGCTCGACACGGCTAGACCAAGAATCATTCCGAGCACTACCGACAAACTGTAGCCGATGAGCATGCGCTTCATGGTCACGGCGATGCCAATCCAGAAGCTGTGGTCGGCAAAGCCATCCCACAAGGCGTGACCAACTCCCCACGGCGGAGGAAAGAGATAGGGCGGCCAGATGCGCAGCTTCGCCAGCAGAGCCCAGACGCCGATAAGCACCGTGTAGAAAATCACCTGCTTAGCGAATTTTTTCATCGGCATACTCCGCTTCCAGGGACTTGTTGATCTCATCGCGCAGGCAATCCAGAATATCGCGCGCGGTACGCGCGACGTCGGGTTGTTCCATGTGACGTGGGCGCGGCAGGTTCACTGAAAACTCCTGCTTCACTCGCCCGGGGCGAAATGTCAGGAGCACCACGCGATCGCCCAGCCTTGCGGCTTCGCGCACATTGTGGGTAACGAAAATAATGGTGCGGCCGGTTTGAGCCCAGATGCGCTCCAACTCGTCGTGCAGCAAATCGCGAGTCTGGGCATCCAGCGCGGCAAATGGCTCGTCCATCAGCAGCACGTCGGGCTCAGTCGCCAGCGCGCGCGCCAATGCGACTCGTTGGCGCATGCCCCCCGAGAGTTGATGGATGTAGCTGTCCTTGAACTTCGAAAGATGCACGAGGCGCAAATAGTACTGCATCCTCTCCTCGCGCTCGGCTTTGCCGACGTTCTTCATCTTCATGCCGAACTCGACGTTACCGCCCACCGTCAGCCAGGGAAACAGGCCGAGTTCCTGGAAGATCAGGATGCGATCCGTCCCCGGCTCGCTCACCGCCGTGCCATCTACCAGAATCTTCCCCGAAGTCGGCGGCTGCAGACCTGCGACCAAGTGCAAGAGCGTGGACTTACCACATCCCGAAGGACCGACGATGCAGAGAAATTCTCCCGGCTTTACTTCCAGGCTGATATTGTCGAGCGCCAGCAAACGCTCCCCTGAAGTCGTCTTATAGCTGAGCGAGATTGCATCCAGCGCGACTTTCGGGACAACCACCTCGGCCACCGGACGCGCCGGAAACGTCGTTACCGAAGACGTTACCGAGGAAGCCGGTTTGCCATAAAACACATTCGCTCGCACTCCGGTGCGAGCAACAGGTGGGACAGCCACGGGACACGTATTCTGCGGGCTCGCGCTCATTGGATTGCCTTCTTCCCTTTTTCTGCCAAAACCTGGTTCAAGAGTGAAAGATCGTACAGACTTGAGAGATCCGGCATCTGACGCCCCAGAAAACCCGCGTCAAATGCGGACTTGGCGGCATTCATCAGCGATCCTCGCAGCGGATCGTAGGTCGCCTGCATGCGCCCGAAAGCTTCATCCAGTACTGCCTCAGGCAACGCCTTCCCGGTCTCTTTCGCAATCTGCTGGTTGAGAAGTTTCTTGGCCGCGGGCAGGTGCGCGTTGATCCAGTCGGTCAATTCCACGTGGGCGCAGATCCAGTTCTTTACCAGATCGGGATGCTGCTTCAGAAATTGTGTCCGGACGATCAAATGAGCGGTAATAAACTGACCGTTCGGCCAGAGCGTCCGCTCGTCCAAGAACAATCGGCCATTGCCTTTTTTGATCAAACGTGTCGCCCAAGGCTCGGGCGCCCATGCGCCATCCAATTCCTTCTTAATGAAGAGCGTCAACTGGTCGGGATTGGCCAGCGGAATCACCTGCACGTCCCCGCCTTTGTCCGTGGTTTTCATGCCGTTCGCTTTCAGCCACGCGCGCAGCGCAACGTCCTGGGTGTTGCCCATCTGTGGGGAAGCGATCTTCTTGCCGTGAAAATCTTCCGGCTTCTGAATGCCGGAATCACTGCGCACCACCAGCGCCGCTCCGCCACTGGTCGCACCCGCCACAATTCGCAGCGCTTCTCCATTGGAGCGGACGTAGCCGGAGATGGCCGGATTCGGACCGATGTAGGTCATGTCAATCGCCCCGGCAAACAAAGCTTCAATTGCCGAAGGCCCGGCGTTGAAACTCTTCCAGTCAATCTTGACCTGCGGCCCCATCGCCTTTTCAAACCACCCGTTGTTCTTGCCCACCATCGCCTGCGGATGCGTGATATTGGGAAACGCGCCCACGCGAACAACGGTCTCGGCCCCTGCGAATGCGCCCAGAAGAAAAAGGAAACAGACGTAAGCGAAGAGACTTCGCCTAGTCATGACCCCCGCTCCCGGCCACCATGGGCAGCACATTGGACTTGGACTCGGTTTTCCGCTTCCGGTTCGTCTTCCTGTGGATGGTCTTCCTTTCGCTAGCGTTCGGGCGGGAATCAATCGCCGGCCCACGGTTGATCAAGTCGGCCAGTGTTGTGTTTTCCAGAATCCTGGCTGCCTCATCCCTCACTTGCAGAAACACTCTGTAGAGGGCGCTGTGGTCCGCGTCGCGATCGATCAGCACGCGCAACTGATCCGCATCGCCAAAGGGCGCGAGCGGGCCGTCAATCAAACGGATGATTTCGCTGAGCCGGACCTCCGATGGCGCCCGGCGCAATCGGTATCCGCCCTTGGCGCCGCGCACGCTCTCCACGATGCGGGCGTTTTTCAGTTCCAGAAGAATCAGCTCCAGAAACTTCTCCGGCAGATTTTCTTCGTAGGCAATGTCGCGAATCCGGATCGCACCCTGGTTATGGCGCCGGGTCAGCATCATCAACGCCTGCAACGCATATAGCCCTTTTTGGGAAACCTTCATAATGCCTCACTCCCGACTATCCCTATGTAGCTGATAGGCATTATAGAAAATGCAATCGCGCTGCCAAAGCAAAAACTTTCCCGACGAGGCCCGGCCCTGTAATTTCAGCAAGTTACCGCAGGAAGAGTGCAGAGAAGAAGAAGTTGTTATGCAACGGATTGCACTTTTGGAAGGCGAGAATTCCGTACCAGACTCTACTGCTCAGGATCACACCTGCCTCAGCTCAAGCGCAGAATCTCGACCGTGATATTGTCCGGCCCGCCGCGTTCCCGAGCCAGTTGGATCAGCTCGCGGCACGCCTTTTCCGCGCTCTGGTTGTCCACGGCGCTAAGAATCTCCGGGTCGCGGACCTGCCCCCACAATCCGTCGCTGCAGATCAGGAGCACGTCCTCCGGGCGCAGCGGCTCGGGACGGCCGGGCGAGTCCATGATGAGATCGGGATTCGTGCCTAAGGCTGCGGTCAGAATGTTGCGTTGCGGATGATGCTCGGCTTCTTCCGGGCTGATCATTCCCGACTCCACCAGCCGTCCCACATAGGAGTGGTCGCGCGTTACCCTCGTAATCTGGCCGTCGCGGATCAGGTAGAGCCGGGTGTCGCCAACATGCACGTAATAGAGCGCATCGTATTGAGCGCCGTGCGCGCCCCTGACGATCGCCGCCGCCGTGCAGGTCGTTCCCATGCCTTGCAGTTCCGGATGCGCAAAGCTGTACTGCCGGATCTGCTCGTGGGCCGCCTGCAAACCCTCAATCAGCGCCGCCTGCGGGTCGTCGCCGCCAAAGTCCCGATAGGAGGCCACCAGCGTTTCCACCGCCAGCCGGCTGGCTTCCTGACCGCCCTCGTAGCCGCCCATGCCGTCCGCCACCACCGCCAAGCGCCCCTTGCGCAGGAACTGCCGGTCGTCCTCCGGCTCCCAATAACCAAACGAATCCTCGTTGTTGTTGCGCACGCAGCCGACATCGGACTGGCTCGATACTTCAATTCCAGAGCGAACGTTCATCTGGACGCGACTTCATTTGAGAGATTGACAAGCATAGGTAAGCAACGCAATTGCAGACAATCTTTAGATTATAAGGGTTGCGGGCTCGACGCTCAAACCGGACGCTGAAAGCAATTGGTCTTGAGAGGGTAGGACAGCCCTAAAAGGAGACGAGGACGGCAGCCCTGCTGCCGTCCTCGCGGAACAAATCAAGTACCGGAGTACTAAGAGGTCGGCGTCGGCCCGCATGCTTCGCTGGGGTTGTTTAGGTTGGCGGGGTCCTGCATATTGTACGGGTAATAGGGATCCCCAGCCGACGACGCGACCGGAATATAAATGGGCTGCGATGTCACCCCCTGGTACGTAACTGTGACCTGGTAATCACCCGAGTAGAACCAAGCGGGCGTAGTTCCGGGAAGTGGTGCGACATCCACCCACGTGCACGTCGCCGGCTCAACTGCTGTGACCAAACCGGTGGGGCTGAGTAGTGCGGTCCCCTGAGCCGGAGTCTGGGCGCACGGGTTACCAATGCACGGAGGAGGCACCGGGTTGCCGTACGCATCCACGTTGTTAACCGGATCAACGATGATGTTGTACACGACTCCCTCACCGTGAACAAGCTGCGACTTCCCGTTGCTGTAGTTCGCGGTCGCGGTCAGCTGCATAGTGCCGCCGTTACCCTCCAGGGTGAAGAAGCCGCTCTGGCCCGTAGGGGCGAGGCCGTTTATCAAGCTTACGCCAAGCGTAACGGACTGCAGGTGGTTGGTTGCGCCGCAGCCAACAAGGACGAAGACTAGGAGGGCGCATGCCAGCGCCGCAAGGATGTTTATGCGTTTCACCGCGGATTACCTCCAAAAGGAAATCTTCCGCATCGTCGCAGCATCCGTCACACCAGGCAAGGTAACCAAAGTCACTGAACCTTACGGACGTAAACCATTGTCCCGCCGCGCGACCAATACATAGTCGGAGGCCCGGTCAGAAGCGCGGCAGAAGTTGCAAGGCCTGGAACTCACCGCTCGTCTACGATCGCTCGTCTACAAGCTCTCGTCTACAATCTCTCCATGCTCGATAACCCCACGCCCGATAACTCCACGTCCAATCAGGCCCCGCCCAATCAACCCCTGCCCGATCCGCCAGGGCCCACTTCGCAGACGTCCCCATCCCCATCCGAACCGATCACAGAATTTCGCATTGGCGAAGAATTTGGAACCGCCAAGCGCAATCTTCCGCCCGCCGGCATTGTCCTGATCTGCATAGCCGTGGTGGCTGTGATTGTGGGAATCTTCGCTTTCAAGGAACGGCCGAAACCGCAGGGCGCGGGTTCAATCGATTTTGTGGTCGCGACCGAAGTGCCCGGTCAGAGCATGGTTCTGGCGGCCATCACTTTCACCCTGCGGAATACGGCGGACAAGCCGCTGTGGATTCACACCCTCAAGGCGCAGCTCACCACCGCCGACGGGAAAACCTTCGACGATGAAGCCGCTTCGGCCGTGGATCTCGACCGTTATTACCAGGCGTTTCCCGCGTTGAAAGAGAGTTCCGAGCCGCCGCTGCCGCCCGAAACCAAGCTGCTGGCCGGAGCCGAACAGAGAGGAACCATCATTGTCAGTTTCAAGATCACAAAGGACGCCTTCGATCAGCGCAAATCCCTGAACGTCACCATTCAACCCTATGACCAGGTGTTGCCCGTGATACTGAAATAACTCACGATGGAACAATGTAACAATGGAGCGACGGGTGTCACGCCGGTCCCGGGTGCGCCTGCGGACGCATCGCGGCCGGGCGGGGCGCCCGGCTCCCCACCGGCAACCGCCCGCCGCTTTATTCATTCTCGAGTTGCTGACGCGCTTCGGCTAGCGCCGCCTGGCCGGGGCCGCTTACCTTCGGATACTTCAAATTCATACGCTTCAAGGCATCCACCACGGCCGCGGCGACCACAAACCGCGTGAACCATTTGTTATCCGCGGGCACAACGTACCAGGGTGCGTACGCACTGGCGGTTCGCCGGATCATATCCTCGTACGCTTCCTGGTAGGCGTCCCAGCATTGGCGTTCCTTCACATCGAACACAGAAAACTTCCAGTTTTTGTCCGGCGTGTCGAGCCGTTCCATGAACCGGCGCTTCTGCTCTTTCTTGGAAAGATGCAGAAAGAACTTAACTACGGCAATGCCGTTCCGCGTGGAGTAGCGCTCGAAGTTATTGATGTCTTCAAAACGCTCGTGCCAGATATGTTTCGTCACCAGCGCCTTCGGCAGTTTCTGGCTTTCCAGGATCTGCGGGTGAATGCGGACCACCAGCACCTCTTCGTAATACGAGCGGTTGAAGATACCGATCCGCCCTCGCCCCGGCGCACATTTCATGCAGCGCCACAGGTAGCCGTGGTGCAATTCTTCGGCCGACGGCGCCTTGAACGACGACACATCCACGCCCTGCGGGTTCACGCCCGACATGACGTGCTTGATGGTTCCGTCTTTCCCGGCCGCGTCCATGGCCTGAAAAATCAGCAGCAGGCCCCAACGGTCCTGGGCCGCGAGAATGTCTTGCAGGCGGCTTAGCTCTTTGACGCCATTCGCCAGCAGTTCCTTTGCCTGCGGTTTCGGTTCTGCCCCCAGCCCGTGCGTGTCGGCGGGGTCGTGATGCTTGAGGCGGAAGTGCTTCCCGTCTTCGATGCGGTAGCGCTTGAGCAGTTTGTCGATTTTCATAGTGTCACTTACTGAAGCAACTTAAGGCGTGGTCTCCGGTTCCGATTCTAGACCAATAACTGGTTGCGGCAGAGCCAAGCCCCTCCCGACACGGTCAACCCCGCCGCAGCCCAATCATAAGCGAGGATCAGAAAGCGGTGATCTGGGACTTGCCCCTACCACGTTTACAAAATTCTATGAGCGTAATGGTCCCGCTGGAGCTAGTGTGGATCCAGGCGTCTTGCGCGAGCTGATCTAATTACGCTGCCTAGGAGTGACTATCATGATCAAAACGACATTGTTAGGATTTCTTTTGACAGGTTTACTGTTCACGTCATCCCTTTTTGCGCAAGACAATGCCGCAGGCGGATTGGGAGCACCGGGTTGCGGCTCACCAGATACTACTTTTGACGTGAAAACCGTGACAGGCCAGCATCCCGCGCAACCGGAAGCCGGGAAGGCGGTGGTGTATTTCATTCAGGACGATTCAGCTTTCATTACGAGACCAAGGCCTACCACCAGGATGGGCATGGATGGCGAGTGGGTGGGAGCGACCCACAGCAATTCCTATTTGTATTTTTCCGTCAATCCCGGAGTCCATCATATTTGCGCAAGCTGGCAAGGATGGAACCAAGAGGTTGGAGCGGCTCACTTCACCGCAGAGGCCGGAGGAGTCTACTACTTCGAGGCGAAGAATAGTTATTGGAATGGATCGACGAGCATACGCTTGAATCCGTTGGATAGCGATGAAGGCCAGCTTCTGGTGAACCGGTTTTCGTTCAGCACTTCTCGGCCGAAGAAGTGACAGCCTGAAAGCAGCATGCAAAATGGCAGCGGGGGCCGAATGACTACCTGGAGCGCCAGGGAGGAGCCGGAAAAAGCAGGTCTAGAATCATCAGCAAGAATGCCTTCTCTGAGAACTGGTAACCTGCAGTCTACCCCCACCGAGATTTGACTTCCGGTGATTTACTCCCCAGAATAGAGGTAGTTCTTTGAAGGCCAAACCCACCAGTGGGGGCGTCACGGCTTCGACGGAGATGCTTGCGGCCAGGAGGCATGCCGGGGTGCACACACCCGTAATCGCGTGCAAAATGATAATTGCCAATCAACAGATGGCATATGCTGCTTAATTAGTTAAGTAGCCGTCCTCCGCGGCTTCGTCCGTGGGCTGCGGTCAGGACGTCACACAGCGGGCTGCTCTTCTCGGCTACGTCTGGGCTGAGAGGCTAAGATTTCAGGCTAGCGCCGACTGTTTCTTGTCCGTTCTGAGCAGCTGTCGCGAACGTCCTGGGGTAATGCCCAGGGCATGAACTGGAATAAGCATGTAGTCTCTTGACCAGTAACATTTTCGGACGCGGGTTCGACTCCCGCCGCCTCCACCATTTCAGCCGTTTCTTATCCATGATCGGTTGTTCCGCTACCACGGCCATCCCGTAACTTGCCTTGCAAAAGCCAGAGATGCTATGGTCCGGACGAAAAGCCTCATCCTGAACGTTAAGGGAAATTGGAATCCATGTCGAATCTTAAGAAACAGCTGGCGGCCTATGCCCGGACGGTCACCAAGCGACAAGCTGCGGCGAGAGGTTTAACGGTCTATCCGGATGACACGTTCCTGGTTTCCTTCCCCAGATCGGGAAACACCTGGTCCCGCTTCCTGGTCTGCAATCTGATGAATCCGGATGATCCGGTTGATTTCGCTCGGCTGGAGTCGCGTATCCCGGAGATTTATGACGTCACCGACCGGAAATTGCGAGCATTCCCCCGGCCGCGCATCATCAAGAGTCATGAATGCTTTGATCCCCGTTACAAGAAAATCATATACATCGTGCGCGACCCGCGCGACGTCTTGATCTCGTATTATGAATTTCAACTCAAGCGTCGCGTCATTTCAGATGACTGCAGTCTGGAGGATTTCGTGCCGCGCTTCATGGAATCTGAGAT
Organism: uncultured Acidobacteriaceae bacterium; assembly: GCA_963773955.1. GTDB lineage: Bacteria > Acidobacteriota > Terriglobia > Terriglobales > Acidobacteriaceae > Acidiflorens. The sequence goes on along the minus strand of CAVZDM010000090.1, from coordinate 22,492 downwards.
CGAGCCCAAGATTGGGACCTGGCGCGATCACGTCGTCAGTTGGACGGCTACGCGCGGCGGCCAGAAAAATTTCCTGCTGGTGCGCTACGAAGACTTGCTCGCCGATACCCCGAAGGCAAGTGCGAAGATTGCTTCGTTTCTCGGCCTCGATTCCAACCCCGAGCGCATCGCACGTGCGGTGGCCCTGAGTACCGCCGATCGCATGCGCAAACTCGAAAAAGAACAGTCGCGCCAATGGAAGGAAACCAAGAACACTCGGCAGGATAAGCCCTTCGTTCGCAAGGCGGCATCAGGCGGCTGGAGATCCATCTTGCCGGAGCGCTGCGTCGCTCAGATCGAGTCGGCATGGGGAGAAGTGATGCGCTCGGTGGGCTACGAACTGACCACAAACCAAGCAGTCACCCGCTGAGGGCCGGGTCGAACACCACTTCTTCAAATTGCTCTCCTCCCCGGACTAGAGCCTAAAGCCCCCGGCTATCCCGGGAGATAGTTATATATCAGTTCTCGGCTCCGCATGTCGGCTGAGAAACCAGCAGGGACGATCCCCGGAGTGCGGGAAAAGACTGTGCACGCAGGTCTGCTGCACGGGTGGATCAGAAATGATCTCGGCCTTCCCGTCTTTGTGCGCGACCTCGTAGTAGTGTTCGACGGTTACGCTGCCGAAGGGTTGGCGATTGGTTGCCAGACGGTAGCGAAACACGCAATAGTCCGCACCGTACGCGATGCCCAGCAGACCAAGCGCAGCCAGGAACGCTCGCAGAGCAATTCGCTGGAGCCGGGAGCCGGTTCTATTAGCGGATTTGGCGTCTTCGACCGCGATCACCCGCTGAATTATACGCTCCAGCGAACTGGGCTGGAGATCGAAGCGTTGACAATTCTTCACAATAAACTCGGCTCGATTTGCGCCTCCCACACGTCGAATGGGTATAGAAATAGATGATAAGATTCAACCAGAAAGCGACAATGAGAGTTTTTGTCCCTCATCGATTTGAGGAGCGCAAGTGACGGAACAGCGACCAGACTCAGGTGTTACCAGGGAATCCGAGCAGCTAATAACCGAGAATTCAACCACTCCCAAGAGCCGCTGGTGGATCTGGCTGATCGTCGCCGCCGCGATCATTGGAGGCGGGTGGTGGTGGCAGCGCAGTGGAAGCGACCCCGCAGCGAAGGCGGGCGGTGACGCGGCCTCCCGGCCGGTTATGGTGACGACAGCGGCTGCGCATCAAGGCGACATCGGGATTTACTTGAACGCACTGGGTGCGGTGACGCCCGTCTACACCGTAACCGTGACCAGCCGGGTGCAAGGCGAGATCACGCAGGTCTACTACCACGAAGGGCAAATGGTGCGGAAGGGCGACCCGCTGGTCGAAATCGATCCGCGCCCTTATCAGGCTGCGCTAACGCAAGTCGAGGGACAACTGGCGCACGATCAGGCGGTTTTGACGGAAGCCAAGATCGATTTGGACCGCTACCAGCAAGCCTTAAATCGCAACGCCATCGCCAAGCAGCAATTTGACGATCAACAGCAGGTCGTGTTGCAAGATGAAGGCACGGTGAAAAACGACGAGGGCCAGCTCGCGAATGCCAAGGTCAATCTGGTATACACGCACATCACCGCACCGATAGAGGGGCGCGTGGGACTGCGGCTGGTCGATCCTGGAAATATCGTGCAGGCCAACAGCAGCACTGCCCTGGTGGTGATCACGCAACTTCAGCCCATCACGGTGATCTTCAGCATCGCTGAGGATTCCCTCTCCCAGATTCAGCAGCAATTACGCAAGGGAAAGAAACTTACGGTGGACGCTTTCGACCGTGAAGGCAGCACGAAGCTGGCATCCGGCACGCTGCTCAGTCTCGATAATGTCATCGACCCGACTACCGGCACCCTGAAGCTCAAAGCCATCTTTGACAACAAGGATGGCGCTCTTTTCGCGAGCCAGTTCGTGAACGTGAAGCTGCTGGTCGACACCCTGCACAATGTGACTTTGATTCCTACTCCTGCGATTCAGCGCAACGCCCAGGGCGCTTATGTCTACGTGATCAAGAGTGACCAGACCGCCTCCATGCGGACGATTACGCCCGGCACTACGGATGGATCCGTGACCGCCGTCCAAGGTCTTGAACCTCAGGAAGTGGTGGCGGTGAACGGCTTCGACAAGATTCTGGATGGGGCGAAAGTTACGATTCGCACGCCGAAAGCGACTGGTGGAGCCTCCGGCCAGCCGCCTCAAACCGGCCAGAATAACGCGAACCAGCCCGCTCCGTCCGGAGCCTCTAATGGAGGCACCGGCGGCGGCAAAAACGGAGCCTCGCATCAGTGAGTCCTTCTCGTCCATTTATTTTGCGACCGGTAGCGACGTCGCTGTTGATGGCGGCCATCTTGCTCGCTGGCTTCGTCGCCTATCTCCAGCTGCCCGTGTCCGCGCTTCCCGAGGTCGACTACCCCACCATTCAGGTGGTCACGTTTTACCCTGGCGCCAGTCCTGATGTGATGGCCTCGGCGGTCACCGCACCTCTGGAGCGCCAGTTCGGGCAGGTACCAGGCCTGAATCAGATGACGTCCACGAGTTCGGATGGGAGCTCGATCATTGTTTTGCAGTTTTCCCTCGAGTTGAACATCGACGTCGCTGAACAGGAAGTCCAAGCCGCCATCAACGCCGCGCAAACCTATCTGCCTTCCGATTTGCCGGTGCCGCCGATCTATAGCAAAACGAATCCGGCAGACACGCCGATTCTCACCTTGGCGCTTTCGTCCAAATCGATTCCCCTGTCGCAGGTTGAAGACCTCGCCGACACGCGCTTCGCGCAGAAAATCTCTCAGCTCCCCGGCGTGGGACTGGTCAGCATCAGTGGCGGCCAAAAGCCGGCGGTGCGGGTGCGCGTGAATCCTACGGCGCTTTCCTCTTACGGCATCAACCTCGAGGACGTGCGCACCGCCCTGCAGCAAACCAGTCTCGACCAGGCGAAGGGCAACTTCGACGGCCCGCAACAGGACTACCAGATTCAATCGAACGACCAACTGCTCACCGCCTCCGATTTCTCGCAAGTCATCATTGCCTACCATAACGGGTCGCCGGTAAAGCTCTCGGACGTGGCTACCATCGACAATGACGTGGAAAACAATCGTCAGGCTGCGTGGATGAACGAGACTCCCGCGGTCATCGTCAACATTCAACGCCAGCCCGGCGCCAACATCATTCAGGTGGTTGACCGCGTCACGAAGCTGCTTCCCCTCCTGAAGAGCAATCTTCCCGCCGCCGTTCAGGTAGATGTACTCACGGACCGCACCACTACTATCAGGGCTTCGGTCAGCGACGTAGAGTTTGAACTCATGCTCACCGTGGGGCTGGTGGTCATGGTCATTTTTCTGTTCTTGCGTAATGTTTCCGCCACCATCATTCCCAGCGTTGCCGTTCCTCTCTCCATCGTGGGCACGTTCGGCGTGATGTATATGGCCGGCTTCAGCTTGAACAACCTCACGCTGATGGCGCTCACGATTTCGACGGGCTTCGTGGTCGATGACGCCATCGTGATGATCGAGAACATCATCCGCTTCATCGAAGAGGGCGATCCGCCGCTTGAAGCGGCACTCAAGGGGTCGGAGCAGATCGGCTTTACGATCGTATCGCTGACCATCTCCCTGATTGCAGTGTTAATTCCTCTGCTCTTCATGGGCGACATTGTCGGGCGGCTTTTCCGCGAGTTTGCCATCACCTTGAGCGTGACGATTCTGGTCTCCGCGGTGGTTTCGCTCACCCTTACGCCGATGATGTGTTCGCGTCTGTTGAAGAGTACGCACGGGCAAAAGCAGACCCGTTTCTACGTGGCGTCGGAACACGCCTTCGAAAGCATCATCGCCTTCTATGGGAGAACCTTAAAGTGGGTGTTGCTACGCCAAACCGCCACGCTTATTGTGGCCGCGGGCACGCTGGTGCTCACCATCCTTCTTTACATCATCGTTCCCAAGGGTTTCTTCCCGGTGCAGGATACGGGCATCATTCAGGGCATTTCGGAGGCCGGGCAGTCCATATCCTTTCCTGCCATGGCTGAAAAACAGCAGGAACTCGCCCATCTGATCTTGCAGGATCAAGCGGTGGAGAGTCTTTCTTCCTTCATCGGCGTCGACGGCACGAACACAACCTTGAACAGCGGGCGTATTCAAATCAATTTGAAGCCTCTGGAAGTGCGCAAGATCAATGCCTCCGATGTCATCCGGCGCCTCCAGCCCAGTCTGGAAAAAATCGATGGCATCACGCTCTACATGCAGCCGGTGCAGGACCTCACCGTGGAAGATCGCGTGAGCCGGACGCAATATCAGTACACCCTGGAGGATCCCGATCCGCGTGAACTGAATCTGTGGACGGCCAGGCTCATGGCCAAACTGAAAGCGATTCCGGAGCTGCGTGACCTGGCCACCGACCAGCAGACTTCCGGTCTCGCCGCTTCCCTGGTCATTGACCGGGTCACCGCATCCCGCATGGGCATCACGCCGCAGGCGATCGACCAGGCGCTTTACGATGCATTTGGGCAGCGGCAGGTTTCGACGCTGTACACGCAACTGAACCAGTACCACATCATTCTTGAAACGCAACCTGAATTTCAGAAAAATCCCTCGAAGTTGCAGGACATCTACGTTCGTTCTGCCTTGGCTTCGACGGCGCTCACGACCGGCTCTTCCAGCACGCAGACGGTCACCGCGACAACGGGCTCCGGCAACTCCGCCTCCTCTGCCGCGCCGAGCCCTTCCGCCTCCCCGAACACCGCCGCCAGTTCGGGCTCCGCCAACCCCAGCGCGGTAACCACGGTGAATGGCGCCGCCGTTCCCCTCAGCGCCTTCACCCGGTTTGAAATGAAGAGCAGCCCCCTGTCCGTCAATCACCAGGGACAATTCCCCGTGGTCACCATCTCTTTCAACCTGGCGCCCAACGCTTCGCTTGGTGAAGCCACCAAAGCCATCGACAAGGCGCAGCAGGAAATTGGCATGCCGCTCAGCGTACAGAGCGCGTTTCAGGGGACGGCCGCGTCGTTTCAAGCTTCGCTGGCGAACGAGCCGCTCCTGATTCTTGCTGCGCTGATCACGGTTTATATCGTGCTCGGCGTTCTCTACGAAAGCTACATTCACCCCATCACAATTCTGTCGACTCTGCCCTCGGCCGGAGTGGGCGCGATTCTGGCCTTGCTGATTTGCGGCCAGGAGCTCAGCGTGGTCGCCCTCATCGGAATCATCCTGTTGATCGGTATCGTCAAAAAGAACGGAATCATGATGATCGACTTCGCGCTGGAGGCGGAGCGCAAAGAAGGCAAGAAGCCGGAAGACGCTATTTTTGAAGCGTGTCTGCTGCGTTTCCGTCCGATCATGATGACCACGATGGCGGCGCTGCTGGGCGGTTTGCCGCTCGCCCTCGGCACCGGAATTGGCTCGGAGCTGCGGCGTCCCTTGGGCATCTCCATGGTTGGCGGCTTGATCTTGAGTCAGGTGCTTACGCTCTACACGACTCCGGTCATTTACGTCTTCTTCGATCGGCTTGCGCACCGTTTTTCTTCGAGGCACGCGGCGGAAACCGGGCCGGAGGCGGTCCCGGCCGATTGATGGTTCAACTTGCTGGTGCGGTGGACGGGAAAATGCTCCACCACAGGAAACACAGAGGAACACAGGGAAAGAACACAGGGGAACGCTGGAACGCTCGGCCTGTGACGCCGGGCTAGTGATATGAGTCTCTCTTCTCCATTTATTCGGCGGCCCGTGGCCACCACTCTTCTGACGGCGGCCATTGCGCTGGCGGGCGGCGTGGCCTTTCGGGAGCTGCCGGTCTCGCCGCTTCCGCAAGTCGATTTCCCCACCATTTCGGTGGGCGCCAGTTTGCCGGGCGCGAGTCCCGAGATCATGGCCTCATCCATCGCGACTCCGTTGGAGCGCCAGTTCGGGAGAATTGCCGGCATTACTGAAATGACGTCGTCCAGTAATCTCGGCACCACCAGCGTCACCCTGCAGTTTGATTTGAATCGCGATATTAACGGAGCCGCGCGCGACGTCCAAGCTGCGATCAATGCCGCGCGCAGTTACTTGCCCGCCAATCTCCCCGGAAATCCTACTTATCGCAAGGTCAACCCGGCGGATTCTCCCATCATGATTCTGGCGCTGACCTCGCCGGTGTACGACCGCGGAGCGTTGTACGACGCGGCCTCCACCATCATGCAGCAGCGTCTCTCTCAGATCCAAGGCGTCGGGCAGGTGAGCGTGGGCGGCAGTTCGCTGCCGGGAGTGCGCGTGGACGTAAATCCGACGCAACTTAACAGCTACGGCCTCGGCTTACAGGACGTTGCTTCCATGCTGAGCCGGCAGAATGCCAACAGTCCCAAGGGGCAAATTGTTAGTGACACGACGAGCGCCGATATCGTGACCAACGATCAGCTTCTCAAGGCGGTGAACTACATGCCGCTGGTGGTCGGCTACCACAATGGCGCCGCGGTCAAGTTGTCCGATGTCGCCAACGTCCAGGATTCCACGGAGAACATCCGCGCGGCCGGCTTCACCAACGGCAAACCCTCTGTGCTCATTATCATTTACCGCCAGCCGGGCGCCAACATCATCGAGACTGTGGATCGCATCCGCGCCGCGATTCCCGCGCTGAAGGCCTCCGTCCCTTCGGCGATCGACACGGAGATCGTGATCGATCGCACCCAAACCATTCGCGCTTCGGTGCACGACGTCGAGCGCAGCCTCATCATCTCGATTATCCTGGTTATTCTGGTGGTTTTCTTTTTCCTGCGAAGCGTCCGTGCCACCTTGATTCCCGCCGTCGCGGTCCCCGTTTCCCTGATCGGCACGTTTGGCGTGATGTACCTGTGTCACTACAGCGTCGACAATCTCTCACTCATGGCGCTCACCATTTCGACGGGCTTTGTGGTGGACGATGCCATTGTGGTCATCGAAAATATTACCCGTTATCTTGAGCAGGGCATGAAGCCCATGCAAGCGGCGCTCAAGGGCGCCAGCGAAATTGGATTTACCGTCCTCTCCATCAGCATCTCTCTGGTTGCTGTCTTTATCCCCATTCTCATGATGGGTGGCATTGTGGGGCGGCTTTTCCGCGAGTTCGCCGTGGTCCTCTCGGTTGCCATTCTGGTATCCCTGGGCGTTTCTCTGACCACGACACCGATGATGTGTTCTCGCCTGCTCAAGCATCAACTGGATGACGAGCACGGCAAAGTGTTCCGCGCCAGTGAGCGCACCTTCAATTGGATCCTTGGCCTCTACGAGCGCAGCTTGGGATGGGTGCTGGAACACTCTCGCCTGACCCTGGCCGTTCTCGGCATCACTATCGCATGCAACGTCTACCTTTTTTGGATCGTCCCCAAAGGATTCTTTCCCCAGCAAGATAACGGCATCGTTTTCGGCGGTATCCAAGGCTCGCAAGACATCTCCTTCCAGGCCATGCAAAAGGCTACGGAGCGGATCGTTGACGTGGTTAAAACCGACCCGGGTATCGACAACGCTATGGCGTTCACGGGCGGCGGCGGCGCCACAAATAGCGGCTTTATCTTCCTGGGTCTGAAGCCGTTTGACAAGCGCCACGCCACCTCCAGCCAGATTGTTGACCGTCTTCGTCCCAAGCTGCTTTCGGTTTCGGGTGCAAGCACTTTTGTGCAGGCCGCGCAGGACCTGCGCATCGGCGGACGGGGAAGCAGCGCGCAATATCAGTACACCATTCAGAGCGACAATTTACAGGATCTGGTGCAGTGGGGGCCGGTGCTTCTGCAACAGATGCGGAAATTGCGAATACTCACCGACGTCAATACCGACCAGCAGAACAGCGGTCTTCAGGCCATGCTTACTTATGACCGCGACACCGCTTCGCGCCTGGGGATTACCCCGGAGATGCTCGACAACTCTCTCTACGAAGCCTTCGGCCAAGCCCAGGTTTCGACCATGTATACGGCCATCAACCAGTATCACGTAGTGCTCGAAGTGGAACCGAAGTACTGGCAGTCGCCGGTGAACTTGAAAGACGTATACATCCGGGCCGCGCAAGGGAAAGTGGTTCCGCTCAGCGCTGTAACCCATTACGAGGCGAACACGGCTCCCCTGTCGGTGAATCACCAGGGCCAATATCCCTCGGTCACCATTTCCTTCAACCTTGCCCCGGGTGTAGCTCTGAGCGACGCTTCCAGGGCCATCCTCGCCATGGAACAGAAGATGGGCATGCCCAACACCATTACCGGCATGTTTTCCGGCACGCTGCAAGCCTTCCAGGCTTCCCTGGCGACGGAATGGTATCTCATCATCACCGCGCTGCTGGCCGTCTATATCGTCTTGGGAATTCTCTACGAAAGTTACATTCATCCCCTCACAATTATTTCGACCCTGCCTTCCGCCGGAGTTGGCGCCGTGCTTGCGCTCATGATCTTCCACAAGGATCTGAGCATTATCGCGGACATCGGCGTCATTCTCCTAATTGGTATCGTCAAGAAGAACGCGATTCTAATGATCGACTTTGCGCTGGCCGCCGAACGCATCGACGGCAAGAGCCCGCGCGATGCCATTTTTCAGGCTTGCATCCTGCGCTTTCGTCCCATTCTTATGACCACCATGGCTGCCATATGTGGTGCCGTGCCGCTGGCTTTCGGCACGGGCCCGGGTTCAGAACTCCGCAACCCTTTGGGGATGGCGATTATTGGCGGCCTGCTTTTGAGCCAAATGCTCACGCTTTATACCACGCCGGTCGTTTATCTCTCACTCGATCGCATGAGAGTCAAATGGCTTCGCGCTCACGGGAAGCTCGAAGCGCAAAGGCAAATCGAGTCCTTCGGATGAGAAGGTCTTATGCGCCACGCGATCTCGCGATCAGAAACGGTAGAGCGCCGGGCGTCCTAGCCCGGTCAGACGGGCGGGACGCCCGTCGCTCCACTTCTCGACATGGCCATGGTAAGGAGTCCGAGACACCGATGAAGACAACCAACAAAATTCGCGCTGCGACTGCGCTCCTCTGCTGCGCACTCCTCCTGCAGGGCTGCGTTGTCGGTCCGAAATACAATCGTCCCGCGATACAGGCACCCGGGACCTATAAAGAAGTTACTCCCGACGACCTCAAGAAAATGGACGGCTGGAAAGTGGCGCAACCACAGGACAGCGCTCTCCATGGCAAGTGGTGGGAGACGCTTGGCGATCCGCAGCTCAACACGCTTGAAGAACAAATTAACATTTCCAATCAAAATGTCGCCGCCGCGTTCGCTAGCTTTATGGCGGCGCGTGCGCTGGTGCGGGAGGCTCGCGCGCAATACTTCCCGACTCTTAGCGCAGGCGCCAGCATCACTCGCCAGCGCCAAGTCAGCACATCGACTACTGGCCAGCCCACGGCAACAACCTTCAATGAATTTTCTCTGCCCTTCGATGCTTCCTGGACGCCCGACTTGTTTGGCCGCGTGCGCAACACGGTTCGCGCCGGCGTCGCCAACGCGCAAGCCAGCGCCGCCGACCTGGAGAATACCCGCCTGACCGCGCACGCAGAACTGGCGGTCGATTACTTTCAACTGCGCGGACAGGACGCTCTGAAACAATTGCTGGATGCGACCGTGGTGGCTTATGAAGAATCCCTGAAACTGACCCAGGCGCTGTATGAAACCGGTATCGACTCCGACGAATCGGTCGCGCAAGCCGAAACTCAGCTGGAAGCCGCCCGCGCCTTGGACACCAATCTGGGCATCCTGCGGTCGCAATACGAGCACGCGATTGCGCTCCTGGTCGGTCAGCCTGCTTCTTCTTTCTCAATTGCTGTCGAGCCCTTGAAAATTCCGCCGCCCGCCATCCCATTTGGAGTTCCATCGCAACTCCTGGAGCGCCGCCCGGACATCGCAGCATCCGAGCGCCTGATGGAGCAGGCCAATGCGCAAATTGGCGTCGCCAGGGCTGCCTATTTCCCCACAGTGACGCTGGGCGCCTCGGCCGGCTTTCAATCCACCAGCGGCTCCAGTTGGCTTAGCTGGCCGAGCCGGGTTTGGTCCGTCGGCCCGTCCATCTCCGAGTTGATTTACGATGGCGGATTGCGTCGTGCAACGGTTGAACAATATCGCGCACAATATGACCAGACGGTCGCCAACTATCGCAACACGGTCCTCACCGCGTTTCAACAGGTCGAGGACAATCTTGCCGGGCTGCGCATTCTTTCTCAGGAAATTCACGAACAGGACGTTGCGATTGCGTCCGCTCAGCGTAGCCTGAAACTGGCCACAGATCGTTATCGCCTTGGCATTGATCCCTACCTCAACGTGATTACGGCGCAGACAACATTGTTTAGCAATCAGCAGACGGCCGTGAACCTGCGGATCGCGCAAATCGTCGACAGCGTGCAATTGATCGAGGCGCTCGGCGGGGGTTGGGATTCCTCAACGCTTCCCTCGTCGCAGCAGATTATTTCCCGACAGGCCCAGTATCCGGCGACGGCTCCGGTCCCGCCTAGTACGGTGCAACCCGGCAATGGGCAGCCGCCGGCCTCGTCGAATCCGTGATCGGTCCGAGAAGTTCTTGGGAATTTGTGTTTAGCGTGCCGCGCTCGAGGCTTCTTGCCGAATCAGCAGCGCAAGTCGGGGAAACAGGAAGTGTCCGCCGGCGTCATCGATCACATTCACCTGGCAGGTATAAAAACCGGGTTTGAGCGAGGTCAGCGGCACGTCTAACTGGAAGACGGCGGCCTTGCGTTCGCGCGCGTTCAGTTCCTTCAATTCAACCAACGAACTTTCGTAGGCTTTGGCTTTGCCCTGGAAAAAGGCCACGTTCGACAAGAGCCGGATGCCGGGCTTGTTGTCTTTCTCTTGGCCTCTTGCGGACTCCGCTACCACCGGCCGCGCCGGATCGTACACCTCATAATAAAGAAGCAGATGCTGCGTAGCCGAGAAAACATGCGTGATGTTTGGAATAATTTCGGAGCCGTCGTGCACGAGCGGGTTCAGGTTCGCAGTCTTCTTTGTTGTTTCGATCTGGTTGGCCAGCACCACTGAACTCATCTTCAGCGACAGCGCCTTCAGTTCTGGTACCTCGATATCGGTTTCGAACGATCCCATGCGGCCGGTTTGATTCTCGCGTACCACAAATTTCAAGTGGTACTTGCCGCTCAGCAGGCTCATGCCGGTGTCATACTGCACATTCTTTTTTTGCACCTCGGCCGATGTGCTCACCGCGAGTTTCACGGTGTCGCGAATCCTGTTCAGTGGGTGGCGATCGTTGTCGAGCACCATTCCGATCACATCGAGAGTTGCCCTGTCGCGGTCGCTGCTGCGGACAAACGGAATCTGCGATCCCGGCACCACCAGCGAGATGGGGACGAAAAACTTGTTACCCTCCAGCCGGAAGTAGGCGACACCCAGATACAGCGGGAAATCCGTGGCGGGCAACTCAGATGCAAGTTCCTCCTCCAGTTGCCGCTCTTTGTCGTCGGCGGTGGAATGCTTGTAATCGGCGGGCGCGTAGTAACCGCGGCGGTAGTCGATCTTCACTCCGGGAGCGTTGCTCTTCACGACGATGCGCCGGTAACGCCCGTCGCGCGCCAGGTTCGTGCTGTGATAGCCGAGCAGGTAGTAGGTTGAGGTGTCCTGCTGCACTCCCTTGAAAATCTTGCTGAAGTCGTTGGAGTCGAGAAAGGCGCGGCCGCCGGTATCGCTCGCGAGCATCACCAGCGTCTCCTGGGTGGTGAAATTGGAATTCAACGCGTTGAGCGTCGCCTGTCCGGAATACGCCGAGACGCCGCGCAGGCTGGCGTTCTGCGCCTCTCCGCCGGCCACCAGCGCCTGCAGGCCACGCATGTCCATGGTGTAAATCGCCAGGTTCGAGCGCACCGCCGCGTTCACCGCAGCGCGCAGTTCCGATTGATTCTCGATGCCGGTGCGGTTCATGCCGCTGGAAAAATAAATCAGCGATTTTTTCTGCTGAACGTGTGCAAGCTTCTCCGCCACCGAGCGCAACGCCTCCAGACGCCGGTCGGTGTTGAAGATGTTGTATTCGGTATCGTCGGCGGTGAAGGGCTGACCTGTGTCGGGCGTGCCCTCGGTCGTACCGGTGGTGCCTTCCTCGAAACCCTGGCCGCTGCCCGAACTGAATGCCTGCAATTGTTTTTTCAGCAGCGCGCGATCCGTCGTGAAGTCCTGATTCACCAGCAGCGAACTTCCCAGCGAAACAATCGACACCAGGTCGGCCGGTAACATTTGCGTATCGACATAGTGTTCGGCGGACGTGACGGCGCGGTCGATCTCGTCGGGTTCCATGGCGGAGAGATCGAAGAACAGAACAATCAGACGCCGATCCTTGAACTGCGCCGACGTATCCGTAGCGGCCACAGCCGGACTCGTTGGGCTAGACGCCGCTTCTGGAAGAGGCTTCGCCTGCGCCACATCCTGTGCGGGGACGGCATCGACGTTTTCCACATCGAAGGAAACAATCTTCTGCGGTTTGTTGTCCTCGAGAATGGTGAAGTCTTCCGGCTTCATTCCCGGCACAAACTTTCCGCTCTTGTCCTTCACTGTTACGTTCACCAGCACGACATCCGTTTCCGCGTGAAACACATAGTCCGTTTGCTGTTGCGAAGGCGAGGCAGCGCACACGAGCACCGGCACTAGGAGCACCGCTACAGCTCGATCGATGAATCGGTTTGGAGTTATCGTCATGGCGATCCTCTTGGCTGCATCCTCCTCAAAACCGAAAGCGCGACGTAATCGTGATTTGTCGCATGGCCCCAGCCGCCGTCACCCGGCCAAAGGTGGGCGAAGTCACGCTGGTATCAATCGAGGAGTAATTCACCAGGTTGAAAATGTTGGTGGCCTGCGCCCGGAACTCCAGCACCCGTGCTTCCTTCAGCGGAAAGATTTTCGTGAATGCCATGTCAAACACTTTGCTGCCCGGACCGATGATGCTGTTGCGCCGCGCATCGCCGTAGGTGCCCGCTGGCGGTGTAATGTACGCGGCTGTATTGAACCACTCCGCAATCGAGGGGTGCGCAAGGCTCACCGATTGTCCGGGGACCAGGTTGGGCCGCAGCGTACCGTTCGTTCCTCCGTTCAGATCAGCCGTGTTGCCGAGTATTCGCGGCGTAAACGGCAGGCCCGATGCGATCGTCCAATCGCCGCTCCATTGCCAGTCGCCAAAAACGGCGCGCAACGGGCTGTTCCCGGTGAGCCAGCGTTTGTCGTGGCCAAAGGGCAGCTCGTACAAGTAATCCGCGGTGAACTTATGGGTCTGGTTGAAGCTGGAAAGCCCACGCTCCGCAGATAGATCGAAAGGATTCTGCGCGAGGTTGGCCGCGCCGCCGCCCGACGAACCGCCGCCTCCAGCGCCGGTGCCGCCCGCGCCCAATCCTGGAGTATTCGCCCCCGCGGTTGCTCCCGCGCCGATGGACGACGCATCGTCGAGCGACTTGGAAAACGTGTAGGTGCCGCCGATTGCGAAACCTGACGACAGCCGCTTGCGCAGCCGCACGGACCCGGCGTTGGCCTCGGAATCGGCCACTGAGTTTTCGTAGGTGAAGGCGTCAACCCCGCCAATACGCAGCCCGGTCAGCGTTCGGTTTGGAGCTTCCAGGATGTCGAGATCCGTCCCCTTGGTTCCGGTGTAGTCAATATTCAGCAGCAGGGTGGGACGGATTTGCTGTTGAATATCCAGATTGCGAATCTGCACATAGCCCAGCCGGTAATTGGGATTCACCGCATAATTATTGGTGATGCCGGTAGGCGCTGGAAATCCGTTTTGCAGCGTCAGGCCCGGGGAAGTAGCCAGCGAGTTGGTCTGGGTGGTGGCGAACGGCGGTTGCAAGGCAAGTTGGTGCGCAATGCCCTGATACGCACCGGTGTTGTAGTTGATGCCATATCCGCCGCGCACCACCGTGTTGTGGAGCGGCTTCCAGGCAAAACCAATGCGCGGCGCAAAGTTGTTGCGATCCGGCCGCACCAGGCTGTCCGGCAGACTGCCGTAGTAAGGCCCCGGTTGCCCCGGCTGAATCGGCGTCACCTGCAGCGGCAGGCCCGGCGTCGGGACCAGCACACCGGGAGAAAGGTCGAGGTTCACAATCTGATTGTTCACTTCCGTAAGCGGCGAAACGTACTCGTAGCGCACTCCAAGATTGAGCGTCAGATTCGCCCGCACCTTCCACTCATCCTGCGCATACAGATCCCAGTAGTTGCCGCGGAAGTATTCACTGCCTCCGAACTGCACGGAGGTTTGAAGCGGTAATCCGAGCAGAAAGTCGGCGAAGTCATATCCGGTAATGCTGCCGTTGAAGACAAACGAGCCGCGCGGGTTGCTGTCCGTATCGGTATTCACCTGCACGCGCCGGAAATCTCCGCCCCAGCGCCAGGTGTGCTTGCCGTGATTCCAGATCACGTTGTCAGAGAAGGTGTAAGTCTGGGGTCGCGTAAGCGATGGAGTCGTGTCCTGCAGGCTGGCGAAATTTGTAAAGGAGAGATTCGGCAGTCCCCAGTCGAAGGGATTCTGCGAAACCCCTATGATGCCGAGCGTGCCGGTAATGTTGTTATTGAAAGCGTAGAGATTCTGGGTGCGCGTGCGGCTGCGGTTAAAGTCCGCGCGCACAATGTTGGTCAGCTTTCCGATGCTGCGCGTGTAGGACACGGGAATATCAAAGCTGCGGACCGTCGTGCTGCCGCCGACGCTCGGGAACGGATTGGTCAGCGTGGCGCTCGATTGATGGTAGTGGAAGCCGATCTGCAGGCTGTTGCGCGGAGCGTTGCGGCCTCCACCTCCGCCCCGGCGTCCACCGCCCGCGGGCGCTGCGCCGAAGCTGTGGTTCACGCGGATGTTCAGATCGTCGCTGTCGCTATTGGCGGAAGTCACGAAGTGGAAATTCTGAAATGTGCCCGGCAAGTTCGGCTGCGGGATATAGTTCAGCAACCCCAGCGCGATACAGCTTATATCGCCGGCGGTGGGAACACAGGCTCCCGATTGAGTGGGCGGAGGCGCAATGGTGAACCCGGTGGTGCCGGTCACAGGATTAAAAATCTCCACCGGCAATGTTCCGCTGCGCTCGGCCGCTGTCGGCACGGTCGAAAACTGATCGAACGGATTTTCCCCGTGCCTGCCGTTAAAGTTGATGAAGTAAAAAGTCTTGGTCCCTCCGTGGTAGATATGGGGAATGTTGAGCGGTCCGCCCACGGAACCGCCGAAACTGTTCTGCAGATATGACGGTTTTTCCGCGGGCTCACCAGTGAGCGCAAAGGGCGAGGCATTCAGCGCCGAATCGCCGACGCCGTAATATAACGATCCATGCGGGCGATTGATGTCGAAACCCCGTCGCCCAAAACCGCCACCGCCGCCGAACCCTCCGCCGCCGCGCCCGCCCCCCGGACCGCCAAATCCGCCCCCGCCGCCGAATCCTCCGCCCTGCTGGCGCGCGTCTTCGAAGCGCTGTTGCATCTGGTCAGCACTCATGGCATTGAACGAATTGGAAGTGTTGCCAGAAACCGCTACGGATTCCGTGGCGCTGCCCGGAGCAATCCCCGGAACGGGCATGCCGGCGGGCACTACGTCGCCCATGGAACCGCCCGAACCGCCCGCCGAACCACCGGACGACCCGCCGGACGCATCCTGTCCCGCTTCACTCTGAAACACGGAGAGACTCTGAAAGCCACGCCCGCCCGCATTTGCGCGCCGCTGCTGAATTTCGTCGGCGCGGGCCTCGCGCGCCCGCGACAGCAGCACCAGTTCAAAATTCGCCTGCACGTCCGGATGAGTTTCGTCCAACACAACTTCCTGCACGCCAACGGCAAACGCCGCCATCTGCACGCGCACGTTGTAGTGCCCGTCGGCGGGAATCCGCAGCCAGTAACTGCCGTCCACATCCGTCGACGTGCTGACTTGTTCCTTCGTGGCCGCATTCGCCGCGGAAACTCCCGCGCCGGGAATCGGCATATTTCCCGACTTCACCACGCCGTGCATGGTTCGCCCCGCAGCCGCGGGCGCGGCCGCTTGTCCGCTCAGCAGTTGCGGGTAAAACACGATGGCGTGAAACAAGAGGAGGACTCGAAAGACAAACTCCGGGCGCAATCTGCCCTTAACCATCAGGATGCGAAAACCGGAATTCCTCATAGCGTCGCGCGGATGTTCGATGCCGTCTTGCTCGAATCATACCGCTGTCACTTGCGCGGAAACGTAGAGTTTTGTGAGTTTATTGGTGGATTGCACGGTTTGTAATTGCGCGGCTCATACGGGTAAGGGATCCGACTTCCCTGCTCCCTCGAAATACCCTTCAATTTCTTCCAGGGTTTTTCCTTTGGTTTCCGGCAGAAACACCGCCGCCGTGATGAAGTAGATTACGGTGCATCCGGCAAAGCCGAAAAACATGGCCGAGTAGCCATGCTTGCCCACAGTCGGCAGAAATACGGCGGCGATGCCGGTCGAGACCGCCTGGTTAATCAGCAGTGCGATGCTCATGCCGTTGGAGCGAATCCGCGTCGGCATCAACTCCGAAAGCGCCAGCCACACGCACACTCCCGGACCGATCGCAAAAAACGCCATGAACACGAAAAGCGTGATGGCCACAAGCATTCCGTTGTGCGGGCTGGGCAACGGAGTGATCAGCGCGTTGTCGATTCTCAGCGGAGCCTGGCGCGCGGCATCGAGATCGCCGAACGGATTCGAGAAGAACGCCACCACTTTATTGGCGGGCACGCAGCTTTCGCGCGTGATTTCGATCGGGGTCGCGGCCGTGTCGTCGGAGCGCGCGGCTTTGGTTGCGGCGCGAAAATCCCCGTACGAATAGATGACGACCAAAGACGTGGGACCGCTGCCGATGCTCTGGGCCGCGTTTCCAGCCGGGATCAGCAGCGTCTCGGCCAGGTTCTGGTCATAGGTGAGTGCGATTCTCTGGTCTGCCGTCACCATGGACTGCACCGCGCCTCTCGAATCGACGCGCAGGCTTTCCGTCCGGCGGAAGAGCAAGCCGGTGCAAACGAGCGACAGAATTATCCCCGCCGTTCCCAGCGTCAGCAGAAATTTGCGCCCCTTGCGGTCCACCAGCAGCACGCTGCCAATGGTCACCAGAAAATTAATGATGGTAAAAGTAACGTAGCCCCAATGTGCCTGCAGATCGGATAGCCCGCTCTGCATCAGGATGTTCGTGTTATAGCCGATGATGGAATTGATCCCAGTGGCCTGGTTGCAAGCGAGAATGACACAGGCCAAAACAAACGGGATCACGTACTTGCGGCGCAAGAGCGACTCCTTGACGTTGACCTTGGCGCCGGTGGAGCTTTTCGCCTTCTCGGCCGTCGCGACCTGTTCCATTTCAGCGATCTCAACATCCGCTTGAGGATCGGTGCGCGAGCGCAGAAGCGCGGCGTAGGCAGCATCCCGTCGGCCACGCAGAAACAGCCACCGAGGCGATTCCGACATCATGAAGCCACCGATCACGAACAAAATGCCGGGAGGCAGAGAAACCCAGAAGATGCTGCGCCAAGCCGTGTCTTTAAACGCAAAGAGTCGCGTCGGATCGCCCAACTTCGCCACTTCTTCAACCCGAAAGCTGAAATACATACCGACAAACGCCGCGGTCACGATGCCGAGCGTCAGCAGCCATTGGAAGATGCCCGTCCCCTTGCCGCGGCTCGCAGCCGACAAGCACTCCGCCAGATACAGCGGGACGACCACCCCGATCAGGCCAGCGCTGATGCCTTGCAAGAGGCGGCCAATAATCAGAGACTCATAGCCATGCGAGAGCGCAATCGCCGGAATGCTGAAGACGAACAGTAGTCCACTGAAAATCATCAGCGGCTTGCGTCCCATCCAGTCCGCCAGCGCGCCCGCAAACAGGGTTGAGATCACGCTGCCGAGAAGCACCGCCGCAACCACGTTCGAAAGTTGGTTTGCATTCAACTTAGAAGTGGCTTCCAAATAGGGATAGGCTCCCGCAATGATGCCGACATCCACGCCATACAGCAATCCACCGAGTCCGGCGACCAGCAGCAGGAAACGGTTGTAGCCAGCTTTTTCGTTGCTCATCGCAGTGGCAGCCCTTTCGCTTTTAGGAACTTCTGATCAACTCAGTTCTCCGGCAGCTTTGAAGGGGGCATGGCTTCATGCCATGCATGGGACCACGCTTCAGCCGTCGAAGGATTGCGTATTGATAGTATCGCCCGCCGTCTTGGCTAAGTGAGCGTTTTATGAGAGCGCGTGCTCCGGACGCCTCAAGGTCGGCAATCCCCTGATCAAGGCATCAGGCGAGTGCACTTCGGCATTCTGCGGCCGTCCTGACTCTCGTTGACTTCCGGTTCCGCACGCTTCTAACATGATCGCCAAGCGATGGATCCCCCTCCCCAACTCGTCGGCCAGACGATCTCGCACTACCGCGTCATCGAGAAGCTTGGCGGCGGGGGCATGGGCGTCGTCTACAAGGCGGAGGACACTCGCCTCGACCGCTTCGTCGCCCTCAAATTTCTTCCTGAAAATGTGGCCCAGGACCGGCAATCGCTCGAGCGTTTCCGCCGTGAAGCGAGGGCTGCGTCGGCGCTCAACCATCCGAATATCTGCACCATCTACGACATTGGTGAGCAGGACGGCAAAGCGTTCATCGTCATGGAGTACCTCGACGGGACAACGCTGAAGCACAACATCTGCTATCGTCCGATGGAGTTGGATACCCTGCTTTCGCTCGGCATTGAGATTGCCGATGCGCTGGATGCAGCGCACGCGCAGGGGATCGTCCATCGCGACATTAAGCCGGCAAATATTTTCGTGACCAAGCGCGGGCACGCGAAGATTTTGGATTTTGGCCTGGCAAAAGTCACCCAGTTTGGCACGAGGCAATCAGATTCGTCGGGTGTGACGGTGGAGGCCACGGTCGCGGAGGAGCACCTGACCAGCGCCGGTTCCACGATGGGGACGGTAGCGTACATGTCTCCGGAGCAGGCGAGGGGAAAGGAACTGGATGCGCGCAGCGATCTGTTTTCGTTTGGCGCCGTACTGTATGAAATGGCCACGGGGATGGTGCCGTTTCGCGGCGACACTTCGGCGGTGATTTTTCAGGCGATCCTCGATCGCGCCCCGACTCCTCCGATGCGGCTGAATCCAAATCTACCTCCGAAGCTCGAAGACGTGATCAACAAGGCGCTAGAGAAAGATCGAGACGTGCGCTATCAGGTGGCCTCGGAGATGCGCGCCGACTTGAAGCGGCTGAAGCGCGACACGGAGACGGGAAAATCCGCAGCGGCAGAAGCCGCAGAAGCCTACCAGCCCGGAGTGAGCCGAACCCGGGCACCGCTGCGCAGGCGGTGGAGCACGGCCACGGTGATTACCCTGGCGAGTCTCGCGCTGGTGTTGATTGGGATCGGCGTGTACCGACTGGTGACGGGCAAGAAGATCCTCGCGCCTTTCCAAACCATGTCGATCGAGCGGCTCACCACCAGCGGGACAGCGCGCAAGGTCACCATCTCGCCCGATGGCAAGTACGTAGCTTACGTCACGGGAGAAGCGGGAATGGAGAGCCTTTGGGTGCGACAGACCGCCACCCGCAGCGATATCCGGATTATCCCGCCAATTGCGGAATATTACGTTGGGCTTACCTTTTCGCCGGATGGAAACTACGTCTACTACGTCCGAACCGCGAGCGCCTACGTCGCAGGTGTGCTCTATCAGATCCCGGCTTTAGGGGGTGAATCGCGAAAGGTGGTGGAGCGGGTCGACTCTCCGGTTGCTTTTTCTCCCGAAGGCAAGCGGGCGGCCTTCGTACGGGAAAACCCCGGGTCAGAGACGGCGTTGATGGTAGCGGGAGCCGATGGTACGGGAGAACGGCAGATCTCCGCGCGCAAGATTCCCGACCCCTTCGTCGAGTCAGGCATGGCGTGGTCCCCGGACGGCAAGAGCATCGCGATTGGCGCTTATTCTGGCGGCGAGTGTTATGTCATGACGGTTCAGATCTCAGACGGTTCGGTAAAGCGGGTCGGCGCCAAAGGATGGCGCCACATCTTGAGGGTGGCATGGCTGGCGGATTCGAGCGGGTTGGTGCTGGCGGCTGTGGAAGCTCCGAACATGCCGGTTCAGATCTGGGAGCTTTCCTATCCGGACGGTCCGGCGCGGAGAATCACCAATGACTTGGATGATTACGTGGACCTGGATGTAACCGCGGATTCGAGCGCCCTGGTCACCGTGCTGCGGGAGTTGCGCTCGAACATATGGATTGGTGACCGGGGTGTGGCGAGCCAGGCAAAGCAGATCGGCTTGGGCGCAGCAACGCAAGAGGGCCTGTTCGGCCTGACTTGGACAGCGGAGGGACGTATTGCATACGCGTCGTTGGCTAGCGGCCGGCGTGAGCTCTGGGTCATGGAGGCAGACGGCAGTCATTCACGGCAACTGACGTCGAATGCCGACCTGCAGTTCTTCTCTTCACCGTCGCCGTGCCCTGACGGGAGTATCCTGTTCGCGTCTGGGGCTTACGGTTCGGCGAACATCTGGAGAATCGACGCGGACGGTGGTAACCAGAAGCAGTTAACGCAGGGAGGCACCAATGGCGCTCCCTCCTGCTCGCCTGACGGAAAGTGGGCGGTGTTCAATGCCTCGCACGGCGGGGACTATGCTCTGTGGAGGGTTCCCATACAGGGCGGGACTCCGGAGCAGCTTACCAATTATGCTTCATCCTATCCGGTTGTCTCGCCGGATGGGAGTTGGATTGCGTTCAATGACTACGCCGTGCGCGGGGCGACCAAAATCGGCGTGATTCCGTTCGCGGGCGGCCAACCGGCGAAGACCTTCGACTATTCGGCCTCGAGTTTTGCGGGTTATCCCGTAACCCATTGGACCTCGGATGGGCGTGTCCTAACCTACATTCGGGACCAGCAAGGTATCTCGAATATCTGGGCACAGCCCATCGACGGCGGCCCTCCCAGACAACTCACGGATTTTACCGCTGGCCAGATCTTCAACTTTGCCTGGTCGAAAGATGGCCGTCAACTTGCATTGGCGCGCGGCTCCCAGACCAGCGACGTAGTGCTCATCCACAGCTCTCTAAAGTAGCGCCCGGTGGGTGGAATCTGCGACGCAACCCGAAGCAAAAGCCAGTTCTCTTATGCGTCTGCTTCTGGCGATGCCCGCAGCGGCTCAATCTCAGTCTCAATGACGTGCAGTCCGCACTCGGTTTTGGCCGTGCCCGGCCAGCGTCCCGCTCTGGGATCTTCCCCCGGCCGAACAGCCCGCGTGCAATGCGTGCATCCGATGCTCGGATAATTCTGATCATGAAGCGAGTTGTAAGGCACGCCGTGTTCGTGGAGATAGCTCCAGACCTGTTTCGAACTCCAGTCCGCAATCGGATTCACCTTCACCAAGCCAAATTTCGCGTCCCACTCGATTTTGCGGGCGTCCTTACGGAACGAAGTCTGATCGCGGCGAATGCTGGTGATCCACGCCGCCAATTCACTCAGCTTGCGGCGGAGCGGTTCGACTTTCCGCAGGTTGCAGCATTGGTCGGGATCACTCGCCCAGAGCGCCGCGCCGTGGACGCGCTCCTGCTCTTCGGGCGAGAGCAGCGAAAAAACTCTCTCGATTTTGATTTCATATTTTTGTTCGATTCGATCGATCACGCTGTAGGTCTCGGGAAACAGGAATTCGGTATCAATGGTGAAAAGGCGGAAATCCTTGCGCACCCGCGACGCCATGTCGATAAGCGCCATGCCCTCTGCCCCAAACGCCGACGAGATAGCCACATCATTGCCGAACGTCTCAAACGCCCAGGACAGCACCTGCTGCGGACTCCAGCTCTCCGCCGCCAGCTGCAATTCTGCGATATTGATTTTCATGCCATCGGCTCCTCACCCGCTCGTAGGCTTGGTGACTGCGTGAGAGATTCTTTGAGAAGTGACGCGGGAAGCAAACCGTCCTTGCCCAGCGAAACGTGCGGCATCACAAGTTCCTCCACAATGGCTGCGGGATCGGCGAGACGCACAACCTCACCGACGACCAACAGCGTGGGAGCGGCGAGTTGCGGCGCGCGATGCAGATCAAGCACGGTTGTGCGATGCGTTCGCTGATATTTCGTGGACGCGCGGGAGATCACGGCGCAAGGTGTCTCAGCGGCCAACCCGGCTGAAGTCAGCCTCTTCGCAGTCTCTGAGTAGTTTCGTCCGGGCATGTAAATCACCAGCGTCGCTCCACTGGAGACAAACTTGCTCCAATCCGTAGCGTCTTTTCCGGCAGCTCGATGCGCGGTAATGAGGATTAGCGCGTCGGACGCGCGACGATGCGTTAGCGGAATCTGAGCTGCAGCGGCCGCACCTAGAGCCGAGGTCACGCCCGGAACGATCTCGAACGGAATGTTGTTTGCGCGCAGGGATTCGATCTCTTCTCCGGCCCGTCCGAAAATCAGCGGATCGCCACCCTTCAGCCGGACGACGCGCAGTCCTGAAGCCGCCAACTCGATCATCAGAAAATTGATTTCGCCCTGCAGGATTTTCTTTTTCCCGCAACGCTTGCCCACGTTGTGAATCTGGGCGGTTGACGGAATCAGCTTCAGTA
>CAVZDM010000089.1:0-4152 GCA_963773955.1 uncultured Acidobacteriaceae bacterium | reverse complement strand
GACAAGACCAAGGGCGGCTTCTACAAAAGGATCAAAAGCCGCGACGGAAAAGAAGACGAGCGCATGGCGCTCGACTGGAAGACCCTCGAATATCATCCGCGCCAGAAGCCAAAATTCGCCGCCCTCGATATGGCGAAAAACGTCGAGGAGCCCGGAGCGCGAATTCGCATGCTGCTCGGTCTCAACAGCGAAGCCAGCACGCCACAGAAGCCCGACAAGGCCGGCACATTCCTATGGGCGGCGCTGTCCGACCTTTGGACGTATTCCGCCAATCGCATTCCCGAAATTTCCGATTCCGTGGTTGAAATTGATGGCGCCATGCGCCAGGGCTTCAGTTGGGAACTCGGCCCCTTCGAACTCTGGGACGCCGCCGGCGTCGAAGCCACCGTAGCGCGCATGAAAAAAGAAGGACACCCGGTAGCAGCCAACGTAGAAAAGCTGCTCGCCTCCGGAAAGAAATCCTGGTACGCCGACGATCCGAACACGCCATCCGGCCGCCAATATTGGGATCTGGCAACCGGCAACTGGCAACCGGTGGCTGTCCCCGCCGGAGTCTGGTCGGTCGAAGTCGCAATAAAAACCGCGGCAAAAACGAAGTCCAACGGCGTGGTCAAGAAAAATTCCGGAGCCTCGCTGGTTGACCTGGGCGATGGTGTGGGCTGCATCCAGTTCCACTCCAAAATGAACTCCCTCGGCGCCGACATCGTCTCACTGGTTCTCCAGACGCTGAAGCCGGGTGGCCCCGGCGACGCCTTCGACGCCTTCGTCATCACCAACGACGCGCAGAATTTCTCCGTAGGCGCGAACCTGATGCTGCTACTCATGGCAGCCCAAGAAGAAGAGTGGGACGAGGTAGACCTGGCCATCCGCCAGTTCCAAGGCATGATGCAAGCCATCAAATTTTCACCGAAGCCTGTGGTCAGCGCGCCCTTCGGACTCGCGCTCGGCGGCGGTTGCGAAATCTCGCTGCATTCGGCCGCTCGCCAGCCTCACGCCGAACTCTATATGGGCCTGGTCGAAGTCGGAGTCGGCCTGCTTCCCGGCGGCGGTGGCTGCAAGGAAATGCTGCTGCGCGCGGTCGACAGCGCATCATCCATCCGTCCCGATGGCCGAGGAGAATCGGTGGAATTGCTGGAGGCAATGAAGAAGGCATTCGAGACCATCGCCACCGGAAAAGTCTCCACGTCGGCCGAAGAAGCTCGCGGACTTGGATTCCTGTCAAGCTCCGACGGAATCACCATGAACCGCGAGCGCGTTCTCTCTGACGCCAAAACGCGCGCGCTGGATCTGGTGTGCGCCGGTTATGAGCCGCCCGTGATGCGCACCAACATTTCCGCGCCCGGCGAGAACATCCTCGCCGCTCTAAAAATGGGCGTCTACATGATGCGCCAAGGCGAGTTCATCAGCGATCACGAGCTGAAGCTGGGCAGAATGATCGCCGAGGTCCTGTGCGGCGGAAATATCACGCCCGGCACGCCCGTAAGCGAACAGTACATCCTCGACCTGGAGCGCGAGGCCTTCAAGTCTCTCTGCGGAGAAAAGAAGACCCAGGAAAGAATTCAATTCACGCTGAAAACCGGCAAGACGCTAAGGAATTAGAGCGCTCGGCATCTCATCCGCCGAATTGTAGAGACGCGGCTTGCCGCGTCTCCTGCGTGGGCAAGGTAATCACGTCGCCAGGGCCACGGACCGCCGGCGCCTTACTCCGAGAGCGCCCGATCCACCGAGAACGCGCCGGCCCCGCGCAACAACAGCGCCGCGGCTATGGCCAGCACCAGCAGATGGTATTCGATGCCCTCGCCCTTTTGCGTGCCCATCCAGTTCATAAAAAAGCCGTTCGCCAGGTGGACCATGAAGATCGCTCCGATCATCAGGCCGCCAATTCCGAGAGCGGCGATGCGCGTCAGCAATCCCACAATCAGCCCCAGTCCGCAAAAGAATTCGGTGCAGATGATCAGAAACGCAAGCGGAGCCGGCATTCCCATGTGCGTGAAAAATCCCATGGTGGCATGAAAACCAAAACCGCCAAACCAGCCCAGCATTTTTTGCGCTCCATGCGCAAAGAACACCACTCCCAGAACCACTCGCAAAGTGGTCAAGCTCACGTCCTCGGACGTGCCCATCAGTCGCTTCAGCATCGCTTCCTCCTACGATAGTCGTTATAACGACATTATCCTTCGATTCTCTTCGCCGCCGCCACGATTCAATTTCCCCGGCCCGCCTCAGCCGCTCCCTTTCCGGGAACATGAATCCGCGTCCCGGATGCGGGGTATAATTTCTTCATTAAGACTTTGCGAAGGATGGTACAGACGAAAATGTCCGCAGGCAATGGCGATTCCCCAAACGATCCTAACCGCGGTACTAACGGCAACAGCCTGGACGCGGTCCTGAAACCGCGGGCCGCGTGGCTGGCGAAACGTAAGGCCGAGAACACAGACGGCAACTTCTCCCAGATGCATTACGCGCGCCGCGGCGTAATCACCGACGAGATGGGATACATCGCGCACCGCGAGAAGATCGCGCCAGCGTTGGTGCGCGACGAGGTAGCCCGCGGCCGCATGATCATCCCCGCCAACATCAATCATCCCGAACTCGAGCCCATGGCAATAGGCGTAGAGTCGCTATGCAAGATCAACGCCAACATCGGCAACTCCGCCGTCACCTCGAACGTAGATGAGGAGCTCAAGAAGCTGCACACCGCCGTTCACTACGGAGCCGACACCGTAATGGACCTCTCAACCGGCGGCGACATTCACACCATTCGCGAAGCCATCATCCGCCATTCGCCCGTCCCCATCGGCACGGTTCCGATTTACGAAGCGATCTCGCGCGTGAAGCGAGTAGAAGATCTAACCGCGAGCGTGATGCTCGAAGTAATCGAAGAGCAAGCCCAGCAGGGCGTCGATTACATGACCATCCACGCCGGCGTGCTCATTCAATACGTGCCCATGGTGTCGAAGCGCATCACCGGCATCGTAAGCCGAGGCGGCGCCATCCTGGCCCAGTGGATGACACACCACCACAAGCAGAATTTCCTTTACGAATGCTTCGAAGACATCTGCAAAATTTTCGCGAAGTACGACGTAAGTTTCTCCCTGGGGGACGGCCTGCGTCCCGGCTGCCTCGCCGACGCCAGCGATGAAGCCCAATTCGCCGAACTAAAAACCCTGGGCGAACTGACTCGCATCGCCTGGAAGCAAGACGTGCAGGTAATGATCGAAGGCCCCGGCCACATTCCGATGCACAAGATCAAGGAGCAGGTGGAAAAAGAAAACGAGTGGTGCGACGAGGCTCCGTTCTACACCCTCGGTCCGCTGGTCACCGACATAGCTCCCGGCTACGATCACATCACCTCCGCCATCGGAGCGGCCATGATCGGCTGGTACGGCGCGTCGATGCTCTGCTACGTTACGCCGAAAGAGCATCTCGGCCTGCCCAACGAAAAAGACGTGAAAGACGGAATCATCGCCTACAAAATCGCCGCCCATGCGGCCGACATCGCCCGCCAGCGGCCCGGAGTGCGCGATCGCGACGATGCCTTGAGTTATGCCCGGTATAAGTTCGACTGGGAAAAACAGTTCGAACTTTCTCTCGATCCCGAGACTGCCCGCTCCATGCACGACGAAACCCTCCCCGAAGAGGGATACAAGACCGCCGCCTTCTGCTCCATGTGCGGCCCGAAGTTCTGCTCCATGAATTACTCCAGCAAAGTAGACGAATATAACAAGCAGGTGCACGGGCTGGAGAAGAAAGACTACTCAGAACTGGTGGAGAAGCTGGTTACTATCAAGTAAGTCAAGCTATCGAGGGTGCCCCGTCCTTGTGTCTGCGTCTTTTGCAGACACAGGGCGGGGATTTTGACTCCCTATCCCCACCACGATTCCCATCTGTTCCCTCTTCCGCGCCGTCCACTGCGACTCAATTTCCACGACTCCTTCAACGCCAGAAGCGTAGTGGCGAAAACTACTCCACGCCCAATCCTCCGGACTCCGCACCAGACCGCGCTTGACCGGATTGCGATGAATGTAACGCAACTTCTCGATGCGCTTGCCGTCGCTCCACACATTGAAGTCGTAATACCGCGGCTGCTACAACAGACCGCCCTCGGGCGAGCGCAAACGCCGCGCCACATTCTGCTTGAGCATGTCCGTC
>CAVZDM010000088.1:0-5507 GCA_963773955.1 uncultured Acidobacteriaceae bacterium | reverse complement strand
TGTTGTGTACGTGCTTGACGAGTACGTATTGCTCGAGGTAAAGGTCCCCGTCTTTTAATCGCACGAGCACAACCGTGGTATTCAATTGCGAGGCGTCCAGGACTTGTGGCTCGAATTCTGCGGACGTGCGGTCGACGACCTGCACGATGGAAGCATCAAAACCCGCAGCCTGGGCAAGGGCCGTGAACAGGTAGTCGATTTCGTCGCCGTAGGCATAGCCATGACGAAGGATATCTTCGGCGCTTTTGTTGTCCGCCAAGTGTTCGCGCTTGACTTCTTTTTCAGTTTGCACGGGCTCATAGCTGAGATAGCGGACCTGCTGCACGCGTGCGTAAAGCTTGCGCAGTCTGGTCTCCGGAGGATCGCTCGAGGGAGCAATCTCATTAACCGCTCGTTCCAGGAAAGGTGTTTTCTCGACAAGCGCTCCAGCTCTTTCCGCCTGAAGCTTCCCGAATTCGCTCCAGTAGTCGCCCCAGTAGCCAACCACGTAACCCCAGTCGCCCACGACGTAATAAAAGTGGACTCGGCTATTCAGCGTGGACTCAGGTGGCATATACCGCTCTTTTTCGATAGCCGCGACGTTGTTTACCTCCATACGCATGGTTCCGTCGGGTGTCCTCGAAGGCCCGTTGTCTGGCAGGCGGACTTTGGCAAACTGGAGTTGCCCGCCCTTTACAGGCGGAAGGACAAAAACCGCATGGCGCGTGAACAGCTCCTGTTGGATCGTCCAGGTCGTGGTGGGAATCGTCCACCTTTCTCGAAAGGTGTAGCCGTTGG
Organism: uncultured Acidobacteriaceae bacterium; assembly: GCA_963773955.1. Taxonomy (GTDB): domain Bacteria; phylum Acidobacteriota; class Terriglobia; order Terriglobales; family Acidobacteriaceae; genus Acidiflorens. Next base: position 4,730 of record CAVZDM010000088.1, on the reverse strand, counting down.
GATTGCGCACATAATCGGGCAAATTTTCTTTCCACCGGACTGTGTACGCATATTCGATGACCGAGCCAACTTCCACGCCTGGCAGCGTGAAGGCCTTGGCTTCGAACCGGAACTTCCGATACTTAGCCACGACTTTGTCGAAGACCGTGCCATCAAACGGGATCACCGCTCCATCGGGTCGCACCGCGCGTCCACGAATCCCTTCAATCGTAGTGCTCTTAGCCAGGTAAGGGATCTCCACATCCGCGTAAGCTCTACCCTCTTCCGTAAACACCTTGATGCGCACCCATTCCGTCTGAATGCGCTTCGCATCATCTGTGTAGATCTGTCGCTCCAGGATCATTGCGGACGAGCCGGGATTGGCGGGGTTGTCCTTAAGCGCAAGATCGTCCCCGGGAACTGCCTGCCAGGTATCCGACGATTGCCCGGGAAGCACTGGAACAATCGATAGCAAGCAGACAACAAAGAAGAAGATCTGTGACAGGCTCCAACCACGTCGCACGGGCCACCCTCCTTGTCCTGCGAGCAGAGAGAAGCGAGCATTTTGTCACTTTCCTTCTTATATGAGAAGCCGGATATTACTCAGTACGAAATCACTGCTTCTGACACGCGAACCTTCGGAACCTTAGCTGACCCGCGGATCGAATAGCGGATGTTGAAAACGCCCGCGAGCAGTGGCTGGATTTGTTGCCGGGGGGATGCGGCACTTCTCGCGCTTCTCGAGAAGTGCCTTCTACCAAACCATACAACTCCCCCGAATAAACCCGCCCACACCCCGTCAGTCATCACGACTTCTACGGGCAACGATTTCCCGCGAATAACACTTGACAACCCGCCTTATAATAGAAATAAAGACAAAACACAGAAGATACGCGCGGCCTATCCACTTATAACTCCGCGCCCGCCGTGACTTATCCGGCAGATTAAGGACCCGATCCTGTCAAACCCATTCCAAATCAAGACTTTACCTATAACTATCTTCGATTCAAGACTTTGCCGCACAGCGCGATGCTAAGTCGATGTTTCCAATATACCGACAAACAGGGGGTATCCCCTACCAACATTAGTCATCCATACCCAGGAGCAACTATGTCATCCTCAGCAGCACCTCGTTGCCGACACATCAAGGCCAGCGGAACCCAATGCGGTTCACCCGCTCTGCGTGACAAGAATTTCTGTTTTTACTATCAGGAGAGTCGCCCCAAGCTCACCGACTGTTACTACCACCCAGACAAGTACGCAACCGGCCTGATCGTCCTGCCCGTTCTTGAAGACGCGCACTCCATTCAAAACGTCATTCGACAGGTCGTGCAAATGACCCTGCTAAATTGCCTCGACCGGAAAACCGCCGGCGTCGTGCTTTACGCGCTCCAGATCGCCTCGTCGAATCTCAAGCGCATGGAACTCGAAAAACCGCAACCAGAGCAACTTGTCACCGATCTCGTAACGGAACCGGGAACCGAAGCTCCCATGGCAGTTCTTGTTGAAGACGAAACCGCCCACGAAACTTCTGACGGAAGCTCGGACAAACACCGTAGCGAAACCCGCAGCGAACAGCGCAGCGACGAAAATCTTTCCCCCGGAACGATCCAGGCCTGTATCGGCTTGGACCGCTACACCGCCAAAGTGAGCAAGCCACGGGAGCCCAGTAGAACCGTTCCGATACAATAACGCCTCGTGGTAGGGAGGGGTCGATGGCTCGTGGCGGGATTTTTTTGGGTGTAAATCGCGTTTCTGTTCTGGACTCGCTGCGAACCACTCTTGCGGCAGTGGCCGCTATGCTGCTCGCTCGTCTGCTGAAGCTGCCCGAATATTATTGGGCGCCGATTTCGGCCATCGTGGTCGTGCAATCCACCATCCCTCCGCGGGAGTTGGCGTGGCAGCGCTTTGTGGGCACCGCGCTCGGGGCGTTATTGGGCGCGGCTTTGGCCACGTTCTTCCCTCCGAACGCAGTGGTCTATGCCGCGGGAATTCTTTTGTGCGGCGTGCTGGCGTGGTTATTGCGCGTGGGCGGCGCTTACCGGTTTGCCGGAATTACTTTGAGTATTGTTTTACTGATTCCGCATACGAGCGCTCCATGGATCGTCGGCTGGCATCGATTTCTGGAGGTGTCGCTGGGAATTGCGGTGGCGTTGGTGGTAACGACGGTCTGGACGCTGAAAAAGAAAACGGCGTAAGAGAGCCCGGCATCGTCACAGCAATCCGCGATAGGTGTTCAGCCACTGTTCGCGGACGGCTTCCCAGGTATAGTTTCGCGATTCATCGTGGGCGTTCTGCGCGAGGCGAGCGGCGAGTGCGGGGTCGCGCAATAGACGGATTACATTTGCTGCCAGAGCTTTTTCGTCGGCTACGGGCGAGAGCAATCCAGTGCGTTCGTGCTGGACCAGGTAGGGCATGCACTCGGGCGAGGTGGTGACTACGGGCGAACCGGCGGCGAAGGCTTCGATGATCGACAGCGGCATGTTGTCGAGCCACGAGGCATTGATGAAGATGTCGGCCTGGTCGTAATACTTGCCGATTTCGTTGCGCGACGCGACGCCGGTGAAGTTGACGTCTGCGAGATGTAAGTCCGCGACCAGTTTGCGAATATCGTCCTCGAGCGGGCCGCCGCCGACCAGATCGAGTTGCGCCTTGGGATATTCGTTTTTTACCAAGGCAAAGGCGCGGACCACCACATCCACGCTGTAGTAAGGGGAAAAGCCGCGAGTGCAGACCAAGTGCGGACGCAGCGGAGTGCGCTCGCGATAGCGAAACTGCGCCAGGTCGACAATGTTCGGCACGGCGGACGCCGGCAATCCGAATTCGCGGAAGACATCGACCAAGTAGCCGGAGGGAACGACAATTTTGTCGGCGCGAGAGAGAACGAACTTGGCGGAGCGAAAGCGCTGGAGGTGGTCGCGGGCCTCGCCGCTGTGGTAGTTGATCACGGTCTTGGTGCCGCGCGTCTTCATTTTCATTTTTGCAAATAGCGCGGCTGGCGCGGGAGCGAGCAGAAAAGACCAGTAGGACGCGGAGAAAATGTGCGCGATGTCGACATCCTTGAGACCGCGCCTGAGGTGCCAGAAATAGATGGGCTCCCGCAGAATGGTGCGCAGTCCGGGAATGCGCTCGGCCCAGGCGAGGGCGCCGGGAAACGGCGGATCGACGGCGAGGAAGCTGATGTCGATGTCGGGATCGTTCTGCCAATGGCGCAGAAGCAGGTCGGCTTGAGCGGATTGTCCTCCGACGTAGCGCAGGCTGGGCGCTACGATGCAGACTCGCGGGCGCGACTTCGTCAAGGTGACATCAGCCGGGTCGCTCATGCGGCAGAATTCCTGGGACGCTTTTTCTGGAGAAGCGTGACATAGAGTTCCACGTAGCGTTGACGTACTTTATCGAGGCTGAAGTTCTCTTGAGCGAACTGGCGGGCAGATTGGCCTAGTTGCTGGCGGAGAGTGGAGTCGACTAAAAGCCTCTGCACAGCTTCAGCAAAAGCGGTTTCGTTGCAGGGGGGAATCAGGGCTCCGCGCTGCTGGCTCAGCAGTTCGGAGTTGCCTCCGACTTCGTAGGCGACTGCGGGCAAACCCGCGGCCATGGCCTCGAGAAGAACGTTGGACAAGCTTTCTGAATCGGAAGTGTTGACGGCGACGTCGAGGGAAGCGAGAACGGCGGGCATATCCTGACGATCGCCGAGGAAGATCACGGAGTCGCCGAGGTTGAGACTTGCCGCTTCCCTCTCTAGTTCCTGGCGCAGCGGGCCGTCACCTACTAAGACAAACTCGACGTTGGGCATGCGCTTGTGAATCTGGGCGGCGATGCGGAGAAATCCTGAATGATTCTTGTAACGGTGATTCATGCGCGCAACCATGCCGACACGGACCACTCCAGGACGTTTCGACAGAACCGCGGGAGCCGTGGTGAAAACCTCGGCTGGCAGGGCGTTTCCAATGACCACGATTTTGTCGGGAGAGAGGCCGGTGGCGAGGAGGCGATCGGCAGCGGCTTGCGAATTGCAGACTACGGCGTCACACCAGCGAAAAGCGGCCGTCTGTGCGCGAAATTGCGCGCGGGTCATCAGGTCGCCGAGTTGGCGATGGCTGCCGATGATTACGGGGACGCGAGCCAACTTGGCGGCGGGAATCAGCGCTAGATTGGCATAGAAATCGAACGCGTGTGCCACTTGTACTTGATGACGACGCAGATGGCGGTTCAGGTTGAGGCGAGCGCGCAGGGATTGCCATCCGTAGAGGCTGCCGCCCAGGGGAAACTGGGGAGCGTTTGGGAAGTTGTGGGCGAGCGGTCCGCGCGGGTTGATGCAGCCGACATGAACTTGGAATTGTGGAGGCGCGAGATTGTGCGCGAGGACGGTGAACTGGCGCTCTGATCCTCCTGTTTCAAAAGTATTGACCATGAGAAACAGGCTGATGGGCGAATCAGGCATCCCGACGAGCATCGCATTTTGACGCTTAAGGTCCGAGAACCACCGCCTGAAGGCAGCCCGGTTTGGATTGCGTTTTTGGTACCCCAGCTCCGAGATCATCCTCCCACCGGAGCGGAGGTCAGGGTGGCGGAATTCGGCGCCTGACGGCGAGAGTCGGCGACCACAGGGAGAGAAAAAAGGCCGGCGGGCTTGATGTATTTCTCCAGGAAGTTGCGATGCCAGAGTTCGAACATCAGCAGACGCCATATGCGTGCGGTCATGGTTTTGCCGCGAAGAAGGTGGTCGTCCATTAGTTTCCGAACCCCGTCGG
>CAVZDM010000087.1:0-4611 GCA_963773955.1 uncultured Acidobacteriaceae bacterium | reverse complement strand
GACGGTACTCCGTCAGGTCAATCATCAAAAAAACCTGAATCTGCTTTTGCAGGCATCGACCGCCAAGGCCGGCCACTGACCGCCGAACGACCGAAAGCCAACGCCCGCTAAATTCCACTCCGCAGCGCTACAATGCAATGCATGTACCACTACAATCCAGCAACCGCCCTTGAAGAGCTGAACGAAGACGCCACTCTGCCCAATCCCGTCCACGTCCGCGACATGATGTTGCGCCACAAGCTCACCGCCGACCAGTCGCTCGAGTTGAATCGGATCTTCGTCGAATACCAGAAATTCTTCGGCGAGGCGCAGAAACTAGGCAAGGAAATTCTAAAACGCCTAGCCGCGTAATTCACCCCATCTCGCGTAGGGACAGCCGCCCTCGCCGGGGTCCCCAGACCGCGCGCTTTTCGCGGGCTGGGGTGGGTCAGCTGTCCAGGCGAAGCGTACGCCGCGACGGTAGTTCTTCCTTTTCGGCAGCCTCAAAGCGGAACACCACGGTAACTTGGCAGCCTCGGAACCTTCATTAGAAAATCTTAATTAACATCCTGGGCCACGCTGTAAAAAATTCACCAATTAAGAGTCCCCCATTTTATGAACAACAAAACTGTAGTGGTTGCTCTGACCACGACCGACAATGATTACCAGGCGGAGCAAGCTGCGTCTGCGATCGAGGTCGCGTCCCGGCTGGGCGTGAAGATCAACATCATTTATGCGGACAACAACGCCGTCAATCAATCCCAGCAATTAGTCAGGATCATCCAGGACCGGAATCAGCGTCCCGACGCCATTCTGGTCGAGCCCGTTGGAACCCCCATGCTGCAGGTCGCGAAGGCGGCCGTGGCGGCCGGTATCGGCTGGGGAATTCTGAATCGCGAAGCCGACTACATTCCCGAACTTCGCCGGTCCACCCTGGTCCCGGTGTTCGCGGTGACGCCCGACCAGGAAGAAGTAGGGCGTATTCAAGGCGAGCAAGTGGCGCTCTTCACTACCGAGGGCAACATACTCTATATCGAAGGTCCTACCAGCAGCAGCGCGGCCAATCTGCGCACCAAGGGAATGCTTTCGTCCAAACCCCGCAAGGTCGAGATGAAGGTGCTCAAAGCGGACTGGTCGGAACGCGGCGCACAACAGGCAGTTTCGCACTGGCTGTCGTTGAGCACCTCGAGTCAGCTTCGCATTCAGGCGGTGATCTGCCAGAACGATGCCATGGCCATGGGCGCCAGAAAAGCTTTCTCCGGCTTGTCCGAAGGAGACCGCGAGCACTGGCTCAACATTCCGTTTACCGGCTGCGACGGGGTCACTAAGACCGGCCAGGAATGGGTACGACGAGGACAGTTGCGCGCCACTGTGGTGATTCCACCCATGGCGGGCCTGGCTCTCGAAATGCTCGCTAAAGCAGTCAGCACCGGTGCCATGCCAGCCGAGAGGACCTTATGCGCACCTAGATCTTTTCCGGCCATGACGGAAATAAGAACGAAGGCCGCCGGAGCGTAAGATCAGGCTTTGCCGTGGATCTTAGCCCACCACCATCGGACGCCGACAAACAGGAAACGCCAGTCGTGGAAGAATTCAGGTGGCTTCCCCTCGAAAGCGTGGCCGATGAATTGGAAAGCCCATCCGATCAGGAACAGCGCCACACCGTATAGCCACAGGCGGTGGTAGAAGATGCTGGCGATAAAAACTGGAGTCGAAAGCAGGATGGTAGGGATCCCCAGCGTGTGACACACCCGGTTCACCGGATGCTGATGACTGGATCCGTATTGCGCGATCCACTGTTCGTTAGTGCGTCCGCCCAGCACGCGAAGGATAATATCACGATCAGCCACACGTAGGGACAGCCGCCACCGGCTGTCCAGGCGAGCGCAGCTCGCCATCGTTCCTAGCCAGTTCCGCCCGTGCTTGGCAAAACAAAGAAAAACGGCTGGCAGATTATCCTGCCAGCCGTCCGTCAAATTCCGATCAATCCGCTAGCGACCGCTGCGGAATCCCCCACCGTGGAACCCTCCGCGAGAGCCCCCAACCGGACCGCGTGCTACCAAGCCGCGACCTACCGGACCACGTCCCGCAAAAGGTCGTCCCTCAAAACCACGCCCCGCAAAGCCGCGAGCGTAAGGCCGTCCGTAATATCCGTGTCCCCAGCCGTGGTACCAGGGCCCGGCGCCGATAAAGACGCCGCCAGAGAACCAGCTAGGGCCATAGTAGCCATAGGGCGCGCAAGCATACGGAGCATCCGGGTAATAGCCATAAGCGCAAACCGGTGGGCCAGCCACAACGCCAACGCCGCCGATTCCGATTCCGACCCTGACCTGCGCCTGCGAATACGCGAGCGGCATAGCCAGTAAAGCAAGCAGTGCAACATATCTCAGGTATTTCATGGTGAACCTCCCAGCTCCTTCAGCTTTCTGTTTTCCTTCTGAAGTGCCTACTCACTCAAACTCGGATGGGCGAGAAAAGTTGCGCAAAACCGAGTGGCTGATTTCAGCCATCCTGCGTGAAATCAACCAGTTGGGATGAATCAGGAAAGGCGGAATACAAGTGCGATTTATGAGATGTGTTTTCTGAACCTGCGAAAGCGCGAACTCCATCGTATGTTTGCGATGCCGAGAGCGCCAATCGTGAGTCTGCGATGCCGTGGACGCCCGCCATCGCGCACTCCCCATCGTTTACAATCAAAGATTCTCTTTCGATTGGAAACTCAAACTATGCACCGCTGGTCACAACTCTTCATTCCCACTCTTCGCGAGGCTCCGGCCGACGCCGAAGTCGCAAGCCATAAGCTTCTGGTCCGCGCCGGATACATCCGTCAACTGGGCGCCGGGATCTATTCGTTTCTGTTCATGGGCAATCGCTCTACCCAGAAGATCATGCGCATCGTCCGCGAGGAAATGGACAAGATCGGCCAGGAGTTCTATCTGCCCACGCTGCATCCGCGCGATCTCTGGGAGGAGAGCGGGCGCTGGACCGTGATGGGCGAAAACATGTTTCGCCTCAAAGACCGCAAGGGCGCCGACCTCTGTCTCGGCATGACCCACGAAGAAGTCATGACCGACATCGCGCGCAAGGAACTGCGCAGCTACAAGCAACTGCCGCAGATCTGGTATCAGATTCAGACCAAATTCCGCGACGAGCCGCGCCCCAAGTCGGGCTTGCTGCGGGTGCGTCAGTTCATCATGAAAGACGCCTACTCGTTCGACATCGACGCCGCCGGGCTCGACGTCTCCTACCTTAAGAATCACGACGCCTACTGCCGCATCTTCGACCGCTGCGGCCTGAAGTACATGGTCATCGACGCGCACTCGGGCGCCATGGGCGGATCGAAGTCGCAGGAATTCATGGTGCGCACTCCGGCGGGCGAGGACCTCGTCGTAAGCTGCGAGAAATGCGGGTACGCGGCGAACATGGAGAAGGCTACTTCCAAGCTGGATCCAGTTGAAGACCTGAAGCCGGAGGGCGATGGGCAGCCGCTTGAAGTGCATACTCCGGAACAAAAAACAATTGCCGACATCGCAAGGTTCTTGGGCGTGGAGACAGTCCACACGATGAAGACCCTCATATATGAAGCTCATAAGCACAGGGGAGATCAACTTCGCGAGATTGCCGGGGTTGTGCACAAAGTGTCTGGTGCTGTGGGTCTGCAGTACGTCATCGTCCTTATGCGCGGAGACCACATAGTAAATGAGTCGAAGCTGGGAGCGTTTTTGGCGACAAAAAATTGGGACGTTTTCATGCCGGCAGATCCGGATGATATAGAGACGCGATTTAGCGCGCCGGTCGGATTCCTCGGACCAGTCGGTCTCCGATGGAACAAGCCTGAAATCCAGTGCGAACCACCAATTGTGATACTGGATAGCGCCCTGGCCGGCAGACAGAATTTGATCACAGGCGCGAACAAAGCAGACTATCACTTGAAGAACGTCACACCTGGCCGTGACTTCGCAGGATATGAAGTCGCCGACATCCGGAGTGTGACCGTCGGCGAACTCTGTCCCAACTGCGGCGCTTCCTTGTGCATCGACACCGCCGTCGAGATCGGACACATCTTCAAGCTGGGTTACAAATATTCGGAGTCCATGGGCGCGCGCGTGCTCGACCGTAATGGCAAAGAGGTCGCACCCATCATGGGCAGCTATGGCATTGGCATCGAGCGCATCCTGACCGCGGCAGTCGAGCAGAATAACGACGAAAATGGCTTCTGGCTGGCGCCTTCGATTGCGCCCTTCGACGTAGTCGTCGTGTCCACCAACTCCAAAGACGAGGCCATCCGCACGGCTTCCGAGGACGTTGCCCGCCAGCTCGAAGCCGCCGGCTGCGACGTTTTGCTGGACGATCGCGACGAACGCCCCGGAGTGAAGTTCAAGGACGCCGGTATGGTAAATGCCAAACGAGCCAGCCAGTGCCACTGGAGGAGATCAAAGCCCTCTGGCCGCTGAAAACGGAACCTCCTCGACGCGGGCATCCTCGATGCGGTCCAGCTTCCAGTGGCAAACCTGGTCGCATGCGATTGCGGCCGACAAGGTAGGCACAGCCGCGATGATAGGCCAGCCCGTAAGGATAAACGTCGTAGGTCACCGGCTCGGTGGCCGGCATCGATTGGTAGGTCAGAAAGAC
>CAVZDM010000086.1:0-27396 GCA_963773955.1 uncultured Acidobacteriaceae bacterium | reverse complement strand
TGTGCCTGATTGGCGTACTCCACCACAATGCCCATGCCGGATTGCCGCGCGGCATCGCGCAGCTCACCTAAAATCCAAACGCCCGGCAGATTCATCTCCACGATCGCATCCACGCGCTCGCCGGGGGCGATCTCAATCACATCGACCAGCTGTGGCGCAGGCACGGGATTGCCGTCGAGAGCGATCACCTGAAAATGGTGACCGAATAAACCCACGCGATGAATTTGCGAAGCGCTGGCGTTGAGCAAGCGCATCAGGATGCGCTGACCCGATTGCACGCGGAGGGGTTCCCCCGCTCCGAGCATTTTGTCGTTAATCGAGTAAAGAGGAGCGCTCACTTCGAGCCCGTTGGGGCGCTGGTCTGGGATGGCTGGTTTTTCGGGCATCGGGTCGTTGTCGGATCCCGCTGCCATTTCGTCCTGGTCCATCGTACTCAGATACTTCCAGAGACAGCGCTGCGTGAATCACGCGCTCGCGGCTATCGGTACAATAGGAAGATGGCGAAATCGTCCACGTCTACTTCTCCCCGTTACACGGCGGAGCACGCCAGTGCCGGGCTCGATCACGATTTTCCGGAGATTGAAACTTGGGCAAACCAGTTTCCAGGATACGAGATTGTGGTGGATGATCCCGAGTTCACCTCGGTTTGTCCTAAGACTGGCTTGCCGGATTTTGGCAACATCGTGATCCGCTACCAGCCCGATCGCCTGTGCCTGGAATTGAAGTCGTTGAAGGAATATCTTCAAGCTTATCGAAATCTCGGCATCTTCCAGGAGAATATTGTGAATCAGGTACTGAAAGATGTGGTGCGCTGGGCCAAGCCGGTGTGGGCGGAGGTGAAAGGGGAGTTTCGTCCACGCGGGGGGATTTCGACGGTGGTGATCGCACGGTGGCCGCGGGGGAAGAAAAGTCAGAAGTGAACGGGCCGTCTGGAACTTTTGCTCCTGCGCCATGCTATATTCGCTCGACCTGTGACCCCGCAGAACCTCCATGCCCGTAGCGCGCTGCTCGTGCTCACCGCTCTCAATCTGCTCAACTATGTGGACCGCAATGTGTTGTTTGCGGTGCAGCCTCTGGTGCAGGATGAGTTTCACCTGAGCAAGACGCAGATCGGGTATCTCACCAGCGCGTTTCTGATTTGTTACATGATCGCTGCGCCGTTTGTAGGACCGCTGGCGGATCGCTACTCGCGCAAAGTGATCATCGCCTTGGGCGCGATTTTTTGGAGCGGACTGACGCTGCTCACCGCTTTCACGCACACTTATACGCAACTGTTGATCCGGCACACGCTGGTGGGGATTGGCGAAGCGACATTCGTTACGATTGCGCCGGTGTTTGTGGCGGATCTATTCGCGGAAAAAATGCGCGGGCGCATTCTGGGCGTGTTCTATCTGGCGATTCCGGTGGGGTCGGCTGCGGGTTATCTGCTGGGCGGCAATCTGGCTCCGCACTATGGATGGCGATTTCCTTTCTATATTGCAGCGGCGCCGGGGTTCCTGCTGGCGATTGCGGTGCTGTTTCTGAGAGAACCGGAGCGGGGGCAATTTGATTCAATCAAAGAGACTGCCGAGCGCGGGACGGTCTTTGGTCTTGGGAGTCTTGCACGCAATCCGGCATTCTTGACGTCGACTCTCGGAATGGCTGCGATGACGTTTTCGCTGGGCGGTATTCAGGTCTGGATGCCGCAGTTTCTTTATAGTGAGCGGCACTATTCGTTGGCGCGGGCCAATTTTGTTTTTGGCATCATCGTCGTCGCCGACGGGATTATTGCCGCGCTGGCTGGAGGATGGTTGGGCGACTATCTGCTGCGGCGGATGAAAGGTGCGTACTACCTGGTTTCGGCCGTGGGTATGGCACTCGGCGTTCCGGTGATGATTGTGGCCCTGTTGGCGAAAGGCCGCTCCATGGTGCCGGCGATTGCGGTGGCCGCTTTCTTTTTGCTGCTGAATACTTCGCCCCTGAACGCCGCGGTAATCAATTCAGTCGGTGCCCATGTTCGCGCCACGGCCATCGCCGTGAACATTTTCATCATTCACATTTTGGGCGACGTACCCTCGCCTACAATGATGGGATGGGTCGCCGATCGACGCTCGTTGCAGGCCGCTTTCATTTTGCCAGTGATCGCAATGGGCATCTCTTCGGCAATTCTGTTTTACGGCATGCGATTTGCTCCGCCAATCCGCATACAGGGTAAAGCGCGGCCGCAGGTTCCCTCAGGAGCATCCTCCTAAGCAGAATGCATTGGCAAACAATTCACTGGAGTACATTGCAATGGATTGCAGGCGGCATCCTCGCTGTGGCGTGGTTTTCGCGCATCGTGGAAGCGGCATTCGGTATGCGGCAAGTTGCTGACATCGCGCGGCCCGAATGGGACCGCAGGCCGGCGACTGCGAATGGCGAGCCCCGAGTCAGCATTATTGTTCCGGCGCGCAACGAGGAGGAAAATATTCGCGAGACGCTTGTGCAGTTGCTCGCCCTCGACTATTCGAACTACGAAATTATTGCCGTCAACGACCGGTCGACAGACCGCACCGGGCGGATCATGGATGAGGTGGCGGCGGCGGATTCGCTCCGCGACACTGGAGTGACGGCGCACGCAGAGGCGGACAGGAATGTCCGCCCCACACGACTGCAGGTCATTCACATTTCGGAGCTGCCATCGGGGTGGATGGGCAAGACGCACGCCATGTGGACGGCTGGCCAGCAGGCGAGTGGGGACTGGTTGCTCTTCACCGATGGAGATGTTCTGTTCAAGCACGATTCTCTGCGGCGCGCCGTTGCCTATGGCGAAGCGGAGCGCGCCGACCACGTCGTTCTTTTCCCGCGCATGATCATGAAGCGACCGAGCGAGAAAATGATGATCGCCTTCTTCCAGGCGCTTTTCGTTTTCGGACACCGTCCGTGGAAAGTTGCCGATCCCAAGGCGCGCGACCACATGGGGGTGGGCGCTTTCAATATGGTCCGGCGCTCGGTGTATGAGGCGGTCGGCACGTATCTCGCTTTGCGCATGGAAGTTCTCGACGACATGAAACTGGGCAAGGTGGTCAAGAACGCGGGCTTCGCCCAGCGCAATGTCTTTGGCGAGGACCTGATTTCGCTGCACTGGGCAAAGGGCGCTTTCGGAATCGTCGACAATCTCACCAAGAACTTCTTTGCCGTCCTTTCTTTCCAGTGGTGGCGAACGGTGGCCACCATCGTCGGTCTTGGTTTTCTGAATCTCGGTCCGTTTGTTGGCGTCTGGCTGGCCCATGGCTGGGCGCGAGCTCCTTACGCCATCGCGCTCGGTTCGATGTTTCTGATCTATCACGGAATGTCGAGCAGGTCGCCCATCCCGCAATATTACTTTTTTCTGCATCCGGTAAGCACCACCCTGTTTATGTACATATTGCTGCGGTCGATGGTCAACACGCTCGCGAACGGCGGTATTGTGTGGCGAGGGACGAAGTATTCGCTGGAAGAGTTGCGCAAGGGGATGGTGTGAATCGGCTTACTCCCAAGAGTCGCGAACCTACTGTGGCTGTCCGGGATCTTCGATCGACATCGGATCGCCCTGCTTCGTTTCCGTCTTCTTGGCTTTGGAAGCCTTGATCTTCCCGGCACTGTGGTGGGGTTGGCGCTCGACGTCGTAGTCGGTGGGCACCCGGGGGAATAACAGGAACGCCGCTTCGCCCAGTTGTTGGGTACGGCGCAAGATGATCTCGGCGCGTCCGTCGTAGTCCTGGATCGTTCCCTTGATTTCAACCTGCCGGCCTTCGAGTTGGCGAATGTCTCCCATCTTTTTGAGATCGCCCGGGAACACGACCACGGTGAATGGGCACGCCTTGCGGTCTTTGTCTTTGCAGAAGTTGAGGAACTTGACGCCTTTGCCGCCATCTTCCACGTGCAGCACAGTTCCGCTGATGCACTGGTTCGTGCCCATATGCTTGCTCGCTTCGGCGAATGACACGCAGCCGGGCTCTGGAATTATTGCGAGCGAATCCAACCGCGCTCATCGCGAGAACGGTCAAAAGAAGGAAAGTCACGCCAAGGAAACGCATAATGGCTGAGGCGCCGAGAAGTGCGTCTCAATTTTATTGTAGGCGTCGAGCAGAGGTCCCACGCTCAGTAGCCGGAAAAAGTTCCGCGACACTGTCCCGAAAAGGGAACTTGCAGGGCCAAGTTACGAGCACGCCCGGTTTCGGCGGGATGGGGTGGAGCGCCGGGGCTGGGCCCCGGCCTGCCACATTTCCAGCGGCCAAAACAGCCGCGCGGCCGCTGCTAGCTGAAAGACTTTACGCCCGCTGCTTCGTCGTCCTTCACATCGAACACGGTGTAGAGCTTCGTGATCTGCAGCAGGTCGTGTACTTTCTTGGTGAGGTTGAGCAGCTTGAGTTCGCCGCCCTGATTCTTGGCAGTGGTGAAGGCGCTGACCAGCTCGCCGATGCCGGAGCTGTCAATATAGTTCACGTCGGCGAGGTTCAGCAGGATCTTTTTCTGCCCCTTGGAAAGCAGGTCGCGCACGGTTTCGCGCAGAACCACACTGCCTTCGCCGAGCGTGATCCGGCCGCTGAGATCGACAATCGTGACGCCATCCACCTGACGAGTACTGGACTTCATGCTCACTGGGGAGCCTCCTTGGAGTCCGCGGGGTTGCCGTGGACGTGCTTAATCATTCTAAGTTCGGTGCCCGTTTGGGAGGGGTGGATTTCCACCACATCCATGAACGAGCGTATTAGGAAAATGCCCCGTCCCGATGTCTTCATCAGGTTGTCCGGCGCCAATGGATCCGGAATCCGACTGACGTCGAGCCCCTTGCCTTGATCGCGGATGATGATCACCAGATCGTGGACCGTAAGTTCAAACGCGAGTGTAACTTTCTTATTAGGGTCGTAGGCATTGCCATGCAAAACTGCGTTAACAGCGCCTTCTCGCACCGCCATGGAGATCTTCAAGATCTCCTCGTCGTCAAAGCCGGCCTCGGCGGCCATGCGACTGGCCGTCTCTTCAGCATTGTTCACCGTCTCCAACGTCGAATCAAGCGTATAGGAGACGCGGTCTGCGGGCATAGAGTGAACGGTCCCTGAGTCGGCCTTTGCCTCGCTTACGGCGTTAACGCCGGGCTCATCGCGCTGCCCAACTGCGTTGGACGGGCGAATTGAGAGTTTGCCTGTAGGTCTCGCAAAAGTCAACGCGATACCCTGTTTCTGTCATACCACATTAGACAATGTTCCCGCATTGCGCACAATCCCAGTCGCAACACGAACTGCAGCGGAACGTAGGAAGCGTAGCGCCCCGCAGTCATATTTTGTGGGCGCTCACACATGTGTACCCACACTCCTCACCGCCGAGAAGAAGCGCATCAGCTTGGCCGCATCCAGTTTGCCGTCGGTGCGCACGCCGGAACACAGATCGAGCCCGAAAGGGCCCACTTCTTCGATTGCCCGGCCTACGTTGTCTGGCGTTAGCCCTCCAGCCAGGAACAGCGGGATGCCGATGCGTTCGCGGATCGCGCGACTGAGGGTCCAATCATGAGTTCTGCCGGTGCCGCCTAATTCCTTGACCGCGAGTCTCTGGTTGCCGGAATCGAGCAGGATTGCATCCACATGTGGCGCCACCAGCGCGGCTTCCTCGACCGACTCTGGGCCGGTTACGTGCACGACCTGAACCACGGAGATCCCAGGCAGAGCATCTTTCAAATCACGATGCGTGCCGACGGTGAGATGATCACAGATCTGGATCGTATTCGTCCGGCAGAAGCGCTGTTGCTCGATGATGTCGGCAACCCTTTGCCGCGAAGTCAGCAGGAAGGTTCCGATGGAAGGTGGAACGGTCGCGGCAATCTCGGCGATCCGCTCATCGCTGATGACGCCCGGTCCGCTCGGCATGTTTGAAACCAGGCCCAGCGCGGAGGCTCCGCACTCGACGGCCAGCGCCGCTTCGGCGACGCTGCCGATGCAGCAGATTTTTACTCGTGGCGTGCGCGTTGCTCGAATGAGATTTGCCCTGTGCTTTCCCTGTGTGCCCCTGTGCTCCCGGTGGTGAATAAAGGTCTTTACCACAGAGGACACAGGGGTACACACGGGAAATCTTACTCGCCGTAGGGAACCCAGATGTTCTTCACCTGGGTGGCGTGCTCTAGAAACCAGCGGCCCTCGGCCAGTTTCGGATTGAACCAGTCGATGGCGCGACCTTCATTCGTCCAAACCTGCTTCAGATTGCCCACCGACATGGCCTTGGCCGCTGCGGCGCTGGCTTCATCACCAAAACACCAGATGGCATCGACGTCGTCGTGTTCGGCTAGCGTCTTGAGAAGCTGCGACGTGTATCCAGTCACAATATTGAGCGCGCCACCGGGCAGATCGCTGGTGTCGAAAAGCTGATAGAGGTCGCCGGTAATTAGCGGATAGGCTTCAGAAGGAACGGCGACCACCGTATTTCCCACGGCGAGGGCGGGCATCACGACGGAAAGAAAACCAAGTAGCGGCGCCTCCCGGGGACAGATCACGCCAATCGTGCCGACCGCTTCGTTCATCGCGAGGGCGACATTACGGAACGGCGGATTGTGCACGGCGCCGTCAAACTTGTCGGCCCACGCTGCATAGGAGAAGATGCGCTCGATGCTGAGATCGACTTCCGCGGCAGCCTGCTTTTCGCCCACCACAGCGGCGAGACGATGCGCAATTTCGTCGCGGCGTTGGGAAAGATTCTCCGCACTGTAGTAGAGAACCTGGGCACGATTGTGCGCGGTAGCTTTTGCCCACGATGCTGCTTTTCGCGCCGCTTCGACTGCGTTGCGAATGTCTTTGCGGTTGCCGAGCGGTGCTTCGCCGAGCAATCGTCCGTCGGCCGCGCGCACTTCCATGCTGTAGCCGGAGTCGGGCCGCGCCTGTTTGCCGCCGATGTAGAGCTTGACGGTCCGGTCGATTGCAGGAGTGCTAAGGCCAGACGCAGTGGAGTCTTCGTCCAGTTCGGCTTCGGGTGGTGTTGGCTTCTCCGCGGGAAGCGCCGGTGCGTTCTTGAACCATGCCGGCTCCATATACTCGAGCAGCCCTTCGCGTCCGCCCTCGCGTCCGTAACCGCTCTCGCGGTAGCCGCCGAAGCCGCAGGACGCGTCGAACAGGTTGGTGCAGTTTACCCAGACGACACCTGCTTTCAGTTGCGCGGCGACGTGCAGGGCAACGTTGATGCTCTCGCTCCAGACGCACGCGGCCAACCCGTAAACTGTGTTGTTCGCCAACTCCACGGCTTCCGAGGGCGTGCGGAAGGTCATCGCCGCCAGGACTGGTCCGAAGATTTCCTGCTGCGCGACGATCGATGTCGGATGCACATTGCTAAGCAGCGTCGGCGGATAGTAGAACCCGCGCGCCGGCAGCGTGACTTGCGGCTGCCAGCAGGTTGCGCCGTCGGCCACTCCTTGATCGACCAGCTTGCGGATTCGCTCGAGCTGCACTTTCGCGACGATGGCTCCGATGTCGATCGCTTTGTCGAGCGGCGCACCGATGCGCAGAGTGCTCATGCGATCCTGCACTTTGGCGATCAGAGCTTCGGCAATACTTTCCTGCATCAGCAAGCGCGAGCCCGCGCAACATACCTGCCCCTGATTGAACCAGATTCCGTCGACCAGGCCTTCCACCGTGCTGTCGAGGTCGGCGTCTTCAAAGACTATGAATGGAGACTTGCCACCGAGTTCGAGCGAAAGTCGCTTGTGGCTGGTGGCCGTGGCGGCGCGAATCGCGCGTCCGACTTCGGTTGATCCGGTGAAGGCGATCTTGTCGACGTCTGGATGCTTGACCAGCGCTTCTCCGGTTGAGCCGTCTCCGGTGACGATGTTGACTACTCCGGCGGGCAAGCCTGCTTCCTGACAGATTTCAGCGAACGCTAGCGCGGTCAGCGGAGTGAACTCCGCCGGCTTCAAGACGACGGTGTTACCTGTCGCAAGCGCAGGAGCAATTTTCCACGCCAGCATCAGCAGAGGAAAATTCCAGGGGATAATTTGGCCGACAACGCCGCAGGGCACGTATTCGGGAAATTCCTGGTCGAGAAGCTGCGCCCAACCTGCGTGATGATAGAAATGGCGGGCGACCAGCGGAATGTCAATGTCGCGACTCTCGCGGATGGGCTTGCCGTTGTCCATCGTTTCGAGAACCGACAGCAGACGTGAATGCTTCTGCACCAGCCGTGCGATGGCATAGAGGTAGCGCGCGCGGGCATGCGGGGTGAGCGCCCGCCATCCCGAAGACGCGGCCCGGGCAGACTTGACCGCGGCGTCAACGTCCGCCGCTGATCCCTCCGCGACCGACGCGAGCTTTTCACCGTTGGAGGGATCGATGGTGTCGAAGTACTCTGCCGCGGCGGGCGCCTGCCATCCGCCGCCGATGAAATGCTGAAGACGGCGGCCATGACGCCCCAGCCAAGCCACTGCTTCCTTCGAATCTTCTGGAGCCGGACCGTACTCCATCCTCACGAATTTCTCAGCAATGCTCATCTTGATCACTTTCTGGGACAGGCTCAACGCCTCCGGACGGGTGTAGGACCCACATAACCACAGCACTTGGAAGGACAATCATCAAGACGATGATGAATGACGCCACGGCAGGCAAAATGAAGCGACTGCCCAGAATCGTCTCAGCGTACCCTCCGACCAATTCACCGAGCAGGTAGCCGACTCCTAAGACCAACGGGGCAGAAACCGCAAACGCAGTAGCGGCGCGGCGGGCATCGCTTCGGGAAAGTCGGATGTTGAGTCTGCGAAAGATCCACCATGCGGCAAGGGCGTCGGGAATGATGACAATTAGAATTGCGCCGATTGTCGCATCATGGTTTGAAATTGGTCCATCGAGAGTTGTCCGCCGAAGAAGCCAGACCGCAAGAACAAAGGCCCATGAAGCGACCGTGAACACAATCGAACCCGCGCCAACGGTCATGAACAACTTACGTGTGGCACTCATTGTTTGTCTTCGCCATAAATCATGCCATCGGGTGCCGATACTCCGCCGAATACCGTCCAGTCGCATGATGCTCCAGTTGCCGCTCGATGTCGCCCAGCAAGCCGCTGGCTCCAAAGCGAAACATTTCCGATCGCAACCACGACGGGCCGAGTTCTTCTTTGATCATTGCCAGCCAGTCGAGCGACTGCTTCGCGGTGCGGATGCCGCCCGCTGGCTTGAAACCGACCGCCATTCCGGTTTGCTGCGTGTATTCGCGGATGGCGCGCGTCATCACCAAGCCCACCGGCAAGGTCGCGTTCGTCGGTTCTTTACCTGTCGAAGTCTTGATGAAATCCGCGCCTGCCATCATGGCCACTACGCTCGCGCGCGCCACGTTGCGCAGGGTCAGCAGGTCGCCGGTTCCGAGGATCACCTTCATGTGCGCCGATCCGCAGGCCTGCTTGAAAGCCGCCACTTCGTCGTAGAGAGCCTGCCAGCGGCCGCCGAAAACATGCGCCCGGGTGATCACCACATCGATCTCGTGCGCGCCCGCCTCCACCGATCGGCGAATCTCGTTGACACGCTCTGCCAGCGGCGACAGACCGGCAGGGAAGCCGGTGGAGACGGCGGCGACATGCACTCCGCTGCCTTCGAGCGCGTGCAGAGCCGTTTCTACAAACGTGTGGTACACGCAGATGGCAGCGACCTTGATCTGCAACTCCTCGATGCCGAGCTTGTGTTCCAATTCCGGCTGGATAGGATGCCGGCCCTTGGCGCACAAACGGCGGACGCGTTCGTCGGTGTCGTCGCCGGAAAGAGTGGTCAGGTCCATGCAGGTGATCGCGCGCAGCAGCCATGCCGCCTGCCATTCTTTTTTCACCGTACGCCGCGCAACCTGCGATTGGGCACGTCGCTCGACCGCGCTGGTGTTGACGCGCACTTCGCGCACCCAATCCAGATTGAGAGGAATGACGGTATTCGCCAGCAGCGGGCGCCCGGCCAGAGTTGCGATCGCACCGCCGGGGTCGGGTGCAACTCGGCGGTCGACGCTCCGAAACTCGTTATGATCGACCGGCATCAATACGCTCCGCAGCCTGCCCTTATGCCGTGCAATTGTACGGCAGATACGGTTAAAGATGAATTCCCGACTACCGCGGATTCATGCCGAGTCGGATGAGAGCGCCTCTTTCGTCTTGACACTCGGACTGTGCACGGCTAGGCTCGGCGCGATTCCCAAATCTTGCAATATGCGACTTGGAGGTCAGTTCTGATCAATCCGTGCGCTCGTTTCCGACTCTGCCAAAGTGTCCTCATCGCCACGCTCTTCGTAACGACGCTGGCCATCCCAGCGTCCGGTTCCAGCAAGAAAATTATCCTCGATACCGATCCCGGCTCGGACGACGCCATGGCCCTGATGCTGGCGCTGAACTCGCCGGAATTGGATGTTCGCGCGGTCACGGTGGTACCGGGCAATGTAACGGCGAAGCAGGGATTGGAGAATGCGCTGCGCATGATGTCGCTGGCCAATCGCTGCGATATTCCTGTTGCGGCTGGAGCCCAGCATCCGTTGTTTCAGAAGTTGATCACGGCGGAGTTCTGGCACGGCAAGAATGGGCTGGCGAACATCGAGTTGCCGCCCAGCAAATGCAAAGTCGACGCCCGCTACGGGCCGGACCTGATCATCGAGATGGTGCACGCCGCTCCGCACGAAATCACTCTGGTTCCGGTTGGCCCGCTCACCAACATCGCGCTCGCTGTGGAGAAAGACCCGTCTATCGTTCCGCTGGTAAAGGAAGTCATCCTGATGGGCGGCTCGATCACCGGCGGAAATTCTACCGCCGCCGCCGAAGCTAATATCTACAACGACCCTGAGGCCGCGCAGATCGTTTTCCAGGCGGGTTGGCCGCTGACCATGGTTGGTCTCGATGTCGGCGATAAGACGTTGCTTTCGCGGAAGTATCTCGAACAACTCGGACAAACCCACGGGCCGGTGAATGATTTCATTTATCAGGTGGCGCTCTATCTGATCGATCTGTCCGCGCAATTCGGTTTTGACGGCACACCCATGTATGATCCGCTCGCGGTCGGAGTGGCCATCGATGCAACGCTGGTCAAGGCGCCGGCGATGCACGTGGATGTCGAAACTCGGGGCGAATTCACACGCGGCGAGACGGTCGCCAATCGCCACGGTGCAGTAGAGCGCAACGTGCTGCACGGTGACCGTTACATTATTGAAGGTCTCGACAAGGTCGAACCCAATGCGAAGGTTTGCGTCGACGTCGACGCCGACCGTTTTCTGCAGCTGTTTGTTTCCAGAATTCGCGGCAAGTAGGCTCACGCAGACGGACCGTTCAAGGAGAAGCGATGTTCACACCCCAGAGTTTGAATGTTGCACTGTTCATGATGATTACGAGCGCCATTTGCTGGGGCTCATGGGCCAACACCTACAAGGGCGTCAAGAATTATCGCTTCGAGTTGTTTTACTGGGACTACGCGGTCGGCATTTTTCTGATTTCCCTGATCCTTGCGTTCACTATGGGAAGTACGAGCAACGATGCCTCAAGTTTCTTGAACAACGTACGTTCCGCTGACACCAGCAACATTGTCTCCACCATGGTCGGCGGTGCCATCTTCAATCTGGCGAACCTGCTGTTGGTGGCCGCGATTGACATGGCTGGGCTTGCCATCGCTTTTCCGGTGGCCATTGGAATCGCGCTCGTCGTCGGCGTCGTCCTGAGCTACGCGCTTCAGCCGAAAGGCGACGCAGTGTTTCTCGCCGCCGGGGTGGCTTGCGCGCTGATCGCGGTGATCCTCGACGGCAAGGCTTACGGCAGCTTAGCGAGCGCAGGACGCTCCGTCTCGCGCAAGAGCATCGTCATCTGCGTTGTTTCCGGGGTACTGATGGGATTGTGGAATCCTTTCGTGGCCTACGGCGCGACACGTGGCAACGCGTTAACGCCATATAGCTCCGTCGTTTTTCTGACCCTAGGCGCTCTGCTCTCCTGTTTCATCTGGAATCTGTATTTCATGAAGCGTCCACTGCTCGGTGAGCCCGTTAGCTTTGATGGATTCTTCTCCGGGACGCTTTCCGGACACTTGCTCGGACTCCTAGGTGGTTGCATATGGGGCGTCGGGACTGTCTTCAATGTCGTTGCCGGAAAAGCAACCGCCTTCGCGATTTCCTACGCCATTGGACAATCCGCTCCCATGGTCGCCGCGCTCTGGGGCGTTCTTGCCTGGAAGGAATTTGAAGGTGCACCCGGCAAAGCCAAGATTTACCTGGTCCTGATGTTCGTTTTCTACTGTTTGGGAATCTTGCTGGTGGCCAAGGCAAACGGCTAAACCCCCGGGGCTAATCATGTACCCCTGCCGCTGGGGCGGAATCCCTGGCGCAGTTCCTTTGTGGATCTCTGTCCTCCTCTGTGGTTGAGATTTTCTCACCACAGGGATCACGGAGGTTCACAGGGGAAATACCCACAGGGGAAACCAGCGGGTTGTAAGATTCTCCTTAAAAGAAGATTCTCCCTGAGACTCGAACTCATGAATTGCAGGATTGCCGCGGTTGTTGTCGCAATGTGGATGTCTACAGTGTCACTCGCTGCGGCGCAACCGCATTCAGTACAAGGTTCGAAGGCCGAACTCCCAACTTCACTCTCGCCGCCAAAAGTAAACTTCGTGGACCTCGCAGAGCGCGCCGGCCTGACTGCCAAAACCGAAGATGGCGGCGACAGGACCAAACGCTACATTATCGAAACCACCGGCAGCGGCGCCGCTGCGTTTGACTTCGACAACGACGGCTGGCCCGACATTTTCCTGGTCAACGGCAGCCGCCTGGAAGGTTTTCCCAAGGGTCAAGAGCCCACCAGCCACCTCTACCGCAATAACCACGACGGCACGTTCACGGACGTCACCCAAAAAGCCGGTGTCGGCCTGGTCGGCTGGGGGCAGGGAGTTTGCGCGGGCGATTACGACAACGACGGATTCGTTGACCTGTTCGTCACCTTCTGGGGCCACGACGTTCTGCTGCACAACAACGGCGACGGCACTTTCACCGACGTGACGCGCAAGGCTGGACTCTGGCACGACGATTCGCGCTGGTCCACGGGATGCGCTTTCGTGGATTACGACCGCGACGGCAAGCTCGACCTCTTCATCGCCCACTACGTCGACTTCGATCCTCAGCACACGCCCGAGCCCGGCAGCGGCGCCGCTTGCCTGTGGAAAGGGATGCCGGTAATGTGCGGTCCGCGCGGCCTGAAAGGGACGCACAGCGAGCTTTACCACAACAACGGCGATGGTACCTTCACCGACGTTAGCCAGGCATCTGGAGTCGCGAAGACCGACTCTTACTACTGCTTCACCGCTCTCACCGGGGACTTCGACAACGACGGCTGGCCCGACATCTATGTCACCTGCGATTCCACGCCCAGCTTGCTCTTTCACAATAACCACAACGGCACTTTTACCGAAACCGCCGTCGAGGCCGGCGTCGCTTTTAATGATGGAGGCCGCGAGCAAGCCGGCATGGGAGCCGATGCCGTGGACTACGATGGCGACGGCTGGCTCGACATCGTCAAGACGAATTTCTCCGACGACACCGCCACGCTCTATCGCAACAATCGCGATGGAACATTCTCCGACGTCACTGCGGCTGCCGGACTCGGCAAGAATTCGCAATTCCTGGGGTGGGGCACGCTCTTCCTTGACATCGACAACGATGGTTGGCCCGACATCTTCATGGCAAACGGCCACGTCTATCCCGAACTCGATAACAAAGGTCTCAACAACACGTTTCGCGAACGCAAGATTCTCTACTGGAACGAGCGCAACGGCCGATTTCGAGACATCTCACTCGACTCCGGCGCCGGCATCACGACTCCGTTCAACAGCCACGGCGTAGCGGCCGCCGATTTCGACAACAGCGGAACCGTCGAGATTCTGGTAAACAACAGCCATGATCGTCCCAGCCTGCTGAAGAATCTCGGCGAGAAGGGGAACTGGATTCTACTGAAATTGGAAGGTACGAAGTCCAATCGCGACGCTATCGGCGCAAGAGTCACTGTCCGGGTGGGCGATCACCAGCAGACGCAGGAGGTTCGCAGCGGCGGCGGATACATCTCGCAAAGCGACTTCCGGCTGCACTTTGGGCTGGGCAAAGCCATTAAGGCCGATGTCGAGATTCGCTGGCCGAGTGGCCTGGTGCAACGCTTCGAAAACGTCACCGGCAACCGCGTCGTAAAAATCCGTGAAAGCATAGGCATTATGGAAAATTGAATTCGCTGGCTTGCGCTTCGTCATGCGTGAAGCTGGCACAAAAACCCTTGACTTTGCATATCTAATCTATTTAGATGACCCGATCACTAAAAAGGGTCGCTCCTGGTTTCATTAGCGAGGTTCCAGCCGCCAGTGAGTCGATCCCAAATCGCCACGCTCCTTATCAAGAGAAGAGTGGCTGCCAAGGTGAAAACCGATGCTGACAAGAAAAGCGCTGCTCGTAGCGGTTGTATGTTCCGTGTTTTGCCTGTGTTCACTTCTGCACGGCCAGGCGAACGGCAGTCTTTCCGGAACGGTTGTCGATAAAACCGGGTCCGTGATCTCCGGGGCGGCGGTGAAGATCACATCGCAGGGCACCGGTACGACGCGCGAAGTGAAGACTGACGGGTCAGGACACTACCTCGCGCCTTACCTGGCTGTGTCGATCTACACCATCCGAGTGGAGTCCCAGGGATTCCAGACCACGGAGCAGAGAGATATCCGTCTTCAAGTTGATGAACAGCGCGAAGTCGATTTCACGCTCAACCCAGCGTCGGTTTCCGCGACGGTTGAGGTCAGCGCCACCGAAGTAGCCGTCGAGACCACGAACCCCACCCTCGGACAAGTCATCACCTCCGAGCAGGTAGCGGACCTTCCCTTGAACGGACGCGACTTCGTTCAACTTGCGACGCTGACTCCCGGCACAACTCAGGAAACTAACCCAAACAGCTTCTTCAACGGAGGCGCCAGCAGCGAAGTCTCGGCGCGCGGAACATATTCCCTCTCGGTTGGTGGTTCGCGGGCCCAGGAAACGGATTGGCTGTTCGATGGTGTCGACAATAACGAACTGACCGCGGGCGGCATCGCGGTCCTGCCTTCGATCGACGCTATCCAGGAATTCAAGGTGCTGACCTATAACTACTCTGCCGAGTACGGTACACGCGCGGGTCCGACAGTTCTGATAACCACGAAGTCGGGAACGAACAAGCTGCACGGAACTCTGTTCGAGTTCTTCCGCAATACCGATCTCGATGCGAAGAGCGCTCTTGCAGTGTCGAAAGAACAATTCAATTTGAATCAGTTTGGCGGGGCGTTGGGTGGAGCCCTCCAGAAGGACAAGACGTTTTTCTTCGCCGATTATCAGGCAAAAAGGCAGCGGCACGGGGTAGCGTTTAACGGTCTGATTCCGACGCCAGCAATGATGAATGGCGACTTTACTTTGGATCCTTACGGGGTTGACGCGCGAGGGCCTGGCAACCCAAACGGTTTCACCCTTAATCTTCTCAACCCAGCTGACAGTACCACTCCGTTTGTGCCGTTCTTATGCGACAGCTCTTTGAACCCGATCCCTGCCGATGCCAACGGTCACCAGACAGGTGGGGCACCATGCAACAAGATCCCCTCGAACATGTTTAACCCCGCGGACATGACTAACCCCGCGAACAACCCCGCCGGTTACGCGATGATCCAGCTTTATCCGACGGCTAACGCGCCCAATCCGGGCCTGGGGACCAACTTCTCGGATGTGCCCGTGAGAAAGCTGAACGAAGGTGAGTTTGACATCAAGCTCGATCACAACTTCTCGAGCAAGGATTCTGCTTTTGCGCGCTTCAGTTACGATCAGGCGAACTCGTACGTCCCCGGCGGCGCACCCGGTTTTGCGGAAGCCAGCGCTTTTGCCAGTAATCAGAACATAGCCAATCATGGGCGCAACGTGGCTGTCGCGGAAACTCACATTTTCTCCGACCGGAACATTAACCAGTTAACACTGGGCTTTAACCGGATTTTCAATCACATTTTGTCCGTTGCCGGAAACGGTACCTGCGAATCCGCCAACATCGGGATTTTGGGCGCCAACCTGAACAGCAAGTGCGTGAACGCTCCTGCTGGGCTTACAAACCAGTCAACCAAAGACTGCTTGAGCTGCGGCTTGAGTTCCACCTTGATGAACAACTATTGGTCTCTTGGCGACCGTGGATTTGCTCCCTTCCAGGGTGGGACCAATGTTTTCTCGGTTGCTGACTCTTTCGACATGATTCGCGGGAAGCACGATATCCGCGTGGGCATGGGATTCCGTGCAAACCAGATGAATGTAGAGGCTGAGGGTTTCCAGGATGGTTTCTTCATCAACTTCGGGCTCTCTAACGATGCCGCGGCGGATCTGCTGCTGGGCGAGCTGGGCGGAGGAATCCACGATCAGACGTTCTATGGGGCCACGACAGGCCGTCGCTGGAAGCTGATCCGCCCGTTTGTTCAGGACGACTGGCGCGTAACCAAGGATTTGACCTTGAACCTGGGCGTGGCGTGGGCGCTGGTGACGCCGATCACTGAAGCCCAGAATCGCCAATCTAACTTCGACTTCGCCAGCGGCAAGTTCTTTGTTGCGGGCTCAGCGGACTTTGGCGCTTGTGCGATCTGCGTACGCTCGGACGGAGACGTGGGCATCCAGATGGACAAGACTGCTTTCGAGCCTCGTATTGGACTCGCTTGGAGGCCGTTTGGCTCTCAGACAACGGCGGTCCGCGCTGGCTATGCGGTCTTCCACGATTCGTCGTGGAACCAGGGTGCACAAGGGTTGTGGGAAAACCCACCGTATTTTGCCGAGTCTGATAACTTCTATGGTCCCTGTCCGTTTAACAACGCATCCCAGGCGACGCCCGCGAACTGCGGCACTGCGCTCCTTTTCACGCCAGCGATTACTCCACCCCTGAGCCCCCAACTCTATCCGGGCGCGCTTCAGTCGCAAAACCTTGATTTCAAGCAGGGCAGAGTGCAGCAGTTCAACCTGAATATCGAGCGCCAGTTGCCCGGTAATATCGTGCTGACAGCAGGGTATGCGGGCTCGCGTAGCTCGCACATTCTAGTGGACGGTCTGAACTTGAACGTGGGATCTCCCGGGGCCTGCGGCGGCGTCGTCCCAGGGTACACACTCGGTTGCGGTCCCGGCGGAGCAGCATTCGGGCCGAAGTATGGCGCGCCGACGTTCGTGGACGCTTTGACCATCGATAATAACAATGACTACGGCAGGGCGCACTACGACTCCGTGCAGATCAAGGCAGAGACGAAGAGTGCGCGGCACGGGCTTTACGCCCTCTTGGGCTACACCTACTCCCGCACCTTTGACAGCGGAATGGCCGATGGCGTGGGCACCTTCCCCGGCGCAACTTATTTCCCGTTGCCTGGATATCAAAAACTCGATTGGGGACTCTCTCAACTCAACCTTAATGACCAGTTCACGGCCAGCGTGACCTATGATCTGCCCTTCGGAAAGGGCAAGCGGTTCGGCGGTGACTGGAGCAGCCCGGTGAATACGGTCCTGGGAAATTGGGAGGTGGATGTGATTGAAAAAGCCACATCGGGCTTCCCGCTTTTTGTGGTTGATAGTGACAACGAAAGCGGGGTAGCCTTCTCCTGGAATGGGAATGGCTTAAACCGGCCCGATCAGGTAGGTGACCCGAACAAACCTGGTCCGGTGGCGGCAAATCCCGGTTGCCCAGTCACACCGCCCACCCAAGTGCATACCCTTCAGAATTGGTTCAATCCCTGCGCCTTTACACACGCGGCGCCGGGAGAACTTGGAGATGCAAATCGTGCTCCGATCTACGGGCCGCGATTTGTGAATACCGATCTCTCCTTGATTAAGCATTTTCCGTTGCCCTACGAAGGTATCAGAGTGGACTTCCGCGCCGAGTTCTTCAACGTTTGGAACCACCCCCAGTACTACCTGGGGGGCGGTTCCAGCGGGATGCAGGACGTCTTTGCGACATCGAGCTTCGGTAAGGTCAACGGGACTGTGAATAACCCGCGCGTAATGCAGTTCGCCCTCAAGCTGAACTTCTAGCAGCGGAGTGAGTATCGTGCGTTCAACTTCGGGCAGATCGGGCAGTCTGGAATCACCAGTCGATGCTCAGTCTGCCCTTTCGTTTCCACGTGATTATCATTCTCATTCATCCATCACTGCGAACTGGAATTCGTGTTCCGCAGCGAGATCACAAACTGCTGAATCTCGCGCCGTTTCCGCTCAGTATCTTCCTTTGTTTTCTTAGCTAATTGATCATGAAGTTGAAGTTCGTCTTGAGCGTGCGCTTTGTCGCCAGTTCGCAGGTAAGCCTGCGCTAGTCGGTAGTGCGCTTCCTCCAGCGTCTCCTTGGGTTGCGGACTGGCGATTTGCGGATTAGCGAGTTGCGGGCTGATTTCTTCTGGAGTGACGTCGATCGCTTTTTGGTACGCGGAAATTGCCTGCGAAAAATCCGCGCGCCGCGAATAGAGAATCCCCAGTTGCAGATACGCTGCCCCAAGCTTCGGATCGAGATGCACGGCCTTCAGCAGCAGGGACTCCACACGCGCTGAACGGGCGTCGCTGTTGTTGTTGTTGTTGTCAGTCTCATGGCCAGCCGAATCCGCCGATTGTTTCCAGAGACTGACGGCGTAATAGTAGTTGGCGAACGCGTTCTGCGGTTGCAGCTGCGCGAAGCGCGCTAATCTTGCTACCGATAGTTCTGACGGAGTGGTCTCCACACTTTGCATTCTTCCCAGAAACAGGTACGGCGTCGGATTGTCGGGAGCAAGATCGGACGCGTTCGCGAGACACTGCGCCGCTTGATCGTAGGAACCGCGAGCGTACCAAGCTACGCCTAAGGCCACCAGCATCCGCACGGACTTTGGAAACAGACGATTGCCTTTTGTGAAAACTTCAGTGGCTGGTTCGAGCGCGCGATGATTGAGGAGTTCAGCTCCCCAGTCAAACAGATACAGTTCGCTGGGGTCGAGTTCGGCCGCGCGCTGGTACTCATGAACGGCTTCCAGAGGCTTGCCGAGATCCTCCTCCACGTCGCCCAGACGATGATGCAGCGCGGGATCTTGGGGATCGAGCGCCGCGGCCTGCAGCAAAGAACTCTCGGTCGCGGCAGTAGGCGACGCGGCGGCAGGCGAGTTCGACCCGGCGCGCGATTCGTTGTTGCTGTCTTTGTCTTTGTCCTCGTGCTTGCTCAACGAAACCGTTGCCTTGGCCAGGGCCTCGGTGGTTCGCAGTACGACGTCGGAACCGTGGCCGCCGGAATTCGTGGCCTGAGTCACTCCCGCCACCGTGAATTGTGGTTCGTCAAAGAACTCGGGCGCTTGTGCGGCCGGCTTTGATGTCGCTGTTCCTGCAGGAGAGCTTTGCGGTTCAGAAGTCTTCGGCGATCCGAACGCAAGATCGATCTTTTTTGTTTCTTTTTCTGCGAGGGTCACGCGGGTTGCCTCGCTATATCCGTTCATTTCCGCGCGCAAAGTATAAGTACCCTCCCGAAGCGCCGCGAAGCGATACGCTCCGCTGGAGTCCGTGTGCGTGATCTGGGCCGATGTGGACGGCGTCTGGGTTGCCGTCCCGAGCTCTAAGATGACGGTTGCGTTCGCCACGGGCATGCCGCTGGAATCGCTCACATGCCCCTGCACCGTGCCCTGCAATGGGGCGGCGCTCGTCTTTTCTTGAGACTGGGCTGGATGCGGAGCGAGCGTCGTCATTACCGCCAAAACGCAAGCGGCAACGCAAATTCCGGTTGGTCTGAATCGCCCGTCGGTCACGCGGATCGGCTCCTGACGAAAAGAAAGCGGCAGGTCCAACAAAAGGAGAATGGAATCAGCCGTTGACGTCGCTCGCTATTCTATCGCAGTCAACCTGGGCGACGATTCGCGCATCGCCATCAAACAGATAGCAAACATTATTATCAAAGATCGCTATCAAACATTGGCAGGGCGTGAGCGCAGGCTTTACAATGGCACGCCTTCCAAGTGGCGGTCGCGGCCTACAGGTTAGCAACACACGGCAGGATTCGAGGAGCAGCGCACGTGCATTCAAAACAAGAAATCGTTCGCATCACCCGGCGGCGATTTGTGGCGTCGTCAGCCGCTGTCTTGGCGACCGGCGGTTTCGCCCATCAGGCCAACGCCGTCGCCGCGCTGGCTGGACAGCCGACAGAGCAGGGCCAGCTTGGCGGGAAGGTTGACGCCCGAACTGGTCGCGGTCCTTTCCGCGTGATCATTGACACCGACCCTGGCGTGGATGACGCTCTGGCGCTCTTGCTGGCCATGCGCTCGCCGGAACTGAAGATTGAAGCCATTACTCCGGTCGCCGGAAACGTGCCGCTCGAACTGACGCTGCCGAACGCCTTGCGCATGGTTGAAATCTCGGGCCGCAGCGATATTCCCGTTGCCGCAGGCGCGCGTGCGCCGCTCGTGCGCCGCCTGGTGACGGCCACCTACGCGCATGGCGAGAACGGATTGGGTGGCGCCGTCTTTCCTGAGCCTACGACCAAGCCGGTTGCCACGCCTGCCGCTGAGATGATTCGCGAGATCGTTCGCAAATATCCCGGAGAGGTGACGCTGATCACCATTGGCCCGCTCACCAACATTGCTAGCGCTCTTAATTCAGACCCGGAACTCGCGAGCATGGTGCGCGCGCTGGTCATGATGGGCGGCTCGCTCTCGGGAGGAAACATCACTCCCGCGGCCGAATTCAATGTTTACGTCGATCCTGAAGCTGCGCGCATTGTGTTTCAGTCCGGAATTCCCGTGACCATGGTCGGTCTCGACGTTACGCGAAAGACTTCGCTTACCGAGGAGCACGTGCGTACGCTCGAAGCCGCGCAGAACCCCGTCAGCCAGGCTGCGGCCAAGATCGGCCGCAATGCGATCAACCACACTCGCGAGCGCGGATATCTGGTCGGACCGAACATGCACGACTCGCTCGCGGTTGCCGGATTTCTTGATCCGGCGATTCTGAAATTGCAGGACTATTATGTCGATGTCGAGACGACCGGCGAACTCACTGCCGGCGAAACCCTGGGCTACAGCCCGGTTGCCGGCGATTTGCGACGTCGCCCGGGAATGGAGAAAGACGCTTCGGCCATGAACATGCCGATTCGCGGGTCGGCCCCGACTCTGGCCGGCACAAAAACTTCTCCCGTGCTGCGCGATAAATTTGTGCCCAACACTAAGGTTGCGGTGGAAGTGGACTCCGGGAGATTCTTCGACCTTTTGATTGGCCGCTTGTCGGGAAGCAAGTAACATTCTTAAGAGCTGAAGTGTTCAACATTCCGAGGTGCTCGAATGAAGCTGGTTCGATTCACGAGGTTGTTCGCGGCGGCAGCCGTGGTTTTAATGCTAACGACATCCCTTGTGTCCCAAAGCCAAGACAAGCGCAAGGTCATTATCGATCAGGACGCGGCCGGGCCTGCCGGCACTGACCAGCAATCGATATTGCTGCTTATCCAGTCTCCGCAGACGGAAGTCCTGGGCATCACCGTGGTGACGGGCGATGCCTGGCTCACGGAAGAAGTCGCGCACACTCTGCGCATGCTTGAGCTCATTGGACGAACCGACATTCCTGTCGTGCCCGGAGCCGAGTATCCGCTGGTCAGAACCAAAGAAGAGACGGAGCAGTGGGAGCTGCGGTACGGTTCCGTGGGATGGCTGGGGGCGTGGACTCCGCGCGTGTATCACGCAGCTCGCGAACTGGGAACGATGCCGGAAGGTCTGCCCACCACCAAGCCTGCCGACGAAGACGCTGCCCACTTTCTGGTGCGCATGGTCCGCAAGTATCCGCACGAAGTCACGATCTATGAGGGTGGGCCAATGACCAACCTGGCGCTCGCCATCTCCATCGACCCCGAATTTGCCAGCCTGGCCAAGGAGTTGGTATTTATGGGCGCCAGCCTGAGTCCGCAGACCGATAATCCCGAGTTCACCAACACGCCCCGGCGCGAATTCAACCTTTGGTTCGATCCGGAGGCAGCCCACATTGTGCTGCGGGCTCCGTGGAAAAAGATTGTCTGCACCACGGTGGATATTTCCGTTAAGACACGTATGACCAGCGAACTGATCGACAAGATCAAGAGCGGTAAGACTCCATCGGCGCAATACATCGGCAAGTATGCGCACCTGCATGGCAGCTACAACTATCTATGGGACGAACTTGCGTCGGTGGCCTGGCTTGACCCATCGGTGATTACGAAGAAAGAGAACCGCTACATGGACGTGAACGTGAGTCGCGGCCCCGGCTACGGAGACACGCTCACCTGGTCAGATCGGGATAAGCCCAAAGGGAACGTCCAGCCGGTAGAAGTGCAGGTCGACCTGGATACGGACAGGTTCTACAAGTTGTTTGTGGATTTGCTGACCGCACCGACGCCGCTGCCGGGGAAGCCCGCGTCAGCGAATTGATGGCTTAGCCGTGCCACAGCAAGCCTAGCCTCGGAAAGAGGGTTAGAATGGCATATAACATTGCTTCACCTAACCGTTTACGAGAGCCTCTCGACCCAGCCAACCTTTTGCAGTCGTTCGATCGCGAGGCCGAGGGAATCACTTCAGATGCTATTCGCCACGTGCTGCACTATGTTGCTAGTAATTTGGAGTTCTTTGTTCGGTGGTCAGTAAAGCCAGTTCTTCTCTGGCCCGGGTGTACGCGAATTGCTCCGGAAGGTAAGAATCACAGGTACCACCAGTTTCCAGAATTGATACGTCGGCTTGCAAAGGATCTAAAGATCCAACTGGACGGCCGCCCGAATGGGCCAGCAATAGCTTCCTTCTTGCTGGCTGGCGGCGAAAGACCTGCTAGGTTTGGTAGCTCAAATAAGTGGTCGATTCACCATACCTACTCCGGGAAATTCCCCTATCTAGATCGAGACGATACACTTCACGCTACTCAGAAGCCCCGACACTTTACGCAGAGTGCTGGACTAATTGCAGCACACCCAATCGCCGATGCGCTTAGTGACGAATTCCCGTTCTTCGCCTGGCGGCTTCGGGCGGAGTCGTTTCGTCTCTTCGGATACGATCCCGATGGGGTATTTTCGCCTACTCAAGACGAGAATGGTTTTGCGTCTGGCCACACGTGCGAAGTCGTGGACATTGGTTGAATTCCGCCTTTACACATTGTGATAAGGGGTGAGATCGTCAATTGCATTGAGCGGAAGAGCGGATAAAATCTGACGTGAAAATTATTAGTGCCCAAACTGCTCCATCATCTTCTGAGCCTGCTCATGCCCTGGATGCTGTTTGAGCAGTGCGAGCAGTACGGCCCGAGCTTTGTCGGGCGCGCCCTCTATTGCGTACACCCGGGCCAGGTTCAGGTAAGACTGATCGAAGGCAGGAGCCACGCGCATGCACTGCTCAAAGCTCGCTACCGCCTCATCGCGCCGCTGGGTGCGCAGATAGAGAATCCCCAGGTTGTTCAGCGCCTCGGGGTAAACCGGGCGGAGTTTCAGTGCCTTCTGCAGAGAATCGAACGCCCTTGCGGTGTCGTCATTTTGCGCAAACACCATCCCCAGACCGTAATTCGCCTCAGCGTCGTTGGAATTGACTTCCAGCGCCCGATCGTAAGTTCTGCGCGCATCGTCCCAGCGCTTTTGCTGGCGATAGCCGCTGCCCAGGTTATCGAGCGCAATCAGATTATCGGGACTGAGCTTGAGCGCCTCTTGAAAGTGGCCGATCGCATCGCCCATGCGACCATCCCGCGCGGCTAGCAGGCCGAGGTTGTTCCAGGAATTCGCCAAAGTATCGGGATAGCTCGCGCGAAGTTTGAGCGCGCGTTCAAAGCTCTCTCTCGCCTCGGCGGTTTTCTGCTGGTCTAGATACACGCTCCCAATCCCATAGAGAGCCTCGGCGCTCGAAGGATCATCGCGTAGGGCAATCTGGAACGAAGCTGCGGCCTGATCCATATAGCCGCCCTGAAAAAACACCGAACCGTAGGAAAGGTAGTTGCGTCCAAACTCGATCGCGTCGGTCACGCCGGGAAAGGGAAGCGCCCGGGCTAACCGTTGCTCAGTGGTTTGGGGGATGTTTTGGAAATCGTATTCCACGTGATCCGGGTTTACTGGTCCCTGATAGATCTTGACGATCTCTCCTTTGGCGTTGATCAAGAACGACGTTGGAAGTTCGAGATCACGATGCCGGTCAAAGAGGTAACGAAAAAGAATGTTGTAGATGGCGGCCACATCTTCCACATCAGCCGACCCGCGCAGGATTGGAAACGAAAGACGATGCTCCCGCACCAGCGCGCGGACGATTTCCACATCGGCCGCACTGTCTAGATTTACCGCAAGCAGTTGGAGACCGTGCGCCGCCCAAGGTGCGTGACGCTGATTGAATGCGGCCCAATCTTCTTTGGATCGCGCAGCTCCCACGGCCCAGAGGTTAAGCAGGAGCGGCCTTCCGCGCCGCGCGGATAGAGCGTGCATCTGACCGGCGAAGTCGGGAAGTGAGAAATCTGGCGCCTCGACTGGCGCAAGCAGCCACGTTTCAACCGTGGCGGGCAAGGTTTCGATTTCCTGTGGCTTAGAGTCAGTCGGCTTGAAGTCAGGGGACTGGCCTCGCGCCGCGGGCGTTTTGAACGCTTCCATTCGAGATGGTTCGGAGCCTTCTTCAATCCAGACGCGATGGTTGATGGGCAGATCGTGGAACTGCTGCACCAGTCCGCTCGGCCAGCGGATCGAGGCTCGCACCAGGCTTTTCGCTGCTCCCAGGCCGAAGAAGACATCCTTGCTGTGTTGCGAAAGAAATCCCGACCCAGCTTGCAACGATCGAACCTGCAATGATCGAACCTGGCGGCCCACTTCGGTTTCAATTGTCACTATCGCGCCAATCGCGTCACGATTGCTTTTCGTGCCGCGCAGGCGAAAGGAGATGGATGGAGGCAGGTTCTCGATGACGTTCTTCAAAAGCCGCAACTGCGGACCGTTGCGGTTCTTCAGAAAGACCTCCTGACGGCCATCATGATCGAAGTCCGCGAGTGCAAACGACCGTCCGTCTTCCAGAAAGTCCAGCCCAACCACGCCCGAAATGTCAGAGAAAGTCCCGTCGCCGTTGTTCGCGTAGAAAATGTTTCGCTCGTAGCCGCTCCACGTGCCATCGGCCCGGATCAACTCGTTGATCGCGCTCCAGCCCTGTTCGTAATCGTGAGACGGCTTCGCCTGGTCAGGCGAATAGGCCACCACCTGCCGCCAGAAGAAACTGTTCAGGTCTTGGTAATTGTCTTTGCGCGAGGGGCCGCTAACCATGCCATTGGCGATATAGAGATCCAGAAATCCATCATGATCAAAATCCCAGGCGTCGCTCGACCACGCCCAGCGCCCGATTCCAACACCGGCAGATCCAGTCGTATCTTCGAAAGCGAGCGCTCCGCCGTCTCGAAACATATTCCGAAATAGCGAATTGCCCATGGCGTGTTTGTGATAGAACGCCCGCGTTTCCTGGGGCGCGTCTTTTTTGAACATGTCCTGCATCGTGATGCGTTCGCCCGCTGCTGTCCACATGTTCGCCACGTAGAGGTCTTCCACGCCGTCATTGTCATAGTCAAAACAACAGACGCTCATCCCCGCGCCGACATCTTCAACCGCCGCCTGCGCAGCAATGTCGGTAAAAGTTACGTTGCCATTGTTGCGGTAAAGATTCTTGCGCCCGAAATCGTTTACCACGTAAAGATCGGGCCAGCCATCGCGGTTAAAGTCGCTCCATCCGCAACAAAAGCTGTAGCGCGTGTTGTTCTGATTGAGGCCGGTCGCGGCGGTCACATCGCGAAACGTACCGTCACGGTTGTTGCGCATCATGAAATTAGGCGGCCCGTTCTCTGCGGCGTAATAAGGAGACGGATACTTGTACTGGTCGGTGCCCTGGTAATAGACGTAGAGGCAAAAGTAGATGTCGAGCCAGCCGTCACGGTCGTAATCCGCCACTGCCGCTCCAGTAAAGGTGCCTTGCGGCGGCGTGGCGAACTGAAATGCGTCCGCCCTCTGGCGAAACTTGCCGTTGCCTTCGTTCAAGAACAACATCGGGCCGGTAGCCCGAACGACAATTAAATCCTGTCGTCCATCATTGTCGACGTCGACGATCAGCGCGCAGGCCGTGTTTTCGAGGACGCCGACACCCGACGCTTCCGTGATGTCCTCAAACGTGCCGTCGCCTCGATTTCGATAAAGCCGGTTCGGAAGTCCGCCCGGTTGGCAAACATAGAGATCGTCGTATCCATCGCCATCAATGTCGCCAATCGAAACGCCGTTGTGGCCGTAGATGTCAATGCCGCAAGCGCCGTCGAGCACGGTTCGCCAGTAATCGGTTCCGTGCAGAAGTTGCGCAGAATAGGACGCATTGCCCCCAAACGCCGCAGCCGTGATGTCAAGATAGGCGAGGTGGTTGGAGCGGCTCTGCGTTTCATCGAGCGTCTGCCAGTTGCGTACGCGCAGCTCACCCGCCGCCGAGCGTTCCCAAGTAAGCTGCCAATACCCAACGCGTTGTTCACGGTAGAAATCGCGACCGGTGGCCACCAATTCATATCGAATGCGCGTATGCATCTGACCGGGAGATAGCGCTGCCGCCGGCATGGAACCAGCGTCAATACCCGTCACCTGAAATTCGGCCGTGAGAATCCTCGAAAAGCCGCTCATGGCGGATCGCAGTTCCTGCAGAAATGGATCACGCCCGAGTGCAGTCTCGCGTCTGAACGCATTGTGACGGACTTCAATCGGCGGCCCCGGACGCACAACTCGGGAGTCAGCAGGCTGCGGAGAAGCTCCCGAGAAATTCGGCAGAAGAACGCTCTCGATGGCGCTCAGATCTTGCGGAGACTGCAGCAATCCGGAACTCCACTGCGCGAGGATCGCAGAGATCTGGTCTGCATACCGTTCGGTGACAAAATCGTCAAGGCCAGCCTGCGTTTTAAGAAGCAAAGCATCGAGGGGCCGGGGCGTCCGATAGTGGGGATGAAGATGGAATTCGCTAGTCGATAGGTCCGCTGCTGCAGAGTCAAAACCGTATAGAGAAGGGAAGCCGAGACCGCGCAGACCAGCAGGGAGCAGCGCCGCCGAGGCTCCCTGGCAGAACCGAATCAGAAAATCACGGCGACGAAAGTCCACGGGGCCCGGTGCGGTCGAATTCCGCATCTTCTCTGGTCGACTCAGAACGATGTCTCCCGGATGGCCACGTGTGGCCTGAAATTAACACCCGCGCTCACGAGCGTCAAGATTGGACCGCTATAATGATCCGTCAACAATGACCCAGTCATGGACATGGACGTGGAGTTTGGCGGTTCTGGTTGCTTTGACGCTCGTCTGCTTTGAGGGCCTAAACGCGGAATCTCAAACGGCGCCGGCCGCGCAAGCGACCCTCCCAGACACGGCGGATGCTCATCTGGGCCGAGGCTACAATGCCCTAAGAGATGATAAGTACGAAGTCGCAGCCGGCGAATTCCGAGCTGCCCTCAAGC
>CAVZDM010000085.1:0-23828 GCA_963773955.1 uncultured Acidobacteriaceae bacterium | reverse complement strand
CACGAATTGCTAGCCAGCAAGGACATCAGATCATCGCGACGCCGTTGGACTTCGATATGCTGGCGTTCCGTGATGTCATAGACGCCGATGTGAACAAGGGTGCCGCTGGGCATGCGGCAAGTGACTTCTTCACTGACGAAAAAATCGGGATATCTGCGCAAGACTTCGGCGGCGCCGATGGAATCGTGATCGGTGAGCGTGACCAGATTCATGCCCTCTTTTTCAGCCTGGCGTAGACTTCCAGGGGATCGCTGTAGGACTCCCGGCAAATACGGCTCAGAAAAGCGGGGTGGTGCACATTCCGGAGTGGACCGAATGGACGTGCAGGTCGCACTTCATGCCTTCATGGTAAAGAGCGATTGTTACAAAAATGCGACTGCACCAATAAGTGCAATGACAGTTTATTGATTCGACAATTTAGCTTCCGATACGAAAAACCTGAGAAAGCCGAGACCGCTATAGAAACGGAATAACGATGAGAGAATGCGCAACCAATGACACGCATCGTCCTGGTCTACTTCGACGCTGGCGGAGGACATCGCAGCGCCGCCCTTTCGCATCCAACAAGCCATCGAGCGAGCCGGATTGCCCTGGCACGTGGAACTGATGAACCTGCAGGAGGCGCTCGATCCGATCGACGTGATCCGGCGGCTCACGGGAATCCGCATCCAGGACGGCTATAACCGCATGCTGCAAAACGGTTGGACACTGGGAAGCCCACGAATTGATGCGCGCGCTGCAGGGATTGATTTTCTTGTTTCACCGGCCCACGGTGAAGCTGCTGGAGCGCAATGGGCGAGTTGCAGCCGGATTTGCTGGTATCGCTGGTGCCGCATTTCAATCGCGCGCTCTATGAGAGCCTGGCACTCGCGCTGCCCGGCAAGCCGTTCGTGACCGTTCTCACCGACATCGCCGATTATCCGCCTCATTTCTGGATTGAGCGGCAGCCGCAGTATTTGGTGTGCGGATCGGACAAGGCGGAGGAACAGGCGCGACAGCCCGGACATTCGAGCGACCGACATTTTCCGCACCTCGGGAATGATCCTGAGCCCGCGTTTCTACGACTACGCCGAAATCGACCGCACCGAGGAAAGAAAAAAACTGGGCCTCGATCCGGACCGCATGACGGGCCTGGTGCTTTTCGGCGGCCAGGGCGCGCGTCGCAAAATGCTGCGGATCGACAGCCTGTTTGTGGCGGTCGGGATTGCCGATTCAACTGATCTTGATCTGCGGCAAAAATGAGGGCCTGGCCCAAGCGCTGCGCGCGCAAAAGTCCGACATGCCGCGTTGGATCGAGGGCTTCACCACCAACGTGCCCTATTACATGCAACTGGCCGATTTTTTTATCGGCAAACCCGGTCCGGGCAGCATCGCCGAGGCGGTAGCATGGGTCTGCCGGTGATCGTCGAACGGAATGCGTGGACTTTGCCGCAAGAGCGTTACAATACGGTATGGGTGCGCGAGAAGCAGGTCGGCTTGGTGCTTTCCAATTTTTCCGGAATCGCGGAGGCTGTTGCGGAGTTGCTTGCGCCCGAAAATTTTGCGCGCTTCCGCAACCACGTGCAGGGCATCCAGAATCGAGCACTCTTTGAGATTCCGCCGATCTTTCAAAATATACTTGAGCGGGGGCAAAATATTCCTGGACGAGGGCAGAGTGTTCGCGAACCGGGGAGAGACAGTCATACAGGATCGCCCGACTCGGCGGATCAAACGAGTGCGCAACGACCGGCGAGTGCCGCAACGACCGGACGTTCGTGAAAAATGGGGATGATGTCTACAAACGGTATGCATTCTGAGACCCGCGACGCGCTGCTGATCTTCAATCAGACAGCAGGCCGCGCACGCTACGCGCATCGCGGTCCTCTCGATCGAGCGCGGCAGATCCTCTCCAAGCAAGGGATCGCTTCCGAACTTGCGCCCACCGACGGGCCCGGCGCGGCGTCGGAGATCGCGCGGCAGGCGATACGGGATCATCGGCAACTGGTGATTGTGTGCGGGGGAGACGGCACTCTCAACGAAGTGGTGAACGGCCTGGCCGCCAGCCAGATGCCGCTGGCGCTTCTGCCGGCGGGGACGGCCAACGTATTCGCCAAAGAAGTGGGGTTGCCCTGGAGCATCGAGCGCGCCGCGGCGCTGGTGGGAACGAGTACGTTTCGGCGCATCGCGCTGGGGCAGGTCACCTCGTTGGCATCGGACAAACCCGGCCGCTATTTCCTCTCCCTGGCGGGCGCGGGCCCAGACGGCGCCCTGGTGCACAAGGTCAATGGCTCGCTCAAGCATCGCACCGGGCAACTGGCGTATTGGCTGGAGGGAGTTCGGCAGCTCGCCCCGTACCGATTTCCCCGATTTCGCGTGACCGCGGACGGGCGAAGCATCGACGCGACGTTGATCGTGCTCGGCCGCACCAAGCACTACGGCGGGCCATTCCAGATCACCACGGAAGCGGACCTATTCGGCAACGATTTTGAACTGATGATGATAAGCACGAGCAGCCCCCTGAAGTATGCCGCCTACGTGCCCATGCTCTGGGCCGGGCAGTTGCGACACGCGCGGGATGCCCATTTTCTGAGGGCCACGACGGTGATCTGTGAACCGCTGGACCAGGAGCCCGTGTTGGTGCAGATCGATGGCGAGTCGGCGGGACAACTCCCGGCGGAGTTTCGCATCGTGCCGGACGCGCTGACGCTGGCGGTCCCGAGGCCGCCGGGGCGTTCGGGAGAGCCGGTCAAGGAACGCGAGGGGGTAACCACCTCGGCCTAGTGGGAGATCCATGAGCTCCGCGGAAAGCAAAATCGTGATTGTCGGCATCACCGGGGCCTCGGGAGCAGTGCTGGGGCAGACGGCGCTGAGCCTATTGGCCGCTGACCCGCGCGTGGCGCGCATCGACCTGGTGGTGACCGACGCCGGTAGGACGCTGCTGGAGCAGGAGTTGGGCATTGCCTGCGCCGCCGGCGGAGCTGCCCGCGCGCGGCTGCTGGCCAAGAGCGGGGATAGCCTGGCCCGCCTGGCAAAAAAGATCGAGGTCCTGCCCAATGCCGACGTGGGCGCCTCCATCGCTTCGGGCAGCTATGGGGCGGATGCCATGTGCGCGATCCCGCTCGATGGGGATGCTTTCGGCGGCGGCCACGGGAGCCAGCAACGACCTGCTGTCACGCGCGGCCGACGTGACGCTGAAAGAGGGCCGGCGACTCATTCTGTGCGTGCGCGACACGCCGCTCAACCGGATTCACCTGGAGAACATGCTGCGCGCAACAGGCAGGGGCGGTGATCATGCCGGCGAGCCCTTCGTATTATCACCAGCCGCGCACCATCGACGACCTGGCGACCCAGTACGTCTGCCGGGTGCTGGCGCAGATGGGGCCGCCGCAAGCCAAGCAATTTTCATGGAAGGGCGGTGCTCGGCGAGGTACTCCCGGCGGATCAAGTCGGCCTGAACCAGAAGCGGCCCGGCGAGGCAATCCCGCAAACCTTTCGCTACCAGTGGAAACTTCCAGGGCACCCGTTTGAAATATGGATCGGCCAGGGCCTGCTCTCTCGCCGACCTCGTTCTAGAACCCCGTGGTACTGAAAAAAATGGCGCTGCCGAGCCATTGAGGCCGCACCCAGTTAGCAGCACCCTTATGGGTGGGTTGGGTGGTTTACGCCGCGGGGACGACGGCTTTGAGTTATATCGAGGCCGTAGGCGAACCACCCAACCCGCTTCGCTTTGCCGCAACCTCCTGCCCGGAACCCGGAACTGCCCGTTTGCCCCGTTTGACGGGTGCAGGAGCGGGTAAACTAGGGCGGTGCGCTTACTAGCCGCCCACAGACGCCACTTCCCACCGGGGCCAAAAGGCTCCTGGCCGATGGGTATCTCCCCGCTCGCCTATGGG
The DNA here is from genome assembly GCA_963773955.1 of uncultured Acidobacteriaceae bacterium. Classification (GTDB taxonomy): domain Bacteria; phylum Acidobacteriota; class Terriglobia; order Terriglobales; family Acidobacteriaceae; genus Acidiflorens. Next base: position 19,956 of record CAVZDM010000085.1, on the reverse strand, counting down.
CGACCCCAGCAAGCGCTGCTGGAATGGGCCCGCCAGTATGGAGATTGGGTCAGCTGGCGGACCATGCATTTCCCGGCGTTCTCTTTAACAATCCAGCGGACATCGAGACAGTGCTGGTCACCCAGAACCGCAAGTTCATCAAGGGACGAGGGCTGCAAGCGAACCGTCTGCTCTTCGGCAACGGGCTGCTGACCAGTGAGGGCGCACTGTGGCTGCGGCAGCGCCGCTTGATGCAGCCCGCGTTTCGCCAGGGAGCGTCTGCCGGTCGATGGCCGCAGCCACGGTGCGGCGCACCGCCCGGATGCTGGACGAGTGGAAGGACGGCGAAGTCCGCGACGTGATGAGCGAGATGATGCGGCTCGACGCTGGGGATCGCCGCTGAAACGCTGTTTGGCGTGGAGCTGGAAAGCCAGGCCGAGCGAATTGCCGCGGCCCTGGGGTGATGCAGGCCAGCAACACCTCGATGCACCGGCTTTTCTTTACGCTGATGCGCCGGCTGCCCACCCCGAACACCCTGCGTTACCGGCGGGCCATCGGGGAGCTGGACCTGATTGTCTACGGGATCATCGCCCAGCGGCGCGACCGGAGCGCCGGCAGCGCGGCAGCCCGAGACACGGCGCGAGACGACCTGCTGGCTCGCCTGCTGGCGGCGCAGGATGAAGACGGAAGCCGCATGAGCGACCAGCAGCTGCGCGATGAGTGCATCACCCTGCTGCTGGCCGGGCACGAAACCACGGCCGTGACGCTGGCCTGGACCGCTTATCTGCTGGGAAAACATCCCGCGGTGCAGGAGAGGCTGCAGGCCGAAGTGGACGCCGCGCTTGGCGGACGGGCGCCAACCGCCGAAGACGTCGCGCGACTGCCCTACACCGAGAGCGTCTTGCGGGAGTCGCTGCGGCTCTATCCGCCGGCCTGGGTGATGCCGCGGCTGGTCGTGGAGGACTGCGAAATCCACGGCTACCAGATCCGCAAGGGCGACAGCGTGGTAGTGAGCCAGTGGATCGCGCACCGCGATCCGCGCCATTTTCCGGAGCCGGAGCGCTTCCTGCCGGAGCGCTGGACCGTATCGTTTGCGCGCAACCTGCCGCGCTTCGCTTACTTCCCGTTTGGAGGCGGTCCGCGTTTGTGCATCGGCAATAACTTCGCCCTGCTGGAAACCGCGCTGGTGCTGGCTTCGCTGGCGCAGACATTCGGCTAAGCCCGGCGGACGCCGAGCCGGTCGAGCCGCAAGCGCTGATCACCCTGCGGCCCAAAAATGGCGTGCGCGTGGCGCTGACGCGCCGCGGCCCCGCCGCCTGAGCTGTTCCGACAACGTCAACGCGCCGGATTCCTGATCGACCCCATAAATTTAATGCGTTTGACCACGGAAACGGAAAAGCCTTAGGGTAGACGTGCGACAACGATGGCACAGCCCTCCTAACTTTTTGGAGTGGAGAAGGTCCGATGTTGCTGCAGTGCAATAACCCCAAATGCAAAGCGCCTTTCGACTTCCGGCAGGGACGCCTGTTCCGATTCTTTCAGGCCGCGGGCAAAGCCGAAGAGCTCCCCCCCAAGGCCCATGGAGTGAGGCACTTCTGGCTCTGCGCAGCCTGCTCACAAACCTACACCCTGGAATACCGCCAAGATCAAGTCACGCTGCTGGCCCGGCAGGTTGTTCCCCCAAGGTGGTCTACCTGCAGCCGCTGGCGGAGCCTGCGCGGCAACAGGTCCTCGAACGAAAACGTCGTGGCAGTCAGCAAGGTTTCCCGCCGGCGCAGCGACCGGTCGGCTCGATCGCGTTCGGCGAAGCGCTATGGAAGCGGCTCGGCGATTGTTCCAGCCGTGGCATAGAGGCCACTCCGCGCGATCAGCAGAACAACGATCTCGAAATAAAAACGGGCGCCCCGTTCGGGGCGCCCATTTTGTTTTCGTTGCGTTCGATTTGTAAAGCCGCAGCCGGCTACCAGATGAACTTCATGCCCAGCTGCACTTCGCGTTCTCCGCCCACACCGGTGACGATCGTTGCGCCAGTGTTGGGGGTGGATGACTGCTGACCCAACGTCTTCGCCGAACCAAGGTTGGCGCTGGGGCCGCTCAAGTTCACGTTGTTGAAGAGGTTGAAGACCTCCACGCGGAACTGAGCTCTCAGGCGATTTTCCTTCAGGAAACCGAACTCCTTCGTCAAGCTGAAGTCGGTCTCGAAGAAGCCCGGCCCCAAGCAGCAGTTCCGGGACATATCTCCGAAGTTGCCTTGTGCCGGCGGCAGCATCACCGAGCCACCCTCCGCGTAGCAACCGTACTGGATGAGGTTATACATCCGTATTCTGCGGAACGTTGTAAGTGTTGATCACCGCGGGTGAGGAGGATACGTCAGACGGGCCATTAGGCAGCAGCAGTGCATCTGCGGTGCAACTGCCGCCCGGCCCCAACAGCGGCACGGTGTAGTTGGAGCCGTTGAGGCTGACGACCTCGGTGCCGCTAACCGTATAGCGAGCGCCGCTGCCGTAAGCGGTGCTTGACGCCGTAGCATGGGATCGTCGACTGGACACCGCTGGAAAGGCCGAAGGTCTTGAAGTTACGGGTCGATCCAACGAGTCCCACTTGTCGCCGGGCGCGCTGGTCAAGCTAGTGCCATTGCCTACCCCGGCGACGTCGTTGGAGCTGTCCAAGAAAGCCACGTAGCGATTCGGCAGCATGGTGACGGTACCGTTGATGGCCCAACCTTCAGCAACTGTGCAGGCGAGTTGTGGCCTGGAATGGCCCAGTTGAAGTTGCCGGTAATGCGCTGCGGAGTTCCCGAGGTGCAGGTGCCGTAGTCTGCGCGCGGATCCCGGCTATCGGACAAGTAGGTCCAGATGTTCTCGTTCGAGGAGAAGATGTCCAGGCAGTGCGACAAGGTGTAGTTGATGTTGCCGGTGACTCCGTGGAGCGCCCGCAGGCTCAAAGTGGCCAACATGGCGTCGTAGTTGGAAACGTCAGAGTTTGCTTCCACCAGCACCTGCGCGAGCCAGGCAGGCAGGGGCCGCTGGTGTAGCCGGTCACCACACCAGGAATCGAGCCGTTGGCGCAGTTGGCGGGCAGCAGGAGATGGCGCCCGAAGTACACCGTCGGAAACATCCTGAGCAGCCTAATCGGGCTCAACTTGCCGATGCGGCAAATGTCGAGCTTGCCATCGGTGAAATCTGCCCGCGGCGCGATGCGCATGCCGTCGCCATAGAATTGAGTGTTGGCGAAAGCAGCAAGCAGGGTGAGCTTCTCTGTTTCGGCATGATCCTTTCCATTAAACTGCGTCAGCCTCATGGAAGAAGACGGAAGTTTGAGCAGCAGCGGCAACAGCGCCAGGGCATAACCGCCGTGTCCGCGCAGCCAGCGCGGCATCTGATTGGCGCTTCGAGCGGCGGCGGAGTCCAGACCGCACCCGGCGACGCCGCAGAAATAATGCGTACGCTCTGGCGCGGCGGACTGAACAATGATTCCGAGATCAACTGGCTGCGGTTGAACTTGCCCCGATTCAAAATCACGCCAGACCCGCAAGGAGTCTTGCATCGAGCGCAGTTTCAGCGCGCGGGCAAAATCATTTCCGCTGCCTGCGGGGACGATGAGCACCGGAATCTGTAGTCGCACCAGCGCCGGGAGATGACGATGAATCGTGCCGTCTCCCCCAAAGATCAGAATGGCGTCAGCGTCGCTTGAAGATGCAGGCAGGCCTTGAATCCACTCGGCTGGAGAGCCAGCCTGAAATGGCGTTAGCTCTGCCGGCGAAGTTCCCAACCCGAATATGACGGCAGCGCGCATGGGCTCAGAGCTGAGAAATCTCCAGCATTACCGCGAATTCCAGAGTCGCCGAGGCTGCAGAGAGCTGCCGAGCTGCGCTCGGCTTGGACAGCGGGGGGCGGCTGTCCCTACGCGACCATTCCCGCACGAGCCCTTGCGAACTACTTCGGCAGGCATTTGTCCATAAAGTCGATCAGATCTTTTTTCATCTTGTTATGTTCGGCGCGATCGATGTACACCATGTGTCCCGCGTTGTAGGTGCCATAGGAAATGTTCTGGCGGGATTTCGCGTCCAGGTTGAGGTGATCCATGGTCCAGTTGGCAGCGGCAAAAGGTGTGGCCAGGTCGTAGTAGCCTTCCATCACCAGAACCTTCATATACGGATTCTTGATCATGGCCGACCGCAACCCACCGGCCGTGCTGGGAAATCCTTCCACGGCGTTGCCCCACTCCCAGGTCTGGAAGCCGGGCTGATCGTAGGCGAAAACTCGGTAGGCCATGTCGGACTTATAGTTCAGTTCGGTGCGCAGGTAGTTGTTGAACGCCGAGGTGTACGGCGGCAGAATGGCGGCGCTGGTCGGATCGTAGAAACGCTCATCGCCTGGATTGGGGCTGCTGAAGCGGCCATCGAGGCGGCCGGTAATCAGTTTCTGATCGAGCAGCAACTCTTTGGTGAAAGTGGGAACGTCTATGCGCAGGTCGTGCTCTTCGATCACTTCCGGGCGCAGCCCGGTGTAACGAGACAGTTGGTCCACAATCTTACGGCGATCTTCCGCCGTCAGGGCGTCGCCTTTGCCCAGCGCGAGCGCATACTCATTGTTCGACCAGCGCACGACCTCTTCGCGTGTCTTCGACACATCCTGGGTGAGATCGGCGGGCAGCTTGTGATGGTAGCCGGCGATCATATTGAAAGTGGGCACCAGCAAGAAATAGGGCAGGTCATTCGATTTGTTCCATTCGAGCGTCTGGAAATCCACGGCCATCGAGAGCAGGGTCACGCCGTTGAAAGCGATGCCATGATCCGCCAAATACCCCGCGATGCCGGCAGCGCGCGTGGTGCCGTAGCTTTCGCCCAGCAAGAACAATGGCGAGTTCCAACGATCGTAGCGGGAGATGTAGAGGCGGATGAATTCGCCGAAGGCTTGCACGTCGCCTTTTACTCCCAGAAATTTCTTGGTAAGTTCGGCGGTCGCGGCCCGCGAGTAGCCGGTGGCCATGGCATCCACCATGACGATGTCACTGCGATCGAGCAGTGTATCGGGATTGTCTTCCAGACGATAGGGTGCCGCCGGCATGAATCCGTTCGACTGCAACACGACGCGCTTCGGTCCGAGTGCGCCCATGTGCAGCCAGATCGAGGCGGAGCCGGGGCCGCCGTTGAACGAGAACGTCAACGGACGCTTTCCAGCGTCCTGCCCGTCGAGCGTGTAAGCGACAAAAAACATTTCTGCTTCTGTCTTGCCGTCGCCGCGCTTGAGAGGAAGCCTTCCAGCGGTCGCCGTGTAGCTGAGAGTCTTGCCGTTCAGCGCGATCTGGTGATGGGTGACCACGGGCGGAACTTCCGCCACATCGTAATGCTCTTCCTTGTCGGTAGCTTCGCCGGAGTCGGCTTTGGGCGGCTCTGCGGGTTTGCCGCTTTCGGCGGACTTATCTGGAGTTGCGGCGTTCGCCGATACCGGCTTCTTATCTTTCCTCGACGCGGCCTGCTTCGTGCTCTCGGACGTCGTGTCCGGGGATTGGTCTTGCTGTGCCACTGCAAACGGCATCGTCAACACGGCGAAAACGAGGACTGTCAAAATTCTCATGCTTATCTCCGGAAGAAAAGAATTGGACCAGCATTATAGCGCCTCTCGCGATGGCGCCTGGAAGAGCCGGAATCAACTCCAGACGTGCTAGAATTTGTTGCGCCTGAAACGCTTCTACCCGGCTCGGTGGCGCACCAAATTTCTCCACCCTGGCAATGACGGACCAAAAAGTGGCCAAAAACCCCAACGTCCAAAACGATTCCATTACCTATGCTGATGCCGGTGTCAGCATCGATCGCGGCAACCGCACCAAGCAGCGCATTAAGTATCTTGCCCACAAGACCTTTACCAAGGGAGTGCTGAGCGAAATTGGCGGATTCGGCGGGTTGTTTTCGGTCGATAAGAAGTATTTGGATCCAGTGCTGGTTTCGAGCGTGGATGGCGTGGGTACTAAATTAAAAGTCGCCTTCGAAATGAAATTGCATCACACCGTCGGCGCCGACCTGGTGAATCATTGTGTGAACGACATCGCGTCGCAGGGTGCGGCGCCGTTGTTCTTCATGGACTACCTGGCCACCGGCAAGCTGGATCCGGAAGTTGCGGAAAAAATTATTGGCGGCCTCGCCGACGCCTGCAAGCATAACGGCTGCGCTCTGATCGGCGGCGAAACCGCCGAAATGCCGGGGTTCTATCCCGAAGGCGAGTACGATCTTGCCGGATTCATTGTGGGAGTCGTCGAACGCGAACGCATCATCAGCGGCAAAGATGTGCAGGTGGGAGATTGCGTCCTCGGCTTGCCCTCCAACGGCCTGCACACTAATGGCTACTCGCTGGCTCGCAAACTGCTCTTTGAAATCGCGGGTTATTCTCCCGAAACTTTTGTCAGCGAGATCAAAAACAAGGTCGGCAACGAACTCATGCGGACCCATCGCAGCTACTGGTCGATCATCCGGAAGATGATGGCGGGCGAATGTGTCGCGGCTCTGGCGCACATCACCGGCGGCGGCATCACCGAGAACCTGCCGCGAGTGCTGCCCAAAGGCACGTCGGCCGTGATTGAACTCGGCACCTGGCCGGTGATGCCGATCTTTGAACATCTGCAAAAGCTCGGCAACGTCGCTGAGGAAGAAATGCTCCGCACCTTCAATATGGGCCTCGGCATGCTGATCGTAGTTCCTGCCAAGAAGTTCAAGAAAGCGCAGACGCTGCTGGAGCGCGCGGGAGAAAAATTTTACAGCGTCGGCCGCATCGTCAAGGGCGATCGCAAGGTAATGTTCAGCTAGGATTGCTTTTCTTTCTTTCCAATTTTCTCCGTGTCTCCGTGCCTCCGTGGTGAATAATGTTGTCCTATGAAAAACCTCGGCATCCTTCTTTCCGGACGGGGCTCCAATTTTGTGGCGATTGCCGATAGCATTGCCGCCGGCCGGATACCGAACGCCCGCATTGCAATCGTGATTTCGAACCGTGCCGACGCTCCGGGCCTCGAAATCGCTTGCCAGCGAGGCCTCAACGCGCTGGTCATTCCATCGAAAGGCAAACCACGCGAGGCGCACGACCGTGAAGTTGTGGCCGCGCTCCTCGATAACAAAGTCGATCTCGTTTGTCTCGCGGGCTACATGCGTCTGCTCTCGCTCTGGTTCGTACGGCAGTTTCCGGCAAGAATTCTCAATATTCATCCGTCATTACTACCCGCGTTTCCTGGTCTGGAAGCGCAACAGCAGGCTTTCGCCTACGGCGTGAAAATGACCGGCTGCACAGTGCACTTTGTGGATGAAGAACTCGATCATGGCGCCATCATTGTGCAAAAAGCTGTACCCGTGCTGGACTCCGACGACGAGCATACGCTGGCCGCACGAATTCTCGAGCAGGAACATATCGCATACTCCGAAGCGATCAGGATTGTTTTGGGAGGAGACTTCGAGATCAGCGGGAGGCGGATCGTGAAAAATCAAAAGTCAGAAGTTAATTTGAACAAGTAAAACCGACCAATCTAAACGGGTCTAACTTCTTCAATCTGACTTCTGACTTTCTACGTCTCCTACATAATGAGGTCGTTGCTCATCCGCGCGATCGGGTGCTGCATCACTTCGAGCTCGTTTTTCACCAGATTTAGTCCGTAAACGCATTGTTCAAACCTTTGCGAGAGTTGGGCGAACAGCGGCGCCACCTTGGCATATTCGAAGTGCTCGAACTTCGAGACGATGTAATAGCTCTCTTTCCCGGCTTTCACCCAATCTACGAAACCCTCGACGCGCTGGCGGCGCAGGCGATAATGATTGATGCTCTCCGGGAACATGCCCGCGTAGAACAGCGTGTAGTCGCCGATGTGCTTGCGGACCTGACGCTCGCGGTCGAACGAGGGCGCCGGGCCATAGATCGGGTCCGACTCGATCAGCATCTCGCCTACATCGTTCAACGGCTTTCCCGCTGCATTGCGGATCTTCAAAAGCTGCTCGGCATCGCAGAACTCTGACAGTAGATGTGCGACGTAGCCGACGACTTGCGGGTCGCGAATTCCAATTTCCTCGGCATAGTGACGGCCGACGAGTTCAACAAACAGTTGCTGCAGCGGATGTGTCTCCGGAATTTCCATGGCCCCACTTCCTTCCCAAACTTTGCCCCCTCTTGTTCCCCCGCGAACAAAACGGCTTGCGGATTAGATACCGTGAATCCTGATCCAGCGCAAGTGACCTTTGAGCCACTACTGTGGATAAACCCCGCGCGGGATGCGGCGTTTCACCGGTGTTTGTTGGCAGCCCAAGGAGGCGGCTGCTAATTCCGCTCGTTTGGATCGAGAACGGGGATTACGGCATCTATGCAGCGTAGGAAGAACAGAAAAACGGAGGCGAAGTGGAGCGTATCAACATTTCAAGCGGAACACAGTGGGAGCCGGTTGTCGGTTACTCTCGTGCGGTTCGCGTAGGCGCGTGTGTCCACGTTGCGGGCACAACCGCAACTGGAGCCGACGGCAAGATCGTGGGTGCGGGCGATGCCTACGCGCAGGCGGTTCAAACCCTTAAGAACATCGAACGCGCGCTGGAGCGGGCCGGAGCTTCACTCAAGGATGTAGTCCGCACGCGCATATTCCTTACCAACATTGCGGATTGGGAAAAAGCAGGAAAGGCTCACGGAGAGTTTTTCCGCGACATTCGACCCGCGAGCAGCATGATGGCGATCACGGCCCTGGTTTCTCCAGAGATGCTGGTGGAAATCGAAGCGGAAGCAATCGTGCCCGATGGAAAGTAGCGATGGCGGAAGCCGGGTATGAGCCGGGCTTCCGCCATCATCATCAATAGGGACTGCTGGCGTGGGCGCTAACGGCGGCGACCGCCCTTCTTGCGTGCAGCTTTTTTCCGCGCCTTTTTCTTCGGCGCTTTCTTCTTCGCAGCTGCTTTTTTCCGGGCTGGTTTCTTGGCGGCCTTCTTCTTCGGTTTCTTCGCCGCTTTCTTTTTCTTTGCCGCTTTTTTCTTTGCCGCTTTTTTCTTGGCAGGCGCCTTCTTGGCTGGAGCTTTCTTAGCAGGCTTCTTGCTCGGAGGCCCACCCTGGCTCCCGCCGCCACCTGATGGAGTTACGGGCACAGGCACTTGCACAGGTTGTGTTGCCGGAGGCGCAGGAAGCTCGTCGTCTTCTACGAGGGTAGGTTCTTCTTCCTCTTCCTCTTCTTCATCTAAATCCTCTTCCAGCGATTCGCCGTAGGCGCTGCTGTCGCTGTACTCGTCCGTCTCATCGTCCCGACCGTAGAGAGTCGGATCATCGAAGCGCATATCTCCTCCTGCGTATTTGTGGTCACCGGTGCGCATTCCGCGCACAGGGCCAGGGAATTAGGACAACCGGCTGCAGAACTGCATTGCTTCTGCGTAACGGCGCGTGATTATAGCACGGCGCTGTTTCACCGGCAGTATCGTGCATTCTCTTCCGATTTGCGAGGAAAATTATATAGGGAGAACAACCCCGGCAAGGGCTGGGCGAATTAAAGGCGAAATCATGGAATGGCCGATCGAATGGCGGATCCCTATTCGTACGCCAACGCGTCGATGGGATCCTTCTGCGCCGCCTTGAACGCCGGATACAGCGCGCCGGCAAGCGCGCCGGCGACGGCAATCAGGGTGGCGCGCACGATCCACCCACCGTCCACCACCACCTGCAGCAGGGGGAACCTATGGGCCAGCGCTGCCCGGGCTGCCAGACTCACCACGATGCCCAGCACGATGCCACCAAGCGCCAGCAGCACCGTCTCCCGCAGCACCACATTCACGATGTAGAGCTTCGACGCCCCCATCGACTTAAGAATGCCGATTTCGCGCGTCCGCTCCATCACCGCCGTGTACATGGCCTGGAAAATCACGATGAATCCGATGACCACGGAAATACCCACCACTACATCGATGAAAGTAGAAAGCCCCGGATAATTGCTGGTGGTCATCATGGCCAGGTAGGACGCCATCGAGTTCGCTACGTAACGCTCCATGCCCGGAACATGCTTGATTTCATCGACCACCGCATCCGCGTCGGCCGGATCGTCGAGCTTGAGATAGAAGACTGTGGCCTTGTCCTTGGCGCCGATCAAGTCCTGCAGAGTGGCCAGCGGAACAAATTTGCGTGCACCCTTGCCCCGCTCCACAATGCCGGAGATGCGGAACTTGTTGTTCAGAATCTCAATCGTGTCGCCCACTTTCGCATGCTTCGACTTGGCAAAAAGATCGTCGACCAGCACGTCGTATGGTCCTTGAAATGGACCGCCCTGCAAGATAGTGGAAGCCAGCCGACATGCTTTCATAGCTGGGCAAGTCGATTCCCGCAATAATTTCGAGGTTGCCTGAGGAGGCAACCTGCGTGATTACCGGGGCCACACTCTTCACATGGGGCAGGTTTGTCAGCACGCCTCCGACCTTGATCGGCATGGGCGCACCCGAAAATGCTGTTATGAACGAAGACCCCGGTGGCAGCACGATCACATCCGCCCCAATGCCTGCACTTCGCGTGCGCTGATCCTGCAGCATTCCCAGACAGAGGCCAACGATCAGCAGAATCATCGTGACTTCGAGAGCTATCGCCACCACGCTGATCAGCGAGCGCACCGGCCGATGCACCAGATTCCCGACGATCATGCGATTCATCATGGCTTTTTGAGAAGACCTACTTGCTTGAGCTACCCGCGGTTCTTGCCTCGCTGGTGTTGGTCTGATCGAGGTGCACCAGGTCAGCCCCGGGCGGCTGCTCCAGCACGAACTGGTCGTCAGTCAGCGTTTTATTGATTTCCAGTTTGACCATGTTCAGGGTGATGTCGTAATTCTCCCGCGGCCGTTCGATCTCAATTGTATTCGGGAAGGTAGTCCCGCCGAAGTCTTTGTAATCATGGTAGTGGGCGTCGGTCACGACGTTTCCCTGTTGGTCATAGATCCTTTGCCGGTAAGGCAGAAGGTCGACTCGGCTGAAATCGATCTTGCGGGACAGATAGGCGCCCTGAGGACCCTTGCGGATAACCAGCAGGCTGTAATTCGGCTGTTCGACGCGATGCCGTTTTGCGTCCAGGACGGTTTCATAACCGTTTTCCCGCACCGCGTCGTCGCTGCCGATTTCCGGCATCAGCAGCGCGTCGTAAATGTACTGCGGGCGCATATTCTCCAGCCGCTTGTCGGGCTGGTAATTATCGGCATTGTTCGAGCCCAGAAAGAACTTATTCTGCGGAGGGATCCATACCTTGAAATCCTGGCCGTCGCTCACCATGTCAAAGGCGGTGTTGCGCACCAGCGGGAGCAGACCCTTCATGCGGAGCATGGCCGGCTTGCGCGCCAGCACGTAGCCGCGAATCTCTTTGTAGTCGGTGGCGCGGCCGTTTTTTGCGTCCACCGACGAAGCGTCAATATCCACCGTCGCCTGCATGGACTGAATCTTGACGGCCTGTGTGTTGACGTATTCGATCAGTTCCTGCTGGGTCGCGGTCTTCAGCGGGCGGTCCGAGAACTGACGGTCCAGAGTACGCGTCCGGAACAGACATCCGCTGAGCGGAAGTGTAGCCGCCGACAGAAGTAAGAGAAGCAAAAGACGCAGATGAGAACGATACATTCCTAAGCCACTACCTGGGGAAAACCTTCGCCACATTGGTATTTGATTAGTATAAGGCAGCGGAAGGTTCAGTGCTTATCGCAGGCCGACCCGCAGACCGCCCGCAGGCCGATCGATCGGCGATAGGCCGTCACGTTCCGATTGTGTTCTTCGAGGCTGCGGGCGAAGCGGTGATGCCCATTGCCATCGCTAACAAAATAAAAGAATTTCGTGCTGTCGGGGTGCAAAGCCGCCTCCAGCGCACTTTTCCCAGGATTCGCGATCGGCCCCGGTGGCAGTCCGGGGAAACGATAGGTGTTGTAGGGCGAATTCACTGCCATGTCGGCGTGATGGAGGGTGCCCGAATAGGTGCCGGTCAGCATCTCGGCGTAAATCACGCTCGGATCGGCATCGAGCGCCATCCTTTGCGCCAGCCGGTTGTAGTACACGCTGGCCACCCGCGGCCGTTCCTCTGGAGCCGCCGTCTCCTTTTCCACGATGGACGCCATGGTCACAACCCTGGGTACGTCCGAGTTCAGCCCGATCTGCTGCGCCACCTGCCGGAACTGATGGACCATGGTCGCCGCCATTTCCTCCAGGCTTTGAGTGCGCGTGAACTCATAGGTGTTGGGGAACAGATAGCCCTCAAGCGACTTGGCATCCGGCGCCAGGTCCGAAATCAGCTGGGTCTGAGTCTCGGCAATATGCAGAAAATCGGCCGCCGATCCGAGCCCTGCGTCTTCCATCGCCTTGGCGATGTCAAACATCGTATAGCCCTCGGGAATAGTGACTACGTGGAAGTAGATATCGCCGCGCGCGATCCGCTCGTAAACCTGGGGAAGAGTGGCCTCCCGCTCGAACCGATACTCGCCCGCCTTCAAGGACGGCTTGGGATGCAACCAGTGCCAGAGCCGGAAAGCGAGCTCGCTGCGAATCACCCCCGCCTTCTTCAATTCCGCCGCAATCCTCCGCGTCGAATACCCGGAATGCAGCAGCAAAGAAGTATTGGCCGGAGGGGTAAGCGGGGCACGGACCTGCCACGCCACCCAGCCGCCAACGGCGAGTGCGACAACCAGGAACAGTGTGATCAGCGTGCGCAAGGTTCCAGTGTAGAGGTGTTTCTCGATTGCTACAAAGTGGCGAGAGTACAAGGCCTGAAGGACGGGTTGCTCGTCCTAGAAAATGAATTTTGCGGCGAACTGAACGAGGCGGGGCGAATCGGCACTGAGGACTTGAGCGAACGTGGAACTGCCGATGTTGCCGTCGACGGATTGCGGTCCGAAAAACTGAGCGTGGTTGAAAACATTGAAACCTTCCAGCCGAAACTGGAGTGACTTCGACTCGGTCAGACGCACGTTCTTGGCTAGGGCCACATCATAGTCATCCATCCCTGGCCCGCAAAAAAAGCGCCGTTTGGCTGTGCCCGGCGTCCCCAGGCCATTCTCGCTGAACTGCGCGGCATCGAAATAGGAAAGCCCGTTGCGGGGATTGTGATTCAGATTGAGAGGGCCGCCAGCGTAGTCCGGTTCATCAACGCCGTAGTTGTTGATGCCATTCGGCTCCGACCCGAGCAGAGAATTGTCACCGTAATTGACGAGAGTCACGGGCAGACCCGAAGTGAAATGCGTGATCCCGGAGAGTTGCCATCCTTCAGTCCAGCGATTCGAGGTGTGGAAGAGTGTCTCGAATGGAATTTTGTAGCTATAGCTGACGACAAAATTATGCCTCACATCAAAGGCCGACAAAGCTTTGCTGAGGGCGGGATCAAGGGGATTGACTTCTTCTCCGATGTTCGATGACTGATCTTTGGATTTGCTGTAGGTGTACCCGGCCAACACGCTCAGACGTTTACTGCTGTGGCGCAAGGTGATCTGCAAGGCGTTGTAATTGGAGTTACCGATTGTGTCCTGGTTGGCGTCGCTGCCGAAATTGGATCCCAGCGGTCCGCGGGTGCCTTGGAATACCTTGCCCCCGTACGGCGAACTGGAAGAAGTAATGTACTGGCTGTCTTCGCCAAAAGGGCCGCATGGGGTCTGTTGGGGGCTTTCCGGCGCGAGGTTGTTGGGATTGCTCAAGGCCATGCACAGCGCCGGACTGCCGGGATTGGCCTCATCAAGCACCAGAAGGCGATGTCCTTGGGTGCCAACGTAATTCACACTGACTACGGTGTTGGCTCCGAACCCGCGCTCCAGCGAGAGCATGTATTCCTCGGTGTACGGAGTCCGATTCGTCGTGGGATAGTTTGGAAGACCCGTAATGGGTTCGAATTGCGTCCAGTCGATATTGGGGTCAGGGTGCGTGGCGCTTGAGTTCAACGGAGCGAGAGTGACCGGGAAAACTTGGCCGAGGTCCTGGCCGTTTGATGCCGTCACAAATGGCGTAGAGAACAGCGGCGGCGCCGGGCTTGTATAAGTTGTGCCGTAGGGCGCATTGGCGCTCATCACTCCAATCGTGAGAGCTTCGATCGCCGTATAAAACATCCCATAACTAGCTCTTATGCTGGTTGTGCCGGGGCCGCCCACAATTTTTGCGAGCAGGCCATCGCCCGTGGCGCTGGGCGAATAGGCGATTCCGACACGCGGAGCAAAGTCGCGATTTCCCGGAGGCGCCAGCGTCCGTGGCACTCCTGGGTCGGTGGGATAAAGGATGCCGGCAGGAGCTCCTGGAAAAACCACCGACTGCTTGCCCGGCTTGAACGTCGCGATCTGGTTGTACTTCTCATACCAGGGCTCAATCCGATCCCATCGCAGACCGTAATTCAGCGTGAGGGTGCGCCTCAGACGCCAGCTATCCTGCCCGTAGATGCCGACGTACTTATTCCTGCCGTAAAAGGGCTGGAGCTGGCTCTGGTTGTACTGGGTGGGAGCTCCTAACAGGAAATCTGCAAAGTCGGAGCCGGTCTCGGTTCCAAAGAAAAGGAAGCTGCCATTGAACTGAGCGATGGCATTGACATTGACTTGGTCGTAGTGGAACTCGCCACCCGCCTTGAGGGTGTGGGTTCCGATTACCTTGGAGAAATTGTCCAGCCATTGAAATGTATTGGCAGCTTGCTTCAGCTCATTCGTATTGGTCCCAAACGTGAGGCCGTTGAAGCCGACACTCTCTACACCTTCGGTTGCGGGAGACAACGGCACGATTCCAGGCGTTCCTTGTCCCACCTCGAAGCCTTGAGAGGCCAGACTGACGCCGACGCCTCCGACCGGTTTGCCGAGGTCATTCGAGTCGCGCAAATAACTGAAGCGAAATTCATTCACCGCGGTCGCGTTGAGCGTCTTCGTGTTGCCAAGGCCGAGTAATTGCGCGCGGCCCGTATAGAGCGCATTAAAACCCGGGACGTTCGCTCCGCCTTGAGCGACCGGGAAGGGATTGTTCTGCGACCAGTCGTCAAGAAAATAATAGGCCGACACCAGTCCCCACCGTGTGTTGGCATCGAGACGGTAGGCGCCTTTGTCGTCGCGAAGAGTTTTGTTGTAGGCCGAAGTAGAGAATGTTCCGTTCGCGTTGTTGGGTACCGGGATATATTGCAACAGATTGGTTGCGGGCGCGGACCATGCCTTTGTCGGGATAACTCCATCTGGGAAAACGGAAGAATAAGCCTCTCCTTGAGTGGCAGGATAGCCCAGTCCCGTCAGCAAGGATGCGAAGTATGGCCCGCTGACAGTTCCGGTGAGATCGAGCGAGTTGCCCTTGCGCTCGGCCAGAGATGGGACTGGAATCTGCCCCGTGTCCACTCCCTGGGTCGAGCGAGTCCCCTGATAATCTCCGAAGAAGAAAATCTCGTTCCGTCGGATCGGTCCGCCGAAGGTCCCGCCAAACTGGTTTTGATCGAATGCGCCGCGTGTCGGAGAAAAGTAGTTGCGCGCGTCGAGGGCCGTATTGCGCAGGAACTCGAAAACGTCGCCGTGAAATGCGCTAGTGCCGGACTTGGTTACAACATTGATCTGGCCTCCGCTGAACTCGCCGTATTCGGCATCGAAGTTATTCGTCAGAATCCGGAATTCGTCGATGGAATCGAGGTTGGGAACAATCGCTGCCCCCATGTTGACGTCCTCTTCAACGTCGCTTCCGTTGACCAGAAAACTGTTGGCAAATTCCCGCTGGCCGTTGATCGAAACCGTGCCGGGATTCAAGTCTCCGGAAGGCGAGAGCGCGGTTGCGCCCACGTCCTGAACCGTGTCGGAGGTGATCGAAGTGGCCGGCGCAACCCCGGGTTGAAGGGAAAGCAAATCCGTAAAGCTCCGGCCGTTGAGCGGCACCGCCGTCATCCGCGCACCGGTGATGACTTCGCCAATCTGCGTGCTCGTTGTCTCCACCTGGAGTTGGTGTTCAACGACGGCAACCACGTCGGACCTATCTCCTACGGCGAGGACCGCATCGACCGTCAGTGCGCTGTCGGCGTCGATGGTGACACCTGTCCGGTGATATGGTTTGTAGCCCGCCTTTTGGATCGTGACGTTGTAGTGTCCGATGGGAAGGTTGGCAAAAGAGTAGAACCCCTGGCCGTTGGTGGCGGCCTGGTGCTGGACTCCAGTTTCGACATTGCTTGCGTTTACGCTGGCATTCGGGACTACGGCATCGCTCGCATCCCTGACGATGCCCGCGACACTGCCGCCAACCCCAGCCCATGAATTCACGGCAGAGAACGTGACAAATGCGAAGAAAACAAGCACGAGACGCCGAAAGCGCCTTAAGAACGAAAAATATTCAAAGATATGACTCCGCCGAACACCAGCCATGCTGCTCTTGCCTTTCGGACTGAAAATTTTGTTGCCGACGAACTTAGTTGCGACTGAGTCGCACCAGAGATATATAAAAAAAACCCGCTAACCCCCAGCCTTTTGGCACCGTTTGCAAATTCCACCCGCTTCCAGCCGCACCACTCGGATCTGAAAACCGCTCTCCTTGACCATCTCTTTTTTGAGTCTCTCGAAAGACGAACTCGCGTATTCCATGATGGCGCCACATCGGAAGCAGGCCATATGGCAGTGGTCGCGACTCGTCTTGGCCTCGTAAAAGTGCTTCTCACCCTCGATGTGCATCAGATCCAACTCATCGATCAACCCGCGATCCTTGAGCAACGCCAGCGTTCGATAGACGGTGGCGCGATCGATGTCCGGGTCCTGTTTCCTGGCAAGCCCCAGTAGCGTGGCCGCGTCCAGATGTCGAGGCGAACCTTGAATAATGCCGACCAGCAGGCGCCTCTTAGAGGTAATGCGTACCCGCCGCGCCGCCAGTTCCTTCATCAGCGAAGGTCGAGTGATTGCCGTGTCGTTCTTCGCTCTACCCAGATGCGAATCGGCAGCAACGACCACGCCCATAACCATGGCATCCCCCTTCGTTTTTTCTAGTTGCGACCGAGTAGCAACTAGTAATATTGGATATCAGCATCCTTCTTCTGTCAAGGCAGACTCGGAATCCAAAACGGTTTTCTCGGCGCTCTCTGCGCCTCGGCGGTGAAATGGTTTCTACTCGCCCAGCCAATCCGCGTATGGCTTCATCGACTCAACGTGGTCAAACACAATCTTGATCGCGCCCGTGATCGGAATGGCGAGCACCAATCCGACCGCGCCCCAGACCGCTCCCCAGAACAGCAGCGCGATCGTGACCGCCAGTGGATTGATCCTCAGCCGGCTCCCCAGCAGCTTCGGATAGAGGACATTCAGACCGAAAAGATGCAGCCCGATCACACAGAGGACCACCACCACCAGACTCCCGGCTTCCAGTTCCACCCCGACCAGGATCGGCGGCACCATCGCCAGCACGATTCCCAGGTACGGAACCAGACTCAGAAAGCCGCTGAGGAAGCCGACGAAATAGAAGAACGGAACGTGCAGCAGCCCGAAAATCGCCACGCTCACGCCTGAAATCAGCAGCCCGATCAGCAGATTTCCCACAATAAAACTCTGCAACATTTTCCCGATCAGCCCCAGCGTCACGTATGCCGTGTTCCGGTGATGCAACGGAAACAGCATCACCGTGGCCGAACGCGCGTGGCTTTGCCAAGTCAGGAGAAAATAGGCCAGAAAAGGAACGAACGACGACGCCAGCAGGATGTCGGTCACGGTGCCGGCTCCGTGCGTGAGCACCTCGGACCAGCTCGTCACCTGACGCACGGGCACAACATTCGTGTCCTCGGGTGAGCCGACCACATCGCCCGACTTCTCAAGCTTCTCGGCGTCCTGCTGGAAGGGCTGCAAGATGGCGCGGATTTTCTGCGAATACTTGGGGATGTTGTCCGTGAAAATGAGGGCTTGCTTGTAAGACGCAACCGTGACGCCATAGAGCACGGCCAGCAGCGCGACCATGCTGATCAGCGCCGCCGTGGCTCTCGGAAGGTGCAAATACTCCAGCGCCTGCACCACCGGAGAAAGCATAAAGCTCAGCAGAATGGCAAAGAACAGCACCGCCAGCACCGATTCCCCGTAATACGCGAACATAACGATCAAGCCGACGCCCAGCAGCGTCAGCGACCAGTGATGCCCGTTTGGCGTTTCCGTGATCTCCATGTGCTGTTGCTCACCCCCGCTCCGCAACTGGCCAACAATTCTGCCTTACCTCGGCGGGATTTGCACTACCGGAATTGCGAAAGTGAAAAGGTGCGCCCAGGATTAGAGGTCGGATTGCATCTACAATTAGCAGATGGACGCACCTGGGACGCCCGGCCATAGCCGCATCATGGCCCTCGACGTCGGCTCGAAAAGAATCGGAGTTGCCGTCTC
Source organism: uncultured Acidobacteriaceae bacterium (assembly GCA_963773955.1). Taxonomy (GTDB): domain Bacteria; phylum Acidobacteriota; class Terriglobia; order Terriglobales; family Acidobacteriaceae; genus Acidiflorens. The sequence goes on along the minus strand of CAVZDM010000085.1, from coordinate 1,694 downwards.
GGACCCGCTGGGCATCACCGCTCAGGGGTTGGATACAATCCAGCGGCAGAACAAACGTCGCGATCTGGAGGCCTTGCGGCAGGTGCTGGCGAAATACGAAGTCCAGGAGATTGTGGTCGGGCTGCCCCTGCGGTTGAGCGGCGCTGAAGGCACTCAATCGGAAAAGATGCGCCGTTTCGCCGACGACCTGCGCGCTCACTTCGGGGTGACCGTCCATCTTTGGGACGAGCGTTGGACCTCAACCGAAGCTAACCGCCTTCTGCGCGAAACCGATCTTTCGATCAAGAAGCGGGGCCAGGCGGTCGACCGGATGGCCGCTATTCTGATTCTTCAATCCTGGATGGAAGCCCACGGGGGCCATTGACCGAACTTGCTGTAGAGACGGGGCTTGCCCCGTCTTTCTGGACGCGGTGGGAGACGCGGCAAGCCGCGTCTCTACTCGGAATCAGGGATGCGGGCCGAACGGTCAGGAGGCCAATTCAGTAATTTCAGGAAACCGCAGATTGCACTTCGTCAGTGCCTTGGTGAGTGCCTGTTCAATCAGGACTTCGTCACAGTTTCGCGAGATAGCTATTTCGCTGACCAGCAAGAACCGGGCGCGCTCCAGCATCTTCTTTTCGCGGAAGGAAAGCGATTTGGCCTGTCCGAGGATCAGCAGGCTCTTCAGCACCGCAGCCACGTCCGTTAGCGAACCGGTGCGCATGCGATCGGAATTCTCCTTGAACCGGTCTTTCCAATCGGCGGCGTTAACGCATTCGCCTGAGGAGAGGTAATCCACGATCTTCTGCACCTCGCCATTACGCACCACCGGACGCATTCCCACGCTTCCGACGTTGGCGAACGGCACCATCACCTTTAAACTGCTGGCTGCGATTTTCAGCAGGTAGAATTTTTCGACCGTGGCTCCCATGGTCCGGCTGCTGATTTGTTCAATAATGCCAACGCCGTGGTTGGGGTAAACGACCTTATCACCGATGTGGAAAACGCGGTCGCCGTTCATGGAGGGGCCCTCGCCCGAGGGAACGCTGGACACCCTTAGTCTAGCCGAGCGTCGCTCCTAAGGCAATCGAGAAGGGGCGCCAAGCGGCCCCGCGTGGGGACCGACGCCCTCGGCTGTCGAGACGAAGCTCGCTGTCCGCTAAGTCATTTCGGTTGAGGAGGTTGGGTCGTGACGTTTGCTGCGAGGCTCCGGGCTGAAGTGCCAATTACCCGTGGCCGAGGTTTATAATGCCCAAGAAGATGACGGAACAGATCAAAAAGAAGCTTCGGGATGAACTGAACACGCTCGAGTATGAGTTGGCCCACGATATCCCTAGAGAGCTCAAGAAGGCCGTCGCCATGGGCGACCTCAGCGAGAACGCCGAGTATCACATGGCCAAGCAGCGCCAGGAGTACCTGAAGGCGCGCGTCCGGCAACTGGGCAAGCGCCTCGCCGACCTGTCGCTGATCAACATGAACAATATCCCCAAGGATAAGGTCGGCCTGGGCTCGACCGTGACCATCTACGACGGCACCAAGAATGAAGAAATGGAATACCAGTTGGTGACCAGCGAGGAGTCGGACGTGACAGCCGGCAAAATCTCGACCACCTCGCCGATCGGGCGCGCCCTGCTGAATAAGAAAGTTGGCGACACCGCCACGGTCGTCACCCCCGGCGGAAGCCGCGAAATGGAGATCCTGAAGCTGTCGACGAG
>CAVZDM010000084.1:0-3450 GCA_963773955.1 uncultured Acidobacteriaceae bacterium | reverse complement strand
TTACGTGAGGTGGTTACCGAAGAGAGCCTGGGGATCACTGACAGTCTGCTTGGTGTCCTTATAATCAGAACAACGGGAGTGGTATAGGCCCGATTGGGTCGTGGCTTAAGCGGGAGTTGGATTATGCGCCCGAAGCGCCGACAGAACCCACTGATCAATGGGATCGATGGGGTTCCCTTTGTTCAGGTGACCGTGATCCTTGCCGCACTGTTCCGGTTGGGCTCTTTCGTGCAGCCGTCGCCGTCGCGTCATCGTTCCGTCGATTTGCCGCGGGTCTGGCACCCCGTCTCCATGGCTCACGCGAACCGGGAAGACGCCATGACCGTCACCATAGCTCGTGACGACCAAGTCTTCTTCCGCAGCGACCGAGTTAGGCCAGATCAGTTGCCCGCAAAAATTCGGGAGAGCATAGCCCAAGGCGCGGAGAGAAAAGTCTACATCCGAGCTGATCTCAGAGCGAAGTACGGTTGGGTTGCCGAAGTTCTCGGTAATGTGCGCCTTGCGGGGGTTGAGAAGATTGGTTTCCTGGTCTACGAGCGACGCCCGCTTCCAGCGCCAACTCCGCAATAACCAGGCAGCTAACGGCGCTGGCCCCATGCTATAATCTCAATTCGCCTGAACGTTTTACGTCGAGGCTGATCCTGTGATTTCCTCCGCGGGCGGATCCATAATTCCGAGAATCAGCGCCATTCAAGTTCTCTAGATACGAGGTAGAGCTATGTCCGGCCATTCGAAATGGGCAACCATCAAGCATAAGAAGGGCGCGCTCGACGCTAAGCGCGGCAAAATCTTTACCCGTCTCATCAAGGAAATCGCGATGGCGGCGAAATCGGGCGGCGACCCCGACATGAACCCGCGGCTGCGGACAGCGATTCTGGCGGCGAAGTCCGAGAACATGCCGGCCGACAACATCAAGCGCGCTATCCAGCGCGGCACCGGCGAACTGCCGGGCCTGACCTATGAAGAATTTGTGCTGGAGGGTTACGGACCCGGCGGCGTGGCTTTGCTGGCGGAAATTTCCACCGACAACCGCAATCGCACGGTGAGCGAAATCCGCCACGTATTCCAAAAGAACAACGGCAACATGGCGGCAGCGGGTGCCGTCGCGTATATGTTTCACAAGAAGGGCGACATTATCATTCCCAAGTCGGCCGCCAAGGAAGACGATCTGATGAATATCATCCTCGAAGCGGGCGGCGAAGATTTAAAGGACGATGGCGAGACTTGGGAAATCCTGACTGAGCCTTCGGCATACGAAGCGGTTTTGGAGGCGGTGAAGAAGGCGGGCATTACGCCTGCGTCCTCAAGTGTGGCGATGGTTCCCGACACCTTCATCAAACTGGAAGGGCAGCAGGCGGCGCAGATGATCCGGCTGATGGAAGCGCTTGAAGATTGCGACGATGTGCAGAACGTGCATGCCAACTTCGATATTGACCAGAAGCTGCTGGAAGAAGTTGCGGGATAAATTCGTCGGGTCATTGGGTCATCTGAAGAACTGCTTTGTCTTTGAATTTCGATCACATAATGGCCCGATTCTTTCCCTCACTTTTCAACACCGCTGAGGAAAAGTTTGTGGAAAAGCGGGAAGTTATTCCTGTAACCTCCTGTTAACGAATCGTTTTAACATTCTGCACTGCATCGGGTGCTTGCTGTATTGACTTCCCCGAATTTTTTCTTTCCGTGAAGACACGTCTCGACAAGTTGCTGGTGGATCGAGGGTTCGCGCCGTCGCGGGAACGTGCGCAGGCGCTCATTCTGGCTGGAAAAGTCCTTGTCAACGAGCAGAAGATCGAGAAGGCAGGCGCACTGATTGACTCTGGCGCATCATCGGTGTTGCGCCTGCTGGGCGAGGATTTGCGCTACGTTAGCCGGGGCGGGCTTAAGCTGGAGAAGGCTCTTGAGCACTGGGGAATCGATCTTCAAGGAAAAGTCTGTCTCGACATTGGCGCTTCTACTGGAGGCTTCAGCGACTGCATGCTGCAGCACGGCGCCGCCAGGGTGATTGCCGTGGATACCGGATACGGGCAGATGGATTTCGGCTTGCGCAACGATCCGCGCATTCGGTTGCTGGAGAAAACCAATGCCCGGTATCTCAAGCCCGGCGACATTGGCGAAAAGATTGACTTCATTGCCATGGATGTCTCCTTCATCTCCGCCACGCTGGTGCTGCCGGCGGTGCATGGCGCTGCCTCGGGTAGCGGCCAGATCGTGGTGCTGGTGAAGCCGCAGTTTGAAGCGGGCAGGGAACTGGTGGGCAAAGGAGGAATCGTGCGCGACGAGTCGGCACAGAGAGCGGCCGTGGCCAGAGTGGAAGCGGCGCTTTTGGGACTTGGATGCGTGCACGCCGAATGGATCGAGTCGCCCATTCTCGGCGGTGAGGGCAATCGCGAATTCCTGCTGCACGCGGAGTTTTCTCCGCCCGCCCTCCGCTGATTCTGTACAATCGGAAGTCCGATGCCCGACGAATATTCCGAAGACATGCCCAAGTCCTCCCACATCCCAACCCGCCAGAAGACCGTTGCCATCGTTTCCAAGCCGGACCGTCCCGAGTTGTCGAAAGTACTGCCGGTGCTCGAAAAGTGGCTGCAGGATCGGAACTACTCGGTGGTGACGGACCGGGAAAGCGCAGCCTATTATTCGGCGGCGAGCGTGATGGCGCGGAGCGAATTGGCGGCGCGGTCGCCACACCTGGCGCTGGTGTTGGGCGGCGACGGCACGTTGCTTTCAGCGGCGCGCGCGGTGGCGAAGGCCGGAACGCTGATTCTCGGCGTCAACCTGGGCACGCTTGGATTCCTTACCGAACTGCCGCTGGCCGATCTCTACCCCGCGCTCGAAGCGGTCGACAAGGGTGACTACGTGGTGGAAAGCCGGTCCATGTTGGTCTGCTCGCTGGTTCGGGGCGGAGACGTGATGGCGACTCACCAGGCGTTGAATGATGTCGTCGTAAGCAAAAGCGCTATTGCCCGGCTGAACTACTTCGACCTTTTCGTTGACGCGGAGTTCGTCTCCAGCTATAAGGCCGATGCTCTGATCATCGCGACGCCGACCGGCTCTACCGCCTACTCTTTGGGCGCGGGCGGACCGATTCTTAAGCCAGACGTGGATGCCTTCGTCATTACGCCGGTTTCGCCGCACGGATTGACGCATCGTCCGGTGGTCGTGCGGGATACGGTCTCGATCGAAATCCACGTCAAGACCGGGCAGGAAGAAGCCTATCTAAGTATGGATGGACAAGTGGGCATGCCGGTGCGAGACGGTGATATCGTGCGCTGCGTCAAGGCCGAACATCCGGCGCGGCTGCTGCGTTTTGAGAAAACATTTTTCGAAGTGCTCGCCACCAAGCTGAAGTGGGGAGACCGCTAGAGGCAGGTGTCAGGTCTCAGGTCTTAGGTGTTAGGAAGACAGAAGTGAGGACGGTTCTTCGCATTTGCATCCTCAAGGTGTTCGCTG
>CAVZDM010000083.1:0-32662 GCA_963773955.1 uncultured Acidobacteriaceae bacterium | reverse complement strand
CCACGGCCATGGGCAGCAGTCGTTCCTTGAAGCTGCGGTGGTGCGCGTCGGCGGCATTAAGAGCCATCAGGATTTGATCGAAGTCGAAGCGACGCAGGCACTCCATCAGCGGGTCGGGATCCGAGTGACCGGTAACGCCGAGATAGCGGACCATTTTCTGCTCGCGCGCTTGGACGAGAGCTTCGATGGCGCCACCTTTGCTGAAAATCCGCTCCACGTCATCTTTGCTGTCGATGTGATGAAGCTGCCAGGCATCGAGGTGGTCGGTGTTGAGCAGTTTGAGCGACTCTTCCAGCAGCGCGAGCGAACCGTCGCGCGTGCGGTCGTGCGTCTTGCTGGCCAGGTACACCTGGCTTCGGCGATGCTTCATCACCTGGCCGTAGTAGCGCTGGCTCCAGCGCCCTTGGCCTCCATAACTCGCGGCGGTATCCATGTAGTTGACGCCGAGATCGAGAGCGCGCTCGATGATGGGCACGGCGACGGCTTCGTTGTTGGGTTGCTCGATCGAGGCCTGTCCGCCGAGGCTGAAGATGCCAGGGCGGTGGCCGGTGCGTCCAAGGTTGCGAGTCGGCATGGCGCCGGCGGTCGCGGGATTAAACGGGACATTGACATTAACATTGACTGGAGCAGCCGCCGGTGCCGTTTCCGGGAGCAGACTTCCAGCGAGCGCTCCGGCCGTTACGGTGCCGGTGGTTTTCAGAAAATTGCGGCGGGACGCAGCGTTTTGTTCAGCAGGATGATTTTCACTCATGGCTGTTTTTCCTCATGGCGTCATCCTAGCTCTGGTTCACGCGCGTTGCAATCCCGCGTGAACCGCTCTTCCGTGATCCGTTTTGAACCTTGCCTCGAGCTAGCCACGAACTACTTCGGCTGCGCTACCACTCGCAGATAGGGCTTCAGCGTCTTCCAGCCACTGGGATATTTTTGCTTGGCTTGGTCTTCTGAAACCGATGTGGGAATGATCACGTCCTGTCCCGGCTTCCAGTTCACGGGCGTAGCCACATTATGTTTCGCGGAGAGTTGTATCGAATCCAGCACGCGCAGCACTTCATCGAAATTGCGTCCACTGCTCATGGGATAGATCAACATCAGTTTGATTTTCTTGTCCGGACCAATTACGAATACCGTGCGCACCGTGGCATTGTCGGCCGCGGTACGGCCCTCGCTTGTAGTGCCACTTTCGGCGGGCAACATGTCATAGAGTTTCGCCACTTTGAGTTCCGGATCGCCGATCATCGGATAGGTCACCTTATGACCCTGTGTCTCTTCAATATCGGCTGCCCACTTGCCGTGGCTGGTTACCGGATCCACGCTGAGCCCGATAATTTTCGTGTTGCGCTTGGCAAACTCCGGTTGCAGACCCGCCATGTAGCCCAGTTCGGTCGTGCACACGGGAGTGAAATCTTTGGGATGCGAGAACAAAATCGCCCAGCCGTCGCCGATCCATTCATGAAAGTTGATCTTGCCCTGTGTGGTTTCGGCAGTGAAGTTGGGAGCTTCGGAATTGATGCGTAAAGACATATTCGTTCCTCGCTTAGTTTCTTCGATTGATGGATCCCCAGCGCGTTAAACCCTACTGTATTAGTAGAGATAGAATATCTAACGGCTCCCGGCCCGTCAACCCAGCCGAAACCGTCTCGGTTAGGAATTATGGTATCGCATGGGCGGCGATTATGTTTGGTGCGGCAACACGCCGCGCGAATCTCAGGCGCACGCTAAAATCTATAGTATGTCTTCCGGACGAAGGTTCTCGATGGTGCAGGTCGATGTGTTCACCGACCGCGCCCTCACCGGCAACTCGCTGGCGGTTTTCCTCGACGGCCGCGGCCTTAGCACCGAGCAGATGCAGGCATTGGCTCGCGAGATGAATCTTTCTGAAACTACTTTCATTCTTCCCGGCGACGCCGCGGCCGAACGGACTCGCGGCGTCCGCGTACGCATCTTCACCGTGCAGGAAGAACTTCCCTTCGCCGGACATCCCACACTGGGAACCGCTTTTGTTCTGCGCGGACAGTCTGGCGTGCCCGCCGGCCCAAGCGAAGTCCGGCTTGAGTTGAATGTCGGGACCGTCCCCGTGTGCTTCACTGAAGAAGCCCCGCAGCCCGTCTTTGGAGAGATGACGCAGAAGAATCCTGAGTTCGGCGCGATCCACAACCTGGAGGATATTGCGCGGCTCACGAACTTGAGCGTTGCCGATTTCGACGACTCCGCGCCCATCCAGACCGTTTCTACCGGCCTGCCCTTTACCATGGTTCCACTGCGCTCGCTGTCGGCGGTACAAAAACTCCGTGTCGATCTTGACCGCGCCGCCGAATATCTCGCGCCGAGCGGCGGGAAATTCCTTTACTTTGTTTGCCGCGAAACTGTCGATCCCAAAGCCCGGCTCCACGCCCGCATGATCTTTTACAACGGAGACGATCCGGCCACCGGTTCCGCTGCCGGATGTTGCGCCTCCTGGATGGTCGCGCACGGCGTTGCCGCGAGCGATGAGCAGGTTTTGATCGAGCAGGGGCTCGAAATGAACCGTCCCAGCCGGATTTTTGTTCGCGCTACCAGGCAGAATCATTCACAGGATAACCAGGTTGCCAATGTGCGTGTCGGTGGAAATTGTGTGGAAGTTCTCCGCGGTGAAGTCACACTCGTCATCTAGCGGAACAGAATGCCGCGCTGCTCGCGGCTCCGAGGCCTATGGCACGATGTTCCCTCGCACCGAAGTGCCATTGGCGAGCGCGGCACTTTACCGGAGCGGCGATTCTGTTTAGCATTCACCTCGCTCCCGGTTATCAGAAAAAGAAATTATGAAAACAATCAAAAACAAATTTGTGACGACAGTCTCCCGGTCAGGCCAATGAAGCCCAAGAAAACGATTCTTTGCGTGGACGATAACGAACAGGCACTTTCTATCCGCAAAATCATGCTGGAAACACGGGGCTACCGCGTGCTGGCGTGCAACAGTGGCGAACAGGCCCTCGAGGCTTTCCGCCGCGGCGGTATTGACCTGGTGCTCACCGACCTCATCATGCCGGGCGTGGATGGTTCGCGGCTGATCGAAGAAATCAAGAGTCTTTCTCCACAGACTCCGGCCGTGCTCATCTCGGGCCGAATCAAAATCTACGAACGCGAAACGCTAGCCGATGTTTTTCTCTCCAAGGGAATGTACGAACCCGCGGAACTGCTGGAACGCATTCGCGTGTTGCTGGTACGCAAACGTGGTCCCAAGCGCCCGGCTGAACTCCGCCCTGGTGCGCTGGACGCGGAGCACGCAAACGTGGCGTGAGCGCCGCCGCCGAACTTTGCTGCCCGCGTGTGATATCGTTTTTACTGGATGTCGGTCTTCATCGAAGCCAGGGAACTCCGTAAAACCTACCGGGTTGGCAAAGTGGATGTGCCCGCCCTGCGCGGTGTCTCCTTCACCGTGCAAAGGGGGGAGTTCGTCACCATCGTCGGGCCCTCCGGAAGCGGCAAGTCCACGCTCTTTTATCTGCTGGGCGGGCTGACCCAGGCCGACTCGGGCAGCGTCACCATCGATGGCGTGGATTTCGCTACCCTTTCCGATGGCGAGCGCACCCGGTTGCGCAAGAGCAAGATCGGATTCGTCTTCCAGAAATTCAATCTTCTGCCTACGCTCAGCGCGCGCGCGAATATCGAAATCGCAGTTGACATCGCCGGGTTGGGCACGCCCGACCCGGCATTTCTAAAAACAATAACGGAGATGCTCGGCATCGCGCAGCGTCTGGAGCATCGCCCCAACGAGCTTTCCGGCGGCGAGCAGCAGAGAGTCGCGCTCGCCCGCGCGCTCATCAACCGCCCCGCCATCGTGCTCGCGGACGAGCCCACCGGCAACCTGGATTCGAAGAGCTCAAGCGTTGTCCTCAACATGCTGCGCCAATCGAATAAGGATCTGGGTCAGACTGTGCTCATGATTACGCACAATCCCGAGGCCGCCGAGTATGGCGATCGCATCGTTCACATGCGCGACGGCCAGATCGTAACTCCGGATGAAGATCCGCAGTGGTCGCCGCATCATCCGGCCGAACACTTGCAGTCCTGATCGCCCATAGGTGCTTCATGGCACATCGCGACGAATTCACAAAACCGATTCTCCCCGGCAAGGGCGCGACCGACTACGAACGCTATCTGCATACCGACGAGCTGCTCGCCCTGCAAAAGTCGCCCGAAGAACTGGTGCACAAAGACGAAATGACGTTCTTGGTCGTGCATCAGAGTTCGGAATTGCTGCTGAAGGGAGCGGCTTTCGAACTGGGCCGCGCTCTCGAAGCACTCGAACGCGCCGACTATGGCAACAGCACACGCCTGATCCGGCGTGCCATCTCACTGCTCGAACCTACCATCGGCCTGCTGCACATCCTGGAGACGATAACTCCCCACGACTACCACGTCATTCGGGCCGGCCTCGGACACGGCAGCGGCCTTGATTCTCCCGGATTCCTTTCGTTGCTCCACGTCGGTCCGCCCCTCGGCCACGCTTTTCACGAACAACTCAGCCGCGCCGGCCTCACCGTCGGCGACCTCTACCGCCGTCACGAAGAATTCTTTGGCCTGCACGATGTGGCTGAGCGCCTGCTCGACTTCGACGAACGCATGCAGCTGTTCCGTTTCCACCATCTCAAACTGGCCGAACGAATCATCGGAGGGCGGGTCGTGGGTACCATGGGAACGCCGGTGGAAGTCCTGCAGCAGCGAATGGAAAGCTGGCTCTACAAACATCTTTGGGACGTCCGCAATGAGATCACCGCCGCCACCAACGAGACGCAAACGGAAAAGCGGCAATAGGAATTGGTTGCAAGGTTTGACTATCGTGCCCAAGATGGGACTTTGACACGGCCATCAATATGAAACGGCAAATCTGGATTCTTGTGGTTATGGTTTTATCGCTGAGTGGGGTGCTGTTCGCGCAAAAAGACTCCGTATCGGCGGGCCTGGCGCTCACTCCGCCGATGGGCTTCAACACATGGAACAAGTTCGGGTGCAACGTGAGCGACGAACTGGTCCGCAGCATGGCCGATGCAATGGTGAAGTCGGGCATGAAAGATGCCGGCTATCAATACATCGTGATCGACGATTGCTGGCAGGTATCGCGCGACACGAACGGAAATATCATTGCCGATCCGCAGCGGTTTCCTTCAGGGATCAAGACTTTGGCGGATTATGTTCATTCGCTAGGTCTGAAGTTTGGAATCTACTCGGATGCTGGCTCAAAGACGTGCGAGGGCCGGCCGGGCGGACGCGGTCATGAGTTTCAGGACGGGCTGCAATACGCGGCGTGGGGCGTTGATTATTTGAAGTATGACTGGTGCAATACGACGACCCAGGATGCCCAGGCATCGTATGCGCTAATTCGCGAGGCACTCGATGCAAGTGGCCGCCCCATAGTGCTCAGCATCTGCGAATGGGGGAAGGCGAAGCCATGGTTATGGGGCAAAGAAGTGGGTGGAAACCTCTGGCGCACCACCGGCGACATTACCGATAAGTGGGAAGCCCAGGTGAAATGGCCTGACGGCAGTTGTTGCGCCTTCGGCGTGTTGGGCATCCTGGATGCGCAGGTTGGGCTGGAGTCCTACGCCGGGCCAGGGCACTGGAATGATCCGGACATGCTGGAAGTGGGCAATGGCGGGATGAACACGACTGAATACCGCTCGCACTTCAGCTTGTGGGCGATTCTGGCGGCGCCACTCATCGCGGGAAACGATTTGCGGAGCATGACGCCGGAGATTCACGATATCCTCACGAACAAAGAAGTGATTGCCGTGGATCAGGATCCGCTGGGACGCGAAGGGCGGCGGGTTTGGAAAGACCGCGACTTGGAGATTTGGGCCAAGCAACAGCTGGATGGAAGCCGCGCGGCAGTGCTGCTGAATCGCGGCAGTTCCGATCAGAAGATTCCCTTGAGGTGGGAGCAGATCGGCTATCCCGGTCATCTTGCAGCGACGGTTCGGGACCTTTGGGCACACAAGGACTTGGGAAGTTTCACCGGGGAATTTTCAGCGGTCGTGGCGCCGCATGGCGTGGTCATGGTGACCGTGCGCCCGTAAGACCTTGTGGAAACTCCGAACGTAGATCTACTACAGAACTCAAAGGTTGGTAAATTAGGCCGCTGGCACTGTATTCTCGTGGCGTGCGTCGTTCGAATGTGCCTGCGCCCCAGCGGTCTCCAACTCCCAAATTGTTCCTGGGCCTGATCATTACTCTGGCGGCCGTGGTTGCCTACTCGGGATACATCACGCGGCAGATTTCCGGCTTGCGCGAACTGCAGAACAATCTGGTGGACCGCAACCGGAAAGATTCTCTGCAGTTGCTGCGCATCCAGAACGACTTGAACTCCCTGGCCCTGGCCATGCGCGACATGCTGGACAATGATGAGCCGTATCCGCTGACCGCGTGGTCGGCGCAGTTCCAGCGCGTGCGGACGGATCTGGACGACGCGCTGCGCCGCGAGCAGCAGGTGGCGCCGGTGAATCGCACTCCCGAACAAGAGCAATATCTGGAGAATTCAGTTACGCAGTTCTGGGATGCGGCGGATCGGACCTTTGCGCTGGCGCACGACCCCAACCAGACGGAAGCAAGAATGCAGATTCGAATCTCACTGCGAGCCCGGCAGGAGGCTCTGAGCACAGCTGTTTCGAGGCTGCTGGTGCAGAACAATGAGAGCGAAGAGCAAGCGGCGTTGCGCATCGGACAGATTTATGACCGCGTGCAGCGCCAGGTGTACCTATTCCTCACGGCGACTTTGATCGCGATTCTTTTTACCAGCCTTTATCTGATCCGCTCCAATCGGCAATTGTTCGCGCAACTCGCGGCGCTTTCCGAACAGCGCAGCGAACTTGCCCAGAAGCTGATTGCAACGCAGGAATCCACCCTGCGCCATATCTCGCGCGAATTGCACGATGAGTTCGGACAGATTCTGACCGCCGTGGGGGCCATGCTGACGCGCGCGGGAAATCATGCTCCAGAGGGATCGGCGCTGCGCGCCGAACTGCGTGAAGTCTGTGAGATTACGCAAAGCACGCTGGACAAAGTGCGCAGCCTTTCGCAGGCCCTGCATCCGGTGATGCTCGAAGAAACCGGATTGGAGAGCACGCTCGATTGGTATCTACCGGTGGTGGAAAGGCAGGCTGGCGTTCACGTATTCTATGAGAAATCGGGCGAATCTTTTCCCGTAAATGGAAACGCCGCCATTCATGTTTATCGCGTGGTGCAGGAAGCCTTGAACAATTTGACCCGGCATTCTGGGGCCAAGGAATCCTGGGTGCGTCTGCGATTTTTGCCGCAAGCTTTGGAAGTCGAAGTGGAAGATCTCGGCAGGGGTTTTGACGCGCAGGCTGCAAAGCCGGGGATTGGACTGGTGGCGATGCGGGAACGCGCGGAGTTGCTGGGCGGCACAGTTGAATTCCTGCAGCCCGCGCAGGCTGCAGACGGAAAAAGTGTAGACGGAAGAGGAACGCTGGTTCGATTACGAGTTCCAAGAAAGAAGCTGGAAGCTTGATTCACATGCCGGATAAAATTTCAGTCTTGCTGGTTGACGACCATACCCTGGTGCGGCGAGGATTCCGCCGCATTCTGGAAGATGAGCCGGACATAACCGTTGCCGGAGAGGCTGGCGACGGCCTGGAAGCGATCAAACTCGCGGATGAGCTTCATCCGCAAGTGATTGTCATGGATTGCGCCATGCCGGGGATGAACGGGTTGGAAGCCACGCGGCAAATTCTTCAAAAGCATCCACAGGCCTTGGTGCTCATGCTCAGCATGCATCCGGAGGAGACTCTGGTGCGGCAGGCGCTCGATGCCGGCGCGCGCGGGTACGTCCTGAAAAACGCGGTGGACCTGGAGTTGGGGGCCGCGATCCGGCGAGTCGTGAACGGGGAAACTGTGCTCGATTCCCAACTCAGGCGCCCGGCGGTGCTCAAAGGTAAACGCCATGCGGCGCTGACCCCGCGCGAACTCGAAGTTCTGCAGATGATCGTCGACGGTAAATCCAACAAGGAGATAGCGACCGTGCTCGACCTCAGCGCGAACACCGTCGCCGTCCACCGGGCTAACATGATGGACGCTTTGGGCACTCATAAGACCGCCGAGTTGGTCGTCTATGCGATCCGCAACGGGCTGGTCAACCTGCCGTGAGCGCTCATGCGGCGAATCGCTGCCCAATGGACCGTCGGACTTTTCTCTGGGGAATGGCAGGCCTGGCATCGGCTTTCATATCGACATCAGGTTTGCGATTGGACGCATTCGCAGCTTCTCCCTCGCAATCCGTTGCCCCTGGTTTCCGGTTCGTCGATGTAACTACCCCGTCTGGAATTAGTTTCCGTCACAACAGCGGCGCCTACGGCGGGAAGTTGCTGCCGGAAACACTCGGCGCCGGTTGCGCATTCCTCGACTACGACCGCGACGGCTGGCAGGACATTCTTCTGGTGAACGGCCGCGATTGGCCCGAACATAAAGATTGGCCCGGACACAAACGCGAAAGAAGCACGCTCACGCTCTATCGCAACAATCGCAACGGCACATTTTCCGATGTAACCAGCAGCGCCGGGCTCGATGTCGAACTGTACGGCATGGGGGTCGCCGTCGGAGACTACGACAACGACGGCTATCCTGACATCCTGATTACCGGCGTAGGCCAGAACCGGCTATTCAGAAACACCGGCAAGGGGACGTTCGTCGACGTAACCAAGTCGAGCGGGTTGGGTGGCCGGCAGGCCATGAGCACGTCCGCCTTGTGGTTTGATTTCGACCGCGACGGACTGCTGGACCTGTTTGTCTGCAATTACGTCAAGTGGTCTCCGGAGCACGACGTGTTTTGCAGTCTCGACGGCAGGCACAAATCTTATTGCACGCCCGAAGCCTACCGCGGAGAAACCTGCTGGCTGTTTCACAATCGCGGCAATGGAACCTTTGAGGATGTCACCGCCACCAGCGGAATTTTCGACAGCAGTTCGAAGTCGCTGGGTGTGGCCATGCTTGATTATGATCACGATGGCTGGCCCGATTTGCTGGTGACCAACGACACGCAACCCAACAAGCTGTATCGAAATCAGCGCAATGGTACGTTCAAGGATGTAGCCGTGGATGCCGGCATCGCCTTTTCCGCCGATGGCAGGGCGCGCGCCGGGATGGGTGTGGATGTGGCTGACTTCGACAATTCGGGAAACTCCGGCGTGGCTATCACGAATTTCGATAACGAGATGACGGGGCTCTACCGGCTTTCCGATGGCGGCAATTATGTTGACGTGGCCATGCCGAGCGGAGTGGGGCTGGCGTCGAAAGATAAATTGGGCTTCGGCTGCGTGTTCCTCGATGCCGATCTGGATGGCTCACTCGACCTGGCGGTAGTGAACGGACACATTGACGACACGGTGCGCAATGTTAGCGGCGTCGGGTACGCGCAGCCGCCGCAACTTTTCCTGAACAATGGAAAGGGAACGTTTCTGGATGTGGCGGCTGAAATCGGCGGCGGCTTCAGTCAACCGAAAGTCGGACGCGGTCTCGCCTACGGCGATTTCGATCGCGACGGCGATCTTGATCTGCTGATCACCACCAACAACGGCCCAGCCTACCTCTACCGCAACGACCAGACTGCGGGGAATCGGAGCATTCGGATTCGCCTGGTTGGGACGAAATCCAATCGCGATGGCATTGGGGCTGCCGTGAAGATCTGTCATGGCGTTTCGAACGGAATAGCGAGCCAATCCCGCCTGGTCAAGGGCGGGTCGAGTTACCTGTCGCAGTCGGAATTGCCCGTAACCTTCGGGCTGGGGAAGCGAGATAAGATTGATCGTCTGGTGATCGAGTGGCCGAGCGGAAGAACGGAAGAATACAACAGTCTTGCCGCCGGCCGAGCTTATGAGTGCGTGGAAGCAAAAGGAATCACGGCTCTGCCGGGCTTCTAGCAAAATCATCAAATCTGGAGAGAATGGACATGAGAAACCTTATTCAGGTAATCGGCGCAATCGCAGTGCTGTTTGTCGTAATGGGTGCCGGACCAGCGCGGCCGGAGGTCCCGGACAGTTTAAAAGCGCCGGCAGGCGAAGAAGTAATCCTGTCGGCGCACGCTACGGGTGTGCAGATCTATGTGTGCCAGGCCGGAACCGACCAAAAGTCCGCTTGGGCACTGACGGCGCCAGAAGCAGAGCTGACCGACTCAGCCGGAAAGACAATCGTGCATCACTCCGCAGGACCGACCTGGAAGCATGTTGATGGAAGCGCAGTCACAGGAAAGTTGGTCGCCAAGCAGGATGCGCCGAAGCCGGACGCGATTCCGTGGCTGCTGCTGTCGGTGCCAAGTCACGGTGGAAAAGGAATCCTGACCCAGGTCACGACCATTCAACGGATCCACACCGAAGGCGGCCTGCCGCCGAAAGCGAGTGACTGCAATGTCTCCGCAAATGGCAAGGAGTCGAGGAGCGCGTATTCGGCAGATTACTACTTTTACGCACCTACCCCGAAGTGACGACTAGACGGTGGAGGGACGGGCGCCCCGCCCGTCCAGCGGTGGCCACGAATCACGATCCGGCATAAAGTTGAAAGGGTGCCCAGTAAAACGGATTGTGGAATCCGCTGCCCCGAAGCAACGACAATTTGGCGGTGCGCAGAGCGGCATCCGGGCGCGCTCCCTTGTCTAGTTCGTCATAGAACTTATCCATGAGCTGCTCAGTGGAAGCGTCGGTCGCTTCCCACAAGGCGGCGACCACATGGTGAGCGCCGGCTCTGAGGAACGCCCAGGAGAGGCCGACCAGTCCCTCACCCGAGTAGGCGCGTTCGCCCGCGCCGTAGCACGCCGAAATCGTGACCAGATCAGCGCGCAAGGGATGGCGAATGATGTCACGAGCGTAGAGCTTGAAGGAGTCGCTTTCGGCGCTGCCTGAGGACACCGTAGTCTTTGCTGGGTCAGTCTTGGATGATGCGATTTGCGACAGCACAATCTTCGACAATACAATCGCCGAGTCGAGCGGGCTCAGCCGGCTGGCCGTTCCATGCGCAACAAAATGAATGTAGGAAAATCGTTCTGGATTGCTCGTCAGATACGCTGCCGGAGTCGCCTGCTCGCGCGCAAATACCCGCTGCTCGGCCGCCGGGAAATGCCGGGCAACGCTCTCCATCTGAGCCGTGGCTTTTGGTAGTTCGGGATATTTATCGTTCGGCGCGACGCTGTTGCCGAAGAGAAGCAGGCTGCGATCGCGCCTCCCTTGGTTATCCGCGCGCCCCGCTCCTAGCACACGCAACGAGGTGGCATTCGCAATGGTCACGTCTTCAATCCAATAGTGCAACTTCGCTTCGATTCCATTGAATTCGGACGGCTTTGATTCCGATACGAGAAGAGTTTCGAAATTCAGATTGTTCAGGCTGCCATCCGGAATGATGAAAAGCTTCGCGTCCTTCTTCAGCAACGCCCGCGCGGGTGCGACCAGCGTGAGGTAGAGCCCGCGGCCATCCGGGTCGGCCGATGCCAGAACGTCTTGAGGCCCGACGAGCGACTTGCGATACCGTTCGACGGCCGCATTGATTTCCGCGCCGGGAGGAAGCGCAAACCAGTTTGTCTTCTGCGGCGTGATCGCCCACAAATACGACTGTTTTTCCCCCAACCAATAAAAAAAAACCGTGCCCCCGGCGCGTCGGGCGATCTGCTGAGGATTCAGTGGCGGAGGTCCTGTGTAAGCTCCCTTGGCCAGCAATCCCAGTCCTTCGGCCAGCGTGCGGGCGCGGCTGTGGTCCGCCCAGCGCAGGGCCTCGTCCGTCTTGCCACGGGCAACCAGGAAATGAACGTAGTCGTCGTAGATGCGGGAAGCGTTGGTAAGGAAAGAAAGCTGAGAGTCCTCATGCCGCACGGTGTCGCGAGCCGCTTCGAAGGTGGCCAGCGCCGCGCGATATTCTCGTTGTGCGGCATCTGGACGCCCTTCGTCTTCGTACAGTCGCGCGAGCGAATGTTCGGCCTCCCACTTTAGAAACACGGGACAAATCTTGTCGCGTTCAACTTGCTGAAACGTCTTCTCGGCCTCGCCGGTATTGCGGCGACGAGCCGCGATCTGCCCCTGGACAAGCATCGGATAGAGCTCGTCGAGATGGTTTCGGTCTCCTCGCGCAATCTCCACGGCTCGCTGGGCATACTGGCTCGCATTTTCCAAATCGTCTCTTTGCAAAGAGAGCCGCGACAGCACGCGCAGGGTGTTGTAGACGTCCTCCTTCGCGTTAATTCCCCGCGCAAGTTCCAAGGCTTGCAAAAACGACTGCGCGGCCAGGTCGAAGCTGCGTTGGTCCATGTAGATGTAGCCGATGTTGGTGAGTTCGTTCTCCTGGTCCCGGATATCCCCAAGTTGCGTCGCCAGCTTCTCTGACTCCGTTGCCAATTCCAAGGCTTTATCGGAGTCGCCGAGCATGTAGTAGGACCAACTCATGTTGATCTGGGTAATGAGTTCGAGTCTCCGTGCCCCAACCGCCTTCGCAGTCCGATATGCGGCTTCCGACCTGTCGATCGCTTCGTCAAAGCGCCCTTCAGCGAGCGATTCATACCCCAAGTTGAGAAGAGCATAAGACTCGAGCAACACGTCTCCGTGAGAGCGTGCAAAGGCAAGGCTAAGTTCGAATAGCCGCTCCGCGGATTTCCACTGATTCAGTTCGGTGGCCAGCAGACCACGCGCTTTGAGAACATATCCACAACTCGCCGATGCGGAGGCATCGCAGAGCGCCGCCGCATCGTTCAGCGAGCGCTCCGCTTCAGGGAAGTCGTGCGTATTGGCATCGGCCTCTCCCACAAGAGTCAATATGGGGATGACCAAGTCTGGCTGGTTAGAAGGCAACGGTGCTGACTTGAGGAGCTTCAGGGCATCTTCGTACAGCCCGCGCTGGATTTCCGCTCTGGCTTCGAGGGTTCGGAATTTCCAGGCCCACTCGGGGTTCGAACCCTGGAACCGTTGGCATTCTCGACGGGCTTCGTCTTGAGCTTGTTTCAGATCGCCATGCAGGAGAGTTTGGTAGGCGTGATCAAAGACAGCCTGCGGGCTGTCACGGCCGCATGACAGCGCGCAGGCCAAGAGCAGGAACGAGAAGCAGGCGACTACCCCGGACTCTTTCGCCCGCTGGCGTGTCTTTACTTTCCCGGGCCCTTCGATCCATTGGCATAGGCCACCGGACCGTTCAGGGGTCCAGCAGTGGGGCAGCCGAGTTGCATCTTCATCATGTTCAGAGTGAAGTAGTTGCTGTCGCCTGGTTCCGGCGAAGAGCCATCTCGCGATTTCTCTGAAAAACCACTCTGGCTGGGTTTGATGCCGACTTCGAGTTCGGCCAGGGCCACGGTGCCAAAATTCGGGATGAAGATGAGATTCCCGAACGTCCTCACCCCGGGAATCGGAATCGGCCCGATGCTCTTGACCAGTGAACATTGCAGTTGCAGCTTAGAATAGCCGTTCCCGCCCACGTGCGCACCCTGTTTGGCGCGCTGCTTGAGGTCGTCGATGTACGCGATCTCGGCGCCGCACTCTTTCTCCAGGGTTTCAGGAAGTCCCTTGGCATCGGCGATGCTATCGAGTTGACGCTCGACGCGATCAAGAAAGTCGATGTCTTCGAGATACGGCCGGTCGCCTTCCGGCTTGTTGCCGCAAATCCCGAGATCGAGTTCCACCTCGACCGGGTATCCGCCAATCCGCAGGTTTTCAAAGCGCGTGCCCAGGAACGTCACCTTGGGCACATAGCCCTGTTTCATCGGATGCTCGGTGGACACCTGCGCCACTACGCGATCGGCCGTAAGCATATCGACGACATTGAATCCCTCGAGCACCGACGTCGACAGCGTCACCCAGCCGGCGTGATCGTTGCCAAAGATATCCGTTTTTTGCCTGACCTGAGTGCCAACCACGCGGGTGTGCCCCGATTTGAAGGAAATCAGACCTTCCACGTTGGTTTCCCCGACCCTCTGCGTGATGAGGCTTTCGCGGCGGGTCTCCAATTCAACGCGTCCATAGGGTTCGATCGTCTGCTTGATGGGGTGCTCCAGTTGGCCACTGAGTACATAGGCTTCAGCGTGATAAACGTGAGACGGTTCCCGGGCAGTCCCCGATCCCACAGGTGATTTAGGATTTGCGGCCATGTTGTTAACTCCTCTCGTTTGGGCTTACTTCTGAATTTGTAATTGAAATGATGCCCCACCGACTTCCTTGCTTTCCCCCGAAGCAGTAACTCCACGCACCTTCAAGGTGTAACTGCCCGCTTTCCGATTCATTCCCGGTACCTTCACTGGCCATTGATCTTGTGCCGATGTTACCGGTATCGTGAGCGACCATTCCAGCTTACCCGCAGGATTATATAACTCCGCCGTGTAATAGGAGTAGCCCTCTTCAGGCGGGATCCTCACAAAAAGCAGAAAACCTTCTCCGGGGCCGGTCGTAATCAGTGGCCCGCCAGCTCCCCAGGTGCCGACATTTACCGACGCAAAGGGCAAGACCTGCGGACTATCTAATGCCTGCCGCAGTTGCGGATACGTAACCAGATTCTGATAGCCGATTGTCACC
The DNA here is from genome assembly GCA_963773955.1 of uncultured Acidobacteriaceae bacterium. GTDB lineage: Bacteria > Acidobacteriota > Terriglobia > Terriglobales > Acidobacteriaceae > Acidiflorens. The sequence continues at coordinate 18,143 of CAVZDM010000083.1, read as the reverse complement.
AGCAGCAGGGCCATCACCGGCACGATCACCGCCGGGCGCATCCACGCGAGCCACCGCGGTTTTGCCGGGACCGGGAGACGTACAGGCAGGCGCGCGGGCGCGGGATCAGATTGTTCTGCTAACAAAACCTTGCTCTGCTCCACGAACAAGGCGCCCGCACGGACGTCGAGCGCGCAGTCTGGGCAATCGAAGAAATGCTCTTCAAATTCGTCCCGGACGTCGGGATCGAGTTCGTCGAGCAGATATCTTTCCGTCATTTGTTGACGAACCACTGCATCGTGGTCCATGGAATGCCCCCTCATATAATTAATAGTGCGCCGGTGCGACCCGGCGTTGCATATCATCAAGCCGGAGTAAACTCCGGCGAGTCATTTCCACCATTTCTCTTATATAACGACTTAAACGATTGTTTCGCGCGGTGCAGCAACACCCGCAGATACTCGCGGTCGACGCCGAACTCCCGACATACTTCGTCCTTGTCCCGCTCCTCGAGGAAAACGTCGCGCAGCAATCGCCGGTCGCGTTCGGGAAGCTGGTCCAGAATCTCTCGGACTTTCTTTTCCGTTTCTCTGGCGGTGAGAACGCTCAGCAGATCCATCGCAGAGGAAGGAATCTCGTGTTGCTGGTCATCGTCATCCAGCGAACTGTGGCGCGCATCCGCGCGATAGTGTTCCCGCAAAACATTGTTGCAAATCGAGTTGACAAACGATCCCAGGCGCTCCGGATGCAGGATTTTTCCCTCGCGCAGAGCCACATAAAACCGGACAAAGGTCTCCTGACGCACATCCTCGATGGCCTCTCGCGACGGCAGTCGAGAACGCAATTTCACCTGGATCAGCGCGGTGAAATAGGCGCCAAAATGCTCCTGCGTGCGGAAGTCTCCCGTTCGCAGACGCGCGACGTAGGCTTCGTCAAAGGAGTGGAATTGCAAGAGCTTGCCCCGGGGAGCCGGAAGTGGCAGCCAGTGTAGCACTTGGGATGGCCAAGCGTGGCCGTTTTCCGGGACGAGCGTCGGCAATGGATGTTTCAGAATCGTGTGGCTGCTGCGAAGTCGGCCGGTCGGCGAGATGGAGCGCGCAGTGCGCATTGGGAAGAGTCAAAACTCCTAAAGCTTAGGTAGGGCGAACCGGTCCACGCCCTCTGATCTGTATGCTTTGATTTGTACTGTCTGGAGAAGATTGAACAAAGCGCCGGAGCCGCTTCCCCTTCGACTCCGGCACCTTACTGGATCTCAGCCGGGAGTTTCCAGGTTGGGATCCTAAAATGTGGCTTCATCACCGTACAGCGCGATGTCTTCCACTTACAGGAGTAGTGCAGAAAGGGCGTGGATCGTTTCACAAAATCGTCTCACACCATATGTTTCGTCCGTAGAAAAGACATGGTCGGGAAGAAAAGCGCGCAGATGACAACCAGAGAAAAGTGAATTAAGCTTTAGTCTCAGTCACTTGCCACCCGTGCCGGGATGGCGGAACTGGCAGACGCAGCGGACTCAAAATCCGCCGGGCTTCGGCCCTTGGGGGTTCGACTCCCCCTCCCGGCACCACGATCTCCTTCTTTGTTACGAACGGGCTGCCTGTTGTCTAGACTCGATTTGCCGGACCGGCCCCCGCCTCGAACCTCTCAACTGTAGTAAAAGTGTAGTTGTTACTCGCCTTCGTGCGAGTGCGCATTCGAGTGTCAACAGGAGGGAACGTGCGGCCAAGAAGCACAACAGCTTTCTGCACGGAAAAATCAAAGCGACTGTATCAGCGGGCGAGTGGTGTTCTGGTCGAGGGCGGAAGTTCTAATTCCCGGGGGCCGGCCAACTATGGCGACTATCCGATCTTCATGCAGCGTGGGCAGGGATCCCGCTTATACGACGTGGACGGGAACGAATACATCGACTGGATGATGGGATTCGGCGCGCTTCCTTGGGGGCATGCGGACCCGGAAGTGACGCAGGCGATCGCGGAGGGAGCGGCCACGGGAGCCCATTTTGCCACGGCAACCGAAGTCGAAATCGAAGTGGCCGAGCTGCTGCGGCAAATCGTGCCCAACGCCGAGGTGGTACGCTTTGCGAACACCGGAACGGAGGCGGTGATGGCCGTCCTCCGTTTAGCGCGCGGCTACACCGGCAGGCCGAAGATTCTGAAGTTTGAGGGCCACTACCACGGCTGGTACGACGATATTCTGGTGGCGTCCAACCCGCTACCGCCAGGAGCAGTCGGGCTGCGCAGTGATCCAGTCAAGATTGCAGACAGCTCCGGCTTGAATCGCCACGCGCTCGACGACACGATTGTTGTCCCGTGGAACGACCTGCCTTCTCTCGAACGCGCCATTCAGAACCATCCGGGGCAAATCGCCGCTGTAATCACCGAAGGCGTGATGGCGAACATGGGCGTGATTCCGCCAGGCGATGGCTACCTCGAAAGCCTGCAGAAGCTTGCCCGGCAACACGGCATTCTCTTTATCCTGGATGAAACCGTTACTGGCTTCCGCATCGCAGCGGGCGGCTGCCAGGAGCACTACCGGCTATCGCCGGATATTGTGACTTTTGGCAAAGCGCTGGGCTGCGGACTTCCCGTCGCCGCCTTTGCCGGACGCGCCGAAGTGATGAGCGCTCTCGCCAGTGGAGGTGTTCTGCACTACGGCACTCACAACGCCTCGCGCATCGGGATGCACGCAGCCCGTGCGAACCTGCGCAAGCTGATGCGGGATAACGGCGCAGCTTTCCGATACATTTGGGATCTGGCCGATCATTTCGCCGCAGGAATGACGGAACTCTTCCGACGCAAGGGAACGCCTGCGATTGTTCAGCGAGTCGGTCCCATGTTCCAGATCATGTTTACCGAGCAGCTGTGCATCCGTGACTATCGCGAGTTTTGCCAGTTTGTGAATCGCAAAAAGTATCAGCGCCTGGCTCTGAAGTTATTCGAGTATGGCGTGTACACAAGCCCGGCAGCGACGCTGCACTCGATCGTGACCGCCGCCCACAGCGCGGGCGACGTTGCCCAGACGCTGATCGCCATGGACCACGCTCTGGAGGCACTGGGGTAAGCAGGTCGATAGAAATTGCACGCGGCCAGATGAAACTTCCGATACGAGGCAGGAATGGATTCCGAGGAAATTCGCAAGCGAGCCGAGCGGATGCTGTCCCTTGCAGGCAAGGTAGCCATAGTCACGGGCGCGGCGTCTGGAATCGGCCGGGGGATCGCAGTCCGTCTGGCCGAGATGGGAGCCGCGGTCGCCGTTTTGGACACGGACGCCGAGGGTGGCATCGAGACAGTCGCCGGCATCCAGCGGAACGGCGGCAACGCCACGGCGATCGCGTGCGACGTTCGTTCACGCTCCGACTGCCACCAGGCGGTGGAGCGCACGATTGCCGCCTACGGCCGTGCCGATATCCTTTGCAACAATGCCGGTATGGTGATCCGAAAGGATGTCCTGGCTCTGGAAGAGGAAGAGTGGGATGCGGTTCTCGATGTGACTTTGAAAAGCGTATATCTGATGTCGCGCGAAGTGATCCCGCACATGATCCGCAACGGAGGGGGAACGGTCATCAATACCGGATCGGGATGGTCATTAAAAGGAGGAGCAAAAGCGGCTTCCTACTGTGCGGCGAAAGCTGGGCTGTTGAACCTGACCAGAGCCATGGCGATCGACCATGGAAAAGACAACATTCGTGTCAACTGCGTGTGCCCGGGCGATATCGATACTCCGATGCTGGCAAGTGAGTGCCGCCAACTTGGCGAAAATCCCGAGCAGTTCATGAAAGAAGCCGCCAACCGCCCACTTCATCGAATTGGGACTACCGACGACGTCGCGAATGCTGTTCTGTTTCTTGCCAGTGACATGGCGAAGTGGGTCACCGGAACTCACCTTGTCGTGGATGGCGGTGGGATAGCCTGACCACCTCGGTTATCGCTTGACAGTCGAGGTCTTCTCGGAGAGAACCCAGAGCTCCGGGTCAAGTTCCACTTTTTCCGGCGGCCCAGGCAGCTTGATGTTGACCGGCGTGTGGACCCCATGTACCGCAACCGTCGCACGTGCGATCTTGCCTTCACGAAAATGTAGCACCAACGGGACCGGCATGAACCAATTCTCGTTCTCCGGCAGCCCATTCTGGGTCACCTCTCCTCTCAGACTCATACCGCCGCTCGAATCATTTTCGATGCGATAGGTGAGTTCGTACGAGGGTAGATAAGTCTGTGTTACCCACTGCTGGTAGAACCAATTGAGGTCCTGGTACCCGTACCTTTTCGCCAGCGGCGTGCTCCTGACGTGCTCATTGGCAACGGCGACGAACTGCTCCGTGGATGCCGTGCTGTCCTTGTAGCGCTTGACGAAGTCACACATCAAATCGAAAAAGGGCTGACCGTCGCCAGTTTGAGGGTCTGTGAAGAGGAAATGCAGCATGCGCAGCACCAGCGCGCCTTTTTTATAGGTCAGCGCAGAGTACGCCCCTCTGGTCTCACGGCTTTCCACACGATGTCCCATCACGAGCGGCCCCACGTCCACCAACCGCCCACGTCCGATCCCAGTGAGCGTAACCGGCGGCATTCTTAGGTCCTGGCGGGCGCGCTCGATCAATTCTTTTTCAGAGTGCGTTTTGTCGCGGAGTTGCACATAAAGCATTCCCGAATACTCCGCGAAGCCCTCGCTGAGCCACTGATCGCGATAGGACCGCCAGAGCACCATGTCACCCCACCACTGGTGCGACGTCTCATGCGCAATAAAGGAGTAAGTACGGGAGTTGGCCTGGTCGGCACCGGGTATCATGATGGTAGTTGGGAAGCCCTGTCCGAAGTTGAACGGATGATACACGCCTCGAAACAGCGGATACGGATACTCGCCAAAGATCTTGCTGAAGAAGCGGATGCTGTTGTTCATCTCGGCAAGAATGAAATCTTCCTTGATGGCTGCCCGGTACCCCGGCATAGAGTAAAACTCAATCGGCAACTGTGTGCCGTTGTCTTCCTTGGCAATATCCTTGTGAATCTCATACGGCCCCACGGCAAATGACGCGAGTCCGACTGGTTGCTCCATGCGAAATTCAGTAAGCACGTTATCTTTGTTCCCGGGGTCAGGACCCTCCTTGACGAGCTCTCCAATGCTCACCACGCGGTCTTTCTTGTGGTGAATCATGGAGATATCAAACCGGGAGCGAGAGAGATAGCCGTGACGCGGATACCACGTTTCCGTGCTGCGCGGGAAATATGTCCCTTCCATAATGGGCGACTCCATCATGAAGTCGCCTTTCAAATCCAGGCTCACCGTAAGCTTTTGATGCGCGGCGGCCGCTTCGGGCAGAACAATGCTGAAGCCGCCCTCCCACGGCTCCTGAAAGAAAGTGAGCGCCCTGCCATCGGAAAGATGCGCGCCGAGAATGTACAGCTGCTTCCTGCGGCGCTCGTCGTCGTGGATGCTCAGGCGTTCACCCACCGCAAAGGAAATCAATCGTAGTCCCTCGAGCTGAGAAACCAGATCCAACTTCGCGGTGAGGCCCAGCACTCTCTTCGGCTCCAGTAGGTCCAGCGTCAGCGCGTATTTCTCAGAATCGACCAGGTTGTAAGAGTCGGAGTAGGCTGCCATTCCCGTCTCGTACTCTTTGGTGCTGTGAAACGCCATCCAGACGTCGTTCGACAAAAGGGTTTCGTCGTAAGCAAAAATCAGACCTTTCTCGCCCGCATTGATGCCGAAACAGCTCACCGGAATGCGCGACTGCGGATCGAACAGGTAGGTGAAACGTCCTAGCTTCCCGCCATCCACCTGGATCAGAAAAATTTCCGGCGCTTCTTGATTGAGAATGGATTCCAGCTGCCGTGCCGAAATATTCATTCCAGACTCTTTCAGCAGGCGGGGCGATAGCTCGGCCGCCAAATGCGCGGCCTGCTCGGAAACTGCCCCGCCCTGAAGAAAACCCGATTTGAGAAGTTCGCTCGCGGTGTCGTCATTGAATCGCAGAACTGCGGTTTTGAAGTCCGCCGAGACATCATCGGCCTCCAGCAATCGGCGGAGATTGACCTGCTCGGATGCGACCGGAGGCGGGGTAGCCTGAAGCTTCCCCGAGCCTATGAACACTGCCGAGCGAACTTTGCCTGCAACCGGAGGAGACAGATATATGATCCCGTTCGTGAAGCTGATGGTCACTCGGTCCCGCTGGAGCACCAGATTTTCTAGGTGGACACTTTTCTCCAGAACAGATGAGTTCTGTAATTGCTGATAAAGCGACGCTGCGTCCAGTGGTGTTTGTGATTGAGCCGCCAGAGTCGAGATAAGACCTAGAATGAGCACTAATAAAAACGAGGCCGATCGAAAAGGTAAAGGTCGACAGGGAAACCGGAAAATCATCAAAGGTACCATCGCAGGCAGCGGCTCAGTGTACATCCGAGGGCGTTGTTTCACCCGAAATAAGTAACGACCGCCAGCAAAAAAGGGACACCGCTCACGCGGTGTCCCTACCTACCAGCAACTTGATTTACTTATTCTCGTTAAGCGATCCGGCGCCAAACTCCTTGCGCTGCATCACCGTACGCGCCGCTCTCGCTGCCACCGCCGCTGGCATGGCCGCCGCCGCTCCGTAACGCTCGAGCAGCACGGGCACCATCGCGCCTTCCGCTTCTTTCACAAAGGTCAGCTTGCTCTCGCCCAGCAGATCGACGCGGACGAAATCTCCCAGCTTCACTTGCCCGGTCGCCACCAGGTTCGCCAGCGGAAACACCAAATGCCGTTCAATGGCCCGCTTCAGGTGCCGCGCCCCGTACTTCGGATCGGTGCCTTCGGCGAGCAAGAAGGTTTTCACCTCCGGGGTGCAGTTGAATACGAACTGGTGCGCGCCCGCCGCCATCAGCACCCGCTGCTGCACCATCCCCAGTTCGATTTCCAGGATCTGCTGCAGGTGCTCGGCCCGCAGCGTTTTGAATACGACGACTTTGTCGATGCGATTCATGAACTCGGGCGCAAACTTGCGCCGCGCCGCATCCACTGCCGAACGGTTAATCTTTCCGTCGAGCGAGTCATCCACCTGCACCGCTTTCGGCGCGAAGCCCAAGCCGCCATCCACCAAGCCATTCATCTCGGCGGCGCCCAGGTTCGAGGTCATGATAATGATGCAGCTCGAGAGATCGACGCGTCGGTTGTCGCCGAGCGTCAGCGTCGCTTTATCCAGGATTCCGAGAAGTAGTTGCCAGAGCGAGTCGGAAGCCTTCTCGATTTCGTCGAACAGCAGGATCGACAGCTTCAGTTTTTCCGTGTGCCACTGGTTGAGCGCTTCCTGCGTCAACAGCGGATGGGTCTCGCGGTGTCCCAGGTACCCCGGAGGCGAGCCGATCAACTTGGCAATCTCGTGCGAATGCTGGAACTCGGCACAATCGATCTTGATGCAGGCCCGCGCGTCACCGAACAGCGACTCGGCCACCGCTTCCACCACCCGCGTCTTGCCCGACCCGGTCGGCCCCAGGAAAAGCAGGTTGCCAACGGGACGACCCGGCGCATTCAGCCCGGCCAGAAACATCTGATAGATTTCGGCGACCTTTTCGATCGCCTGATCCTGCCCCACAATCTTCCGGCGCAGGGAGGCTTCAAAGTCACGGGCATCGTTGCTGCGGCGGCTAGGGTCGAGTACGGTTGCGAGGTTCGTTCTCATCGGTTCGGGCCCTGGTTTCCTTTCCGGGAGCTGCATGTTTTGTGGGAAACTGCTCATTTTCGTGTCATTTGCTTGCCAACTGGGAGGATGGTGCATTCCCCGCCCGCTCCCTCCCTAGTGCAAGCCTCTAGCCATCCTTCGGAAGCCCGGTAATCCCCCGCTTCTCATCACTTTAGATGCTGCTAGCCCACCTTACGGTACGTCGGTCACGTTACCCACAGTTTCCACAAGAGAAATTCTTTGCAGACTGCTGGAACTTTCCCTAGCGTTCCCAACACTCGTAGGCCCATGTCCGGTAAGCCGTAAATCGCTTGGCCTGACGTAACTGGCAGCCCTGGTAACCAGTACCCCACAATCAGGGACAGCCTCATTAAGACTCATATTTCTGGAGACTGCCCTTTGTCGCGATTCTCGACGGCTAGACTCTCGCAAACCAGACTGTCGCAAGCCAGACTATCGCTAGCGGGCATGGCCGCTTTCCTGTTCCGGCTCGCCGTATCCAGCTTCCTTCTTGCTCCGCCCACCGCCGCGATACAAAATCCCCACAGCGCGCAATTGATGCCGGCAAAAGTCGATGCCACCAAGAAGCCCGTGCCCCCGGCGCCGGTCCCCGTTATCGTGCCCCCCGGATCCGATCTTTATCAGGCCCAGCGCGGAGACAGTATCCCCTCCGTCGCCCGCAAATATCTGAAGCGGACCAAGTTTCTTACCTCTGCGGAACTGGCCGACGCCATCCGCCAAGCCAACCACGACCGGCAGGGAGTCTTCCTCAAATCCGGTGAGCAGATCATCATCCCCGGAATTCTCGAATCGCCTATTGTAGAGAAGACTGTGCCAGTTGCAAGAGATTTCGAAGTCCGCGCCATTTATCTGACCGGCGTCATGGCGGGCAGCGATCATGGAGTGCGCATCATCAAGCATTGGCGCGAAGTTGGCGGCAACGCGGTTGTGTTCGACATCAAGGATAGCGATGGTATCGTCAACATCGCCTTCGATAATCCGTTGGCCACCGGACAGCGCCACTATATTCCCGACCTGCCCAAATTCGTTCACTTCCTGCATTCCGAAAACATGCACGCCATCGCCCGCATCGCCATCTTCCGCGACGAGCATCTGGTTACCACCCATCCGGAACTGGCGGTGAAGTCGCACAGCACCGGCCAGCCCTGGCGCGAGAACGGCAAGCTGGTGTGGACTGATCCGTCGAACCCCAAAGTGCAAGACTATGACATTGCCCTGGCCAAGTTCGTAGCCCAGGCCGGAGTCGATGAAGTGCAGTTTGACTACGTCCGCTTTCCCGCCGAAGGCGACCAGAAAGATGCCGAGTTCCACTTCCAGACAGATCGTCCCGAACCCAACTGTAGAGACGGGGCTTGCCCCGTCTCCGCCGCCGCGGGACCCACAGCCGCCGGCCCCACAACCGATCGCCCGAAGACAAGAAAAGACGTGCAGCGCTCGGAAGTGATCGCCAATTTCCTGCAGCGCGCCTATGCCCAGATTCACCCGTCCGGCGTTCTGCTCTCGCTCGACGTCTTTGGAATCATGGCGTGGCAGCGTCCCGTCGACCTTTCGCACACTGGGCAGGATATCGTAGCCATGGCCAAGCACTGTGACGTGCTTTCTCCCATGATCTATCCCTCGCACTTCTTCGGCATGGATGGCATCGCGCGCCCCGGCGACGCGCCCGAGCATTTCATCGGCGAGTCCATGGACCGCTTCAAGCTCATCACCAAAGACAGCGGCGTCGTGATACGTCCATGGCTGCAAGCCTTTGCCTGGCGCACCAAGACTTACTCGCCCCAATACATTGAGGTACAGGCCGAGGTGGCGAAGCAAAAAGGTGGCATCGGTTTTCTCTTCTGGAACGCCAATAACGACTACTCGAGGCCCTACACCGCCATGCCGGAAATGCGTGCCGCCAAAAACAAAGACCGCTACTTCCGCGGCGACGAAGTAGGCGCCAAGCCCGAACCGGTCACAGCCACGCCGGTTGCAGTCCTCGCCGCGCCCGTCGCCGCGCCCAACACTAATGTAGAGACGGGGCTTGCCCCGTCTCCCACCGACAGCGCCCACCGCTCTCAGAAAATCTATCGGCACTGAGGCGGGCAGCGAATACGACGCCGCAAAAAACCGCCCATCCTCTGAAGGTCCGCACCTGCCTCGTCGCCGAGCAAGCATCCATTTAGCATAGTCATGTGAGGACGCAGAAACGAGTTGGTCTGGCGCGAGCACTTTCCAAAATGGGCTATTGCTCGCGGACCCAGGCGGCGGTTTTGATTCATGCCGGACGGGTCACTCTGAATGGCCGGATCGCTCGGGATCCGCAAACCCCGGTGCGCGTGCCCAGTGACCGCATCGATGACCGCATTGAGGTCGACGGTTCTCCGCTCGACAAAATGCCTAAGATCTACATCATCATGAATAAACCGCGCGGCGTGGTGACCACCGCGTCCGATGAGAAAGGGCGCGAGACGGTTTACGGCCTGCTGGAGCCGGGCTTGCCGTGGGTTGGTCCTGTAGGGCGGTTGGATAAGGCGAGCGAAGGCCTGCTGCTATTGACCAATGATTCGGAGTGGGCGGCCAAGGTCACCGAGCCAGCCAGTCATTTGGACAAGAAATATCACGTGCAGGTGGACTGCGTTGCAGACGCCGACCTGCTCGCGGGAATCACTCGTGGTTGTGCGGTTGAGGGCAAACGATTGCACGCCAAGGGAGCGTGTCTGCTGCGCCACGGCGACAAAAATAGCTGGTTGGAAATTACGCTGGACGAAGGCAAGAACCGCCAGATTCGACGTTTGCTGGAGGCGCTGGGGGTTCGAGTATTGCGCTTGGTGCGCGTGTCGATCGGGCCGCTTGAGTTGGGCGACCTAAAAAAAGGTTCGACGCGACGGCTGACGCCAGAGGAAAAGAAGGCCGTCGATCGGGCGCTGCAGGCGTAGCGACAGCCGCCCTCGGCTGCACTCACATAGTTTCGCCGGGCGATGGCAATTTCTTATGAGGCCCGAGGCCCTGTGTTTCCAGGTAGTCCTGTGCCTCCCGAAGTATCTTGCGTTCGTTACTGTGGGCAAGCTGGCGAGGCGCGTCGGCTAGAGGTACCCAGCGAGCTTGCCTGACTTCGATCCGCATCTCGGAAGCGAGGTTGTCGATTTCTCCGGACACATATCGCATCAGATAAAAGCTCACGATTTTAAAAACTCGTTTGCCATCGCCCCAGGTGCGGACGTACACATACTTGTTGTCGCAAAGTTTAGTGACCAGCTCGGCCACGATGCCGGTCTCTTCCTTCACTTCCCGCACGGCGGCCGCCTGCGGCTTTTCGCCCGCATCCACCAGGCCTTTCGGGAGGGCCAACACGGCTAGGCTGCGCTTGCGCGGCGCTTTTGTTGGTTTGGAAGTTTCCTTGCGCGGCTCATTCTTCTGTGGCTCAATCAGCGCGACGTGCCAGACTCCTGAGATCTGCCGAAGCACTACGCCGCCCGCTGAAATTTCCCGTGGCATCTCAGACACCCCTTGAGAATAAACGGTTCGTATCTGGGCACGCCTCTACAGGCTAAGGAAAAACTCCTGTAGAGACGGGGCTTGCCCCGTCTCGCGCCACCTATGAACCACGCTCGAGCAAGGACGGGAAGGGCACGCCTTTTAGGCGTGCCGCGAGTGCCGCCTTACAACGCGCCTTTAGGCGCTGAGGGCCGAGTTTGGCGCTGAGCCACGGACTCCTACTGGACACGGTATCAGGAATTTCCGAGCTTCCCAGTCTCTTGCTGGATTCGCTGCCAGGCGCGCTCGATATGGCGAGCCTGGGTGTTGGTTTGGCCGACGCAGAATCGAAGCGTAAGTTTGCCGTCGAGCTTGGTATGCGTCAGGTACAGGTCGCCGCTGCCGTTCAGCCGGTCCATCAGGAGCTGATTGGCCTGATCTTGATTCGTATCATCCCCAGCGCGCAGCCGGAAGCAAACGAGGTTGAGCTGGGCAGGCGCCGCGAGTTCGAAGCGTGAATCTGCGCGCACCCAAGCGGCGAATTGCTGCGCCAGGCGTATGTGCTCGCGAACGTGGTGCTGCAGACCTTCAATGCCGTAGTGCCGGATCACAAACCAAAGCTTGAGCGAGCGAAAGCGGCGCCCGAGCTGGATGTGCCAATCGCGATAATCGATGACCGCACCCGATTCCGTCGCCTGGTTGCGCAGGTATTCCGGCAGAATCGACAAAGTTTGAATCAGGTGCTTGCGGTCGGCGACGTAGAAGACGTTGCAATCGAAGTTGGTGAACATCCATTTGTGCGGGTTGAACGTGTAGCTGTCGGCAAGCTCCACGCCATCCTGAATGAAGCGAAATTCCGGACAGAGCGCCGCCGTGCCGCTCATGGCCGAGTCTACGTGCAGCCAGATATTGTGGTCGCGGCAGACGCGGGCAATCTCCCGGACGGGGTCGATCGCGTTCGATGATGTCGTCCCCACGGTGGCGCAGACGAAGCATGGGATCAGGCCAGCCTTGATGTCGCGTTTGATCTGGTGTGCCAGTGCCTCGGGGCGCATGCTGAAGTTCTTGTCCACGTCGATATGGCGCAGGTTGTCCGAGCCCATGCCGGCTATCTTGATTGCTTTTTCAATTGAAGAATGCGTTTGAGTGGAGCAGTAGGCCGTCAGGCGTCCATCGCAGCCTTTGCGATTGCTGGCGAACTGCGTTGCACGTTCGCGAGCAGCCAGCAGGGCGGAGAGCGAAGCGCTGGACGCGGTGTCCTGAATCACGCCCCCGCCGCTGCTGGTCGAAAGAAATTTCTCCGGCAGGCCCAGCATGGGGACCAGCCAGTCGAGCACATGCGTTTCAAGTTCGGTGCACGCCGGACTGGTGGACCAGAGCATGCCTTGCACGCCCAATCCGGAGGAAAGCAAATCCCCAAGAATGCCCGGCCCGGAGGCGTTCGCCGGAAAGTAGGCGTAGAAGTTGGGCGACTGCCAGTGCGTGATGCCGGGAAGAATAACGCGCTCGATGTCGCCAAGAATTTGATCGAACGCTTCGCCCTGCTCCGGCGCGCTTGGCGGCAGCTTCGAGCGAATTTCTCCCGGCTGCACCCGCGACAGAACCGGGAATCTTTCAACGCGGGATTGGTAGTCGGCGATCCAGTCCACAACAGCGTGGCCCTGGCGGCGGAACTCCTCGGGAGACATGTGGAAGGATTTTTCTGCGGCCATGAGGTGCAATCTCTCCGTAGCTATTTCAACTTGCCGTAGTACACGCGCGTGTTGTATTCGAACTCGACCATGTCATCCGCGGCATGTGCGCGAAAAATCCGCCGAAGTTCCTGCATCATCGGCGCGTGGCCGGGTTGACCCTCGAGCGGCGCGTAAGAAGAAGACAACAGCCGTCCGGCAGTACCTTCGTAGTCAAACTGCTGACGCAGGTCGAAGATGCGCTCCCGGTGCGGAGTCGGCGCAAAAAATTCATGGATGATGGCAGTCGTGCGCTCATGGCGCACTTCTTTATAGTCGGTGGCGTAGGTCAGCAGAAGCTGTTCGTATTCGTGTAGAAAAGGAGTGCTCGAGGTGCGGCGCTCATTCCATATCAGCACGCACCATCCTCCCGGCTTCAGTATGCGGGCGAATTCCGCGCGCGCGCGAGGCAGGTTGAACCAGTGCGCTGCCTGAGCGGCAGTGACGAAGTCGACGGAAGCCGCGCCGAGCGTGGTCTCCTCGGCGGTTCCGGCAACCGATACCAGCCGGCCGTAGCCTTCGAGCTGTTGGACGCCCATTTCACGCATTTCCGCGTTCGGTTCAACGGCAAAGACCGAATTCCCGTTCTCCAACAGAAGGCGGGTAAACACGCCGGTGCCGGAGGCGATGTCAGCAACGATGTGACTCGGCCGCAGTCCGCATTCCACGCGAAGCAGCTCCAGAACTTCGGCCGGATATCCCGGACGATAACGCACGTAGTTTTGCACCCGATCGGAAAAACGCGCCGTTGGAGACTTAGTCATCGCGTTTTAGTGTAACCCGTGCAAGCGGCCGCTCGCTCCGCAAGATACAATTCTTGTCTTGTGCTTGGATTCTGTGCGGGATGAAGCACTACCTTAAGGAGCCTCATGAAATTTGTCACGGGTGCAATTCTGTTCTTCGCGCTGGTTGGTTCGAGCTTGCAGGCGTTTGATCAGGGCGGCAAGAAAAAAGAGAAAGGTCAGCCGGAGAGCTGGGTTATCAGCGGGTTCCGCGATGTTGCCGGCGAGTTGGAAATCGAAAAGAAGTTCATCGCCGTGCCCGATCCCAAGCTGGCGGAAGAGCATCTGCGCATTCTCACCCAAGCCCCGCACATCGCCGGATCTCCCGGAGGACAAAGCGACCGCCGAGTACGTGGCAAAGAAATTTCGCGAGGCCGGACTGGATACCGAGATCGTCGAATACAAAGTGTGGCTGAACTATCCGGCGGAGATCAGTGTGGACCTGATCGCACCGCCGGGAGTTGAGATGCATGGGCCACGGCGCGAGCACGTCGACGACGATCCGTTTCAGGACGATCCGCGCATCGTGATGCCTTACAACGGCATGTCGCCATCAGGCGACGCCGAGGCGGAAGTTGTCTATGCGAACTACGGCTCGCCGGCCGACTTCGACAAGCTAAAGCAGATGAACGTCGACGTGCGCGGCAAGATCGTCATCGTCCGCTACGGGGAAAATTTCCGCGGTGTGAAAGAGTTCGTGGCGCAGGAACGCGGAGCCGCGGCAGTCATTATTTATTCCGATCCGAAAGACGATGGCTACTACCGGGGCGACGCATATCCAAAAGGCCCGTGGCGCCCGGCGAGCGGCGCGCAACGCGGATCGGTCGGTTACATGTTCCAGTTCCCCGGAGACCCAACCACGCCGGGAGTGGCGTCAGTTCCCAATTTGCCGGATTCGAAGCGCATTTCTCCCGCCGCCTCCGAGCAGTTGCCGAAGATTCCGGTGACTCCGCTTTCGTACGCCGATGCCTCGCCCATTCTCGAGCACCTCGGCGGACCACCTTCGCCGCGCGAGTGGCAGGGAGCGCTGCCGTTTACCTACCACGTGGGTCCCGGCCCCGCGAAAGTCAAGATGCATCTTAAGCAGGATTATCAATTCCGCACCATCTGGGATGTTATCGGCAAAGTTCGTGGAACCTCTTCGCCCGATGAGTGGGTGGTCGCGGGCAATCATCGCGATGCCTGGGTGTATGGAGCGGTGGATCCGAACAGCGGTACGGCCGCGATGCTGGAGTCGGTACACGGTCTGGGTGAATTGCTGAAGTTGGGTTGGAAGCCCAAGCGCACGATTGTGATTGGAAGCTGGGATGCGGAAGAAGAAGGCCTGATCGGTTCCACCGAGTGGGGCGAAGATCAGGCGCAGGAACTGGGGAACGCTGCCGCTTATTTCAACATGGACGTGGCCGTTGCCGGCAAGAAGTTCGGAGCCTCTGGGGTTCCAACTTTGAAAGAGTTCATCCGCGAGATTGCGAAGGCGGTGGCTTCGCCGCAAGGCGGAACCGTGTACGACGCGTGGAAAAAGACGAGCGAGCCGAGCGCCGAGAACAACCGTTCGCAGGAGACCAGCACCTTCCGTCCGCGGCCGAACGCAGCGCAAAACGATGTGCCCGTCGGCGATCTCGGCAGCGGCTCCGACTACACGGTGTTCTTGCAGCATCTGGGCGTGCCTTCCACCGACATCAGTTCGACGGGCGATTATGGCGTGTATCACTCGACGTTCGATGACTTCACCTGGTTCAAGAAATTCGGCGATCCCGATTTCCGCTACGAGCAGCAGATGGCTCGTGTTTACGGTTTGGAAATGCTGCGCATGTCCAGCGCTGACGTGCTTCCATACGACTACGAGAACTACGGAAAGGAAATTCTGGACTACCTCGATGCCGCGAAAAGCAAGAGTAAAGACCGCTTCGGAGACAAAGGACCGGATTTCTCGGCCGCGCTCGAAGGCGCGCGTCACCTCGAGGAAGCGGGAGCGAAAATATTGCAGAAGCAGCGCAAGCTGCCCGGAGCGCCAGATCGCCTGAATGCGAAACTCCGGGAGGCAGAGCGGGCGCTGTTAATTCCCGAGGGTCTGCCCAACCGTCCGTGGTTTCACCATTCCATTTACGCTCCGGGACAATACACCGGGTACGCAGCCGTGGTAATTCCCGGGGTGAACGAAGCGATCGATCGCGGTGATCTTCGCCGCACCGAACAGCAAATCGCAACGCTGGCGGCCGCTTTGAACAGGGCAGCTCAGGCTCTGGAACAATACCGCTAACCCGATTCGAGATGAACCCGCAGATGGCCATCCAGCACGTGTTGCACGACCTGCCTTCGGCAGCGACAGCGACCTTCCTCGCGCTTTTCCCCATCGTTAACCCTCTGGGCGGCGTGCCAATGTTCTTCAGCCTCACCGCTGACTACACCGAGGAAGAGCGTCGTCGCACTGTGTTGAAGATTGCCGTCGATGTAATCGCGATCTTGGTCGTCTTCATGCTCTTTGGCCGGTTCGTCCTCAACTTCTTCGGCATTTCGCTGCCTGTATTGAAAATCGCGGGTGGGCTAATCGTGGCAAACACGGCTTGGGGAATGGTGACAGGCTCCAGTCGCGTGACCACGGAAGAAAGCAGCGAAGCTATGACCAAAGACGACATTTCGCTCACGCCCATGGCGATGCCGATGCTCTCGGGACCGGGTTCGATCGGTGTGGTAATGGGACTGGCCGCGCACGTCGATCATTTTCTTTCTTACCTGGGCATGATCGTTGGAATTGTTGCGCTTGGCCTGACCTGTTATCTGTTCCTGCGATTGGGAGGTCCATTCGTAAAACGCCTCGGGCCCGGCGCGTTGGGTGCGATCAACCGCATCTTCGGATTCCTGATTCTGGCCATTGCGGTGCAGTTGGTATGGAACGGCGTGGCGGATTTCCGCGGGTGAATCGCGGCGCAATTGCGTTACATGGATGATTATCCACATGACACACAAACTGTTTGACTGTATCTTCTGTTCATGTCCCGCGTCTTCCTGGCGCTGATCGCAAGTCTGGCGGTGGCGTGGCTCATCCAATTGATGATCGACCATGCTAAAAAGGGACGCAAGCCCTGAACGAGCCGGTGTCTGTCACGGCGCTTTTTCTACACCTGCTACCGCCTCTTTTTCCATATAGCGGCCGACCAGGGCGGCGCAGGACTCGATGAATGTCTGCTCCGGTCGAGTGAAGGTCTCCGCAAAGTAGCTCTCGATACAGATCTCTGCCACCACGCGTTTCTTCGCGAATATCGGCACTACGATATTGGATTTCACCAGATCGGACCCGATGTAGCGAGGATCGGCCGCAACCTTATTGACGGCCACGGTTTGGCCGGACCTGGCCGCGGCTCCGCACAATCCTTTGTCGAGCGGGATGCGCACGATGGGCACAAAACTGCCGGCGCAAGGTCCCAGCACTAAAGCATCGAACGTGGCGACTTCCATGAAATAAAAACCAACCCAGTTGTAGCGGGTCATCGCTTCATGGAGCCGGTCGGCGATGTGCTGCATAAGAGACTTCACTGACTTCGCTCCATCGGCGGAGCGGCTGTAGACCTCAAATTCCTGCAGCAGTTCGTCATACTGTGAGATCGGCTGTGACATCGGGAGCGGAATCTCCTTTTTTGGGTTCGTCGAGAACTTGCATTTTATGCTCGCTTGTCTGGTCCGCTCCGACTAGTTACTGTTAAGTATCGGGGGTACCCCCCTCCCCAATTTTCGCTAAAGTATTGGTTTTAAAGCAGTTACTTGCAAAGTATTCAGGAATAATGACTTAGCTCCTCAAATTGCGCTCAAAATGGCTTTGGGGCAGCTTCGAGGGTCGTCTTTGTGGACGGACCTTGAAACTGCCCCAATCAGCTTCTATTGTCGCGCGCGATGGGTTCTAAGTCAATTTATTTCGGATCGCGGATGGTTTGTGATGAAAAAGGTCAGCGACTATAAAGCCTCGGGCTTGAGCCGCTTTACGACTTGTTCGTGGGGGGCTGGCCCACTCTTTCCGCCATTTCAACTCCAGCGGGTGCCCCGTCCTTGTCGCGTTTTGTGCGACAGGGCGGGGATTTTGACTTTCCCAATTGCGGAAGAGGAATGAAGAATATTATCGGTTGCGACCTTCGTATTCCAAGCCCTGGGATTACGATGCTGACATGCCGTGGGGCCTCAAGCGCTTTCAGGAAGAACGCTGTCTGCACTTTCTGACCTTTAGCTGCTATGGACGCGCTCCCCTTTTGGGCACAGCGCGACCCCGCGACATCTTCGAGCAAACCTTCGAGCAGACGCGGCAATGGTACGGATTCTACGTCTCTGGATACGTGGTCATGCCCGAACACGTTCATTTGCTGATGAGCGGACCGGAACGGGCAAAGCTCTCCGCCGTGCTGCAAATGCTCAAGCAGAATGTGGCGCGGCGTTTGCGCTCGCCCGAGGGCGGTCTGTTGTAGCAGCCGCGGTATTACGACTTCAATGTGTGGAGCGACGGCAAGCGCATCGAGAAGTTGCGTTACATTCATCGCAATCCGG
>CAVZDM010000082.1:0-8366 GCA_963773955.1 uncultured Acidobacteriaceae bacterium | reverse complement strand
CGCGATAGTGAAATGCTTCGCCGATGCGCCCTTCGCTAATGAGCTGTTTCGCAAACACCACCGCCGGTATGCGCCGGTAGTTGAACCAAACCGCATTCGGAGTGCGCTGCACGGCTTTCGTCATTCTTTCCGCTTCCTCGAC
Organism: uncultured Acidobacteriaceae bacterium; assembly: GCA_963773955.1. Lineage (GTDB taxonomy): Bacteria > Acidobacteriota > Terriglobia > Terriglobales > Acidobacteriaceae > Acidiflorens. The sequence goes on along the minus strand of CAVZDM010000082.1, from coordinate 8,224 downwards.
GGACGCGGCCAGCGGCTTTTCGCAGATTACGATTTTTCCCGCTTCAGCAGCCGCAATCGCAATCGCGGAATGCAGCGCATTCGGCACGGCGATATCGACCGCGTCAATATCCTTTCTAGTGACGACTTTCTGCCAGTCTGTCTCCGTCTCGTTCCAACCCCAGCGGGAAGCTGTCTTCTCCAGCTTTGCTCGATCGCGGCCGCAGATGACCTTGCAGCAAACGTCGTAAGGAATGTCGAAGAAATGCCCAACCTGGCGAAACGCGTTCGAATGCACGTTGGCGATGAAGCCCGACCCGATCATGGCCACGTTCAGTTTCCCTTTGGACATCGACCATCCCTCTTGCCTTAAGATTTCAAATCTACTGACAACCTGGCGCCATGAGCCAGCTGTACGCGCGGCGAGTCGCTAGCGATCAAGGATCACGGCCAAACTTCGGGTGCCCAGACCTACCCGTGCAGGTCCGCGCCGAATCTTCAGATGTGTGGCTTAAACGTCCGGTCACAAACTAATCAGGAGTGTAGCCCAGAAAGTCTCCGTGGCCCTCGAATATCGACGCCAATTTTGTTATGCGGAACAGCTCCTGCAATCGTTGGTTCATCTTGATGAGTTTCAGCCCGCAATGCTGCCTCTTGGCGGTTAGGTAGATGCCGATGATCGTACCCAGGCCAGAACTGTCCATGTTGCTCACGTCGGTCAGGTCCAGCACGACGCATTTAGTCCCCGGGATGAGACTGCGGACGGTCGTTTGCAGCAAGGCAGAGGTGCCCGAAGTGATTCTGCCGGTGCAGCGGACGACGGTTTCCTCGGGGGTTCTGACCGTCTCCAGAATCAATTCTGGGACCGGGATCGGGTTCGGGTTCGCGGCCATGACTGGGCCTCCTTAACATATAGGTTGCAATTTGCGGGTAATAGGCTGCGCTCTCCGGATTTGGACGAAACCGCCGCCAGCTCAGCCGAGCCTCACCCAGCAACGCAGGGATTGGCCTCGGCTGAACGCCACTACAATACTCCAGGCGGCAGCAAAGTCAAGGCAGACTTGGTGGGAAGCGCAAGGCTTCCCTTATCTGGTAAGGCATTACGAAGAAGCGGGCCCACGGCCCTGCGGCCGTTTCCAGGCGTACTAGTCGGGAGTCCAGCCAAGAAATTCCTGGTGTCCCTCGAAGATCTTGACCAGCAGATCTCGAACCGGTTGCTTCGGGACTACCGGCTTCGGCTCGCGGACCTGTACGGTCTTCTCATCCTTCTCGACCGGCGGTTCCACTGGAGGAGCGGTACACGCGGCTGCCATAAGATTTCTCCTTTAGTCGGGGATACGAGTGCGGCGGCAGTCTACCCAACCTTCGCCAGCTGTTTCTCGTTCCCCGTCTCTTTGGCCGCAGAGACTTGCGCCAATGCTGCTGACAGCGCCATTCCCTCGGCCACTCGAGTTTCCTCCGCAATTCTGCCCCTGAGCAACGGCCTCAGGACAAACAGGGAGAACAGATCGCCGCGATGCCACACAGTACGGCCGAAATGTAGAACGGCACCGCAAAAGAGCCGCCGAAGTACGCTGCCAGCGTGGCCGCCCCAAATCCGGCAAAAACCGAAGCCAATCCTTTGGACGTATACACCATGCCATAGTTGGCAGAGGCGTTCTTGGGGCCGAAAACATCGCCCGTCGTGGCTGAAAACAGGGAATAAATCTCACCCCAGAAAAGGAAGATAAACGAGAACAGCACCAGGAACGCGATCGGAGTTCCCGCGATTCTGGTCACCAGAAACACCAGAACCGCTTCGACGCCAAAGGTCAGGAACATCGTACGTTCTCGCCCCAGACGGTCTGAGACCGAGCCCCACACGATTCTGGACAGAGCGTTGCAGAGTGACGTCAAAGTTGCGGTCAGCGGAACAATCGCCAGACCCCATATCTTCGCGTCGCTCACATGAAGGGACTTGGCAATCTGTGAGAGGTTTCCGGTAGCGATCAACCCGCCGGCGCACGCGAAGAAAAACATCGCGTAGAGCAAGTAGAACTCGGGTCGTCCAAGAGTTTGAATCCAGGTGAAGTTCACCTTCGACTGTGCGACGCCCTTGTGACCTGCTTTGCACTCTGGTCCCACCCGGCAGGAACCCAGCCGGCCGGCGGATGGCGCAGTATTAATGCAGCAACGAATGCAATGATGCCCTGGCCGAAACCCCAGACAGCCATCGCCCTGGCCCACCCCATGCCGTGGATCGTATTGGCAATGGGAATGATGGTGAGAGCGGCTCCGCCGCCGAAGCCTGCGGCCGTCAGCCCAACGGCCAATCCCCGCCTGTCCGGAAACCATTTCACCGCATTGGCAACGCACGAAATGTAAATGATTCCTGCACCGGTTCCGGCAATCACGCCGTAATAGATGTACAAGTCAAGTGGGGACTTGGCGATGGTCCCACCCAGCACCCATCCGAGCGCGATACAGGTCGCGCCGAATGTCATTAGCTTCCGGATACCGAACTTATCGACAAAGTACCCGGCCACCGGCATAGGCCATGTCTCAAACAGAATAAAAGCCGAGAACACCGCTGCGATTTTCGCGTAGGGAACTCCGGTGAATGTCTGTTTCATGCCCTGGCGTAAAGAGCGTGAAGGCATACTGATAGTTGGAGATGACGATCATCGCGATGATGCCGCACACCAACTGGATCCAACGGTTTCCAGCAACGCTGCCGTACACTTCCTTCGCGCTGTCTCGCTGTTCCTCGTATCGATTAAGGAGGTCACATTCGTGGCCATAGGGTCCGTCCTACCTGAGTTGGTCAGAATCGGTCGTCTGTTGACTCGTGCTAGCACTCCTTGCCGGAAAGCGTCCGGGTAAATGAAAAACCCGCCCCCTTAGAGGGCGGGCGGGTTATTCGGCTTCGATTTCTTTCTGGAGCGGGATGATTCCCGGCACCAGCCACTTGTTCCACATCTCGTCGATCTTGCTCTGGAAGTATTCGATATCTTCCTCGATAAAGTGCGCGAACCTTCCCTGCTTGAGCAAGTAATCGCGAACCGGAAGACGTTTGAATCTGCCGTTCGCAATGTCCTTGGTCTTGCCGTAGAGCTTCAGCTTGCCGCATTCGACCTCGTACAGAGGCCAAATGCCGGTGTTCACGGCCAGTTCGCCCAGTTGGAACGAAAGCACGGGATCGAAGTCCCAGCCCTTCGGGCAGGGGTTCAGGCAGTGAATGAATGTGGGACCGCCGATCGACAGCGCCTTGCGAACGCTGTTCATCGCCTGCAGCGGGTAGGAGGTAGAGATGGTTCCTACATACTTTACGGTGGGATGTCCAACCATCATCAACGGCGCCATGTTCTTCTTCCAGCGATGATTCATGATGCGCTTCACTTTTCCTGGCGTGCTGAACGAGGTGTTGACGCCGTACGGCGATGTCCCGGAAATCTGGATATCGGTATTGGCGTAGGACTCGTTGTCGTACATCAGGATCAGCAGGTTGTAGTCGGGATGGCACATGGTGGCCGAGATAGCTCCCAAGCCCATGTCCGCACCACCGCCGTCGCCGCAGAAGGCGATGACGTTGATGGGCTCATCCTTCATGACGCCCTTGCGCATCTGGACGCGGAATGCCGCGGCCGCTCCCAGTGCGCTCGAGCCCGAACTGCCCAGTTGCGTGTGCATCCAGGGGACGCCCCAGGGGGTTGAGTAGTAGGAGGTGTTCGCCACGTACATGCAACCGGTGCTGCCCAGAACGATCGTTCTGGGGCCTGCAGCCTTCGCCATCAGTTTCATGATTTGCGCAGACTCGCAGCCCTGGCAGGTGCGGTGGCCGGACGTGTAGTACTCCTCATGTGGAACCTTCTTGACTCCTTTGAAGGCTTCCAGGTTTTGCGTCGGTTTTTCATCTACGAATGTGCTTGTGCTCATAATTGTTGTCCTTTCCGGCTCTGAATAACGCCACGCGTCGACTGGCGTTACTCCCGCAGCCCGATCCATTGCGTCAGGGGTTGCGCCTTACCTTTCGCGGCTTGGAACACGATGTCGGTCATCTTCTCCACATCCGGCACGGTCACTTCGCGGCCACCGAGGCCGCCAATGAATCCGATTACCGGCGGTCTGGTGCTGCTGCTGCTGTACATGGCGGAACGAACTTCGGTCGCCACCACGCCACTCAGATCGGGCGAACCGAACGAGAAGTCACGGTCGATGACGCCGACTGCCTTGAAGCGTTCCAGGCACTTGGCAATTTCCGGACCGGCAAACGGACGGAACCAGCGCAGCCGCACGAAGCCGACTTTCTTGCCTTCCTCGCGCAACTTGCGGACGGCCACTTTCACCGGCGTAGACATCGTCCCCATGCCCAGCAGCACGACGTCCGCATCTTCGGTCATATATTCTTCGAAGAACGGATTGCCGTACTTGCGTCCGAACGTCTTCTCGAAGTCGGCATAGACTTCGCGAATCACGTCGCAGGCAATCTCGGTGACTGCGTAGTTCTGCCGTCGAATCTCCATCACCCAGTCTTCGTTGGCCTGTGGGGCCACCGAAATCACGTTGTCGGGATGGAGCAGCAGATCGCCGCGGTCGTAACGAGGCAGGAACTTATTAACCTGCTCCGCCGCCGGGATCTTTACCAGGGCTTGCGAGTGCGTGAGAAATGCGCCGTCGCAACTGATGGCCAGGGGCACGAAAATGCGGCGGTCTTCCGCCACACGATAAGCAATCAGGGCCGTGTCCAGTGCTTCCTGCGCGCTATCGACCCAGGTCAACATCCAACCCAGGTCGCGGACTGCGAGGGCGTCGTTGTGTTCCACGCCGAAGGCGCCGGGATCGTCGAGCGCCCGGTTGCCCACCATGCACACCATGGGGACGCGCAGAGCCGGACTGACGGTCAGCGCTTCCATGGCATACATCCAGCCCACGCCGCTTGAACCGCAAAACACGCGTGCTCCGCAAACCGACGCGTGCTTCACGATTTCGAATTGTGAATGCTCGCCTTCCGCCACGATATATTCGCAGTCCATTTCGCCGTCTGCCACCAACTGGCTGATGTACTGCATCACCGTGTCGTAAGGCCGGATCGGGTAAGCCGTGACTACGTCCACGTTGGCCAGTTTGCAGGCAATCGCAATGGCCTCGGCGCCGGTAATCAGGGCTTCCTGTTCATTTCTATCGATTTTCTTTTTTTCCTCAACCGGTAGTGTTAGTGTCGCCATCTTAATCTCCTTGTCTTCAGGCTCGGTCTTCAGGCTTGCCGCCGGGCCATTAGCCTTTTCTCGCAACTTCCAGGGCTTCGGGAACCTGTTCTTGATACTGACCGCGATAACGGAATCCGTGAGACCGCTTCTCGATCGGTGAAGCCTTTGCGATGGTGGTTTCCAGCCAGTTCAGATAGGCGTCTTTATCTTTCTTGAACGCCGCCCACTGGCTGTCGTTCCCGTGGAATTCGGATTCGTTCACCATGGTGATGCAATCCTTCACCGGGCAAACTTCTTCGCAAATGCCGCAGCCGCAGCACGACTCGAGATTGGCGTCGTAAGTTCCGTCCGGGGTGACATCGAAAGACGCATCCGGACAGTTGAGCCCGCACAGCGTGCATTTGGTGCAGGTGGAAAAGTTCACGACCGGCCGCATGCTGCGCGTCGAGTACTTCTTGAACAGCTCGTTGCGAGCTGGCCGGAAACCGCCGACTTGCCCGGTCACAGGATCGGCATAGGGACCGCCCTGCGGCTGCCCCTTGATTGAGACGCCGCCCCGCATGTCTTCCCAACCGGGCAGTTCGAACTTGAATAGCTCGTCGGGATTGCCCTCGCCCGCTTTTACATCGACCGCGGTAAAGCGCTCGAAAGCGGTGCGCGCGGAAGTCACTTTCAGCGGGTTCTTCAACTTTTCGTTGATGAATTGCTCCACCGACTTCAGGCTGAAAAGTTCCGGCAAGCGCCTTGGCAATGACGCCGAGGATGCGGACGTCGGTGTGGTCATCCTTGAAGACCCACATGCCGGAGAAGCTGGTAATGCCTTTCACAATTCCCAGCTTGTAAGGTTCCTGCCGGCGATGAATGTTCTCCAGCAGAGCGGGTGCGTCCTCGAGAGAAATTACGATGAGAGTGTGTCCGGGTTTGAGAGCGTGATGCACGGGCTGCAGGCCGTACCACGCCCACGACTCCGCGCCCTTGCAGAGCGTGTCATCGAGAACGACGGTCAGATCGACCTGCTTCGGTTCGTATTGCGCCATTCCGGCTTCGAGCGTCAATTCGTCGTTGGCGACGATGGCAAAGCTCTTCGCCGGAATCCCATTACGCTCCGGAGCATCTCCATAACGTCCAAAGGAAATGCCCAGTTTGCCTTCGTTGTGCGCAGCCAGAACAATGCCGCGCGTTATGTTCTTGGCCAGGGTCTTCTGAAAGACCCCTCGGTAGATGACTTCAACCGCAAGTAGCTGGCCCATTTTGCAACCTCCATTCTCTTACAAATTCTTTAGTACGATGGTTTCGATTTCCTGCAGGTGCCGGCGCATGGCCGTCTCGGCGGCTGCGGCGTCGCCCTGCTTCAGAGCGGAGAGAATTCGGCGGTGACCGGCGAGCGACTTTTCTTGCCGTCCCTCCACTTGCAGCGAGCGTTCCCGGGTCTCGCGCAACAAATCCATCAACACATCCATCACTTTCAAGACCACGTTGTTGCCGGACGCCAGGGCGATGGTGTAGTGAAACTCTGAGTCCTCGTCGATTCCGAGTTCACCGCCGCACACCTTCGCTTCCTGGCGTACAAGAATGTCCTGCAACTCGGAGATTTCATCGCGGGTGGCGTGGAGAGCGGCGCGCGCGGCCATGGGCGGCTCGATCATCTTGCGCACGTCGAGCAGCTCCGCAATCATCCTCCGCTTTTCAAGAAGCGCGTTAGCCAGGGGGTTGGATGAGGTAGCGCCAGGGCGGCAAACCACCGTGCCGAAACCCTGTCGTGGCTCGAGCAAACCCATCAGTTCCAGGCTGCGGATGGCATCGCGCACCGACCCGCGGCTGACGCCCAGCATCTGCACAAGTTCGCGTTCTGGGGGAAGCAGGTCACCGGGCTTGAGCTCTTCTACAATGCGTCGCTCCAGCTGCTTGGCGACCTCCTGGTAGACTTTGCTTCTGGGGATCGCTTCGAACCCGACTCGCGCTGGTGATGCAGTGCCCATCATTGTATTGGTCTGATGACCGACCATTGACTGACGAGGCCATTTCAATCCTGATGCCAAAACGCCGCAAGGACATTGGTCACCCTTCAACGCGACCCGGATCACCATTCAACGTGACATGATCAACCTGAGGCTTTGGTTCGGGGCAGGGAACTGGTTCACCTCCCGGCTCGAATGTGTCCAGGAACCTTTCCGTGGTAAATTTCACGCTTGCATTTAAGCCAAGCCATCTTCCTGTTTTTCGCTGCGATAATAGGCGGCACGCTCAACGCGGTGGCGGGCGGCGGCACTTTTGTTACCTTCCCCGCCCTGTTGTTGACGGGTGTCCCTGCGGTACAGGCCAACGCCACCAACACGGTCGCGCTCTGGCCTGGGTTGGCGGCCAGCACTGGTGCGTATTTGAAGCGGCTGAACGTGCCGCCGCGCTTGCTGATCCCCTTGCTGCTGACGAGCGTTGTCGGAGGGCTGGTGGGTGCGATGCTGCTGATCAAGACGCCGCAACATACCTTTCTCCACCTCGTCCCCTGGCTGCTGCTGGGTGGCACCTTGCTGTTCGCCTTCGGCAACTCGATCCGCGCCATAGCCGGCACAACTGCCGCCGTGGATGATTTGCGGAAGATGTCATGGCAGGCGATCACCGTGACTTCGATAGCTGAGTTGCTGGTCGCAATCTACGGCGGGTATTTCGGCGCGGGAATCGGCTTCATGACCCTGGGAATGTTGGCGGCGCTGGGGATGCGTGACGTCCATGCCATGGGGGCGATCCGAACCTTGCTGGCGGTCGTGATTAATGCGGCGGCGGTGTTGACATTCATTCTCGCGGGCGCCGTGCGTTGGCCGCAGTGCGCGGTGATGATTGCGGGTGCTCTGGTAGGCGGCTGGTTCGGGGCGCACTTTGCGCAAAAAGCCGATCCCCGGATAGTGCGGCGCGTCGTGATCGCCGTCGGAGTGGTCATGAGCGCGTACTACTTTGTTACTGTGCGGTAGAGTGTCAGAGGTCATCAGTTCAGTGCCAGGCTGCCACAGCTGGGGTGGGGAGCGGCGTTATAGGGCGGTTCGGGGGTTCTGAGTGTAAACGCCC
>CAVZDM010000081.1:0-37710 GCA_963773955.1 uncultured Acidobacteriaceae bacterium | reverse complement strand
ATTGACGAGGCGGGCGCGCGCGTGAAGCTGCGCCAGACCACGCTTCCCGAAGAATTGACCGAAGTGCAGAAGCGGATCAAGTTCATCGTCCATCGCATGGAGAACGCTATCGCGAACCACGAGTTCGAGAAGGCGCGCTTCTACTCGGATGAAGAACGCAAAGAGCGCGAGAACCTGCGCGCCCTTCGCGAAAAATACCACCTCGATGAATCCTCCACCGGCGTAGTCGGTCGGGAGGACATCGAGGACGTGGTATCGCGCTGGACCGGCGTTCCCATCACCTCGATTAAAGAAGAAGAAACGCAGAAGCTGCTGCGTATTGAAGAAGAACTGCACAAGCGCATCATCTCGCAGGAAAAAGCGATCAGCGCGTTGGCGCGAGCCATCCGCCGTTCGCGCGCGGGCCTGAAAAGTCCGAATCGTCCGATCGGGTCATTCCTGTTCCTCGGACCGACCGGCGTCGGCAAGACCGAAGTCGCCCGCACCCTGGCGCACTTCATGTTTGGCAGCGACAAAGCTCTCGTTCGCTTCGATATGTCTGAGTTCATGGAGAAGCATTCCGTATCGAAACTGATCGGCTCGCCTCCCGGTTACGTTGGTTACGAAGAGGGTGGACAACTGACAGAACGCGTCAAACGGGCGCCATATTCTGTCGTTCTGCTCGACGAAATCGAGAAGGCGCACCCGGATGTGTTCAACATCCTGTTGCAGGTTTTTGAAGACGGCCAATTGACCGATGGCTTGGGCAACACGGTTGACTTCAAGAACACGATCATCATCATGACGTCAAACATCGGCGCGCGGCACCTGATGAAACGCGAAGGCCTGGGCTTCCAGTCGTCGAAAGACGAGATGGTTTCCGAGAAGGTCGAAGACCTGGTGAAGAGCGAGGTCAAGCGCACCTTCAATCCGGAATTTCTGAACCGCGTGGATGAGATCATCCTGTTCATGGCGCTGAGCGAAGCCGACCTGATCCAGATTCTCGAACTCATGGTCAGCCAGTTGAACCAGAATCTGGCCCAGCGCTCGATTACAGTGACCGTGGCCGACGAAGCGAAGAAGTGGATTCTGAACCAGACGCTGACCGACCGCAGCTACGGAGCGCGTCCGCTGCGTCGCGCCTTGCAGAAGTACATCGAAGATCCGCTGTCGGAAGCCCTGATCCAGGGCACGATCACCACCCGGCCGGCGTTCATCGAAGTCTTCCTCGAAGCCAACAAGCTGTACTACCGTCCGGTGGATTCGGAGAAGGCCGAGGGCGTACTGCTGTACGAAAGCTAGATCTCGGTTCTTCAGTTCTCAGAAAAGGCCGTCAGCGAAAGCTGGCGGCTTTTGTTTTTTGCGCCCCTAAGAAGCGGATAACAGTGCTAAGATCGGGCCGAATCGCGAATTCCGCTGGAAAAATCAAAACTCAAGGAGGCGTGAAAGCTATGGCGGCCGCGGAAAGTTTTGAGGCGCGAACCTATCGCAAGGTTGACGTGCGCATCGTGCCCTTTCTTTTCCTTTGCTACATCCTGGCGTATCTCGATCGGGTCAACGTGGGATTTGCGAAGCTGCAGATGCTGAAAGACCTGTCGATGAGCGATGCGGCATTTGCTACCGGCGCCGGCATTTTCTTTATCGGTTATTTCTTTTTCGAAGTTCCCAGCAATGTGCTGCTGAAGAAATTCGGCGCGCGCATGTGGATTGCCAGGATCATGATCTCCTGGGGCGTCATTTCCGCGTGCATGATCTTCGTAAAAGGCACATGGTCTTTTTACGGCATGCGCTTTCTGCTGGGCCTGGCCGAAGCCGGGTTCTTCCCGGGGGTGATTTTTTATCTGACCTTGTGGTACCCCTCAAGACTCCGATCCACCCGAACCGCGTGGTTTGTGGCCGCGATCGCTGTGTCGGGGGTAGTGGGCAATCCGGTATCCGGCTGGATTATGGATGTGCTCTCCGGCGCCATGAAGTTGGCGGGGTGGCAGTGGCTTTTTCTGGCCGAAGGCATCCCTTCAATTCTCGTTGGCTTGGTGGTGATCTTCTATCTGGACAGCAGCATTGAAGAAGCGAAATGGCTTGGGCGTGAGGAAAAAGCGTTGCTTGCGCATAACCTCGAAGTTGAAGACAAACATAAAACCGAGCATAAGCTGGTGGATGCCTTCGCCAGCGGGAAGGTCTGGGTGCTGTGCGCCATTTATTTCACTTTGATGATCGGCTTGTATGGAATTGCATTCTGGCTGCCGACGATTGTGAAGGCATTTGGTTTGAAAGGTTATCTTCGAGTTGGCCTGATTACCGCGATACCGTATGGAGTGGCGGTTATCGGAATGATTCTCCTGAGCAATCATTCGGACAAAACCGGAGAGCGGCGCCTGCATTATGTGGCTAATGTTGTGGCGGGAGCCGTCGGCTTAGTTCTGAGCGGAGTTTTTGCGTCGAATCCAGTGTTGGCGATCATTTTCTTGTCGATGGGCACACTTGGAGTGATTGGGTCGATGCCATTGTTCTGGCCGTTGCCGTCCGCATTCTTGGCCGGGACCGCCGCTGCAGCGGGGATTGGCATCGTGAACTCGGTGGGTAATTTAGGTGGATATGTTGGACCCAACATCCCAATTTGGGCAAAACATTTTTCTTCGGACCCCTCCGCCGCCTTGTATGTCATTGCGGCGATTTTGATGGTCGGGGCTTTCTTGACGTACTTCTTCGTACCGCAAACTCTTCGCGTGCGCGTGGGTCCGGCGGATTAGCCGGGTGCCACACACATCCGCGTTTTTTGCGAATGTGCGGGTTCATCGACTCCCAGCCGCTAATCACCCGCCGCAGCTTCCTTACGCCGCGGCCGCCCGCCCTTCAACCCATTCGCTCGCGCCGCCGCCTTCTTCGCCCGGCTGCGTGACTTCCCGCCAGCCTTGCCCATCCGCGCGGCCATCCATTTCCGCGACCCCAAGAATCCCTCCAGCAGGGCGGGCACATAAAAATCCGCGTCAAGCTTTGGGAAATGAATGCCGAAACCCGACGGGCTCAGCTCGATCTCTGCCAAGTCCGCAGCCTTTGCGTGTTCCAATCCCTGCGCGTCGTCCGGCCGGAAGCTCACCGCGACCCTGGAGCTAAGTTCAACCACTACGCGCCCACTCGCCCGGTCGTAATGCGCGGAAACGGCGCGAGGAAACTTCTCTTGCATTTTTCGCGCCCGTTCCATCGCCGCCTCGAAGTTGTCCAGCCGCACACCCTTAGCCATGAATCCTCTCCCACGCCTCACAGAGCACTGCTATGTGACCACCGAGCTCTTTCTGCACACGCCCAAGTTCGCGCCGCGAGAATGTGTAGTTCTCTCGCACCTCAACCGGTCCCGCCGGACAATTCAGATTGAAAACAGCCTCGCGTCCGCCGCCCATCACATGCACATGAGCCGGACTGTGGTCATTCGGATAAATGGCCACACGGAGCCCGCCAAATCTCAAGACGGACGGCACAACAACATCCTAACATATTTCCCAAGCGCTTGGGTTATTTATTGAAGCTGTGTCGCAACCGTCCAGTTCACGCCGGTAATGCCCCGTAGCGCCATGCTCTTTGGGCCGACGTCTTCTTTGGGCGTTCTTCGCCCACCTTGTTGCATAAAAGCCACACTTTGATTCTTATCGGTCGATTGACCGCATGTGTCAATTTGTGTAAGACTTCCTCAATCGGGGCTGGCTCAACGCAGTTGCTTGGGAATACGTACCAAAAATTCCAGGGGCGTGAGACCGAGGTGCGTCATGAAGTCCAGCTCGTATGCAGTTCCCGCTGTATCCCTTCTAGCGTTAACGGTTCTGAGCCTGACCGTTTTGAGCCTAATATCGAGTGCCAGTGCGCGGGAAACCGTCCTGCCCGCCGGTACGCTTCTGAAGTGCACCATGAATGAACCGAACTTTTCTTCTGCGACCGTTGCGGTCGGAGACCCTGTGCTCTGTCATCTGCACTCGGTGACGGAATTCGGCCAGCAGACCTTTCCACGCGGAAGCTATCTGGTCGGACATCTGGAATCGTCCCAGGACCCCGGACATTTCTGGGGCAAGGGCAACATGAAGCTGGTGTTCGATCGCATCGGACTGCCGAACGGCGACATGCCGCTTGACGCGAAGGTGATCGCAACCCGCGGCTACAAGGTCGACAAGGATGGAGACATCCGGGGCAAGGGCCACGCCAAGCGCGACATCGTCGAATGGATGATTCCGCCGCTCTGGCCGTGGAAGATCATCTTGCTGCCAGCGCGCGGTCCGCGTCCTACGCTCAAGGGCGAGAGCATGTTGGAGCTGCGGCTGATGGATGATGTGCAGATTCCGCAAGTCTCGGCTACCAACGGGCCGGACTGGCACTTTTTTGGGCGTCCGCGGATGGAAAACGACTCCTATTATCAGGGCTCATACGAGGGTGCCAGCGTTAGGCCGCTGGACAACAACAACGATAGCGACAATGGCGTTCCCCAACTGACGGTGCGCCGCGTAAGCGTCGCAGCCAGTCGGCAAACGGGCGCTCAGGACAATCCGCAGTTCATCTATGCCAGCTACACCAGCAGTAAAGACACGGTGGCCGGCGGCGGTGGCGCGGCGCCGGGAGTGCCGGTCTTTGTGCTGAAATCGGGCATGGTTCTGGAGGTGGGCAATTACACCTATCAGGACGGCCGCATCACCTACGAACTGGCCAGCGGCGGCAGCGGCGTGATCAGCACCGACGAGGTCGACTGGACCACGACCACGCGCGTGAACAGCCAGCGCAGTGTGCGGGTGATGTTGCGCGGCGGCCATCCGAACGCCGGGGCCGCGGGATTCTAAACAGGCGTCAGCCATCAGCATTCAGCCGTCAGCAAAAGCTGACGGCTGTTTTTGCGTATGCTCGTGTGGGGACGGCCGGCCGTCCAAGCCGAGCGCAGCTCGGCCGACTTCTCCGCCGCCAGCCAACTTTTCTGCGACTGCCAGCCGCGCTGCGCCATCTACTAAACACGTAGCCGTAGCTCCTCGAGGATTCCATGTCCAAAATCAACCTAACCGAAAAATTCGCCAAGATTACCGAATACTGGAAGCCCTACATCGCCGCCGAACTCAACGGCCAACATGTGAAGCTCGACAAACTAAAAGGCGAGTTCGTATTTCACCATCACGAGAACGAAGACGAGATGTTCCTGGTGGTCAAGGGCCGCTTCCGCATGGAGTTTCGCGACCGCCATGAATGGATCGAAGAGGGTGAGTTTATCGTGGTGCCGCGTGGAGTCGAGCACCGTCCGGTAGCGGACGAAGAATGCTGGCTCCTGCTGTTTGAACCGGCCGGCACGCTGAACACGGGCAACGTCAAGAACGAACGAACCTGGCATGAACTGGAGCGGGTTTAGCCGAGTTGCTAGTGGAACGCCGGGCGTCCTCGCCAGGCTGGACGGGCGAGACGCCCGTCGCTCCACCGCGTCACTGCCTGCTAAACTCGTGAGCATAGAAATTTGACCTCATGGAAATCACCGTCTACTCCGCTCCCTGGTGTCCCGATTGCCGGGAGGCTAAGCGTTTCCTCGACCAGCACAAGCTTCCTTACACCGACATCAACATCGAGACCACTCCCGGAGCCGCCGACGAGGTCGTGAAACGGACCGGCAAGCAAGCCATTCCGCAGTTTGTGATTGATGGGGAATGGGTCCAGCCTTACCGTCCTGGCGAAGGCTTCCTCTACGAGGAAATGTCAAAGCGGCTGGGGGTCGAGCAATAGCTCGCGTAGAGACGGGGCTTGCCCCGTCTCCGGCAGCGTGGCACTGCCGAGACGCGACAAGCCGCGTCTCTACGGCGAATTCTCTTCAGTTACCTTCGGTCCGTTCCCGCCCGACTTCTGTACCCTACACGCCTTGGCCCGGATACGTCAGGATAGTGGCTACCCGGAGATCTCCCTCCCTGCCGGGCCTGATGGCTCATGTTCAATTCCGATAACGGGGAAAACGAGTTGGTGGAAACCTGGCAGCGGTTTGTGCAGGGGCTGCTGGGCGTGCTGGCGATGGTGGGCGCCTTGGTGATGGCCCACTACTATGCTCCCCCGGAAACCACCGGGCTGGAGCAGCAGGTGCATCAGCTCTCGCGCCAGGTGGCGGATCTGGAACGGCAACAATCGGTCTCGGCCGCGGCCGTGGACGATGCGCGGGATTCGGTCGCTTACATCTACGGGATTTATCACGTGGCCGGCCACGCGCAAGGTTTCCGCGCCCGCGTGTCGGGCACAGGATTTGTAGTGGCGCCCGGCTTGCTGGCCACCAATCGCCACGTGGCCGAGCCCTGGTATGGCGACCGGGACGTCGCCGTAGCGATGCGGCAGGGCGGATTGCCAGTGCTGGAAAAACTGGTGGCATATTTCCCGGGTTCGCCGCTTCCGGTAAAACTGGAAACGGCGGCTGTCGCCACCCATGGAGATCTGGCATTACTGCGCCTGGAAACAACCGCCTTCACCAAGAAACTTCGCCCCTTGACTCTGTCCGAGACGCCTGCCCAAGTGGGGGAATCGGTGAGCGTGCTGGCGTATCCGATGGGAGTGACGGGCATGGTGGCAAAGTCGCCAGCGATCGTCTATGAGCGGCTCTCGTCGCATCCTGACAATGCCGACACGGCGGGCGAACTGGCGGCGTTATCGCTGATCAGGCCTTCGGCGACCTTTGGGCACATCGGCGATGTAACCGCCGACAAGCTGATCTATGACGCGCCCACGGCCCGCGGAGGCAGCGGCGGACCGGTGCTGAACCTGCGCGGCGAAGTAGTGGGTATCAATTCCGCGTACATTGACGGCTTCTCCGGAGGCACACTGGGAATCACCGCCACTGAGTTGCGTCCGCTGATGGAAGCGGCTAAGAAAGCTCCCAATTTCCAGCTCCCAGTTATCAGTCAAAACGTGCCGGTTCTCCACTGAGAACCGAGAACCGGGAACTGAGAACTTCTTTAGAAGCCCGTCCCGAATAGTTGCAATTCTTTGCGCAATCGGCACAGCGGCTCTCCCTTCGCAACCCCTACCCCCACAGACAAGTGCCTTGGATTCAGGTACATTTGTAACCTGCTGATTTAAATAACAAATTGGCCTTATGGCTGCATCTAGATTGGGTATAAGCCAAGCGAGAAAGCGTGTCTTTCCGGCAATGTTGGGCTTGGTTCAAAAAGATCCGATCATGATAAAGAATTGTCTGTTTGCGGTGGCTTTGTTGAGTCTGGCTCTGGCTGGCGGTTGCGCGACGGGCGGCAACGGAGTGCTTCCGACTCCACCAACCATTAACTCGCCCGACGTTGACCCTAGCGCGATCTACCCGACCCAGTCTGTGACACTTACGGCCACAATCGGCTCTCCCCCAGCGCCGGTGGCCGTTAACTGGAGCCTGGGCCCCGCCGCGACCTGCGCGGGCACGCCAAGTCCGTGCGGCACGCTCACACCGGCCTCATCTTCAACCGCGACCTACGTGGCTCCGGCAGCGCCGATTTCGGGAGTGACAGTCACCGCGACGTTGGTGTCGAACTCCTCGGCAATGGGCACTCTGGGGATAACCGTGCAAGCGGTCACGGTGGTAGTGACGCCGACCGGAACACCGACCGTGGTGACCGTCGGGCAGAATCTGGTGCAGCAGTTCACCGCCGTCGCCGTGCCTGACGATGCGCCCCAGACGTTCACCTGGAGCGTGTCCTGCACGAACGGAGCCAACTGCGGAACCATCGTTCAAGACCCAAACACTTCCGGTCTGGCGGTCTATACCGCACCACCTTCCCCTCAGACTGGCGTGCAGGTAGCGGCGGCTTGGAGTCCGCAGCCGACTCAATCAGGTCTCGCAAAGGTTACGGTTGCGGCCTCGCGCCTGCCAGCGGACACGTACTCATTCCAGTTTTCGGGCTATGACAACAGCAATAATCCGGTTGCGGCGGCGGGAACGTTCATTCTGGCCTTGAATGGCACGATCACGGCGGGAGTCGAGGACGTGCTCTCTGCCAGCGGACCCAACCAGTACCCCATTGCCTCGGTCTCGTACAGTCCCACTTCCAGCAACAATAACCTGGGGACGCTTACCCTTGCCTTGACTGGAGGCCCCACCAATACCTACACCGCGGTTCTAACTTCGGCCGGAATTATTCGAATGATCGAGACGGACGCCTTCGGGACCGGCTCCGGCGTCCTGCAAAAAGCGGCAGCGTCCCAGTTCAACTCCGGGGCTCAGACTTTCGCATTTGGATTCACGGGCCCGGACAAGGCGACGGGCGGTAACCGGGTTGGCTACGTTGGAGTGCTGCCGATGGACGGAAGCGGGAACATAGGGAATGTCGCCCCCGCCTTGCTCGACAGCAATGACAATGGCGCGGCGACCACCGTGTGTGGCGCGCCCCCTTGCACGGTCACGGGTGCGTATTCGAAACCCAACGCAAGCCTCCCTACGTGGTGGAACATGACGTTGACCTCGGGCGTAATCACCCAACATTTCGACTTCTTCGTTTCCGGCGGGCAACCGCAAGCTAACACCGGCGCGAACCCATTGACGCTCTACGCCATTTCCACCGACCCGGTCGACGCGGCTCAGCCCGCGCTTGCTGGATCCATGGTTTACCAAGTCCCGCTGACCTACAACAACGCAGCTTTCAAGGGCACGTCTGTTTCGGCCCTGACGGGAGCGAGCGCGAATGTCTCGCTGACGCTCGGCACCACCGATGGCACATCGAGCGGAACGGGAGGGACGGGCGGCTTCACCGGCACCTCCGATCAGAACAACAACGGAACCATCGTTTCGGTGTTGCCGTCGGCGCCCTTCTCCTACACCTACGTGGCGAGCAGCAGCAACACCGGACGCTACATCTTCCAGATGCTGGGTAATCCGAGTGCGTCGCCAGTGGTGCCGGCGCTTCCATTCGTTCTATATGCCAGCGGGGCAAATCGCGGCTTTCTGCTCGATCAGTCGAGCGCGGCCGTAATGACTGGGACCATGAACCCGCAACCTGCGGCCATCAGCGGCTCTTACGCTCCATCGGAGATGCCCGGCACCTTTGCTGCGGCGTCGATCAGCAACAGCGATTCCAGCCTTTCGCCGGCCGTCGAAAACCTGCTGCTCACGTCGCCGGGAGGAAACCCGCCGGCGTTCAACGTCGCCGGAGCGATGAATCCCGGCAACCAGACGCTGAGCGGGACGTACACGATGACCTTCTCAGGCACAGGCACGATCGTGCTGACTGCTCCGTCGGCTGCGACCTATGTGATCTACGCCATCGACGCCACAACCATCGCCAATCCCGCAAATGCTAAATTTCCGAATTACGCGATCACGGATTTCATGATGATGGGCACTTGTACGCCGCAAGGCTCGCCACCGGCGTGCAGCAGCGGGCCTCCGAGTCCCATCATTTTCGCGCAGGAGTAGGCTCGCTGGTAGGTAGAAGGCCGGGGACCCGGCTGGACGGGCGAGACGCCCGTCTCTCCACCGTGTGACACATCACGCACTCACGGCACCACGTTCTATCTCCCGCGAATCACGGTTTTCGCCGTGGCCAGATTATCGAACCGGTCGTAGGCCCGCACCACGACGACGTGGTCATTCCCCGTGCTCTCGGCCATCGGAGCCGGCGCCGCTTCGGGGTGCGGCACGGTCACGCGAAAGTCGTAGTCTTCCGTTTTGGAATCGGACAACTGGCCGACCGGCTCAACGAACTGCCAGTCGCCGCCGTCGAGCGAGTACTCCGCCCGTTTGATCGCCGAAAACGAATCGCTGGCGCGAAAGCGCACGTGAATTTGCTGGCCAATCGGCTTTCCGTCGCGATTTCCGTCAAAAGTCGCGGTCAGGTTGTCGATCGCCGGTGCCGTGGTATCGACCTCGAAGCGCGCACTGACACGCTCAGCGTAGAGAGCTTCTCCGGGCGAATGCGAGGGCGCATCGGAGGCGATGACCTTCACCGTGTAGCCGCCGTCCGGCAAAAGACTGGCGTCGAAAGAATAGTAACGGTCGGAGAGATTCGCCTTCAGCAGCAGCCAGCGCGATTCGCCGTCGCCGCGGTAGTAAACGGTGTAGACGAGCTGATCGTCGTTGTCGTCGTGGGCCGACCAGCGGATGCCGATCGAGTCGCGGTCGCGCACGGCGGGAGGCAGAGGATCGAAGCGCGGCTGCCCCTGGCCCTGCCCCGACGGCTCGCCGCCGGTGACATGGGGAATCGGCTGATAGTGATACCCGGGCTGCACCGTGATTTCATCAATTTCCGGAGCAACATTTTTGGGCAGGTAGTTCAACAAGACTTCGTCAACCCGCGGCGCGGGATTGCCGGCATGGAGCACGGCCTTCCATTGCACGAAACGCGCCGGCGTAATCTTGAGTTCGGAGCCGGCAGCAAGATTAATGCGTGTCCACGGACTCCAGTTGCGGTCGGGATTATCGACGTTGCCGCTGCGCGCGTAAAACTCGAAGTTGGAGCCGGAGTTGCCGACGCTGCGGACGCTGGCACGTCCCCACAGAGAAAAAACGTGCGCGTCGAAGACGTCGCTTTCGTATGTGCCTTCGGACTCGGGGCCTGGACCGAGAACGAAAATTTTCCCGAGGTTGCTGCCGGCGGCGTAAAGCCCTCCGCCGGGCGCGGCGGCGAAGGCGGTGATTTGGGTGGCGCTGGCTTTGACTAGATCGGTGTAATCGTCAGCCTGGTTGCCGTTGATGGCGAAAATATGGCCGCGGTTGCCGGTGCCGGCAAGCAGGCGTCCGTGCTGATCGAAGCCCAGAGCGTAGACCAGATCTTCGTGCGAAGTCCACAGGCGTGACGGGGCGCCATCGGGCGCGATGCGATAAATCTCTGAGCCGCCGGTGGCGCCGAGCCCGGGAGCAGGAAAGGGCATCGTCATCATCGGCGCGGCGGGATTTGGGCCAAGGGTAATATTGCCGCCGGGCACGGGCACGTTCTGCGCCGGATTTGCGACCATGACGCCCATCTGCGGCATCGCGACGCCGGGGTGCTTCTCGCCCGCAGCGGCCGCATAGATATTGCCGGCGCCGTCGATGGCGAGCGCGGTAATTTCTTTCTTGGGCGCGCTGTAGAGAACGAACGCTTCGCCGTTCGGCGCGATGCGATACACCAGCCCGCTGCCATCGGAGCCCGCAATCAGGTTTCCCTTGGGATCAAGCGCAAGAACGCGAATGTGGACTTCATCGCTCTTGAAGAAAAGCGAATGTTGTCCGTTGGGACTGACTTTGTAGATCTCACCGTGATCGCCGGTGGCGACATACAGGGCGCCGGCGTTGTCGAGAACGATGTCCCAGATGTACTTGGAACCGGAATCGAAGTAGGGTGTTGCGCTCCAGGGATATTTCTCGGCGCGCTTGGCGGACTCCGCCGCTTTGGCTGGGTCGAAACGCTGGGATTCGATGTACTGACGCTCCAACCGATAGACTTTGCCATCGGGCGCAGTCGCTGCGTAGACGACGTCGTTGCTGGCGACAACCAGGGATTGCACCTGCAGTTCCTGCGCCTCGAAGATGGTCGCAAACTGGCCATCGGGCCTGATGCGATAAACGCGGGCCGGAGATCCTGCGGCGGCGTAGATGTTTCCCTGGGAATCGGACGCGATCGACCAGATGTAGGTCGAAGGCGTGGTCGCCAGCGCCTTGAAGGCGGGAGCGAGTTCGAGGCCGCCCTCACTGCGTAGAGCGATGCCTCTGGCAGTGCCCTTGGTCAGTTCTTCGAACTTGGATTGCTCCCAGGTGCGAGTGCCTTCGGCGAGGGCGGAAGCGGAAAGCGCTGAGGTGGAAAGAATAAGTGCTGATAGCAGAGCGAGCGTCTTACGAGCCAAAGTCATACCTCATTTTAAGGAGTGGAGAGCCGGGCGTCTCCGCCCGGCTGGACGGGCGAGACGCCCGTCCCTCCACAAGCTACTGCGGACACGGCTATTTGATGCTAATCGTCAGCATCTGCGCGCCCGACACGACATAGTCGAGCGGCTCAGTAGAAGCTTCGCTGACTGACGATTCTCCGAGCACGACCATGTCCTGCGTGCCGCGCATGTTTTCCATGACGTTCATCACGGAAAGCGGAAGCGTCGGCATCACTTTGTCGGCGACCATGGCTTCCGGGTCGGACTGAATCAGCGAGACATAGACGCGATCGTTCGCGCGTTCTTTGTTCAGCAACGCGATGGTCGGCGCCAGGCCGAGACTGCGGTTCATCATCGGCGTCCCGCGGTGCATGCGATCGAGCGTGTCGCCGTCGCTCACCAGGATGCGCAGCGTTCCCTTCGACGTAGAGGTCGGAATCCGTATGGGAATCTGGCGCACGAGGCGCTCGCCGCGATACGGGCGAATCACCGTCTCAACCGTAATCTGGTCGCCGGGACGAGCTTCCGTCATGTCGGTGCGCGCAGCTTCCAGGCGAGCGGACCGGCGTTCGCGGACAAGATCGAAATCGAGCTTCACGCCCTCGACGTCGGGAGCATCGAACGGGTTGCTGTAGATGCGTCCGAAGCGATCGCCGATGGTAGCAGCGGCCAGAGCTGCCGCCGGTTGCCCGTTGTCTTGCGGGGCAAACATGTTGCGCAGCGTGACGTCGGGATACCCCTTCACGCTGAGCAAGCCATTCATGCGGTAAGTGATGTCTTCGCCGTATTCGTTGGTGCCATGCAGGGCGTTAAAAACGGTGGCCATCATGGCCAGCGGGCTCAGCCGCGCGTTGTTCAGAATTTCGTAATGAAATTCCTTGGTTGCCGCTCCATGTTCACCCTGCGTGTGCATGGCGACGGTCACCGGAATCATCTTCGACTCCCGCCCCGGGACGCCCATAATGCCGGATTGGCGGTCCTGGACAAACGCGCCGATCGTCTCGGTCGTGTTGACGATCTTGAAGGCGTTGAGCGGCGAAGGCAGTGTGGCCAGCACCGTCGCCTTGGTCATCGGCAGGTCCACTTCACCAAACTGCAGGAGCGGATGTCCGCAGGCGAGCAGCCGGTGCGGATCGACGTAGGTCACCGTGCAGGTAGCGGCAATATCCATATCGCCGCGAACGAGCACGGCGCTGACGGCTGATCCGGCCTCAATCGGTTCCGGCTGCTTGCGATCGCTCGCCGAGCCAATGCCCATCACCGGGACAATGCCCGCCGCCGCGAATTGCGGCCCGTAGCGCTGCAAGGTCTCTTCGGAGAATCCGTTGAACACGAGCGGCGTTTCGATGGGCTTCAGATAATTGCTGTAGTTCTGCGCTGGGAGCGCCGGGCTTTCACCGGGGCTGGCGGTTTGCGCGGCTCCGCTCTGGCTTGAGTCCGGGGAACTGGCGCGCATCGTCGTCGTTGCCTGTGCCGAATTTTTTGCGGGGTTATGATCGAGCGCATTGATCTCCAGCATCTCTTCGATCGGCGTCACGCCCGCGATCGGTTCCTTCGAGAATTCGCCGATGCGGAAGGC
The DNA here is from genome assembly GCA_963773955.1 of uncultured Acidobacteriaceae bacterium. Lineage (GTDB taxonomy): Bacteria > Acidobacteriota > Terriglobia > Terriglobales > Acidobacteriaceae > Acidiflorens. The sequence continues at coordinate 24,338 of CAVZDM010000081.1, read as the reverse complement.
GAGCGCGCCCGCGAGTTTGCCGTTGAAATAGACTGGGCTTCCGCTCATACCCGCAACCACGCCGGTATATTCAGGCTTGATGCCGTGCAAACGAACCAGGATAATATCGCCCTTGGGACCGCTCACGTTGCGCATCACGCCCAGAACTTCCACGTCCATGGATTCCGGTTTCACGCCCTGGAAGACGGTGAGCGCCGTGCCCTTCATGCCTTCGTGGATCTGATCGAGAGGCATGATCTGCGGAGAAACGATGGCTGGAGAGACGTCGGCAGGCTTAGCGCGGTTCTGTGCATTCGACGCTTGTGCGGAAACCCAGACGGACGACGAAAAGCACAAAAGGGCGGCGAGTGTGCGCGCAACTTTACCCATGAACGACCCCGGAGGTCACAAAATGACCTTGCTGCTTGTTTAGACTCCGCGTGCTATCAGAAGGTTTTGCCAGGAGAGGTGGGGTTTCTGAGACCCGCAAAATATCCCAACCGCAGAGTTCTTGCATCTATACTAGCACAGGAGTTTTCGAGGGTATCCCCATGATTTGTGGCGTATTTGGCGGGCTAAACCGGCCTTCCCGTAAGAGTGTGATCCTGCTGGCGTTTGTTCTTTCCTGGATGGTGGCGACTTTCCCGGCACGGGCGCAACAGCCCACCCCGCCACCTCCGGCGAATCCGAACCAGCAAGAGGCTCCGCCCGAAGCCGGTGGGCCACAAAACGACGTCGGTCCGTATGTAATCCCGAAGAAGAAGGAAGAACCGCCGCCCCCGGCTCCCGAAAAACCGAAGAAGATCGAGAACATGCCCGACTACTCGATCACGGTCAACGTGCCCCTGGTGAACCTGGATGTGCTGGTAACCACTAAGGACGGCCAGACCATCCCGGGACTGCAGAAAGGAAATTTCAAAATTCTGGAGGACGGTGCGCCGCAGCAGATTGCGACCTTCAATCAGACCCAGGCTCCGATCACGGCCGTGCTGCTGGTGGAGTTCGCATCGACTAACTACTCCTTTCTGGTCGAAGGGTTGCGTGCATCGTACGCATTCGCAAACACGCTGCAGAAGGACGACTGGGTGTCGGTGATTTCCTATGACATCAAACCATACATTCTTGTGGATTTCACCCAGGACAAACGCGAGGTTGTGGCGGCGTTAAACCAACTACGTATGCCGGGATTTGCCGAAACCAATCTGTTTGACGCGCTGTTCGACACACTGGACCGGACCGACCGTATCGAGGGCAAGAAGTACATCATTCTCGTCACCACCGGAGTCGACACCTTCAGCAAGCTTAACCTCGACCAGATCCTCAAGAAGATCAAGTCCACCAAGGACGTCACGATCTACCCCATCAGCGTCGGTTTCGCGGCCCGCGAATATTGCGAGGTACACCATTGCAACACCCGGGGGTTCATACACGTCACCGAAATGGACTACCTGCAAGCGGACAACGAGGTGAAAACCTTTGCCAGTCTGACTGGAGGCCGCGCCTACTTCCCGCGCTTCCAGGGCGAATTGCCGGAGATTTTTCACGACATCGCGGCCGACATCCGCAACCAGTACAGCATCAGTTACCACCCCACCAATGCCAAACTCGACGGCACCTACCGCAAACTGAAAGTTGAACTCCAGGCGCCGGACGGTGGTCCGCTGAAGGTTCGCGACCAGAAGGGCAAGGAAGTGAAGTACATCGTGTACGCGCGCGAAGGCTACACGGCAAAGCACACGGTGGAGTAGGCGAATCGTACGGTGGAGCGACGGGCGTCCTCGCCCGTCTGCCGGGCGGGACGCCCGGCTCTCCACCAGCAGCCGTCGCCGCACAGCACGCATTCGCCCGCCTGATTTACAATCCCCAGTTCCCCCTTCAGGAGAAAGCGCCGTGATCCCACGCTACACCCGGCCCGAAATGGCTCGCATCTGGAGCGATGAGAACCGCTTCCGCACCTGGCTCGCGGTCGAAGTCGCCGCCACTGAAACCCTGGCCGCCGCTGGCATTGTGCCGAAAGATGCGGCCAGGGCAATCCACGCGCGCGCCGGCTTCAGCGTTGACCGGATCTTCGAGATTGAAGCCGAGGTCAAGCACGACGTCATCGCCTTTACCACCGCAGTGGCCGAGATCGTTGGCCCGCACGCGCGCTGGTTTCACTACGGCCTCACCTCGAACGATGTGGTCGATACGGCGCAGGCGCTGCTCATCCAGCAGGCGTCCGCTTTGATTGCAAGCGATCTCGACCGTCTCGCCGAGGTTCTCGAACGCCGGGCTTTCGAGTTCAAAGATACGCCGATGATCGGGCGGACCCACGGCATCCACGCCGAACCCATCACTTTTGGATTCAAGATCGCCAACTGGTATTCGGAGACCGGGCGCAACATCGCCCGCTTCCGGGCCGCCGCCGAGGATCTGCGCGTGGGCAAGTTCTCGGGCGCGGTCGGAACCTTTGCCCACCTCACGCCCGAACTCGAAGAGAAGATGTGCGTGCGCTTGGGATTGAAGGCTGCGGCAGTGTCGTCACAGGTGATTCAGCGCGATCGCCATGCCCACTATCTGGCCACGCTGGCCACGATCGCATCGACACTCGACAAGATCGCCACCGAAATCCGCCACTTGCAGCGCACTGAAGTTCGCGAGGCCGAAGAATTTTTCAGTGAAAAGCAAAAGGGCTCGTCGGCCATGCCGCACAAGCGCAATCCCGTCACCAGCGAGCAGATCTCTGGACTAGCGCGCGTGGTGCGGTCGAACGCACAGGCCGGATTCGAGAACGTCGCACTATGGCACGAGCGCGATATTTCGCATTCATCGGCCGAGCGCATCATTATCCCGGACTCAACCACCCTCGCCGACTACTTGCTAAACAAGACTGCGAATCTGATCGAGACCATGTTCGTCTATCCCGAGCGCATGCTGGCGAATCTCGAGAGCACGCGCGGCCTCGTCTTCAGCGGGCAGTTGTTGCTCGACCTGGTCGAGAGTGGAGTTTCCCGTGAAGACGCATATCGCCTGGTGCAGAGTCACGCCATGCGCGCGTGGAAAGAGAATCTCGACTTCCACGAGCTGATTTTGAACGATCCCGAAATTCGCGGACGTGTGCCAAAAGCAAAGATCGAGCGCGCCTTCGACCTGAAGCGGCAGCTCAAGAACATCGACAAGATTTTCGCGCGGGTGTTTCCGGCGAAGGCCGCCGTTAGGAAAAACTCTGCATCGCCAAAGAAGAAGGTCGCGAAGCAGAAGAAAAAACGCTGAGGCTTTTACTCGGCGTTCTCTGCGTCTCGGCGGTGAAGAGCCTTTCCGCCACGCACAAGTTCCAGCAACTCGATCAACAGCTTCAACTTATCCTGTCCGACGTGGCGCAGTATCTCGCGGCTGTGCTTTTCAATTGGATTATCCATTTCGCGCAGCAGCTTTAGTCCGGCTCCGGTGATCTTGCCGTAGATGACGCGGCGATCGTGGCGGGCGCGCGTGCGCTCGACGAAGCCGCGATCTTCCAGTCGATTGAGCAGACGCGTGATGTCGGGATCGTGGGTGATCATGCGCTCGCCGATCTCCCGGCACGGCAAGCCCTCCGTCCCGGCGCCACGCAGGATGCGCAGCGCGTTGTATTGCGTGCCGGTGAGTCCGAACTGTTTGAGCCAGGCCTCAACCTGCGCCTGAAGCGCGTCGGCGGTCCGCAACAAAGAAAGATAGGCTTCCTGTTCGCGGCTGTTGAATGGGAGTTTTTGTTTGAGTTCCGCCTGCAACCCGCGGGGCATGAAGCAAGATTAGTCGTTATGACAAGCAACTGTCAAATTGCTTGCCGGCATTCAGCCTTGCCGGCCTTCCAGCCGTTCTATGCGGTGCTGTGGGCTGACGCAATTTTCGCAAGGTCGCCAATGAGATCGGCGTGCCCTCGAAGAATTCGGTCGTGCTCTCTGACAGACTGCGCCAGGCTCTGCACATCCGCCGTGAGCAGTTGTAAACTCTCGGCCAGAACCTCGTGCTTTTCAGTCAGCCGATTCAATCGCTCGTCAGTTGTCATGTTGATATTTTACCCCCATTCCCTTTCACACTTCGCTTGAAGTCTCCGCTTGTAATGGTTTGTAAAAGTAATAGTTTGTAAATGGTGAGCCGTGGGCGCATCTCCCCAGCTTGCTACCGCATCTATTTAACTAACCGGTTAACACTGTGGGGAACCGGAGTTCCAGTGAGGATGGCGACCATGAAGAAACAAATGTTTGCGGTGACTGTGGCGTTGCTCGTCCTGCTGAGCATGACTGCAATGGCCGCCACCGGCCGGTACGACGAGCAGATTCAGCAGGCGGTCAGCCAAAAGATTCATGACGCGAGGCAACTGCAGAGCGTGAGCTCAAGCGTCGAAGATGGCATCGTGACCCTGTCCGGCACGGTCGGCCTGTATCAGGACAAGCTCGACGCCGCCAAGAAAGTTAAGAAGCTTGCGAATGTCAGCGGGGTTCGTAATGACATCGTGGTCGCGGGAGAAACCGTGCCCGATGGCCAGCTCCAGCAGAAACTGGCAAAGAAGCTGGCCTATGACCGCGTCGGATATTACGACAACGCGTTCAACTATATTGCGCTAGACGTTAAAGATGGTGTCGTAACCCTGAGCGGCGATGCCGTCTGGGACGTACCGAAGGACTCGGCGCTCGCCATCGTGGCGCGCACGCCCGGCGTCAAGGACGTGGTGAGCGAGGTGAACGTGCTGCCGGTTTCGCGTTTTGACGATTCGATCCGGATGCGCACGGCGCGCGCGATCTATCGCGACTCGGTGCTTGGACGCTACGCGACCGACCCGGTTGATCCGATTCGCATCGTGGTCGACAACGGTCACGTAACGCTCTACGGCACGGTCCAGAGCACGATGGACAAGACCATCGCCGGAATGCGAGCGAGTTCCGTACCGGGCGCGTTCAGCGTCGAGAACAAGCTGGTGGTGGACTAACGAGCGTGGATTAACGGGTGAACGAATAAGAAGTTGTGTTCTCTCCCCGGGGCGCGGCGCAGGCCGTGCCCCTTTTTTGTGCTCGTCACAGAGGCGCTGCCTCGCACTTAGTTCACCTTGCGGGAGTGCACCAGCTTGAGGCTGTCGCCCTGCAGAATTCGCCTAATCTGATGTTTGGCGTGGACGGTCCAGGGGCCGGTGGTGTCGAGCTTCACGTAAGCCCGCCAGTGTTGCAGCGCCTTGCGCGGCTCGCGTACCTTCTCGTAGGCCAGCGCGATGTTGTAGTGCGCATCGGCGTAGGTGGGCGCGAGTTGAATCGCGGTCTTATATGTGTTGATGGCTTCCTCGACGCGTCCGGTTTCGTCGAGCACGTTGCCCAGGTCGAAATGGGCGAGCGCGTAGCGTGGGTCGATCTGGATTGCCGAACGGTAGTGCCTTTCGGCGAGCGCGTATTCCTGACGGTTGTAATAGAGCGTGCCCAGATTGATATGCGCAGCGGCGTGCATCGGATCCATATCGAGAACCTTTAAATACGCAGTGATCGCCTCGCTCTGCGTGGAGGGATTCTCTTCCAGCACGATCCCGCGCGCGAACAAGTCGGCAACGTCGGTAACCACCAACTCCGGTCCGTTCCGTGGTGGGCTGGTTACGACTCTATTTTCTTCGGACGAGAAATCGAACATGAATTGTCCGGCGATAGGCTCCAGCAGCCGCCCCTGGTGCCGGAAGGCAACGCGGTGTCCGCTTTGATAGGTCCCGGCTTCAAGCAGCGGATTCTCCATGCCGGCAACTTGTTTCAGCATGGCTTCGAGCGATTGCCGGATGACGGCCGGACGAACCCGCTTGGCGGACAGGTCGCGCACTTTCTTGATTTGCACCAGATCGAAGAAGGAATAGTCTTCGCCCGCCGTCACCAGTCCGGCCTTCTCCCAGGTCTGAAGCTGGCGAGGAACGAGCCGGAGAATGCGCAGCAAGTCTGCTCGGCTATAGCGATACACAGTTGTCAACAACTCTCGTCCATGATTATCCGGAACTTGTGTGCGGGAATGCAAGTAGCAACGTAGTGGAAGGCTGTGGAGAATCGGGGCGAAATCGCACAGGACGACGCACAGGACGGACCAGTGAACTTTCCTGCTGCGCCGGCTGGCGAGTCAGAGGCAACCTCGCCTTCGGGCGGCCGGTATGGATGCAACCCCCTGCCCGGCGGTAGAATCTCATCAGGTAGGAGCGCGCCGTCCTTGAGTAGTGTGTTGCCTCCTCGTTCGCAGCTGCACTCCCACGTTCGAAGGCACGTTCGCAGGGAGGTACGGATTATGACCAGATTTTGTCTTCGCGGGTCCCTCTTCGCATTTGCCGTTTTCATCGGTCTCACGCTCACGCTAAATCCAGCATTCGCCCAACACGGTGGCGGCGGTCACGGTGGTGGTGGTGGCGGTTCCCACAGTGGCGGAGGCGGCGGAGGCGGTTTCCATAACGATGGCGGATCTCACGGCAGCGCGCAATCTTTTGGCGGAGGCCGGGGCTACGACGGCGGCGGCTTTCGCGGTGGATCAGCGGCAGGACATTACGGAGCGGGCAGCGGTTCGTCCCGCGGTGCTGAAAGTGGCCGCAGTTCGTTCGACAGTCGCTCGTCGAACGTTCGTCCCGCCATCAACGATGGTCAGTGGCATTCGTTCGGCAACGCCGGTAGTTCCGCGCGGACGACTTCCAGTTCCAATGCAGCACGCAATTCCGGACGCGGCGTAGCGAACACAAGCCTCTCCGCCCGCAACACCGGAATCGCCGATGGCGCATGGCACTCCTTTGGCTCGTCAAGAGCCGCGTCCGGCTTCGTGGGCGGGGCGTCCAGAATTGCGCCAGGCTTCGCTCGACCTGGCTACGGTTGGGGTGGTGGTTATGGCTGGGGCCGCGGTTACGGTTGGGGCTGTTGTGGTTGGGGCTGGGGCTTCTGGGGATTCGGCGTCGGATGGCCCTACGGGGGCTGGGGACTCGCTTGGAATCCTTGGTGGTACAACCCTTATTGGTACTCCCCGTGGCCGGCGTCCTACTATTACTACCCCGGCTACTACCCGGATTACAGCTACGACTGGTCCGACAATCCGCCGCCCTACCGGCCTGGTGCGGCGCCCGTCAGCGATGTAAACACGTCAGGCTCCAACTACAACGTAACGACGAATCGCGACGACATCTTCGATCTCGGCATCGGCACAAGCCTGGACAACACCGACTCAGTCCAGAAGGACCAGACGCCGCAGCCAGAAGCTGCGCCGCCCCCGCTGCAGCCGGGCTCGGTTGCCCCGTCGCAAACCTGAATCTGCCGACACTTGCGTGCGACTCTTTAGGGATTTCGTGACCTGTCGTTGGACGTTGGACGTGCACACCGCCGACGCGCAGACTGCTGGACGTGCGCACTGTTACGGGTGCGCGGCAGAGGACTGTTCCAGCAATTCCTTCAAATACTCTTGCCACACCGCCGCCCAGCTGTGGGTACCGTGACCGTGCGTCTTCTCGGAAGCCGGTATCAGCACGAATTGCCCATTCTTCACCTTCTTGATCTCGCGCTCGGCGATCCCCAACTCCGGCGGATTGATGAAATCATCGGCGGAGTTAACAAACATCACCGGCGCTTTAATCGCGCTCAGCTGCGAAGACGGGTCATAGTCCCGCGAAGCGCTGACCGCATAGAGAAAGTCGGTAGCGTCGATGTCCGCCGTCATCTTCTTTATCGCACCGTCGAGATAGTTGTCGGCGGCATCGCGCGTCGACAGATCGTGCTGCATGAGCAGCGGTGCACTGCCAGCGATCAGCAGAAAATCCGCCGAGATCTGCAGTGCGGCACGAGGTTCGCTCGTGTACTCGCCATTCTTCCAATCGGGATCCTGACGAATTCCGTCGATGACCATTTTTCGCCAGATGCGGTTTCGTCCGGCGATTTGCACCGGCAGACACGCCAGCGGCATCAGCGCATCCATCTCATCGGGATAGGCCTCGCCCCACATAAAGGAATGCATGCAGCCCATCGACGTCCCCATCACTAGTCGAAGATGGTTTACGCCCAGCCCCTTTTCCACCAGTTGGTGTTGCAGCGCAACCATGTCGGCATAGTCGTATTGGGGAAAGCGAGCATGCAGGCCGTCGCTCGGCTTGCTCGATTTTCCGTGGCCGATATTGTCCGGCATAATCAGGTAGTACTTGCTGGCGTCCAGCAACTGTCCCGGTCCAAACAGCACGCCCGCAAATATCGGGCGGAGGAATTGCTGTCCCGAACCGCCGGTGCCATGCAGGATCAGCACCGCATTCTTCGTTCGCCCGCTGGCATCCTTCGTCGGAGCGCCGAACGTGGTGTAGTGCATCTTTACGTCCGCCATGGTTTCGCCCGATTGAAAGCGAAAATTGTGGATGACAAAGTCACCCTCATGAGGCGCTGGCCCGCTGGCCGCATTTCCCGCTGCCGTCTGTGCTCCGGCTTGCCCTAGAGCCAGCGTCAGGACTAAGGCCGCAAACAGTCCCGGGTGCTTCATCATCCTTATCGTTGTTGCCATCGTCCCTCCACGTGTGGAGCGGCTACGCGATTGGGATCTGGTCCGATTCCGCTACTTTGGCGACGTGGATCCCTCGAGGCCCCTGTACTTGAGCATCGCCTTCGCGTTGGGTGGCGCACCGCGCCAGGAATCGTACATCTTGCCCAGGTCCTCCGTGTTGCCGCGAGACAGGACCATCTGGCGGAAGCGGTCGCCGTTGGCGCGCGTCAGGCCGCCGTGTTCGACAAACCACTGATAGGCGTCATCGGCAAGCATTTCCGTCCAAAGGTAGGCGTAGTAGCCGGCACTGTACTCGCCTCCCCAGATGTGGGCGAAGTAGGTAGAGCGATAGCGCGGCGGTACGTAACTGACGTTAAGGTGAGTCTTATCGAGCGCCTGTTTCTCGAACTCATCCGGGTTCTGGAGCGGGGCGGTGGGCGGAAGCGAGTGCCACTGCATGTCGAGTTCGGCCGCGGCCAGGATTTCAGTCATGTCGTAGCCCTTGTTGAAGGTGTCGGACTTCCTTAGCCGCGCCACCAGGTCTTCGGGCATGGGCGCACCGGTTTTGTAGTGCTTCGCGTAGTGGGCAAACACTGCGGGATCGCTGGCCCAATGCTCGTTGAACTGCGAGGGAAATTCGACGAAGTCGCGGGCCGTTTGCGTACCCGACAGGGCCGGATACTCCGTGTCGGCGAACATGCCATGCAGGGCGTGTCCAAACTCGTGGAACATGGTGATGACGTCGGTGAAGCTGATGAGCGCGGGTTCGCCTTCGGCCGGTTTGGGCAGATTGGCAACGTTGTAGACGACCGGGAGCTTCCCCAGCAAGTGTGACTGGTCGACGAAAGTCGACATCCAGGCTCCGCCGTTCTTGTTGTCGCGCTTGAAGTAGTCGCAGTAGAAAAGGGCGAGGGATTTGCCGTTGGCGTCGGAAACCTCGAACACCCGAACATCCGTCTGGTAGACGGGGATGTCGTGCCGCTCTTTGAAGGTGAGTCCGTAGAGCTGATTGGAGGCGTAGAAGACACCATTCTGCAGCACGTTGTTGAGTTCGAAGTAGGGCTTCACCAGCGCATCGTCGAGGTCGTAGCGAGCTTTGCGGACCTGCTCGGCATAGAAGTCCCAGTCCCAGGGTTGGAGCTGGAAACCACCCTTCTGGGCGTCGATGACGGCCTGGTTATCCTTGGCTTCTCGCGCGGCCTGTGCGGTTGCAGCCGGGACGATCGCATCCATGAACTGCAGAGCGGCCTGGGGTGTCTTGGCCATCTGGTCCTCGAGCGTCCACGCGGCAAAGTTCGAAAAACCGAGGAGCTTGGCCTTCTGAGCGCGCAACTGAGCGAGACGCGCGATGGTGTCGCGGGTGTCATTGGCATCGCCACGTTCAGTGCGGTTCCAGGAGTGCTCGAAGATGCTCTGACGCGTGGCACGATTGCCGAGCGCGTCAAGATCGGGCTGCTGCGTGGTGTTCTGGAGCGGAATCACGAAGCCTTCCATCTGACGGCTCTTGGCGGCCTGCGCCGCGGCCGCGATGCGAGCCTCGGAGAGACCGGCAAGCGCGGCTTTGTCGGTGGTGACGAAGGCCCCCTGCTTGGTGGCATCGAGGAGTTTGTTGGTGAAGGTGTCGGAAAGTGAAGAGTCCTCTTCGTTGAGCTTCCTGAGTTCACTCTTGTCGGCTTCCGAGAGGTTGGCGCCGGCATGTACGAACTTGTCGTAGTCATACTCGAGCAAACGGAGAGACTCGGGATCGAGCTTGAGCGTGGCGCGTTGCTCGTAAATCGCGGCGACGCGAGCGAAAAGTTTCGTGTTGAGGTAGATGAAGTCCTGGTGGGCGGCGAGTTTGGGAGCCTCGATGGTCCTAACCTTCTGCAGGATGTCGTTGGTATTTGCGCCGGTGACTCCATCGAAGGCTGGCATAACACGCGCCAGTAACTGGCCGCTCTTCTCCATGGCGACGATGGTGTTGTCGAAGGTAGGGGCGTCAGGATTGTTGGCGATGCTCTGGATTTCAGCCTGCTGCTGCGCCATGCCGGCCTCGATCGCAGGCTGGAAGTCTTCGTCCTTGATCTTGTCGAAGGGCGGAGCCTGGAAGGGCAGCGCACTGGGCGCGAAGAACGGATTCGAGGGGCCAAAGTCGGCGGCCGCGGCGAGTGTGGGGTTGATGGAACCGAGCGCGATGGTTCCGGCTGTGATCAGGGTGCTCATAAATAACAGCATAACCTTTGTGGTACGGATTCGAGTGGAGTTCATCATGGCCATTGAAATTCCTCGTCTGCATAATTGTAGACGGGCGAGTGGGCTTTAAGGGAGCATGGCGGAAAATGGAAAAGCGGCTTCGCGTTGCCACAACCCGCTAATGCCGCGCTGCGAATAAAGCGCTACCATCAATCTGAGTTCGGAAATTTACATTCGGAGCCCATTATGGAACCATTCCGCTTTCATTCTTTCGTCTGCACGCAGCAAAAACCCGAAGGTGTCCCCTCGTGCCCGGCCAACGGGTCGTTGGCAGTACTCACCGCGCTGGATCGCGAGATAGAGACGCGCGGCCTCGACCATGAGATACAACTCACGACCTGTGGCTGCATGGGACTATGTGATGAAGGTCCAGTGATGGTCGTCTATCCGGCAGGGGTGTGGTACCGGCGCGTGCAACCGTCGGATGTATCCGAAATTGTTGGCACGCATCTCGGGGGTGGCAAGCCTGTTGATCGTCTGCTGTGGAACGACCCTCCGGCTATGAAGGCCATGGCGGTCGAGCATGGGCAAAAGTTCCGTCAGGCGATGGCGGCCCGAGACAAGGCGGGAATACTGCCCGATCGGCTCGACCAGATGATCCGCGGCTACATGCCGAGTCGTTGCCTTCTTACGGCGCTTGAACTCGACATCTTTACCGCCGTCGGGGAAGGCGGCAATGCTGAACAGATCGGGGCGAAGATCAACGCGAATGCCCGCGCCGCAGGCATGCTGCTCAACGCACTGGTCGCCCTCGGATTGCTCTCGAAGAGCGACGACGATTACAAGAACACGCCCGAGTCCACACGCTTCTTTGTTCAGGGCTCCAAAGACAATCAGCGCAACGGCCTGCTGCACACTGCCAACATCTGGCATCGCTGGAGCACGCTGACCGAGGCCGTGCGCGGTGGTACGCGCGTCGCCATGGATGGCGGCGTCGATCATAACGTCGATCATAAAACCGACCGCGACGACACCGCCGCCTGGACGCGCAACTTCATCGCCGGTATGCAACGCATCGCCAAAGATCGAGCCCCGCTCGTGGTAAAAGCCCTGGCCGCAGCCGCATCCAGTGTTCGCCGCGTCCTCGATCTCGGCGGCGGCTCTGGCGCCTATTCCATCGCGTTCGCAAAAGCTGATCCCGATGTGCAGTGCGAGATTCTTGACGTCCCAGAGGTTGTGCCACTCACCGCCGAATATGTCCGCCAGGCCGGCGTCTCAGCACAAGTCAGCCTGCGGGCCGGAGACATGCTTCACGGCGATTTTGGGTCCGGCTACGACATCATCATGCTGAACGCGATCTGCCACATGTTTTCCGAGGAGCAGAACCGCGACATCTTCCGGCGTGCCCACCAGGCACTCGCGCCGAACGGCCGCCTCGTTGTACAAGACTTCATCCTCAATCCCGATAAAACCGGACCGCAACACGCGGCGCTGTTTTCACTGAATATGCTCGTCAATACCGACGCCGGCGCCAGTTACAGCGAGTTTGAATACACCAAGTGGATGAAGGCTGCGGGTTTCACCGAGGTCTGCCGGATCAACCTGCCCGGGCCTGGCAGCCTGGTTGTGGGATTGGTGAAATAGGGCTACCGTCTGCCGACCTCGGGCTGAAAAATCACCTGCCCTTGGCATCACACGGGTCTGTTGCGCCAGTCACCGACGACGACACCTAAGCGGCATAGCGTATTAGAGACTTATATTCTGCCCAAGCGCTTCTCAGCCGGAGGCCACAGTGCAGCGACGAGTGCCGATGCTGGTTCGAGTCGTGTTGGTGTCAGCAGTGGCCTTCGCGTCCGCACAAATCAGCAGACCACAGCCAGCCATGCGCCCTGTAGACGGGGCCAGCATCTTTCGGAATTACTGTGCCGCTTGCCACGGACTCGATGGGCGAGGAAATGGCCCAGTCTCCAAGGCGTTGAAGCCAGCGGTTCCCGACCTGACCAGACTTTCGCGGCGAAATGGCGGCGCCTTCCCTGCCATTCATGTGCGAAACACCATCATGTTTGGAGCCGACGATCTCTTGCCCGCCCACGGCTCAAGGGAGATGCCGATTGGGGGGCCGATCTTTCACGAGATCGAGTTTGACCAGGACTTAGGCAATGTGCGGCTGGAAGAGGTAACCAGGTACTTGGAGTCGATTCAGCGGAAGTAGCTTGACTTCGCACATGGGGCTCGCCGTCCGACGTCGGAGTGCGGAATAGTTATAAGTAATTGAAAGAATGGAGCCGACGATCAGACTTGAACTGATGACCTGCCGATTACGAATCGGCTGCTCTACCAACTGAGCTACGTCGGCCTGCTTTCGATTCTAAAACCCGTCTGCGATTCCTGCAATCAGGCCGACAGTCGAACGTAACAACAAGGAACAACGCGCCGTTCGCATCAACACACTTTCATTTTCGCTGGGTCTGTGCGCCGCGTTACGCGGCCTGCGCCAACGCCTTGTAGTCGTCATCGGATTGCGCGGGCAGCAGCACCCAGAGCGTGTAGACGCCAAGCGCGGTACCCAGCGGAATGCGCAACAGCGCCACGAAGCCCGCGACCAGCGCAAAGGTTCGCGCCCAAGACTCGCGTTGCAGTAAGCCCCAGCCGGTGAAGAAGCCGGTTGCGGCTATCGCGAGAATCAACCATCCGAAACAGGTCATAAGAGGGCGCAGCCATACGGTAACTTCAGGCGACGGGGCGTTGTGAAAGTGGAACGCGCCGCCGAAGATCACCTGGGCCACGATCAGCGCTCCAACTCCGGCGACGGCGTACAGGGCGGAGTAGGCCATCCAGAGAATGCCGAGGAGACGAACGTGTTCGCGAACCCGGCTGCGACGAAGTTCGATTAGTCCCAGAACCGGTTTGCCACAGCGCCCACAGCGTGGCGCTCCCGCTTGCAACTGCGCACCACATTGATCGCAAAACATTGCGTCTCCTCCGGAGTTCACACTCGCGTACACAATGTTGTACGCATGCAGCCGCGGAGTTGTTCCCGAGCAAGTTCTCAGTTCCCGGTTCTCAGTTCTCAGTTGGCGGACGAGGGTTCGGTGTTCACTGAGAACTGAGAACTTGCTTCACAAACGAAAAGGCCACCCGGCAACTTGGGCGGCCTTTTCTTTCAAGGGAGAATAGTCCCAACGGAGGTTTAACCCATCAGAACTTTCTGCGCAAATCTTATGAGTCTTAAAAGCACAGTGTCAAGCAAAATTTATGACTTAAATAGTCTTATTTTCAATAACTTACACGATAGGTCCACAAGTCGGCAAACGGGCTCGAAAACGAGCCAAATACCTTCTTCCTGGCGCTAATGGCATTCGATTGAGTGACTTACCGCTTCCCGGGCACCCGCCGGGTGTCCTCTTCCAGGTGCAGCGAGATGATTTCCATCGCCTCCCGGCGATCAAACACGGAGTCGGGGAAAACTCGCGCAGGATTTCCTACCGCAATGCCATAAGGCGGAACGTCCGTGAAAACGGCGGCTTGACTCGCAATCACAGCGCCATGTCCGATCTTGACGCCCCCGGCGATGAATGCGCCGTTGCCGATCCAGACGTCGCTGCCGATTTCTGTGTTTGGGGTGGTCTTGTAAGAGCGGGTCGGATTCGATCGTCCGAGGAACCACGTATCGAAGGGATACGTCGATACCGTTTCCGTAGTGTGATTACCTCCGACGAAAATAGTCACCTGATGAGCGATGGAGCAATATTTTCCGATGATGATCTTTTCGCCCGGAGTGTAGCCAAGAAACCGGGTTTCGCTCGGCACGTAATACGTATGTGCGCCGATTTCGACGTAGCCCGGCAAAGAGGGATCGGAGCTGCCAAACGCCACATGCGGCGCAGACTGTTTTTGTGCCTTGGCGACCGGGGTCGGGGCCGGAGCCGCTGGAGGAGATTGTCGCACCGGCGCTTTCGCGGGAGCGAGCCGTTCTAAGTGGGTCCACAGCGGCCCTGGAGGAAACAGACTCAAGGCGGACAGGCTCACCGCGCGGTTCAACCTGGCGACACCGTTCTTTTCCACTCGAATGACCACCGCAAAACCGTTGCCGACTTTGTCGTCGACGTCCTGGACTTCCACAATCGGCCAGCCCAGCCAGCGAACCAGCTCGACGAAATCCTCAGTGGTCCACACCGACCAATGATCGTGGCTGCCGCCGTCCTGCTTGCCGGTTTTGTGGCGTTCGATCAGCTCAGCCAGCGTCGTGCGGGGACGTTCTTTGTCGAAGGTCCGCTCTTTGTGTGGCGCAATGATGTATAGGTAGCCGCCTGGTTTCACGACGCGATACCACTCCCGCAGAGCCTTGATGGGATCGGCAAAGTGCTCGATCACATGGGAGCTGATCACGAAGTCAACGCTGTTGTCGTCGAGGGGAAGTTTGTCGCCCGGCGAAACAATGTCGACCGCCAGGGCCTCGCCGCACAGCTTGATCTCCTCCTGCTTGAAGCAGGTCATCTCGGCGCAGTAATCGACGTTGCGCGTTTTCAGCCCAAACGGGTTGTGGGCTGAGCCTCCGATTTCGATACCATCAAGTCCATCCAGCAGCCGGTGAGCGAGCGCGCTTTCCTTGAATTTCATCGTGTTGGCAGTCCGTTATCGGGTAACTGCAAGCATCTAAAGGATCGGCAGAAGTGGATTAGGACTGTAGTACCGTCGGGCTAAGAAGAATTGGCGGGGAACTAGACTGGCGTACGATTAGCCGATGGCTGTTGCAGCCTTTGCCGCCGCGTGGAGTTTCTTCACTTGCGTCCGGTGATCGAGAAGATGAAGCCGCTGGAGCAGCGCGTACTCCTTCCAACCCAGCTCGGCAAAATAGATTTGTGGCGTCATCTGCCCGTCGTCGAGCTTCCGCAGCGTGACCATGACGGTTCGCACGGTAGGGGCGGATGCTGAGGCTGGTTCTTCGGGAACGCCTTCCAACAACTCGATCATGGCCTGATTGGCGTGGTGGAGTTCCTGGACCAACAGGTCATATGGCGCCCACTGGCCCGCTCCCGACCGCAGCGCCTCATAGACGGGCGGATGCGGCGGGCGTCGTCCCGCCAACAAGTGCCTCAACTCTTCGGTTCCGCGAATCTGAGTCTGGGCAATATGATCGACCACCTCCGCCACGTTCCACTTACCTTCGATGACGCGCGTCCGTGCTTCCGCCGCGCTCACGGCGCCCGCCGCAGTCTCCAATTCCTGGGCCGCGGCGCGAATCCGCTCTCGAATCGTGGCGCCGCTCAGTTCTCCAGCGCGAGTCCTGAGGTATTCCATCATGCGAACGGATTCGGGGGCCAGGGGGGACCCGTCGACGTCGATGATCTGGTCCATAGTTTGATTGGACGGAGCGCCGTGGGATTGGTTTCGACACCCGGTCAGGCGATGAGATTCCGATTGTAGATTCGGAAAACTCTACCAGCGATGATCGAACTTCACGCTTTCACTTTATTTGGGTGCGAATTGACGTCCCCTGCGGAACGAGGCATCCCGAAGAATCTCGCGAAAATGCGGGATCGTTCCGGCCGGATTGGCGCCGGGAACACCGTCCGCGGGGGCAGTTGCACAATCGACGGGGACGGCACACGGACGGCTTCGTCCACCGCTTTGACAGGTTCCGGGGGGCGCATCTCCGCCCGTTTTTTTGAGATGGACAGATGCAGCTCAGCCGCCGCCGCCTGTATGTCCTTCGCGCTGGCGACGTTCCGGTTCTCTTGAAAAGCCAACATCAGTGCGTTATCACACAGAGCATTAACCAGTCTGGGGAGGCCCTGCGACTCCTGAGCGAGCCGTTCCAAAGCCTGGCTGTCAAACGGCGGCGGCAATTGTCCGCCTGCCGTCTTCCAGCGATGCGCGACGTATTGTGAAATCTCAAGCGGAGAAAGAGGCTCAAGCGTCAGTCGTAACGAGATTCGCTGTTTGAAGGCCCGCAGTTTCTCGTTTTCGAGCAATTGAACCAATTCGTTCTGGCCCGCCAACACGATCTGAAGGGAATCCAGATTCCCTAACAGGCGGATTTCCTCGAGCGCTTCGTAACCCAACTTATGCGCTTCGTCGATGATTAACGTGCTGGTTCGTTTCTGCCGTTTGTCTGCTTCAAGCACGCCTTCGAGAAGGCAGAGCCGCTCAACTTTACTTGCCGGAACCTCGGTTAGCCCGAACGCGGAGAGTACGCCCTCCACGACTTCCTGCGCTGTTAGAGTCGAGTTCGTAATCAAACTGACGCGGGTCTGAGACGCGGTCAAATGCCTGAGAGCCGTCTTCACCAGCGTGGTTTTTCCGGTACCGACGTCACCCGACAGCAGAATGAAACGCTTGCGGCTGAGAATGCCATACGTGAGCCCGGCCAGAGCGTTGCGGTGCTGCGTGCTCAGGTAAATGAACCTGGGGTCCGGAGTTACGGCGAAGGGGGCTTCCTGTAATCCAAACGAGCTTTTGTACATGTCAATACCGCACGAATATCAGCCTCGCCGCCAGGTTATGATGCGCCTATCGATCGGGCCACTCGATTGATCAGGTCGCCTGCTTCATCTGAGGCCGAAGCCGCACGGTTCACATCGGAAACGGGGCTGATGCGTCGCGGACGCTCTATTCTGTTGTCGTCCATGTCGATAAATTCGAAAAGCATCTGGACCAACTCGGGATCCGATGCGATCCGCTTTATCTCCTGAAGCTTCTGAATTCTCTCGTCGATTTTTTCGGGATCGATACGCATTGACTGGATACTCCTCAAGCGCGAAGATAGGCGAGCGGGAACCCGAGCACATGTTGGACCATCTTTTGAGCGGTCTCTAAATCTCACCGCAGAAATGACTTAGCGATTCCCACTTGCGCGGCTCCTTCCAACGGATTGGGATCTAGTTCCAGAATTCGGCATTGTGCCCCAATCTTGAGTTCGCATGGATGGGTGGCGCTCTCCAAGCGATTGGTTTGTAAATCGATCAATCCTGGCGACTCAATTGCTATGACTGACTGGCTTCCCTGAACCCTTTAGGACGAGGATGAACGCACAATTGACTCCACTACGGGAGAAGAGGCGCAGCTCTGAAAGCGGCGTCTACACCTGGACTTTTCCCGGAGCCCCAATTCGAATCGAGATCGACTTAGAGTTAGTCGCGCGATTGGAAGCCGTGGTGATCGGGACCTCCAAGAACAGTGGTATGAACGAGATTGGCGGGGTGCTCCTGGGAACCGTTCAATCGCCGAGTACGATCCAGGTGAATGACTACGCCTTGATTGAGGCCGAACCGGACTCTAAACGCGGCTACGTCGCGGACACACTCGAGCTCGAAAGACTGTGCTCCGGAAACGACCGTGCCAGAACGAACCTTCAAGTGGTCGGCTACTTCCGGACGCAACGCGAACCTGCTCTGGAACTCCGGAGCGAGGAAATGAAGACGATCCGGCGGCACTTCAGCGATTCAAGGCAAGTCGTCCTTCTCATCCGATCCTCCGCGGAGCAATGCAATGCGGGGTTCCTCTTCTGGGATGGAGGTGTGCTCAGCCCATTTTCATTTCTTGAGTTCCCATTTTCAGCAGGAGTTTTGCGTTCGGAAGTCAAACAGGAGCCGGGCACGCCTTCCGTCGACGAGCGCCCGGTTGAGGACGATGCGCCCCAGGTCGCGTCCATCGTCTCAGAATCGAAGAATCGAGTCCCACGAATCGCTCTGCTCGGATTGTCGATCGCGCTGGTGCTGACCGCAGCGGTATTCGCGTTCAAAGCGCGGGGCCGGTCGGCGCCCGCGCCTCAGCCGATTCAGCCCGCACCGATCAGAATTGTCGTCGCGACTGCGCCACTTCAACTGCAAGTGGAGGCGCATGGAAACGGTTTGGATGTGCGATGGAATCCCGAAAGCAAGACCATCGCAAAGGCACGCGACGGAAAGCTGACGATTGTCGATGGGCAGAATCCACGAATGATTGCTCTTAACGCGCAGCAACTCATCAGTGGGCACGTCTACTATCAGCCCTCGACGGATCGCATCGAGTTTCAGCTCGTGGTGGTTGACGAAGCAGGCCAAGCCAGTGAAGAGTCCGTGATGGCTCTGTTGTCGAAAACGGAGGATCGAGCATCAAGTAGTCCCCACATCTACCCACCCGCGGCAGTCGCGGGAGCTAAACCTAACGCGGAACCTCCTCACCCGATTCGGCCAACTCCCCGAGTGTTTACGATCCCGATTCGGCGCCAAACACAAGAACCAGCGACGCCGGCCCTTATACAGGACACTCCCCCTCCAGCGACGATCGAGGTCGCGGCATCGTCAAACCTCATTCCAGTCTCTCCTCCGCGGATCACAGTCCCACCAGTGGCGCCGCCGCCGATTCCGGCCGAACGCCCACCTCAAAATGCGAGCAGCGCCCCAGCGGTTCCGGAAAGCAAGCCACCGGCTCGTCCCGCGGTACGGTTTGAGATGGCTGTAGCGAAAACTGGCGATGGCGGTGATGAAAGCCAAGATGGCCTTTGTGCGGAGCATTTTTCCCGCGCAACGGCAGGCCACCCTGGCCGGCGCGGAGTACCAGGAGTTCTTCGCGCGGAACCAGCGCTGGCTCGCGCCCTACGCGGCGTTTTGCTTTTTGCGCGACAAGTTCGGCACGGCGGATTTCCGCCAATGGCCGGAGCACAAGACTTATGACGCGAAGAAGATCGGCGCGCTGGCGGCGGCCGATGCGCCGCCGCGCGATGAAATGGACCTTCATTGCTTCATTCAATTTCACCTGCATCTGCAACTGCGCGAAGCGGCCGATTACATTCACGCGCAAGGCCTGATTTTGAAGGGCGACATCGCCATCGGCGTCGCTCCGCAGAGCGCAGAAGTGTGGCAGCAGCCGGAATTATTTCATATTGACATGCAGGCGGGCGCGCCGCCCGACGCCTTTGCCGCCAAGGGCCAGAATTGGGGTTTCCCCACCTACAACTGGCCGCGCATGAAAGCAGGACGGCTTTGACTGGTGGAAACGGCGCTTCGAGCAGATGAGTTATTACTTCGACGCCTTTCGCATCGATCACATCCTGGGCTTTTTCCGCATCTGGAGCATTCCGCGCCACGCCGTCGAAGGCATCCTGGGTTACTTCGTTCCGGCCCGTGCCGGTGCAACCGGCGGAATTCGCCGCGCGCGGCATTCCTTTCAATCACGAACGATTCACCCGGCCATTGATCAACGACGACGCGCTGCGGGAAATATTCGGCAGCCGCGCGAAAGAGGCCAAGCGCCAGTTTCTCCAGTCGAACTCGAACGGGACGTATTCGTTAAAGGCAAAATTTGAGACGCAGCGCGATGTGGAGAAATATTTTGCGTCGTTGCCGGAAGACCGGCGCGACGCGCGGCTGAAGGAGGGATTATTCGATTTGATCAGCAACGTGCTGCTGATCGAAACACCGGGCGGCGAATTGCATTTTCGTCTCGGAATGGAACAGACCTCTTCGTTCCGTCAATTGGATGCGGAAAGCCGGGCGCGGTTGAAGGATTTGTACGTGGATTATTTCTACCGGCGGCAGGATGACTTTTGGATGGAGGAAGCGTTGGGCAAGCTGCCCGCTTTGAAACGCGTGACCAGGATGCTGGTTTGCGGCGAGGATCTCGGCATGGTCCCGGCCTGCGTGCCGGTGGTTATGAAGGAACTTGGCCTGCTCGGCCTGGAAATTCAACGCATGCCCAAGGCCTTGGGCGTCGATTTTTCGCGGCCGGCGGAAGCGCCTTATCTCAGTGTCGTCACGCCTTCGAGTCACGACATGAGCACGATTCGCGGCTGGTGGCTGGAGGATCGGAAAGATCACGCAACAATTTTTCAACGAGGAACTGCGCCAACCCGGCCCCGCGCCGGCGGAGTGCGAGGCTTGGATCAATCGCGAAATCGTCCGGCAACACCTCGATTCACCCGCGATGTGGAGCATTTTTCAGTTGCAGGACCTGTTGGGAATGGATTACGCCCTGCGCAATCCAGACGTGAACAGCGAACGCATCAACGTGCCGGCCATTCCCCGCTACTACTGGCGTTACCGCATGCATCTGCCGCTCGAAACACTGGTCGAGGCGGAGAATTTCAACTGGCTGGTTGAAAACCTCATCCGGCAGAGCGGACGCTGATTTTGCTCGCGACGGCTCCGAAATGGCATTAAAACATCGCGCGTGACGACGCAGATGCAAAAAGTTTCGTACGGCGGCTGGCCCAACTGCATCCGGCTGGCCGACCAGAACATTGAATTGATCGCGACGACCGACATCGGGCCGCGCCTCATCCGGTTTGGATTCATCGGAGCCTCAAACCTGTTCAAGGAATTTCCCGACGTCGGCAAAACGGGCGGCGACGCCTGGCGCAATTACGGCGGGCATCGGCTCTGGCACGCGCCGGAGGCCAGGCCGCGCAGTTATGCCCCGGACAACGGCCCCATCGAGCATCGCTGGGACGGCGCGAGTTTGAAACTCATCCAGCCCACCGAAGGGCCGACCGGCATCCACGAAGGAAATCGAAGCGACGCTCGATCCGCGCCGCGATTGCGTGACGGTGCGGCATCAACTAGTCAATAAGAATCCGTGGCCGGTGGAACTGGCCGCCTGGGCGTTGACGGTCATGCAGGGGCCAGGACGGGCAATCCTTCCCCAGGAGCCGCCCTCGACCGAATTGCTGCCAGTCCGACCGGTCGGCCTGTGGGGTTACACGAACATGGCCGACGCGCGGTGGAAATGGGGCGCGAAATTCATTCAACTGGCCTGCGACCCCGCGGCCGCCACGCCGCAAAAGATTGGCCTGGGCAATTCACGGGGCTGGGGCGCTTATTATCGCGAGGGACAACTCTTGCTCAAGCGGTTCCCGTTTGATCCCGCCGCAACCTATCCAGATTACGGCTGCAACGTCGAATGCTACACGCGGGGCGACATGCTGGAATTGGAGAGCCTTGGCCCCCTGGCCAAACTCGCGCCCAACGCGGCCGTGGAACACACCGAACGCTGGTATTTGAGCAAGACGCAAATCGGCGATTCAGAAGATAGTATTGACTCTGCCCTGGCTGAATTGCTGAAGCAAAGCCCGTGAGGCGCGACTATTGCACCACCGCCCGATAGAACCGGTGGGCGCTGCTGGAGAGGGCGTTGGTATTGGTGATGGACGCCGAACCGCTGCCGGGAATGGTATTTGTTGACAGCGGCTGCCAGGTGAGCAGGTTGGTGGATACCTGGACAATGTAATTGCTCCCGATTGTGCCCAGCAGATTGAATTCGAAATTGGCGCCGCTCACGCCCGGATTGGCCAAGTGCGCCGGGACGGCGCCCGAAACCGCCAGCACGCGGGTAAACCCAATGACGTCCAGCACGCGCAGTTCCACATCCAGCACCGGGTTCACCCCCGCCGCGAGGAAAGCATCCTGGACTTGAGGAACGACGGTGACATTATAGCGTGTACCAATCGCCAAAATCGCCGCCGTCGAACTGGTTGAACTGCGCCAGATCATTCGTCCCATTGAGCGAAAAATAGGAGGTCGCGCTCAGAGAGGTCGTCAGGCTGCGGTTGCCGTTCTGATCGTAGCGGAAAAGGTCCTCGGGTTCGACCGGCCCCGTTGGATTGGAACTCCCGTTGGACAAGCCGTTGAGGGCGGAACCCAACCCCAACGCTTCATCCATCTCATGGGACACGGTGGAAAAAAGTGAAAAATTGGTCGAGTCGGTTTCGAGCGAAGAAAGGTTCATGACCGAAGTATTCAAATAGACGGTGCTATCCGCGGTTTCGGGAATCACACTGAAGCCCAACGCCTTGCCGAGAGCGTTCTTAAGATTCACGCTCCCGTTGTTATTGACAGGGTTGTTGGCTGTCGCCGGGAGGTTCGCCAACGCAGTTGTGTCATCGGCCGTGGTGGTGTGGCTGACTAAAGCGGCCCGATAGGATGTGTAAGGAACCGTTATGTAGTAACTGTCGTTCTCTCCAAGGCTGATACTGGGATCCTCCACGTAGGTAAAATTAACGGTGACTGGATCGGAAAAATTCTGATGATAGACGGCGATCGCCGCGTTGATGGTGGCTTCGATGGTGGCCGCTTGCGGATCGCTCGTGATCGAACTGTCGAAGGTGGGAATGATGGTAATGCCATTGCCGCCCGAGCCAGTGGTAAAACTTTGCACGCTCGTCCAAGTGCCATCGTCACCTCCGGCGCGCGCATGCACCTCCCAATAATAGGTCGTGTTCGGGCTGAGTTGAATGGTTGGGCAAAAATTGGTGTTCGGCGCGACAGCGTCCAGGAGGACACTGGCCCCGCCATTCGTGGCGGTGGCGCTGGTAGGGAGATCAGAGGCCACCGTAGCCACAAGCACGCGATAAGAAGTGGCGTTGGCCACCGGTGACCAGATAAACAGAGGAACCGTAAACTGGCCGGTGCTGGCATTGGCCGGAGCCAACGGCGTCGGCGCTCCCAGAAGGACGGCGCTGACCGAGATGGTGTTTGTATATCCGCCAGTCGTCGAAGAAATCGCGTGCGTTGGGTCGATCTGGATTCCAACTGTGTGTGTTCCCGCGCTCAGGTTGCCAATGGACTGGCCAGTAACGAATTCATAGGTGCTCGCCGGCAAACCATCCAGGTTCCACTGGCTTATCAATGTGTTGTCCACATAAAGATTCAAGTAGCAGTTGACGGATACAGTTGCATTGCCGCTGTTGGCAACGCACCAGTCAACGTAAAGTGGCTCGATGGTTGTCAGGCCGGTACTCTCGGTTGTGGAATTTGATGTGACAGTAACCACTACCGGATAGGTCCATATAGGCGATGTTGGCGTGTAAGGAGCCAAAACCGGCCCCGCGGTTGCGGTAATTGTCGAAAATGCTCCGGCAATTGCAACCGCCATAAGCGCATTGAGTTGGAATAGTTTTGTCACGATTTTATGGACTGGCCCCCCCCCTTCAATAGACCACAAAGCGCGGCGAAACGCAATGGCAATCAGACAGCGCCAAAAAAAGCGGGCTGTCGCCGCAGCCTCGTGCTAGAATGGTTCCAATGCAAGTCGAAGTAAAACGCTCGGAATACGATCTTGGCAAGCTGGAGCAAGCCGATTTAAAGGCAAGCCCATTCGAGCAATTTGCCGTCTGGTTCCAGGAAGCCTGCCAGGCCAAGGTCATCGAGCCCAACGCCATGAGCCTGGCGACCAGTGCGACGAATGGCCGGCCCTGGTCCGCACAGTTTTGTTGAAGAATTACGACAGCCGCGGCTTTGTCTTTTTCACGAACCTCGAGAGCCGAAAGGCGCGTCAGATCAGGGAGAATCCCAACGCTTCGTTGCTCTTCCCGTGGCTGGCCCTGCAACGGCAGGTCATTGTCAGCGGGCGCGTGGAGACGGTATCGAATGCCGAGACGGAGGCCTATTTCGCCACCCGGCCGCGCGGCAGCCAGATCGGGGCGTGGGCGTCGCAGCAAAGCTCGGTCGTGCCCTCGCGCGAGTTTCTTGAGACGAAATGGGCGGAGATCGAGGGAAAATTCGCAAACAGGGAGGTGCCCCTGCCCTCCTGCTGGGGCGGCTATCAGTCGTGCCGCGCGAAATTGAGTTTTGGCAGGGCGGCGTCAACCGCCTGCACGACCGGTTTCTTTATTCAGCGCGCGAAGACGGCTCCTGGGTCATCGAAAGATTGTCCCCTTAATCAGTCTCCTGTCGCGGCAATTCCCTGGCCGGCGGCGGCGGCGGCGGCACGGAAAGGCGCCGCGCCGTTTGGAATCCAATTCC
>CAVZDM010000080.1:0-53067 GCA_963773955.1 uncultured Acidobacteriaceae bacterium | reverse complement strand
ATCGTTGGGGCCGAGCGGCTTGTAATGTTCGGCGATGGCATCGGCGACGCGCGGGTCCTCGCCGTCATTAAGCGCGTAATAGCGGCCCATCGATCCCTGCAACTCGGGGAACTCGCCGACCATGCCGGTCGACAGATCGGCCTTAGCGAGGTGCGCCGCGCGCTGAGCCAATCGGCTCAATTCTCCATCGTCATTCCCGCGAAAGCGGGAATCCAGGCCACCGGATCGGAGCGGTTGCCCTGGACCCCACTGCCCGCTCTGGCCCCCCGCGGGAGCGGGGGTGACGGTGGGACGCGGTGAAGCTGTTCCGCGAGGAAAACCGCAAGCTGTTCCATCCGCTCGACCTTGTCGTAAACGCTGCCGAGCTTGTCGTGATAGACGCGCTCCTTCAGCGCCTCGACCCGGTCTTCGAGCCGCACCTTGCGGTCCTGGTCCCAGAAGAAGCGGGCGTCGGCGAGGCGGGCGCGCAGCACGCGCTCGTTGCCGGCGACGATCGTCTTGCCGCCGTCCGCGGCGCAGGTTGTTGGCGACGAACAGAAAACGCGGCGCCGGCGTGCCGTCCGGATTCAGGCAGGAGAAATATTTCTGGTGCGTGCGCATCGCGGTCGCCAGCACCTCGGGCGGCAGCGTCCATGCAATCGCCGCGTCGATCGCGCCGATCAGCACGACCGGGAACTCGACGAGGCCCGTCACCTCGTCGAGCAGCCCGGGATCGGGCTTGACGGTCAGCCCCTCGGCCGCGCGAGGCGGTCGAGATCGGCGCGCGATCAGCTCGCGGCGACGGTCCTGGTCGAGGATCACATAGGCGGCTTCGAGCTTGTCGAGATAATCGGCGGCGTTGTCGACCGCGATCTCGCCCTGCGACAGGAAGCGGTGGCCGCGCGTCGTCCGGCCGACCGGGACCTGCGTCCAGCGCCAGCGGCAGCGACTGCGCCGTCGAACAGGCAGATGACCGAGATCGAGCGGCCGCACCCAGCGCAGGCCGCGCGCCGGAAAGCGCATCGATTTCGGCCAGGCAACTCGGCGATCGCGGCGTGGAGCAGCTCCGGCAGTACCTCGGCCGCGGCCGGCCCGGCCGTCTGGATGATCGCGAAATAGAATTCGCCGCGGCCGGTGTCGCGGATCTCGCATTCCTCGATCGAAGCGAGGCCGGCCGAGCGCAGAAAGCCGTCGATCGCCTGCTGCGGCGCGCCGACCCGCGGTCCGCGCCGCTCC
Organism: uncultured Acidobacteriaceae bacterium; assembly: GCA_963773955.1. Lineage (GTDB taxonomy): Bacteria > Acidobacteriota > Terriglobia > Terriglobales > Acidobacteriaceae > Acidiflorens. The sequence goes on along the minus strand of CAVZDM010000080.1, from coordinate 51,852 downwards.
TCGCTGCGGTCGGGCTGGCGCTCGGGAATGCCGTCGGCGATGACCGTCAGGCGGCGCGGGGTCACATAGCCGCGCAGCGTCTCGCGCCGGGATCTCGGCGGCGGTGAGCTTGTCGCGGACGAGCCCGGCCAGATCCTCGATCGCGCGGCGCTGCATCCGCGCCGGGATCTCCTCCGACAGGAGTTCGAGCAGCAGTTCGCCCACGCTACGCGGCCTCCCCATCTCGTCATGGCCGGGCTCGGCCCGGCCATCCACGGAGAGCGGCCCGGACAAAGACGTGGATGCCCGGGTCGAGCCCGGGCATGACGCTTTTGGTGGATCGGCGGAACATCATCGGTCACGCCGTTGTGCCGCCCGCCAGCCAGGCTTCGCAGCAGGCGCGTGCCAGCGCGCGCACCCGGCCGATATAGGCGGCGCGCTCGGTGACGCTGATGACGCCGCGCGCATCGAGCAGGTTGAACAGATGGCTCGCCTTCAGGCACTGGTCGTAGGCCGGCAGCGCCAGGCCGGGCGGTTGCCGCCATCGTCGCCGCATTCAGCAGCGCGGCGCATTCGGCCTCGGCATCGGCGAAATGGCGGAACAGCTTTGCCGGTGTCGGCGCGCTCGAAATTATAGGCGGAAAACTCGCGCTCGGCCGCGCAGGAACACATCGCCATAGGTGATCCGCGCCCGCGCCCGTTCGGCACGCCGTTGTAGTCGAGGTCGTAGACGCTCTCGACCCCCTGCACATACATCGCCAGGCGTTCGAGCCCATAGGTCAGCTCGGTCGACACCGGATCGCACTCGATGCCGCCGACCTGCTGGAAATAGGTGAACTGGCTGACCTCCATGCCGTCGAGCCAGACCTCCCAGCCGAGCCCCGAGGCGCCCAAGGTCGGGCTTTCCCAATCGTCCTCGACAAAGCGGATGTCGTGGCGCGCGGCATCGATGCCGAGCGCGGCGAGGCTCTTCAGATAGAGCTCCTGGCTGTCGGCCGGCGCCGGCTTCAGGATCACCTGAAGCTGGTAGTAATGCTGCAGCCGGTTGGGGTTCTCGCCATAGCGGCCGTCGGTCGGCCGGCGCGACGGCTGGACATAGGCGGCGCGCCACGGCTCGGGCCCGAGCGCGCGCAGCGCCGTCGCCGGATGAAAGGTGCCGGCGCCGATCTCGACATCATAGGGCTGCAGGATCACGCAGCCCTGTTCCGCCCAATAGTGCTGCAGGCGAAGGATCAGCGCCTGGAAGCTCGAGCCCTGCGGGGCGGAACTCATCGTGCGGCCTGCGCCATCCGGTCAGCGCGGCTGCGGGCAGTCCGGCCTGCCGCAGCCGCCGGCATCGGCCGCGACATAGGCGCCGCAGACCCGGCAGGCGACCAGATCCTGGATCGCCGTGTTGCGGCGGCTGTGCCTGCCGGCGGCGGACGATCCGGGACGGCGCACGGTTCCACCAGCGCATCGCGTACCACACGACGAACGCCACCACGACGATCAGAACGAGCTTGGGGAGCGCGATCATCGGTCAGGTGTATGGGAGGCTGGCAGGCCGGTCAAGGCTGGGCTAGAGGCCGAAGCGGGCCCACAAGGCGCGGGCTTCGAGCCAGTCGAAGAGATCGGCGATCGGCGCCGCCCATGGGCCGTGCGGATCATGCCGGACCGCGCGCCGCGACCGCGCCGGCCACCAGCGGCGACGGCGCGCCGCGGCGATCGGCAACAGCTTTACCTCGGTCGCCAAACCGCGCCCGCATCACCGAGCGCAAATCGCCGATGCCGTCGATCAGGCCGCGCGCCAGCGCCATGCGGCCGGTCAGCACCTCGCCGCTGAACAGGCTCTCGTCGGCGGCGTCGATCTTGCCGACGCGGCGGCGCGCGAACATGCTCCTTGAACGGTTTCGTGGATATCCTGCTGCAGCGCCGTCAGCCGCGCCACATCGGCCGGGTCTTCCGGCAGAAACGGGTCGAGCAGCGCCTTCTTCTCGCCCGCGGTGTGCAGGCGCCGCTCGATGCCGAAGCGCTCGATCAGCCGGTCGAGGCCAAAGCTCGAGGTGACGACGCCGATCGAACCGAGGAGCGAGGCTTCCTCGGCATAGACCTCGTCGCCGGCAAGCGCCAGCCAATAGCCGCCCGAGGCGGCGACATCCTCGGCAAAGGCGAAGACCGGCACGCCCTTTTCCTCGGCGAGCTGGCGAATGCGGCGAAACAGCAGGGCCGATTGCACCGGCGAGCCGCCCGGCGAATTGATCGCGATCGCGACCGCGACGAGGCGCCGGAGCGCGAACGCCCGGTCGAGCGCGGCCGGCGTGGCTCGCCAGCGACACGCGCGCCGCGCCACTGCCGCGGCCCGATGACGCCCTCGAAGCGCACCACCGGCAACGACCGGCGGCGGGTTGCGCAGCCGCTCGATCGGCAACAGCTTCAAGGCATCGCCGAGGTATCATGCCGCATACAGATGGGGATTGGCGCGGCGCCCGACCAGACGCCCGCGTCTTACAGCGCCAGCCCTCGCCGCCGCGCAGCACCGCCTCCGCCGCCGCGCGTGAAGCGGCCATCGGCTTCGTGCAGGATCAGGCCGGGCAGCAGCCGCGCCGGCGTCGCGACCTGCTTCCGCGCCCGCACCAGGATGCGGCTCGCCGGCCCGCCCGACCGCCGGCCACAGCGGGAAGACGATGATCTCGCCGGCGCGGCCGGCGAGCTGAGCCGAGCAGCCGCGTCGATCCGGTCGGCGCGGTGGATAAAGGTCACCGTGCCCTTGCCGCGCACCATCGCCAGCGCAAAGCGCACCCAGTCGCCGAGATCGGCGTCGCCCTCGATCGTCGCCAGCGCTTTTGCCGGGCTCGGCCGCCGGCGTGCCGCGCCCGCGCTCGATGAAGGGCGGGTTCACCATGACATGGTCGAACATGCCGGGGCTGAGCCGCGGCGGCGGCTGCAACAGATCGCCGACGATCACCGAAACGCGCGCCGCCATGCCGTTGAGCGTCGCATTGTCGCCGGCGAGCCGCACCAGGTCGCGCTGCAGTTCGAGCCCGACGACGCGGCACTGCGGCACCCGCGCCGCAAGGCACAGCGTCGCCGCGCCGGCGCCGCAGCCGACATCGAGCACCAGCTGATGCGGCTCGGCCGGCACCGCGGCGGCGAGAAAGACCGGATCGATCGCGACCCGCGCGCCGTCGGTCGGCTGCCGGAGCCGCACGCGCCCGCCGAGCAGCGTATCCTCGGTCAGGGCGGGGTCGGCGGCGGGCTCGGGCGCGGTCAGCGCAGCTCCTCCTCGGCCGCGGCGATCAGCGCGCGGGCGCGGCGATGATCGCGCTTCGGCGACCATCAGGCGCCGCGGGATCGCGCCGATGCTGCCTTCGACGAGGCTGGTATGATGGTCGAGCACAAGGCTGTCGATGCCGGCATCGCGCAGCCGGGCCTGCGCCCAGGACAGGCGGACGACGTCGTTGGTGCGCAACAGCTCCTTCATCCCCGCTCACGGCTGGCCTCCGGCCGACGTCCGGCACTTGACCTCATTCGGTCATTCTATGCTCGCTCGCCCTCAGGCGCGTCAACGGCCGTTCGGGAACGCCGCTGATGCCCGCCGCGTAACGGCAGCAGATCGAGCGTAGGAGAATCTGGTGCCGCCGGTGACGAGCATCGATCGCAAGCCTCGAATCGCCGCAACCGTCGCTCGATCCGCTGTTCCGGCTGCTGGCGCGCCGACCTCGATCGCGTCAACGCGCTGATCGTGGCGCGCATGCACAGCCCGGTGGCGCTGATCCCGCAGCTCGCCGGCCACATCGTCTCGGCCGGCGGCAAGCGCCTGCGCCCGATGCTGACCCTGGCCTCGGCACGCCTGTGCGGCTACCGCGGCGACCGCCATATCGCGCTCGCCGCCGCGGTCGAATTCATCCACACCGCGACCTTGCTGCACGACGATGTCGTCGACGCCAGCGAGCTGCGCCGCGGCCGCGACACGGCGAACGCCGTGTGGGGCAACAAGCCGGCGGTGCTGGTCGGGCGATTTCCTGTTTGCCCGCTCGTTCGAGCTGATGGTCGAGGACGGCTCGCTCGCGCATCCTCGAGATCCTGTCGCACGCCGCGGCGGTGATCGCCGAGGGCGAGGTCGGACAGCTGGTCACCGCCAACGACACGACGACGACCGAGGCGGCCTATCTCGAAATCATCGAGGCCAAGACCGCCGCGCTGTTCGCCGCGGCGAGCCGCCTCGGCGCGGTCATCGCCGAGCGGCCGCCGGCCGAGGAGGAGGCGCTCGAGCGCTTCGGCCGCAATCTCGGCATCGCCTACCAGCTGATCGACGACATGCTCGATTTCTCGGCGCGGCAGAGCGAACTCGGCAAATCGGTCGGCGACGATTTCCGCGACGGCAAGATGACGCTGCCGATCCTGATCGCGTTTGCCCGCGGCGACGCCGAAGAGCGCGCCTTCTGGCGGCGCACGCTCGAAGCGGGCGAACAGGGTCCGGGCGATCTCGAACGCGCGATCCGGCTCCTCGAGCGCCGCGGCGCGCTGGCCGAGACCCTGCGCGCGCGCCCGCGGCTACGCCGCCGAGGCGGCCGAGGCGCTGGCCGCCTTTCCGGACGGGCCGTTGCGCCGCGCCCTCGTCGAGACCGCCGCTTTTCGCCACGACGCGCGGCTTCTGACCGGTGGCCAGCAGCGTCCGAACCAACCCTTATCTAGAGCGGTATCAGAGCGCATCGAATCGTTATTCCCGCGCAAGCGGGAATCCAGAGCGAGCGACGAGCGTCGGCCCCTGGACCCCCGCTTTCGCGGGGGTGACAAAGACGTGTGATCGGATTCGAATTGTGCTCGGCCGCCATGCTGACGCCGTACGCGCCGAAGCGGCCGTGCCCCAAACACACCGCGAAGAACTCGAACCCGTACGTGAACAGCGAGATGACGAGGCACACCACCAGCCCGGCGTTGCCCGCGAAGAGGTTGCTGACGATCGGGGTGAACAACGCGACCCGCGATGGCGAAGAAGGCGAGCGACACCGCGAACGCCAGCCCGAGCGCCGCGGCCCGCCGGGCGACAGGACCGCCACCGATCCCGCGGACGTGGCTCTGTCGCGATCGTGTGGCTGACCTCCTGCTCGAGCGGCAGGAAGATCCCGGGGGCGAGGACGAACACGAAGACCCACAGGGCGTTCAGCGCCGCTTAGTCGGTCTTCGACAGCGCGGAACCCGAAGGATTCGGAACCCGTAGGTCGGGCGCATGCCGGCGCCATGAGCCGCCTGCCGACGGCGAAGGTGCCCTCGGGCAGCGGCTTCTGGGCCGCGGTCCGAGGAGTCGTTGTCCGCGTTGGGTCATGGGTCAGGCAGGTCGATCATCTGGAATGCCTATTCGTTCCTTTGCATGCGTAACTGGGTTGCGGATGATAAAATCATGCAAATGATAATCTTGCCAGCCCATGGCATCCTGCACGGCAACATGCAAATCTCAAAATGTATACGTTTCCGGGACCTGAATCCTGCGCCATACCGAAGGCTTGATTCCTTTCAGAGTGATTTTAAATTGATATACTTTCTCAAATTTCTTCTTCATTGATAAATCTTGATTCCCGATAGAGATCTTGAGGTATGACGAGAGTAAAGGTCGCTTGAGTACTTGACATGATATCAACTATACAGCGATTGAGATTTGCAACTTTATTGTGATACAAGAAATATTTTTTTCCAGGCTGCAAATTCTTTTTACACTCTTTTCACCAGCCCAGCTTCGTTGCATTCGCAAAGATTGGGTATGGCTCAATTGTTCGGATGGAATTTTAAATACATGGCCGATAAAATTATGCGGCTTTTGTCTTGCTAAGATTTTCAAGCACCCACATGCGAACCAGTTGGAGATATCCTATGCCTTTGCTCTCCGCGATTTTTTTTAGTTGATAAATCGTTTTATCGTCCAGCCTGAGCGATACCAGCTTTTTCTTAGGACGTGCAAACTTGACTTTCGCTTCTTCCGTTTCGTACTTGGTACTATCGTGCGTTGACCAAAAATCGGTCTCTTCTTTTTCTGATTTAAATTTAGGTATTTTTTTCATTTTACTCATACTGCTCATCTCCTCCTATATAATGATTTTTCCCGATCGGTCATGTCTCGTGCCGTAATGGTCCTGAAAACACCGCGCCCCTTATTAATGCCAACAATGAAAAGATATCTGCCGTTGTCAGTGGTTCCATAAACAAGATAGCGGCCCTCACCGGTCTTGCGCGTGTACGAGTCGCCCACGCACGCTTCTTCAACTTCATCTGGAGTGACGTGGTGTTCAGCTACATGTTCGATATTGGCTGCATCCCATTCAAAGTCTTCGAATACCAAGGTGCCCTCTCTTCTATGAGATGTCTATAAGATAGCACTCCCTCTTATCAGATGTCAACTATATTGAATGATATGCGCACAAGCTCTATCAATAAATTGCAGCTGCAAGCCTATAGACTTTATGATCTTTTGCTGCTGCAATGCTGATAACACTACAACCTTCCATGGCGCCGCGGAGAGAACCGTCACGGACCATGAGCTTGATGCGCATCTCGGACTTGCCCCGGAGCCGGGCTACGCTCTCGCAGAAAGTGCGGCGATTGGTTCGAACCGCTTGCCGGATGGCATCTTCGGTGTCGAAGATCGTTCCGAAGCGGAAGGGCAGGACGGTGGCGGTCCGGAAGCTCTGGCTGACCACGCGGGCGTGCTCGAGAACGGACTTTTCGTCGAGTTTGGAGGTAGCGCGGTCATATTCACTGACGATCACCGCGAATTCCCCGCTCGGGTAGCTCATGACGGGAGCCGAGTTCACGCCTTGAATTCCATCGAGAACGAAGGGACGACGGGAGCGGACACCATTAGCTAGGGTCTGGTGTTCCGTGAGGCAGTACGCGTACCACGACATGCATTCTCTCCGAATTGCACCGGGGCTTTAGGCACCCCTTTAGATTTACTCTAAGGCTAGGGCTGCGTTTCTACCTGGAAGATTTTTGTTTTGTTAGAAAAGGTGGACGTGAAATACTGCGTCCAAAGCCATACTACTTCCGGTCCGTGTTATTTGCAACCTTTCTTGTGATAACAGCATCGCCGAGTCGTCTCAATTTGCTACGAACACGATTTTGGCCTGCCGGTCGGGCGATTTCAGCGAATCCGCCGCGCTGGTAGGATGACTAAGAATTGTGGAAAACCGTATTCCAATGTCTCCATCAGTCACATTTGCGTCCTCATTGCAGCTTCGCGTATTCACAGAACGCTGTCCGGGCGATCGATATGGTGTGCGTCATCGCAGCGGTTCGAAGGGACTGTAGAATAGGGGCGTGCAGAAGTTCTGGGACAACACGGATGGAGCCGGGACCCGGACGGGCGAGACGCCCGTCGCTCCACCACCCATTTCTGGGGCGGCGCCGACGTTTACTGCGACGCTGTTTCCTGCGACGCTAACGATTGGCAAGGTTGAGATCGCTCCTGCTACCGTGCTTGCGCCTATGGCCGGAGTGACCGACACGGTCTTTCGCCGCTTTATCAAGAACCTGGGCGGATGCGGTCTGATCATGACCGAGTTCACTTCGGCGGATGGAATGCTCCGTGACCAGCGCGTCCGCGGACGCTACCTTCACTTCTACGAAGACGAGCACCCGATTTCGGCGCAGCTTTTCGGCAGCAGTCCGAGGGTGCTGGCCGATGCGGCGCGCATGGTGGAAGACCTGGGCTTCGACCTCGTCGACCTGAACCTGGGCTGCCCGGCGAAGAAAGTGGTGAAGTGCAACGGTGGCTCAGGGCTGCTGCGCGATCTGCCGCTGATCCGGCAGATTTTCGAAGCGGTGCGCGCCGCCGTGAAGATTCCCTTCACCGTGAAATTCCGCGCGGGATGGAACGACGATGAAATCGTTTGCGTCGAACTGGCACGCATGGCGGAAAGCTGCGGCCTGGGTGCGGTTGCGCTGCATGCCCGCACGCGGGAGCAAGGTTACAGCGGCAACGCTCGCTGGGAATGGATCGCGTCGGTCAAGCAGGCAGTTAAGATTCCCGTGATCGGTAATGGCGACATCCGGTCGCCCGAAGACGCCTGCGCCATCGTCGCCCAAACGGGATGCGACGCGGTGATGATCGGACGCATGGCGCCGGCGAATCCGTGGATCTTCCGGCAGATTGAGCAGTATGTAAGCGGAGCTTCGGCCCACGTGGGGGCGGACGCGAGCGGGGGCAAATCCTATGACGAACCAACCGAGGCCGATCGACACCAGATGATCCGCACTTATTTCCAGATGCTGCTCGAAGAAGAAATGCCCGGAACGGAAGGCAAGATGAAGCAGTTCGCGTCGTGGTTCACGCATGGCGTGCCCGGAGGCGCGGGGCTCAGGAAGGCGATCTACGAGGCGAAGAGCGGGGCGGAAATACTGGGGCGGGTGGAGGAATTCTTCGAGGCGAGGCTGACGGTGAACGCGCCCGTCATTCCGGTCTAGCTGCTACGCGGGCGAGGGCGCCCGCGCCACATAAGATCTACCCAGGGCGGCCGTCCTCGGTGGGCATCTTTAGCGCCAACCTTCCCCGCTCGCCTCGTTCCACGTATCCCCACGGCGTCTGGTCATCATGGGTAAACACGGTCAGCCATCTCTCGGGGATCGCCCACGCGTAGTACTTCTTGCGGCTCTCGATGGTTTCGAGCGGAAACAGATCGAAGGCCATCACCCAGGTCAGGTCGAGATGGTTTGAGGTTGGAATCAGATCGGAGATGTAACAAGCCTTCCTTTTTTCGTGGCCCCTGCCGCCGCTCTCGATCATTACCGCTTGCATATCCGCCGTGTGCCCGGGGAAAACTTTGACCGAGATGCCGTGCACAATCTCCTGATCTCCCTTCAGCAGCACCATCTGGCCGCTCTCGAGCAGCGGATCGTAGTTCGGACTCATGTAACTGATCGCGTCGCGTTCGAGCTGCAGACGGCCATGCTCCCACTCTTCTTGCTGCACGTAATATTTCGCGTTCGGAAATGTTGCGACCACCTGATCTCCGCGGCGCACCGTATTCCAGCCACAGTGATCAAAATGCAGGTGAGTGTTGATGACAATGTCGATGTCTTCCGGGGCGACTCCGGCGGCGTGCAGGTTGTCGAGCAGCTTGGCCGGCTGGGTGTAGATCTGTGCCAGCCGGTCAGACAGTTTGTTGCCGATGCCGGTCTCAATCAGAATGTTCTTCTCGCCGGTGCGCACGAGCAGCGAATTCAATCCCGCGTGAAGGCGGTTCTGCTCGTCAGGCATGACTTTCTTCGACCACATGGTCTTGGGAACGACGCCGAAAAAAGCTCCGCCGTCGAGGAAGTACGTTCCGTCGGAGACGACGGTAAGTTCGAAATCGCCGAGAGTTGTGCGATGCATAAGAGCAGCTTTCAGCTATCAGCTATCAGTTTTCAGTTTTCAGTTGTAAGTTGTCAGTAAAATCTCGAGCCGTCGAAAACTGACGACTGATAACTAGCGACTGAGAGCTTTCTACTTCTACTTCAATTCCTTGTTCCAGAAATCTTCCATCATGTGAAATAACTGCGTGCGCGTGCCTGATCCTGAAATGCCGTGCGTCTTGTCTGGGTACAGCATCAGCCGAAACTGCTTTTGGGCTTTGATCAGCGCGTCGGTCATCTGGATTGTATTCTGGAAATGCACATTGTCGTCGCTCGTCCCATGCACTAGAAGCAACGAACCGTGCAGGCTGCTGGCCGAGTTCACGATGGAATCGTCGTAGGCGCTGGCGTTGTCCTTCGGCAGGCCCAACCAGCGCTCGGTGTAGATCGAATCGTAGTCGCGCCAGCTGGTGACGGGCGCAACCGAAATTCCCGCCTTGAACCTTTCCGAGTGGGTCAGCGCATAGAGAGTCATGGAGCCGCCGTTCGACCATCCCCAGATACCGGTGCGAGCGCGGTCGAGTTGCGGGAACTGCGCATACAACTGGTCGAGCGCGGTGAGCTGGTCTTTCAGTTCGACTCCACCAAACTGCTGGCGAATCGCGGCGGAAAATTTCTTGCCGCGATTCGGAGTCCCGCGATTGTCGACGGAGAAGATCGCGAAACCTTCGTTCGCGAGAATCTGGTGGAAGAGCGTAGTTTGCGATTGAGTTCCGCCCCATGAATCCTGCACGGTCTGCGCCGCCGGACCGCCGTAGACATGGACGATGAGCGGGATTTTCTGGTTCGCATCCGCATGGCGCGGCAGAATCAGATAGCCATACAACACGGTGCCGTCATCGGCTTTAAGTTGCACAGGCTGCGGCGGGATGGGGTCGTACTCCGCCAGGCTGCGCCCCTGCCAGACTCTGTAGCAGTTGCCGCCCGGCGCGCACAGCAAAATCCGCGGCGGCGTGAGAGCTGCAGAATGCGTTTCCACGAAGTGCTTGCCGTCATTGGCGAAACTGGCAGCATAGCTGCCGTCTTCCGGTGAAATGCTTTGCATCGCCGAGCCGTCCAGCTTCACGGAGAAAATCTTCTGCTGGCGCGGGTCTCCTTTATTGGCGGTGAAAAAAACCGTGCCAGGTTTATCGCCCGCCGCATCATCCACACCGCTGATCGCGATCACCTCATAGTCTCCGCTTTCGAGTTGGCGTTCGAGTTTGGCATCGGCCGCCGTGGGGTCGGGCGCGTTGAAACTGTAGAGATAAATGTGGGTGTGGCCGTCGCGCCAACTGGTCCACAGAAAGCGGTCGCCAGATTTCAGAATTCGGAAATCGTCGTTGACGTTAACCCATGCATCGGGCGCCGATTCGGTCAGCACCTTGCGCGATTTGCCCGACTTTGCGTCGATGAAATAAAGGTCCATCACATCCTGCTTGCGACTCAGGACCTCGGCCCAGGCCCAGCCTTCGCGAATCCAGCCGAAACGCGGGATGTAGGCGTCATCGTCGTCGTTGAGTTTGATCCAGCGCGGCTTGCCGCCGTTGCTGGACACCACTCCCACGCGCACGGCCGGGTTCGGATCTCCGGGCTGGGGATATTTTTCCTGATCGACCCGGGGATGCGTCGGCAACCAGTTGGTGATGGGATAAGCCGGTACGCGAGTCTCATCCATCTGCAGGAAGATTATTTCGTGGCCCTCCGGCGACCAGAAGTAGTTGCTGCGCACGTCCAGCTCTTCGGCGTAAACCCAGTCGACTTCGCCGTTGAGGATGTTGTCTTCCTTTTCCTTGGCTGTTTCCCTGTCCTTATTCTTGTCCTTGTCCTTTTCCTTGTCCTTCTCCTTCTCGTCGCGGGTGAGCGGACGTTCGCCTTCCTCGCCCGACACAGGATGGACATAAAGATTGTGCTTGCGCACGTAGGCGAGCCGCTTGCCATCGGGCGAAAACTTCGGGTCCCCGCTCGGATCAGAAGACGACGTAAGCGAGACCGCCGTTCCCGTGTCCAGGCTGTAATACCAGAGCTGTCCCTGCGAATCGAAGAGCAGGTGTTTGGAGTCGGGCGACCAGGTGTAGGCGGCGACGTGATAGCGCGTCACGCGTTCTTTCTCGCGCTCGTCCTTGATCTTGTTGGTGGAAGGGGCAAGTTGCGACAGCTTGGTATCGCTGGCCAGCATTTGTTTCTCGCCGGTCGCTGCGTCCACGTACCAGAGTTCGCCATAGTCGCCGGTGTTATCGCGCTGAACGAAAGACACCTTGGTGCCGTCCGGACTCCACTGGATCGTCTCCGGGGGGCGTCCGGCCACCCCGCCTTCCGCGAAAATCTGTTCGATTGTGAGTTGGTTTGGCGCAGAGGTCTGAGCAGCGGTCTGGGCCTGCCCGGCGGGAAGCAGAACCAGCAGGATGATGGCGAAGACGAAAAAACCCTTTTTCACGAACGCGCTCCGATTCAGCATGAGGCGTGACCCGCCACCGCGCTGGCAGTGAAACTCAAAAGTGTACAACGTGACGGGAGTTTGCGTCAGAGGGGATTGTCGCTGACCTTGGACGGGCGGGGCGCCCGTCGCTCCACCGGCGAGGGTCACTTTGCGAGAATCGACTTCATCTCCGTGCGCACTGGATGGCTTGATTCATAGGCGGCGATCTCCGGCTCATGTTGCAAGGTGAGTCCGATGTCGTCCAAACCGTTCAGCAGACAGTGGCGCGAGAATTCATCCATCGCGAAGGTCGCGGTGAATCCTTTTCCGTCTTCCATTCGCAACGTTTCGAGATCGACCGTGAGTCGGTAGTTTTCGATTTCTTTCGAACGGCGCATGATCTCCGCGACCTGCTCGTCGTTGAGTCGCACTGTGAGCAGTCCATTCTTCAGGCTATTGTTGGCGAAGATGTCGCCAAATGACGACGCGATTACAACATGGAAGCCGAAATCCGCCAGCGCCCAGACGGCATGCTCGCGCGAGGATCCGCAGCCGAAGTTTCTTCCTGCGACCAGGATCGAGGCCTTCGTGTAGCGTGGCTCGTGTAGGACAAAACCGGGAAGTTTTTTCCCGTCTCCGGCAAAGCGCCAGTCGTAGAACAGGAACTCGCCGAATCCGGTGCGCTCGATGCGCTTTAGAAACTGCTTGGGAATGATCTGATCGGTGTCCACGTTCACTTTGTCGAGCGGGACAACGACGCCGGTGTGCTTGCGAAAGGGTTGCATATTATCTACCTACTAATTGCGGTGACCTTGACCTCTAGGGTGTACTCGAACAAGAACACATCGGAAACTTCGGAAGCCGCAGTCCGGAGTTCTGGGCTGATCTCCGCAGCGACGATGAAAATTCGTACTCGTTCAGCACCAAATCGTTGCTTGATTCGCGCGCGGTAGTAAAGGGCTTGGCCGACGGTTTTCTCATGACCTCTGCTGACCTTCAGCTCGATTACCACCGGGAGCCCAACCCGGTCTTTAGCGAGAATGTCAATCCTGCGGCTTGGCCCTTGCTCGTCAACTTGGAACTCCACGGCGTCTCCGTTTTCCACGGGCCACAGTGAAAGGCTTGGCTCGAGAATGCCCAGATTCTCCGCGAGATAGTCACGGAGTTGCGCTTCGAGGGCGAACTGTGTCCCTGCTTCGGTCTCGTCTTCCGCTGCGACGTTGGTGGAAGGCGCAGTAGAGGCACCAGACGTCTTGTACTTTGAATAGATGCGATCGTACCGCTTGAGCTTCTTCTTCCCCGCAGGCGTTAAGCCAAATCGCCAGTTCGTTTCAATGAATTTATCAAGGAGGCGTTTGCGGCGGAGAAGGTCAACAATCTTGGCACGGCGAAGGCTGGTTGTATAGGAACCGAGCCGTTCGGGGCTTTTCCTTATTTCAGTGGCCTCGGCTGCGAGGCCGTTAGCCTCAAGAAGGGCATAGGCCAATCTCAGGGGTAGGCCTTCAAATTCGGGTTCTTGTTTCGGTGCCGTTGTCATATGGATGTCCGAAATTGCCGCGAAATAGGCGATACGCACTACTGAAATCGCCAAGTCCTTATGTCGGTGAAATGTCCGGCAATCGCTGCCGCTGCGGCCATCATGGGACTGACCAGATGCGTGCGTCCTCCGCGGCCCTGACGTCCTTCGAAATTGCGGTTGCTGGTTGATGCGCAGCGCTCGCCGGGCTGCAGAATGTCGGGATTCATGCCCAGACACATCGAGCATCCCGATTCGCGCCATTCAAATCCGGCTTCCAGAAAGATGCGGTGCAAACCTTCCTGCTCTGCCGCACGCTTGATAGCCTGCGAACCGGGCACAACCATGGCGCGCACTTTCGGATTCACGTGCTGCCCTTTGCCACTCTAGCCGCCGCGCGCAGGTCTTCGATGCGCGAGTTGGTGCACGATCCGATGAACACGCGGTCCACGACGATGGATTCGATCGGCGTTCCGGGATCGAGGCCCATGTAGGCGAGCGCCTGTTCGGCCGCGCGCCGGTCGGAATCCTGCACGAAACTCTTTAGCTCGGGAACGCGCGCAGTCACCGGCACGACCATGCCGGGATTCGTTCCCCAGGTCACGAAGGGCGCGAGCGATGCGGCGTCGATCTCGATCACCTTGTCGAATCGCGCTCCGGGATCGCTGGCCAGCGTGCGCCAATACGTAACCGCTTCTTCCCAGGCTTTTCCTTTCGGAGCAAAGCGGCGGCCGCTGACATAGGCGAATGTCGTCTCATCGGGCGCGATGAGTCCGGCTCGCGCTCCCGCCTCGATGCTCATGTTGCAGAGCGTCATGCGGGCTTCCATCGACAACGCGCGCACGGCATCGCCGGCGTATTCGATCACATATCCGGTGGCGCCATCGGTGCCGATTCGTCCGATGATTCCGAGCGCCAGATCTTTGGCGGTCACGCCTTCGGCCAGCTTTCCGCTGACCTGGATCTGCATGGTCTTCGGTTTTTTCTGCGGCAGGCATTGCGTCGCCAGCACGTGCTCCACTTCCGACGTACCGATGCCGAACGCCAACGATCCGAATGCGCCGTGGGTCGAGGTATGGCTGTCGCCGCAGACTATCGTCATCCCGGGCAACGTGATGCCGAGTTCCGGGCCGATGACGTGGACGATGCCTTGCTCGGGCGAGTCCATGTCAAATAGCGGAACCCCGAACTCGCGGCAATTTTTCTGCAGCGCTTCAATCTGCCTGGCGGCAATCGGGTCGGTGATGGGAAGACCGCGGGGAGTGGTCGGGATGTTGTGGTCGACGGTGGCCACGGTGCGCAGAGGCTGGCGCGACGGTTCTTCCTGAGGCGCGCAGACCGTCGAAGGCCTGGGGCGACGTCACTTCGTGCACCAGGTGCAGATCGATATAGAGCAGCGCCGACTGCCCTTCGGGAGCGGCGACGACGTGCGCATCCCAGACTTTCTCGAATAGAGTACGAGGAGGCATGGTTTTAGTGTCGCCCATAATTCGCCGATACTTCAAGAGCGCTAGCGCAGCGGGTGCTGTTCGATAGTGTACGTTCGATAGTCTACCAAGGCCCCGCGGAACAGTGGATTTCCAGTTATTATTCAGAAAGGACATTTGAGGATAAAGACTGCATGATCAACGGCAAACGCATTGCCGTCGTGTTTCCTGCTTACAACGCGGAAAAGACGCTGGAAGCGACGGTGCGGGAATTGCCCGACCTGGTCGATATTCGCATTCTGGTCGACGATCACAGTTCCGATCGCACCCTGGAAGTTGCGCACCGGCTCGGCGTGCAGTCCTTTGTCCACAACCGCAACTACGGCTACGGCCGCAATCAGCAGACCTGCTACCGCGAAGCGCTGGCGGCCGGCGCCGACGTGGTCATCATGGTGCATCCCGATTACCAGTACACGCCGCTGCTCGTAACCGCCATGGCGAGCATGATCGCGTTTGGGGTCTACGACGTTGTTCTCGGGTCACGCATCATTGGCGGCACCGCGTTGCGCGGAGGCATGCCGCTTTACAAATACGTGTTCAACCGGCTGCTCACCGCGTTTGAGAACCTGTTTCTGCGCGTCAAGTTGTCGGAATATCACACCGGGTACCGCGCTTTCAGCCGCGAGGTCCTCACACGGCTGCCGCTCCGCGAAAACAGCGATGATTTCGTTTTCGACAACCAGATGCTTGCGCAATGCGTCTACTTCGGCTTCCGCATCGGCGAGGTTTCCTGCCCTACCAAATACTTCAAGGAAGCCTCGTCCATCAATTTCCGCCGCAGCGTCCAATACGGACTTGGAGTACTTGGAACCACTCTGCAGTTCGCGCTGCAGCGCGCCGGTATCGTGCATAACCCCATCTTCAGCGAAAAGGGAAAGACTCTGGAGGCGGGGTCGGACGCTTACTACGAGGAGGGAGTGCCGACCGCTTCTCAGCGACACTGAAAAGCCCAGACGGGGGAACAGTTCGCTTCCCGGGCAAAAACTCTACCCTCAGCGGCTGAAGCCGCCTGGGTTCAGCGCATAGATCGCAGCGGTAAACCGCTGCGCCACCCAAAATCAAGTGCGACGGGTCTGTAATTACCGCTTCCGCGAGAGGAAGCCCAGAATCTTGCTGGCCAGCTCATCCGAAAAACCGAAGCGCGCCTTGGCCCGCGAGTAGAGATCCACGGCCTGCTTATCCAACCAGATCAGGCTGGACTTCAGCGGGCCGTCTTCCGGCCGCGGACGATAATTTGTGGAACGCGTTTTGACCTCGGGGCCGGACTCGGAGGTGTAGTAATACAAGGCCAGGCTCTTGCGCGATTCGCCCTCCGGACATTGCAAGGGGTCGGGGAAGCCGTGGTACGAAATTTCATCGGTGCGGAAAATCAACGCTTCGTTGAACAGCGGTGGCACCTTCACCACACAGCGCTGCATTTCCCGATCCCACAGTTCGAGCGCGCCGCCCCATTGGTCCTGCCAGGTGGGGTTGAGGTAGAGAATCAGATTTACCTGCCGCCGCCAATGCTTGTGGTAGTGATGGTTGCTGAAGTCGGTGTGTACGTTCAGGAAGCCGCCGGGGCCCGACTGGTGCAGGCCGCCGCCTTCCAGCATGTCGTCCGACAGCAGGTCCGGAATGCCCGTCAGCTGCGAAAGCCAATGCACGAATGCTTCCGAATTCAGTTCATCCACTACCTCGCCCAGTTGCGGCGGAAAGAGGGATCGTTTGGCTAATCCAACTTTGTTTTCGTTCGGGTGTTTGTAGCGGGTCCAGGCGTCGGTCGCCAGACCAGGGAACTCGCTGGCCATTTCGGCCGCCACGTATGGGTCCAGAAATTCCTTGAGGTGCACGTGCGGATAAGGCTGGTTCTCGCGAAACTGCCGCCGCAAACTGGGTAGCTGGGAGGACCATTTCAGGTAGAGAAACAGTGGCCGAGTTGCGGGGGTTACGATCGGATCCGCCATGCGTCTGGGTCGAATATGGTAAAGACGTATAGGCTAACACAGGCTGTGTCGGCCTTGGACAGCCTGCGTACTTTCGACGTAACTGTGTTACCGCAGCGGCTAAAGCCGGCTCTGGAAACAAGCCTCTTATCGCAGCGGTGAACCGCTGCGCCACCCAAAATCAAGCGCAACACCGACTCTTTCGGCTGCCTGGCCAAGCGTTTCAGTTTACGCGACACACTCGCACCGCCGAATTCTCATAGGGACATTCCATCCCTGCCGGACCAGGCTGCTGCACCACCACCCAACTGACTCCGTACTTCTGTTGCAGGCGTTCGAAATCCTCTTTGCCGAACTTCTCAAAATTCTTCTGGTCGGCGATCTGTTCCGCCCAGATGACCGAAAGTGGGGGAAACATCGAACAGGCTCCTTTGTCCTTGACCAGATCGGCCAGCATGCTGCGTTCGGAGCGGGCGCGAAATCCATTTTCGTCTTCGCCAGGCAGCTCCATGTGCCGGGGATCGAGAGCAACGAGCGCGTCCACCGGCGTATTGCCGCGAATCCATTGAAAAGCCTGCGCCCACTGGTTGCGCGGCTGCGCCCACGGCCACTCGATGTGCTGGCTGGAAGGAAAAACCTGCCGCTGCGCAAAATACATTCCCAGGCTGAGCGGGACAAACAACACCAGCCAGCGCCATACGTGACGTTGCAGCAGGTATTGCCCCAGCAATCCGCCACTCACCACCGCCAGCACCATGTAGCACAATGCCAGGCAGCGCAGGGGCTGAAGGCGCGTCAGAGCCTCGAAGCGAGCCGGGATCCCGAGTCCGATGGCCGCCAGCGCAGCCACCACCACAAACGGCACCATCGCCCTTGAGACTAATTCCAGGTTCTTCATGCCACGGCGGCGCGCCCAATTTCCGAACCACCAGAACAGCAGCACCGGCCCGATCACTCCCAGCCACTCGTACCACTCCCAACGCAGGACGAAGTGCGAACGCTGCCGCAGCGCGACCTCGTGATAAGCGGCCGGCGGGGGATCGAATGTAATGCCGAAGGGAAGCGCGGCCGCGAATCCCAATACCCGCGGACGATATCGATCGAGCAAGATGAGCCATGCACAAAATAAAATCGCAAAGCCCGCCATGAACGGATGCATGACGGCGGCAAACGCCAACCACAAAGCGGCCTGCACGTATTTTCGGTGCAATACCTCCGCCACCGCAAACAGCGCAGCAAACGCTGCCAGGTTTCGCGGATTCAAAAACTGATCCAGTATGTAAAGCCACGTGCCGGCAATGGGTAAGGTCAGCAAAGCGGCCATCAAGGCCACCGCGCCCCAGCGCGCGCGGTCATCCTCGGGCGATTCTGACTCAAATAAGGCCGACGCCAGCCGCCAACTGGCCGCCAGCAACAAGAAGATAGAGATCAGGTGCCACAGGAAAGCGGCCCACGGCAGCGGTAGATGCGTCGCCCGCACCGAAAAGGCAATCAGATTTGGATACAACGTGTGTCCGGCGTGCTCGCCGAAGAACTCCGCATTCGCCGGAAATAAGGCGGGATTCAGGATCTTCAGAACACCGGGAAGGTAAATCTCCGAATCTTCCGCATAGGGATGATAGCCATGAATCAGAAGCGCGACAGCGGTCAAGACCAGCAAGCCGATGAAATTCTTGATTTCCGGTTTGATATCCAGTTTGATCTTCAGAAAGAGTCTCTCCAAACTACTCAGAAATTGCGACTCAGAAATTGATGTTCTCCAGTGGATTCCGCAGACGTGCCAGGGTCAGGAGAGTCACTAGAAGGATACCTGCCGCCAGAAGCCGGGGTCAACGCACCGCCAGCAGGCGGCGAGATCCAAGTCTACGGTTTGGGCTCTGTGGTTTTCTCTGTGCCCCCGGGAGCCGTGAAACGTCGTCAGCTGTCATAAAATCAGAAAGAAGCGACCGCAATGCTTCGCGAGCAGGTCATGGTATCGAACGCAGCATCGAACGACAACTGGCAAACGCAGCCGCGCCGTGGTCCTGCTAAGCGGCGGCATGGATTCCTGCGTGTGTGCGGCGCTCGCGGCCCGCGACCACCAGGCCGCTGCCGTCCACGTCAGCTACGGGCAGCGCACCGAACAGCGCGAACGGCGCTCCTTCGAAGGCATCTGCGACCGGCTCGGAATTCGTGACCGGCTGCTGGTGCGCAATGAAGCTTTGCGCGCCATCGGCGGATCCGCCCTCACCGATTCGAGCATTGCCGTTCCCGAAGCGCACGGGATCGGCGCCAGCGTTCCGGTGCGGCGTTCCCGTCACATATGTCCCTTTCCGCAACGCGCATTTTCTGGCCGTCGCTGTGAGTTGGGCGGAAGTGCTGGGAGCCGAAAAAGTTTACATCGGGGCGGTGGAGCCGGACAGTTCCGGCTATCCCGGATTGCCGGCCGGAGTATTATCGAGCGTTCAATGAAGTCGTGAAGGCGGGCACGAAGGAAGGAACAATCCGGGTGGTGGCACCGCTGATTGCGATGCATAAACGCGAGATTGTGACGCTTGGCCTTGAACTGAATGCCCCCTTCGATTTAACGTGGTCATGCTATCAGCGCGAAGATCGCGCCTGCGGGGTCTGCGACAGTTGTGTGCTCCGCCTGCGCGCATTTCGCGATGCGGGCGCGGAAGATCCTATTCCGTACGCGGAAGTCGCCGCCCGATTAAGTTGATGGGCGATGGCAGTTTCCTCTCTGTTGCGGGGATGCGCCTCGCGCGTCCGCGACGGTCAAAGAGGAAATCAGATTCAGCAAGAAATTCAGATGCAATGCCGGGAGGCCAAATCATGAGGAAATATTTCATTCTTCCGCTGCTGCTCGTGCTCGCCGTGGGACTGTCCGCTCCACTGGCGTTCACGCAGACCACGGGCAGCGTGAAGGGAACGTGCAGGGACGCCGACGGGAAACCGATCGCCCAAGCTGAAGTGGAGTGGGCCGGGACTGAGACCGGTCACAGCTACAAGCTCAAGACCAACAACAAGGGCGAGTACTTCTCGCTGGGCATCGTCCCGGGCAAGTACAACATCAGGCTGAGCAAGGACGGCAAGGAGATATTCCACATCAACAACTACCCGGTGGGCCTGGACGAAGCGGATCTGGATATTGACCTGAAGAAAGAGCAGGTATCCGCAGCCAAGGCCCAGGGGATGACTCCTGAACAAATCAAGGCGAAGCAGGAGGCTGAGGCCAAAGCCGAGAACGAGAAGAAGACGGTCGGCACGCTCAATGAAAAGCTCAAAGCCGCCAGCGCGGCTTCCGATGCCGGAGACTTCGAGACCGCGATCGCCACCTTGACTGAAGCCAACCAGATCGATGCCACTCGAGATTTGCTCTGGTTCAAACTTGGTGACGCCTATCGCATGTCGGGGCCGAAGCAGACCGATCCCGAGGAGAAGAAGAAGCGCTACGAGATGGCCGCAGCCGATTACCAGAAGGCAATCGACCTGCGCACCGCCTCGGAGACGGCGCAGAAAGATCCCGACAACAATAAAAAAATGGCCGCCTACTATAACAACCTTGCCGATGCTGACGCGAAGGCCAACAAGGTGGATGATGCCGTGGCCAACTATAACAAGGCGGTCGCGCTGGATCCGGCGGGCGCCGGCGGATACTTGTTTAATGTGGGCGCTGTTCTCACCAATGCGGGCAGGGCGGACGATGCAATTGCGGTATGGGACAAAGTGATTGCCGCCGATCCGACCAAAGCCGAGGCTTACTACCAGAAGGGCCTGAACTTGCTCGGCAAGGAAACCATCGGAAAGGACGGCAAGGCGGTCGCCCCCGCCGGTACCGCCGAGGCCTTTCAAAAGTATCTTGAGCTCGCGCCCACTGGTCGATTCGCCGAACCCGCCAAACAGCTGCTGGCTAGCATCGGAGCGCCAGTGGAAACGGGCTTCGGAAAGAAAAAACCGGCGAAGTAATAGTACCCAGTATTCAGTACCCAGTACCCAGAGCAAGGCCAGGTGCGATGGCGCAACATTTCAAGGATCTCGTGGCGTGGCAAAAGGCCATGGATCTGGTGACGGAAGTCTATAAGCTGACCGACGGTTTTCCGAGGCGGGAGATTTACAGTCTCACTGATCAGATCCGCCGCGCGGCCGTTTCCGTTCCTAGCAATATCGCCGAGGGACAGGCGCACTACAGCCATCGGGACTTCCGTCGTTTCCTTCGGCACTCCGCAGGTTCTCTGGCGGAGCTCGAGACCCAGCTACTTCTCGCTGAACGTCTTGGATATACAGACGTTCCTTCTGTGGAGGGTCTGCTCCAGCGAGTCCATGAGGTTGGGAGAATCCTGAACGGACTCATTGCGTCTCTCCCTGAGTAGGTCTTACTGGGCACTGGGTACTGGGTACTGTTCGTAGTTACCGAGGTCTATGACCTACTTGTCCTTCCGCTCCTGGGCACATCCGCGTAACATTTATTGCATAGGTTCCTCGGCGACGCTTCTCCCCTGTGGTGTCAATACGGATAATTGGGAGTGTATGGAATGGCTGCTCCGGGGAATTCCCCGATTGCGATTACCTTCGAGGGCATCAGTGGGACGGGCTCGATTCCGACGCCGGTTCTGCTGGCTGGGATGTTGCGTGCGTCCGAGAAGGTCAGCGATCTGATTTTTTCGCCGGGGCGTCCACCCCAGGTCGAGATTCACGGACAACTCACGGCAGTCGAGATCCCCGGGAGCGGCACGCTTTCGGCGGATGACACGCGCCGCATCGCGGCCGATTTGATCGGGACCAATAAGCAGGCCATCAATACGCTGCGCGAGCAGGGCTCCTGCGACATTTCCTACGGCTTGCCTGGAATGGCGCGCTTCCGCGTCAATGTGTTTATCCAGCGCGGAAGCTGTGCGATTGTGATGCGCGTGATTCCGACCGTCATTCCGACCTTCACTTCGCTTCGCCTGCCGGCGCAATTGGAAGAGGCTGCGAACGTCCG
The DNA here is from genome assembly GCA_963773955.1 of uncultured Acidobacteriaceae bacterium. GTDB lineage: Bacteria > Acidobacteriota > Terriglobia > Terriglobales > Acidobacteriaceae > Acidiflorens. Next base: position 30,218 of record CAVZDM010000080.1, on the reverse strand, counting down.
CAACGGGATCATCCTGGTGACGGGCGGGACCGGATCGGGCAAGTCTTCGACGCTGGCCGCTTTGATTGACCGCATCAACAGTCAGCATTGCTATCACGTTCTGACGGTGGAAGATCCGATTGAGTTTCTGCACCGGCACAAGAAATCGACCGTTCACCAGCGCGAGTTGCACAGCGATGCGCCGAATTTCGCGATGGCGCTGCGGGCGGCGCTGCGCCAGGCGCCGCGCGTGATCATGATCGGCGAAATTCGCGACCGGGAGACGCTCGAGATTCTTCTCGAAGCCGCCGAAAACGGACACCTCGTTCTTTCCAGCATGAACACAGTCGATGCCTCGAAAACGGTGGATCGCATCGTCGGTACGTTCCCGGCCACCGAACAGCAATCGATACGCGAACGTCTGGCCAAGACTTTCCGGTACATCATTGCGCAGAGGCTGATGGCGCGCGCCGATGGTGGTGACCGGGTCGTCGTGGTCGAAATCCTGAAATCCAACTCGCGCACTCGCGATTGCATCGAGCAAGGCGAGCGGCCGGGCCGAACGCTGCTGGACGTGATCAAGGCCAGCGAAAACGAAGGCATGCAGCATTTCGATGGCGAGATTGCGAAACTTGTGCGCTCCGGCCTGGTTGATCTGGAAACCGGCCTTGCCTTCGCCAGTAATGCGACGGTGCTGGGGCAGGAACTGGCGCGGTAGGGCAGTTCTCAGTTCTCAGTTCTCAGAAAAGGCTAGCGCGGTCCCACACCGCAGAGCCAAACGAAAATCCGGCGGCGTATCATTCCTGCATGTCTTCTTCCCATCTTTCTTCTTCGGCAGGCACTGCGGCTCGGGTGGTGAGCTTCGAAGTGGCTCGACACCTGGTTGAGCAGCATGCGGCTGGCGTCTCTTCGAGAGAGGTGGAGACGGTAGATCTCCTGGCGAGTTTGGGACGGGTGCTGGCGGAGCAGATTGTGGCGGACCGCGACTTTCCTCCCTTTGCTCGAGCTACGCGCGATGGATATGCGGTGCGGGCGGCGGACCTGGCGACGGTTCCGGCGCGGCTGGAAGTGGTTGGCGAGGTGAAGGCGGGCGATTGGCCGGACCCTGCACAGTGCTCGGTCGGGCGCGGGCAGGCGGTCGGGATCATGACGGGGGCTCCGCTGCCAGCGGGGGCGGACGCGGTGGTGATGGTGGAGCACACGTCATTATCAGCGGCAGGCAATTCCGTGGAAGTGCGGCGCAGCGCTAGCGTCGGCGAGAATTTTGTTCCGCGCGGAGCGGAAGCGCGCGCGGGACAGCGGTTGCTGGATCGCGGACGGCGACTGGATCATGCTGGCATCGCGATTGCGGCGTCGGTCGGCAAGAGCCGAGTGCAGGTTTTCCGGAAGCCGCGCGTGGCGGTGCTTTCGACCGGAGACGAAGTGGTGGAGATTGACGCGACGCCAGGGCCGGCGCAGATACGGAACTCGAATTCGTATTCGCTGGCGGCGCAGGTGCAGAACGCGGGCGGGGAGGCGGTACGACTCGGGATCGCTCGGGATGAGCGGGGGCCGCTTCGGGCTTTGATTGAGGAAGGACTCGGGTGCGACCTTCTGTTGCTGACGGGCGGGGTCTCCATGGGGAAGTACGATCTGGTGGAGCAGGTTCTCGCGGAGTTGAAGGCGGAGTTTTATTTTACGGGAGCGGAGATTCAGCCGGGACGTCCGGTGGTGTTTGGTTCGTGCGGCGCCCGCGCTGTCGGCACGCGGGCGGGGGCGCCCGCGCTACACGAGAAATATTTTTTTGGGCTGCCTGGGAATCCCGTATCCACCATGGTGACTTTTGAATTGTTTGCTCGACCAATGATTGAGGCGCTGGCGGGGATGAAGCCACGGCCATTGGTATTTCTGCGCGGGCGGCTGAAAGCGGAGATACGGACGAAGACGGGTTTGAAGAGATTTCTTCCGGCGGTGCTTTCGGGAGAATTTGAGAATGCGGAGGTGGAGTTGGCTCGATGGCAGGGGTCCGGCGACATCGCCGCGCTGGCTCAGGCGAATTGCTATGTGGTTATTCCTCCCGATCGAGGGCAGATTGAGGCGGGAGAGTGGATGCCGTTGTTGATGCGGTGAGGGGCGACCTCAGCGGCTAAAGCCGCAGGTATTGAGAGGCTGAATCGCAGCGGTAAACCGCTGCGCCACCCAAAATCTGGCGAAGGGCTAGTTTTTCGGCGGCTACGCGCGTGGGTACGATAACCTGTTGCTGATGGCGAAAAAGACTTCTCACCTTTCGCGCGATCTCTCCCACTATGACGAGCGGGGGCAGGCCCGCATGGTGGATGTGTCTTCGAAGGCGCGAACGGCGCGCGAGGCGGAGGCTAGCGCCTTCGTGGCGATGGCGCCGGAGGTGCTGCGGGCGCTGCCGAAGAATCCGAAGGGCGATCCGTTGGAGGTGGCGCGGACGGCGGGAATCATGGCGGCAAAGCGGACGGCGGAGTTGATTCCGATGTGCCATCCGGTGGCGCTGTCGCACGTTGCTGTGACTCTACGCCTGTGCGAGAATGGCGTTTCCATCGCGACAAAAGTGAAGACTACGGCGGAAACGGGTGTGGAGATGGAAGCGCTGGTCGCGGCCAGCGTGGCGGCGCTCACCGTGTACGACATGTGTAAGGCGCTCGATAAGGGCATCGAAATCCGGGAAGTGGTACTGGAGCGGAAAACGGGCGGCAAGAGCGGGGACTATCGGAGGGGCGCGAAGCGAAAATGACGCTCAGCCCCTAAAGGGGCGGTGGATAACGGTCAGACTTGGCATCGATGAAGCGATGCCCTGATACAAAGCTATGGCGAGCGACGTCAAAATCCTGCTGGTGGACGACAACCCGATGGTGCTTGGGATGCTGCAACAGGCGCTTTCGGTGATGGGCCAGGTTACGGTCGCGACCGACGCGGCGGATGCGTTGTTGAAAGCAGTCGACGACCTGCCGGATGTGATGATCTGCGACTACCGCATGCCGGGGATGGATGGACGGCAACTTTTGGAAAAGCTGAAAAGCAGGCCGGCGACCGCTAGCATCGCGGTGATCCTGATGGCCAGCAAGGCCGACATCAGCGAACGATTGTCGATGCAGGACCCGATTGAAGACTATCTGGAAAAACCTTTCTTCCTGAAAGACGCCATCCACAAGATCAAGCGCGTGGTGGACCGGATCGCACTGGAAAAGCTGAGCAAAGCAGCGTCGACCGATGGCGTGTTGCGCGGCAGCCTGTCACAAATGAACGTGATTGATCTGGTGCAATCGCTGGAGATGGGTCGCAAGAGTTGCTTGCTTACGATGACCAAGGGCGACGACAAGTGCGAGATCTATTTCAATCAAGGACAGGCCAAGCATGCCGCGTACGGTGCGATTACGGGGGACGACGCGGTTTTCAAAGTGCTGCGTTGGACGGAAGGAAACTTCCAGATTGATTTCAACGGCAAGTCCACGAAAGAAACAACGACGCTGAACACGCAGGGGCTGCTGATGGAAGGATTGCGGCTGCTGGACGAGGCACAGCGCGACGCTGCGGCTGAAGGTGAAGATGTCCTCCTCGACACGTGATGCTTCATCAGCTTATGCCACGCGGGCGGCGGTGCTGACGGTTAGCGATTCGTGTTCGCGCGGCGAAAAAAAGGATCTCTCCGGTCCGGCCGTGGCGAAAGCGCTGGGGCGGCGAAATTTTCAAGTGGTGGTGCGCAGCGTGGTGGCCGATGAGCGCACCGCGATTCAGGAAAAACTGATTGAGTTCTGCCGGTCGGCTCGACTGGTGGTGACCACGGGCGGGACGGGGCTTGCTCCGCGCGACGTGACTCCGGAAGCCACGAGCGCGGTGTGCGAGCGACTGGTGGAAGGGATCGCGGAGCAGATGCGATCGCACGGAGTCCGCAAAACGCGCTTCGCTGTGCTGAGCCGCGCGGTGTGCGGCGTCCGGGGGACAAGCCTGATCCTGAATCTGCCCGGCAGTCCGGCGGGAGCGGTGGAGTCGCTGGAGGCGGTGATTGATTTGCTGCCGCATGCGCTGGAGTTGATTGCGGGCAAGACGGAACATGAGTAGCGCGGCCGCGATAATTCACACGATGGAACGACGGGCGTCTCGCCCGTCCAGTTATGTGGTGGCCGGGCGGGGACGCCCGGCGCTCCACCTTCTCGCGTAAACTTACCTACTTGAACAAGATCAAACATTTTGTCCGCGTATACAGCGATTGGATCAAGCACGTTCTAATGCCTTTGGGTCCATGGGGGATGCTGGCTTTTGCCGCGGTGGATGGCTCGTTCATGGGCATGCCCCTCGATGCGATTTTCGTGAGCTACGTTTATAGCGATCGCCCGCGCTTCCTGCTATACGTGCTGCTGGGTTCGGCCGGGTCGGCGATCGGGAGCATCGTGCTCTATGTCATCGGGTATACGGGCGGTGAGGTGCTGCTGCGCAAAAGGCTTTCGGCGGAACGCTTCGAGAAGATTCACGAATCGTTCGATCGGCACGAGTTCTGGGCGCTGATGTTTCCCGCGATGTTGCCGCCGCCAACGCCTTTCAAGATTGTGGTGTTGGCTGCGGCGGCGTTTGAGATGAACTTCGCGCATTTTCTGCTGGCGATTTTTGCGGGAAGGTTCGTGCGGTTTCTGATCGAGGCGCTGCTCACGCTCTGGTTCGGTCCGCAGATTGTGACGCTGACGGGAAACCTCTTCGCTCACCACTTCGTTTGGATTGTGGTGGTCGCGGTCTCGCTGGTGGTGGCGTGGCTTTTCTGGCGGCGGGCGAAGCGACAGAGAGGCCTCGATCAAGGGCAAACGGCAGATCCCTCGCTTCGCTCGGGATGACAATTCAACAAAAATCTACGCGGCTGCGACTCCGTGCGGCTTGTGGATGGAGCGGGCTACCGCAGCGACTACTGCGGGCAATCCGAACATGACTGCGGTGAAGAGCAGGTCGCCGGCGACTCCGCGGCGGAAGAACGGCAGGCCGGCGGTGTAGCAGGTCATCAGGCCGGACAAAGTTTTCGGATACATGTTCCAGCAAGCCCAGACGGCGAAATTACTGACCACGAAAAAGAGAGCGAACTGGCGAGCGCGGCTCCGCCAACCCGCAGCCAGCTGGAGTTTTCGCGTAATTGGCTGCCGAGCCACAAGATGGCGGCATACCACGCCCAAGTCACGAAATGGTCCCAGGAGAATTGATAGGAGTAGACGAATCTGGTGAGTATAAAGTCCGAGGCGGCGAGCAGCGCGAAGGGCACCCAAAGCTGGCGTCTGGAACCGCGCGCGCCAAAGTAGAGCAGGGCCGCTGCTACCGGAGTGAAATTCCAGGGATGCGGCATGAACGGCATCCGCGCCAGGATCGCAACAATAACAAATAGATAAGCCAGCATGATTCACCTCGTTTAGGCCAATTAGGATTGTTGCGCGAGCGGATGCTAGTGGTCAAGCGATGCCGCGAAATTAGTGCGGAGACTTGCGCCTCGCCCGTCCAGCATTATGTGGCCGGGCGCGGACGCCCGGCTCTCCACCAGCAGGTTACTTCGTGCTCGCGCTTCCTATCCCGAAGCGTTCGTCCACCACTTGCAAATCGCGATTGAGAAACACCTTGGCGCCGAGGGTGGCGCGCCCGGGGCTTCCGGGATAGTCGTAGCGTAAGTCGCGGAAGCGGACTACGTAGGCGGCGCGGGTGTTCTCGACGGGATCGTTCGCAAGCTGCTCGGTTTCGGTTATGGGATATTGGGCCCAACTCAGGTACACGCGTCCGAGGTAGGTTCTCTTGGCGGCTAGTGTAACTGGCGTTTCTTCGGGCTTGTAGCGGATCTTCATTTGGGATTCGGGATCTACTTCGGGGGACATCGAATTGAAGTTCAGCGAATCGACGTCCATGGTGGCGAAGAAAGCGGGCGTCTCTACTACTCCATGCCAGCGAAACGGATTGACCCAGTACGGATATGCGGAAACTCGAACTGCATCGGTTCCTTGATAACTGCGCGACTGGAGCGCGGCTATGGCCCGGCGATGCTCGTAGTCGCGAAGTCCCCAATAGGCGACGACGGCGAGCAGCGCGACGGTCGCGGCTAATCTTCCATGTGGCGCGGCGCTCGGGCCTTTGCTGCGGGCGCCGATCTCTTCGTTGATCAGCGAAAACAATGCGGGGAGAATCAGGCCGAGCGTTAGAACGACCAGCAGAACGGGCTCGACTATGAAGATGATGTCCCAGGAAACCCAGTGTTCGGAGAACGGCCAGAAGGGACGCACTCCATAGTTATTGGTGAAGTCGAGGAGAATGTGGCTGAGGCCGGCCAGACAGGCGTAGGCGAAAAGCAACCCCCAGCGCGGAGGAAGGTTGGGATTGCGGGTCTTGCGGCCGCGCAGGCGCCAGAGAAGATAGATGAATCCGACGCCCACAGCGGCCACCAGCGGCACGCCCAGGAACGAATGAGTGAAGCCGCGGTGATGGTTCAAGCCGAAGGCAGAGCCGCCGAAACGGCTGAAGACGTCGAGATCAGGGGCCTCGGCGGCCAAAGTTAACGTGGCGGTGGCGAGCGCGGTTTTGCGGTTGAGTCCGGCGCGGCCCATGGCGGCGCCGAATAGAAAGTGGGTGACGGGTTCCAAGGAGGTTAGAAATCAGGGGTCAGATTACAGAGGTGAGCACCGATGTTATCCCCGCTATCTGACCGCTCACCTCTGTAATCTTACCTCTAACCTCTGACCTGATCTGCGAATGTCGAACTCGCGCTGATCACGGATGGGGTCCACTCGCTTATGGGGCTCACCGAACCGCAATCCAGGCACTTCGTCACCGAGAAGCGCGTCGCACAGTGGGGGCAGACAGCCTGAGTCTGGAAAGTGTCGAATGCCTGCCCACACTTGCCGCACTTCCAGAATTCGCCGATTGGCGGCGAGGTTTTGCAGGCGGGACACGCGAACCCGTCCCGGCGCGGCAACTTGGCCAAGCGCAAGAGTGTCTGCGCGTGGCGTAGTCCGCCCCAGCACATCAATAGCAAGAAAACGGCGACTACCCCGAGCCGAATGTCATGCCCCAAGAACGCCAGACCGATGAATCCGACGATGCCAACGAAACCGAGGATCGTGGCTACCATCAGGCTTCGAGCGCGCCCCAGGACAAACCAGAGCAAGGACCTAAGGATCTGGCCACCATCCAGGGGATAAATGGGCAGAATGTTGAAAAGCAGCAATCCGACATCGATATAAAAGACAGCGTGAATCAATGTCCGCAAGTCGGGGACGGCGGTGTACCAACCCATCACAAGGCTCATGCGCCCGACGCCCATGATGATCGGAATCAGGGCGACGTTTACCAGCGGTCCGGCGGCGATGCTCCAGAGAGTAGCGCCGGGGCGTTGCGGGGGATCCACATAGGCCACGCCACCGAGAGGCCAGAGCACGATCTGGTTCGCTTGTCCTCCAACTTGCCGGCAGGCCAGCGAGTGGCCGAACTCATGAAGCATCACAATCAGAAACAGGGCGAGATACTCGAGCACATTCCAGGTGATGGAAGAGTAACGTCCGTTACGGCTCTGGATTTCATACGCCGCCACCAGAAACCAGGACCAGTGCAGGAACACGTTGATCCCTTTGAACTGGAATAGGCGAATCGACCCTTGGCGAGAGGTGGGCATGTGGGATGGTTATAACACGGAAGTCCGAAGCCAAGCAGATTGCGGAGGTGAGATACAGGGCTTCAAAGTTGCAGAGTTTCAAGGCTTCAATGCGGCGGGGCGCTAAGAGCATCGTGTCCGGGGCCGGATGCTTCGCTGCGGTAGTGCCGTCTTCCGACGATGAACCACCACGCGGGTATGAACAGGTTGGCGGTTATATATAAGCCAAACGCGATACCCATGCCATAGTCAAGAGCGGGCGAATCGGTGCCGCCGTTCCACCCAGGTGTATATTGCATGAGAAATATCAGTCCTCCCCCACAAACAACCGAGACTGCGGAGAGAGCCACGAGCGCCGGGTGACGAAGCCGCACGGTCTGCCAGATGCGATATGTCGAAGCGCCCAGCGCTCCCATGGAAAGCGGCGCAGCGAGCACCATTCCGTAAGACATCGCCAAGCTGCCCCCAGTTGTACCCTCGTCGAAGTTCATCCATTCGAGCACCGACAGCAGGATGCCAAAGCCGAGCGGCAGCGTTGCCAGACCGAGAAAAGCGAAGCAACCGAATGCACGATTCAGCAGGGACTCATCTCGATTTCCCGGGATCGGCATTGACTGTTGCCTCTGCAACTTTTGCCGGAGTATACGCTCTTTCCGATCGGCGGAGAAAACCAGCGATCGCACCAGCCCCCGACGAACGGAGAGTTCAGTGCAAAAATAGCCGGTGATCCGTGGCCTCAATTCGAGTGGCGGGTACGACCAGCGACAGCGCCTCGGGGACCATGGTCATGCGGGCGGGCAGGCGGCCGAGTAGCTCGCCGTCGGCCTCGACATAGACGCGATTTTCGCTGACATCGCTGCCGTCTTTCTCCGGCAAGCTGCAGACGACTTCTGAGCAGCTGACCAGATCGATGCCGTCGATATTCCATTGACGGCCGAGCAGCGCTCCGGCCACATACTGCAGATAGGCATTGCGGCTGGCGGTGCGGCACATGACCGCGCGCAGATCACCGCAGTCGAGCGACGCTCCGGGAACCAGTTCGCGCAGTATGTTTCCGAAAAAGCGGATCCTTACCGCCAGGAGTTCCGTCAGCGAGGCACGCTGGCGCAGACCGCTTCCGTTGGCGTACTCGACCTCGAAGCGGCGCATGTTATAGGTCGCCCACAACTGCCAGGCTTTGAGGTAGTAGGCGGTCATGCCTGAGCGATTCTTGAGTTGCGCTGTCAGTTTGTAGAACAGGTGCGCGTCGACGCCGATTCCGGCGGCGACGGTAAAGTAGCGGGCCGCGGATTTGCCGCTGAAGTCCTCGTACTCAATTCGGCCGAGAGGGATGCGCCGGACCTTACTCTTGCCTTCGACGGCAACCTGAGCCGCGGCGCTGGGGCGGAGCGGGATTCGGAGGTCGTGGGCGAGAGCATTGGCAGTGCCGAACGGCAGAACGGCGAGCGCGACGGGTGTGCCCGCTAGTCCCTGAATGACGTCGTGGATCGTGCCATCGCCGCCGCAGGCGAAAACGGTGTCACTGCCGGCCGCAACCGCGCAGCGGGCGTTGTCGGTCGCTTCCTGGCTGGAGCAGCAAACGGTAAGTTCGGTGCGGACTCCCGCCGACTGGATGATGCCAATGGCGTGGTTCAGTTCCGCGTCGCGCTTTTTCCCGCGGCGGCCAGAGTTGGGATTAAACAGAATGGTGGCTTTGTGCATGCGTCGGCTAGGTCAGCTTAGAGTTTAGCGCACACCTCGCTCCTGGAGGCCGGACTCCGTCCGCTGTGCGCGCGCGTGTCTGGCCCGGCGGGCCAACGTGGGGCCTGGTCTGATGCGAGGTTGGCACACGATTGCTTACGCGGGCCAGTCTGGACTATGCTTTCGCGCAACGTACTGGGGCGTTCGTTCTTATCGCGATTAAGGTCTGGTTAGTTCACTTCAGGAGGATCTCTGTATGAAACTGCTGACGGAAGCTCGTGCTTTGCTGCGTCTCACGATGTTTTTCAGTCTCACAATCGTTTTTAGTTTCACGATTATTGCTGCCGCTCAAGAACACGCGATGGGGACAGCGAAGCCGGTCACGATGATGACGGGCCTGGGCGACTTGCATCATCCCGTTTCGACTCGGAACGCAGAAGCGCAGGGCTTTTTCGATCAGGGGCTGCGCCTGATTTACGCGTTCAACCATGACGAGGCGGCGCGCTCATTTCAGAAAGCGGCGGAGCTGGATCCGAAGCTGGCGATGGCTTACTGGGGAATTGCCGAGGCGGTGGGCCCGAACTACAACGATCCGGCGAGCGCTGACCGCTTCAAGCAGGCGCACGAAGCGATCCAGAAGGCGGTGGACCTGAGTGGCAACGCCTCTGAGTCCGAACGCGGCTACATCCTAGCGATGGCGAAACGCTTTCCGGCGGACCCAAAAGCTGATCTGCGGAAGGCTGCGGAAGAATATCGCGATGCGATGCGGGAAGTAGTCAAGAACAATCCCGACGATCTTGATGCGGCGACGTTGTTCGCGGAATCGGGGATGAACCTGCATCCGTGGGGCCTTTGGCATAAAGATGGGACGCCCCAGGATGGCACGGAGGAGATTGTCGCCACGCTGGAGTCGGTGATCAAGCGTAATCCCGACCACCTGGGAGCGCTCCATTACTACATTCACACCGTCGAAGCGTCGAATTCTCCGGAACGCGCGTTGGCGGCGGCGAATCGTCTGGCTGCGCTGGCGCCGGGCGCGGGACACATCGTGCATATGCCGGCGCACGTTTACATCCGCACAGGAGATTATGCGGCGGCGGTGAAGACGAACCAGGAAGCGGCGGCAGTCGATCGCGCGTACATCAAGAGCAGCGGCGTGCAGGGCATTTATCCGATGATGTACTACAGCCACAACCTGCATTTCATCGCGATGTGCTCGGCGATGACGGGAGACTACGCGGAAGCGAGCAAGGCGGCGGAGATGCTCGCGGCCCATGTGGCACCGGCCGTAAAGGACATGCCGCCGCTCGAGGGATTCATGACGATCCCGATGGCGGTGAATGTGCGCTTCCACAAGTGGGACGCAATTCTTGCGATGAAGGAGCCCAACGCGGAGATGAAAGCCACGGTAGGCTTTTGGCATTTTGCGCGCGGGATGGCGCTGGCGGGAAAAGGCAGGACCAGCGAGGCGGAAGCGGAATACAAGATCGTGGCCGAGGCCGAGAAAGCGACGCCGCCGGATGCGATTTTCCAAATGCCCATTAACAACAAAACTAAAGACATTCTGAAGATTGCGGAAAACGTTTTGGGGGCGCAGGTGGCGCTGGCGAAAAAGGATAACGCTGCCGCCCTGGTTATGCTGCGCGACGCCGTCGCGGTGCAGGATACGCTCAAGTACGACGAGCCTCAGGATTGGTTCTATCCAGTGCGTGAGTCGCTCGGCGGAGTGTTGCTGATGAGCGGCGATGCTAAAGGAGCGGAGCAGGTGTTCCGGGAGGATCTGGCGAGGAATCTTCGGAATCCACGGTCGTTGTTTGGCTTGCATCGCGCGCTTACGGAGCAGGATCGCAATTCCGATGCCTGGTTTGTGGAGGAGGAATTTCACAAGGCGTGGAAGGGCGGAGCGGAGGAGTTGAAGGTGGAGGATCTGGTGTAGGGGGCGACGGTAGAGTACGGGGCTGGAGCGGCACACGAGCGACACCTTAAGAATTGTCATCCCGAGCGAAGCGAGGGATCTGCATCTAGCAGCGAACTGCAGATCCCTCGCTTCGCTCGGGATGACAATTTTTATTCGGAACGCAAATTTGTTACGGTGCGACCCGCGCTTTTTCGATGAAATACACGCAGTGCTGGAGTCCGTGCCAATTCACTTCTTTCCAAACGGTCATCCCGTTGCGCTCGGCGACGCGGCGTGAGGGCAGATTCTCGGGGCGAATCAGGGAAATCAGGCGCTCAGTTTTCAGGTGCGCGAATGCCCAATCGCGGCAGGCGATGGCGGCTTCGGTCGCGAGACCTTGTCCCCAGAAGTCGCGGCGCAGGTGGTATCCGATTTCGTAGAGATACTCGCCTTCGACCTGCTGGCGGGTAACACCGCAATCGCCGATCATTTTATGAAACTCGGAACTCTGTACGTCGGAACCTTGCACCTCGGAGTCTTGCGTCTTTTTCAACTCCATGGCCCAGAGGCCGACGCCGTCGTCCTGGTAGCGTTGGCGGTTGCGCTCAATCCATTGCTCGACACCGGCACGATCGTAGGGTGCGGGGTAGTAGCGCATGGTTTCGGGATCGGAGAGGACCAAGGCGAGAGCGTCGGCGTCTTGCGGGGTGAACTCGCGCAGCAGGAGGCGGGGGGTTTGGAGAATGGTCATGCGTCGGATCGGCGGGCGCGAAACGCGGGAAAATAAAAGAACCGCGACATTGGTTACGCTCTAGCCGCCAACTCCTGCGAAAGAGTGGGCGACGTGGATACGTGCACCGTCGCGGTCCCTGATGCGATCTCTGCTTTCGCAGTACCAAACCCCGGCGTCTCCTCGCAGATTCGTCGGTTTTTTCGGGTCTGGCCGTCGAGCGAGTCGCCCCGCTCTTCGAATCACCCAGCCTACTTCGGGTTGGCAACGATTTATGTAGCCAATCCTTTCAGCCATCGATGGACAGAAGCTTACTTTGTCTGGCGAAGTTGTCAACGCCCGTTTTCTGTGCAATCAGCGGATCGGCGACGAATCGGACAGCGATCCAAATTGCCCGTCAGTCAAGGGTTTTGTGGTCAGGGAAAGAAATCGCCTCAGAATCGATTTTATCGGCCTGTGGAAATCTTCAGGACATGAACACAAGGAACCATGAAAGCTCTTGCGCGGTGCGCCGTTTTCACGCATGGTGGTGTCAGGAGTCGCGAAAACGAAATGTGCAACCTGGTAGCCTACGTGGACGGCAGCTCGCATGGGAGTCCCGGTCCGTCGGGCATCGGGGTCATCGTCGAAGATTCCGCGGGAGGCTGCGTCCGGATTGCCAAGTGGATCGGCTGGCAAGACAACAACGTGGCCGAGTACGTGGCGCTGCTGGAAGCTTTGCAATGTGCCCTGGACAGAAGGGCGAATTCCCTTCATGTCTATTCGGATTCCGAAGTGGTAGTGCGGCAAATGCGCGGCGACTATGCTTGCCGCAGTTCGAGGCTGTATTCCCTGCACTGGATCTGTCGCAAACTGGCTCGGAGCCTGGAGTTCGCGATTACTCGCATTCCACGGGAGCGCAACCTCGAGGCCAACTACCTGGCCAATAGCGTTGCCCGGCTGTGCCGGGACATTCCGACGGTTGGCTGATTTTCTCTGCTCGCCCGGACATTTTCTATCCTCTATCCTCCCTTTACAGCAACTACCCGCAGTGTAGATTCGCAATCTGCAGAGTTAAACTCGAAGCATGGTGGAAATGGGACGGATGCTGGTGATGCTTGGCATTGCCCTGGTGGTGATTGGGGGCATTGTCATGCTGCTGGGGCGGACGGGGTTGCCGCTTGGGCGGCTGCCGGGGGACATTCTGTATCGGGGCAAGAACACCACCTTCTATTTTCCGCTGGCGAGTTCCATCCTGATTAGTATCGTGCTTTCTATTGTTCTCTTCCTGATTGGACGGCTGAAGCGGTAAACCTTCCGGCCGAAAGGCGCTGCCGAGCTGCGCTCGGCTGGACAGCCGGGGGCGGCTGTCCCTACGTGGGTCTCTTGTAAACTGGGATCTCATGGAGATGACAGACCAACTCGGATTTCAGTTTCGTCCTCCGGAGCGGCGCGTCTGGACGGTGCGGGCGCTGGTTTCGGCCGTGCGGTCGCACATTGAGCGCGAGTATTCGGATTGCTGGGTGGAAGGGGAGATTTCTAATCTTCGCATTCCCGATTCCGGCCATTTGTATTTCACGCTGAAGGAAGAGAGCGCGCAGATTCGCGTGGTGATGTTCCGGTCGTCGGCGAAGCTGCTGCGGTTTCGGCCCGAGAACGGGTTGCAGGTCACGGTTCGCGGGCGCATCACCGTGTATGAGGATCGCGGGGAACTGCAGATTTCCGCCGAATTCATGGAGCCTAAGGGCGCGGGCGCGCTGCAGTTGGCGTTTGAACAATTGAAGGCGCGATTGCAGGCGGAAGGATTGTTCGAGGCCGCGCGCAAAAAGCCGATCCCGCCGCTGCCGCAAAGAATTGGCCTCATCACTTCGCCGCAGGGAGCGGCGCTGCGGGACATCCTGAACATTCTGGCGCGGCGGCATCACTCGGCGAATGTGCTGATCTATCCGGCGCAGGTGCAGGGAGACGCGGCGCCGGGCGAGGTGATGGCCGGGCTCCGACACTTTCATCTTCATCAGGAACATCGTCACAGCCGCGCGGTGGAAGTCATCATCATTGCGCGCGGCGGAGGCTCGGCGGAAGACCTGGCCTGTTTCAATCATGAGGGTCTGGCGCGAGCGGTTGCGGATTCGAAGATTCCGGTGATCTCGGCGATTGGGCACGAGACGGATTTCACCATCGTGGATTTTGTCGCCGATCTGCGCGCGCCTACGCCATCAGCGGCGGCGGAGCTGGTGATCCGGTCGCGGCAGGAGATCGAAACACAGGCGGAGGATCTGTATCGGCGGCTGGAGCGAGCGTTGCGTTACCGTTTGCTGATGGCGCGCCAAGAGTTGACGGAACGCGCGCAGCACGGGGCGTTTGCGCGCATGATGGACGGCATCCACCGGCGACAGCAGAAACTGGATGAGCAGCGCTTCCGGCTGGAGAAGGCGGAACGGCAAGTGTTGGAGCGCTGTCGTCGGCGCGCGGACAATGTTTCCGCTGCGGTCCGTCACAACGATGCGCGACGGCTTATGGCTGCGGTGCGGCAACGACTGGAGGCACACGTTGCGAACCTGGCCGCCGCCACGCGCACGCGGCTGTTGGAGAACCGGGGAGCGTTGGATCGCCAGACCGCGAGCCTGGAGGCGCTTTCGCCGGTGGCGATTCTGAATCGCGGATATGCGCTGGTGTTCGATGCGAAGGGTGAGCTGGTGAAAGATGCGGCGCGACTCAAAGCTGGGGATGAAGTGTCGGCGCGCCTGGCTCGGGGACGGCTTCGCGCCCGCGTAACCGCGACTGAGCGCAACGAATCGGAATCTGGCGAGGCTGCATTAGAATGAAGTTCAACTAACTTTCCAACGTGGAGGGTTCGGTGACAGCGTCGCTGGCTTGGCCGCACATCTCGGTCATTTCGATCATCGATATCGTGCTGGTCGCGATCCTGATCTACCAGTTTCTGGCGCTGGTGCGGGGCACGCGGGCGGCGCCGATGCTGGTTGGATTGGCGACGCTGGGGCTGGCCTTTTATTTCGCGAGGCTGGGGGAATTGCGAACCCTGAACTGGCTGCTCAGCACGCTGTTGCCCTACGTTGTTTTCGCGCTGATCGTTGTCTTCCAGTCGGAGATCCGGCACGCGCTGGCAAACCTCGGGAGCCGGATTTCGCTGATGCGGTCTTCGAGTTCGGTGGCCGACGTTTACGACGATATTGTTCTGGCGGCCAATCTTTTTTCGCAAAATCAGACGGGCGCGCTGATCGTGATCGAGCGCGAGATTGGGCTGCGCACCTACATCGAAAGCGGCGTGGCGCTCGATGCTAGGCTATCGTACGATCTGCTGGCCACGATATTTCGTCCGAGCGCTCCCTTGCATGACGGCGCCGTGATTGTGCAGCGGGACCGCATTGCAGCCGCCGCCTGTTTTCTGCCGCTCTCGATGAACCCCGTGCTCTCGACGCAACTGGGGACGCGTCATCGCGCGGCCATCGGGATCACGGAAGAGACCGACGCGGTCGCCGTCATTATTTCAGAAGAGACGGGGACGATCAGCATGGCGGTGGCGGGCAGCATCGAGCGCGAGTTGACGGTGGAGCGTCTGCGGGAGCGGTTGAGCGCCCTGCTGAGCCGCTATGCTCCCGCGCCCACGCTGCCGAGTCCGGTGGAGGAAGCCTTTATCGAAGAGGAGCCGCCCAGTTCGCTCGCTCACAGGCAGGATGCCGGTGGGCGCCCTGGAAGGGATGACTGACGATGCCAAACGTCGCCCAGCGCAGCTTTCTCCAGCGCATCTTCGTTCACAACATCGTACTCAAGGTCGTTTCCCTGCTGCTCGCAATCGGCCTGTGGCTGGCCGTGGCGCGCGATCCCGTCGCCGAAGTGGAGGTCAGGGTTCCGATCGAGTTTCAGAATCTGCCCGATAACCTGGAGATCGATTCCGCCAACTCCACCGAGGTGCAGATCCGTGTAAGGGGACCGGAGCGTGTGATTCATCGATTGCAGACGGCAGATGTGCACGCGGAGATTAATCTGGCCACGGTTCGGCCGGGGGAAAGGACTTTTGATTTGAGCAGCTCACAAATCCATGTGCCACAGGATTTGGAGGTAGTACAGATCATCCCCGCTCAGTTTCACCTCTCTTTCGACGAGCGCGCGACCCGCCGGATCAACGTTCAACCGCGCGTGACTGGAACTTTCGCCAGCGGCCAGCGCGTGGCGCAGGTGATTGCTGATCCGCCGAATGTCGCGATCACGGGACCCCGGCGTCGCGTCGACGCCGTGGAAGCGGCCATCACCGATCCGGTCGACGCCAGCGGGGTCCTGACACGGGCTACATTTGTGACCCACGCCTACGTTACCGATCCTCTGATCCAAGTTGCACACCCCACTTCGATTCGCGTGACGGTTATCATGGAGGGTTCGGGAGATAAGAAATAAGACAGTCGGTGGTCGTTGGTCGATAGTCGTTCGCGGATTTTAATCGGACGACGGAACCGCGAACGACCAAAGACGGACGACTAACGACTGATTCATGACGCAAACCAGACAACTCTTCGGTACGGACGGGATTCGTGGCGTGGCGGGCGAGTTTCCGCTCACGCGTGACAGTGTTTATTGGATTGGGCGGGCGCTGGGGCACGATCTGGTGCGCGTGAACGCCAAGGCGCGGGTTGTCATTGGACAGGACACGCGCGTCTCGAGCTGCTGGATTGCCGACCGATTTCTGCAGGGGCTTTCGTCGGTAGGAGTGGAAACGCGCAGTGCGGGCGTGATTACCACGCCCGGCGTCGCGTTTCTGGCGCGCTCGCAGCGGTTCGATGCCGGGGTGGTGATTTCGGCTTCGCACAATCCGTGGACCGATAACGGGATCAAGATTTTTTCCAGCGATGGCTACAAGCTGCCGGACGCGCGCGAACTGGCGATTGAAAAAGAGATTTTCGCGCTGTTGCAGGATTCAGACGCAGTTCCGCCAGCGGATTCCACTGCGGCGGTTTCGAGCCTCCCCGGCGAGGAAGGCCTGCGCCAGACTTACGTTCACTGGCTCGCGGGCTCTGTTTCCACCGATTTGAGCGGGTTGCGCGTGGCGGTCGATTGCGCCAACGGCGCGGCGGCTGCGGAAGCTCCGGAGCTGTTCGGGGCGCTTAAGATCAAGACGACCTTTCTGCACTGCGCGCCCGACGGAGAGAACATCAACGAGAATTGCGGCGCGCTGCATCCGGAAATATTGGCGCGCTTTGTCTACGAGAGCCTCGCCGCCAACAACGTGGGTAACGGTAAGCAGGGGCCCTTCGATGTGGGCGTTACTTTTGATGGCGATGCCGATCGCGCTCTTTTTTGCGACGCCAATGGACGAGTGGTGAACGGGGATGCGGTTCTGCTCGCGGCGGCGCGTGAAATGCAGTCGCGCGGCGTGCTCGCCAATGCCACTGTGGTGGCGACGACCATGTCGAATATGGGACTGGAGTTGGCGCTTAAGCGATCTGGCATTCGGATGCTGCGTGCCAATGTCGGCGATAAGTACGTGCTCGAAGAAATGCAGCGCGTGGGAGCTACGCTCGGCGGCGAACAGTCGGGCCACATACTGTTTCGCGATGGGGAGGCGACCACCGGCGATGGATTGCTCACCGCGCTCCGGGTGCTGGAGATCGTGGTGCGAACGGGCAAGCCGCTGGCCGAATTAGTCGGCGATTTGAAGGTGTTTCCGCAGGTTATCCGCAACGTACGGGTGCGACAAAAAACTCCCTTCGCGGAGATTCCGGCAGTGCAGACGGCAATTGCGGCGGCTGAAGGGGAACTCGCCGGCAACGGCCGCGTGGTCGTACGTTACTCTGGCACGGAGGCGTTGGCGAGGGTCATGATTGAAGCCGAGTCCAAGGATCAGATGGATCGGCTGGCGGAATCGGTTGTCGGAGCGATTCGATCGGCGCTGGGCGCGTAAGAGTGGGGATTGCTCATGTAGAAACAGGGCTTGACCCGTCCGAGGTTGCATATTGTGGAGTGGCCATATGAGCTGGAAAATTTGGTTTCTTTCGGGTTGCTTGTTCGCGTTTCTTCCAGTTGCTGCAGAGCCGCAGACATCCGCACAAAAGCCAGTATCGCACTTGAACGACGGAGCACAGAATGTGGCCGTCCCCGCGCAGGCCGCTGCGCTACTCCGCCCGATTCTGGATGAAATGCAAAAAGGCACGGAACACGACGAGAGTCGTCTCGGCAATCTGCTGTATGGGTTAACTCAGAAAAAAGGGCGGGCTGCCGATGAGGCGCTCGTTGTCCTGATGTGTTTCTATGTGGGGGAGTCGCAGGAAGAGACCGATGCCGTTATTGCTCGTGGCAAGAGGATGCTGCCGCTTCTGAAGAAATACCAGGACAAGAATCCCAATATCTCCGGTCGCACATATCCCGATTCCATGTTGAGGGGCATTTCCAGCAAGGACGACGCCTTCAAGGGTGCAGTCAAGGCCATCGAGCACGGTTGGCACAGTACTGCGGACAACCCTGAGGGGTAGAGATGGTCCCATCCCCACCCATTTTGCAACTTTAGTGTTTCCTTCCAAAGTATGTCCATTTGTACGGACTAGTTATCTTGTGCGCGTGTGCCGGTCAGTCGAGAATGAGAATCGGTTCAGAGTTCATCGACTTAGAAAAGGCTCATGAGAATTCTTATTGTGGAAGACGATGCGGCGCTGTCTAGTTTTATCCGAAAAGGGTTGGAAGCGGAACATCACGCCGTGGATGTCGCCCACGAGGGGAACCAGGGCCGTGCGATGGCGATGGAGTTCGACTACGATCTGGTGGTTCTTGACCTCAACTTACCGGGCGTTGACGGGTTGTCGGTTCTCAGAAACTTGCGGCAGCGCAAGGCAAACTTGCCGGTGATGATTCTCACCGCGCGCAGCCGGGTCGAAGACCGCGTGCAGTGTCTTGATTCGGGCGCGGACGACTATCTGGTGAAGCCTTTTTCCTATCTCGAACTGTCGGCGCGGGCGCGAGCGTTGTTGCGGCGCAGTCACCTGCCGTCGGAGTCCGTGCTCACTGTCCGCGATCTTTGTCTGGATCGAGTGGAGCGCAAAGTGGAGCGCGCCGGGCGTCACATTGAATTGACGGTCAAGGAATTTGCATTGCTCGAATACCTGATGCGCAATGCCGGGCGACGGCTGACGCGGGCGATGATCATCGAACATGTCTGGAACCTGACCTTTGATTCCACAACCAATGTGGTGGATGTTTACATCAACTACCTGCGGCGCAAGGTGGACGACGGCTTCACGCCATCTTTGATCCACACGGTGCGCGGGGTCGGTTATCAAATGAGTGCCAACGGGGCATCGGCATGAGCGCAAGTTCGCATTTTCCGAAGCTGCCGGAAGGTCCAGATGTGCTCGGTGAATTGCTGCACTCGTTAAGCCAGCCGCTCACCAGCTTGCGGTGCTCGCTTGAACTCTCCTTCGAGGAAGTCGCGGAGCAGCAGCAGGAGAGTGTTGCGGCAGCCCTGCAACAGACCGAAAAAGTCATTGGCATGATCCAGTTGATGCGGGAGTATCTGGACGCCGATCAGCCCGGGCCGGAAGGTTATCCGATCGCGCTGGGACCAGCCATGCGGAGTGTGATCGAAGACCTATCTTCGATTGCGGCGGTGCGCGGCGTCCGGTTGTGCCTGGTGGGCACATGTACGACGAAGGTATCGGTGCCGGAGTCGCGGCTGCGGCTGGCTTTGCAGTACTTGATTACGGCAATGATCGAGGCGCAAGCGACGGGCGGTAGAGTGATGCTTCTGCTAGGGGAGGGCCCGGCCGGAGCGGTGCTGCGGGCTGAGGGCGAACGCGGTTGTCGCGAAACGACTTTTCGCAGTATGGAGTGTGTAACGAGGCCGACCGCGCGCGATGCGGCCAGTGCAACATCAGCAGCGTTAACAACTTTGCGCAGGGCGAGGCTGGCGATCGCGCGCCGTGTACTCGAAACCGCGGGAGCAACGCTGGTGTTCGCCGACGGCGACGTTGGTCCTACCGGATTCGTTCTTCGCATCCCGCGCCGCGTTGGCATTCCTGCCTAAAAATTTCACTCTGAAATTTTGCCGGATGGCGCTTGCCGCAAGGAGTACAATCCAGCCTTCCTGGAGGTTGCGGTGAAGCGTTCAATGCTTCTGCTGAGTGTTCTGTGGATGATTTCCGCGAGCTGGGCGCAGAAAAGCGCGGCGCCGCTCGCACCTGTCACCGTGATCCGGGCGGGAGTGCTGATTGACGGCGTGTCGGGTTCCGCTCGTCGCGACGTTATCATCACCATTCGCGGAAACATGATCACCGACGTGGCTGATGGGAGAACGGGCTTTCCGATCAACATTCCTGCAGACATGCCATTAGGGTCCACTGTCATCGACCTCTCGAAGGCTACAGTGCTGCCCGGCCTGATTGATGCTCACACTCACATCTTTTTGCAGGGTGAGGATCCCGCCGAGGGTGGATACGACATTCAGCTACTTAAGTATCCGCTGGCCTTCCGCGCGGCGCGGGCAACGGTCTCGGCACGGCGCGCGCTCGAACAGGGATTCACCACATTGCGCGACATGGAAACCGAGGGCGCGGGTTACGGCGACGTCGGCATCAAGATGGCGATTGAGGGCGGATACATTCCCGGGCCGCGTTTGTTTGTTTCGACGCGCGCGATCTCGACCACCGGCGGATATCCACTGGAGGGTTACGCGCCGGAGATCGAAGTGCCGAAGGGCGTGCAGATCATTGACGGACCGGTCGAAGCGCGCAAGGCCGCGCGCGAGCAGCTCGACCATGGCGCCGACTGGATCAAGGTCTATATGACGCATCGGTCGTGGGTGGGCAAGAACGGTGAGTTGGTATCGCAGCCGACGCTGACGGTGGGAGAACTGCGCGCGATTGTGGACGAAACGCATGGCTGGGGGAAGAAGGTGGCTTGCCACGCCTACAACGGAGAAGGCTTGCAGCGCGCTCTCGATGGTGGCTGCGACTCGATCGAGCACGGGCTCGGGCTGACCGACGCGCAGATCGCGCAGATGATCCGCCAGGGCACGTGGCTCTGCGCGACGCTGAGTGTTTACTACGACGACTGGGCGCCGGCCGATACCCCGGCGGGCCAGCGCGACCGCAAGCGCGCGTCCGAGCACGAAGTGTCTTTTCGCAAGGCAGTGAAGGCCGGAGTGAAGATTGCCTTCGGGACGGACATGGGGGGAATTCCGTGGACGGAGCCGATTGCGCAGGAGTTTCCGAGAATGGTCGAATTCGGCATGACGCCGATGCAGGCGATCCAGAGCGCGACGTCGCGGGCAGCGGAACTGCTGGAGATGAAAGGACGGCTGGGCGTGATTGCGCCCGGCGCCTATGCGGATGTGGTTGCCGTTTCGGGCGATCCTCTGGCGAATGTCAAAATCCTCGAGAACGTCGGCTTTGTCATGAAGGACGGCAAGATATTCAAGAACGATCTAGTATTGAAGGGCGAAGTACTCAAGGATCAGGCGGGGCCAAGAAGGTGAGCGATGAATATCCTGGAAATGTGTGATTGGGAAACGGCAACAGTTCCGGTGGATGCGACCGCCGAGCAGGCAATCCGGCTGATGCTGGATCGAAACGTGGGAGCGGTTGCCGTAATTGACGAAAACCATCGCGTCGCCGGCATTTTTACGGAACGAGATGTGCTGCACCGGCTGTCACTGGGTGAGCACGACCCGCGAACCACCTCGGTTCGCGAAGTCATGACCGCGCCGGTCGAGATGGCGACACGGGCTACCACTGCGGGCGAAGCCCTTGCCACCATGGTGGAGCGCCACTACCGGCACTTGCCGATCGTCGATGATGACGGTCAGTTGCTGGGGATGCTTTCCATCCGCAACCTTCTACAGGTGCAGATTGACACGCTGAGACGTCAACTGGACCAGGCGCGGTCGAGTGTGGTCTGAATCCACTGCTGCTGTGGCGGCTGCCGAGCTTCGCTCGGTTTGGACGGACGAATGCGTCCGTCCCTACGCGAACTAGTGAGCGTGTGGACTCTGGGCTGGGTTACTTCTCGGCGGCGGCGGAGCCTTTGCGATCTTCACATCAAAACTGATGGGCAACTGTTTTGGCGGATAGCAGGCCGAGTTATCGCAGGCCTGGTATTTCAAAGTTCCACGGACAATGTACTTGCCGGGCTGCACCGAGGCCAGCGGCCGCACCAGCACACCCACTTGGAAATCTCCGGTGTAGACATTGAGCTTTTCATCGGGAGCGAAAGCGAAACTCATATCCTGGCCATCGGGGTAAGTGGTTTTGCCGATCACGATGTCGGTGGTCGCTTCTACCTTGAGGACAGTGGGAATCAGGAACTCTGATTTCGGCTGGCTGGAATTGATGTGGTATCCCCTGGCTACTCGGAACGAGAGCGAGACGGTCGCTGGTTTACCCTGTACGGCGGTCACGACCGGAGCGGGCGCCATCTTCACGGCAGGACCTTGCGGGCCGAGGTCGTCCTGCGCCGAGGCCCACACGGAGAAGAGGAAAAGAGCGCTCGCGAGAAGGATTTTCATTGGATCCAGGGTGCTCCAGCTCTAGAGTAATCGAGCTATAGAGTAACCCAGTTCAGGCGCGGTTCGTAGTTACTTCTGAGCCTGTACCGCCTGGCCCTGGCTTAGCGCCCTTTTGATGTGGTCGACGAAGACACTGCGGCTCTGCAGGCCGAATTCGCGGGCGATAAGCTTGCCGTCGCGGTCCAGAAAAAACGTGGTGGGCAGCGCATTGACGCCGCCGTAGCTCTGTCCAACGGACTCTGTGCCGAGCAGGATAGGGTAGTTGACGCCCATTTCCTTGGCGAATTTGGCGATGTCTTCGTCGCTGGCGTCGTCCATGGCAACGCCGACGATCTGGAATCCTTGGGGGCCGTATTCATTTTGCAGCTCGACAAACCATGGCATCTCGATCTTGCAGGGGCCGCAATATGTTGCCCAGAAATTGAGCAGAACGGCTTTGCCGCGCAGGTCGGAGAGTTTGAGGCTCTTGCCGTCGAGCGCCTTCAGTTCGAAGTCGGGGGCCAAATTGCCCATGAGTCCGTGGGCGGGACCGCTGGCGCGGTTGTGGCGGGCGATGCGAATGCCGGCGAATAACATGGCCGCAACGAGGGCGGCGACGAAGAACAGAATCAGCGGATTTCTTTTCACTGGTTACCTCGAACTCTTCCGGACGCCTGAAGCCGCGTCAAAACATTTTCCTGTAGAGACGGGGCTTCTCTACAGCGCAAAGCGATTCAAGAACGCGAAATAGCCGGAGATGAGCGCGAAGCGGCCCATCACCAGCAGGATGCCCAATGCGATCAGCAAGCCTCCGCTCGCTACCTCCACGGCGTGCATGTGGAATTTGAAACGGTTGTAGAACTTTAGAAAGCGCTCGATGCCGAGCGAAGTCAGCAGGAAAGGCACGGCCAGTCCAGCCGAGTAGATGGCCAGAAGGAAGATGCCCTTCCAGACTGTGTCCTGCGCCGCGGCAAAGCCGAGCACTACCGCGAGGATCGGACCGACGCACGGCGTCCAGCCGAAGGCGAACGCGAATCCAATCACAAACGCGCCCCAGGCGGAAGAGCTGCCTTTGAGACCATGCAATCGCGTGTCGGCCAGCAGCCACTTGATCTGAAAGAGGCCCGCCAGGTGGAGACCGAAAAGAATGATGACCGCTCCGGCGATGCGCGCGAGCAGCGATTTGTACTGCGCGAGGACCTGGCCGACTTCCGTCGAGATCGCGCCCAGCGTGATGAAGACGATGCTGAAGCCGATGATGAACGCGGCGGAATTGAACATCACCTTACGGAAGAGCTGTCCTTCCTGCAGCTTCAGCTGCTCGACGCCTACGCCGGAGATCAGGGAAACGTATCCCGGGACAAGCGGAAGCACGCAGGGCGACAGGAACGAGATCAACCCTGCCACGAAAGCGGCTAGCGGTAATGGCAAACTCGTCATATCTGTCTATTGTAGCGAGCCGACGAGAACTCGACAGCGTTCCAGCCCCTAAAGGGGCGTCTAGTCCCGATGAACTGCGGCATCGCTAAAGCGATGCCCTGATACGAAACCCGAGCTTCGCCGGACTACTTACCAGATGCTCCGAACGGTGGAATTGTTCCAACAATTCCGCTCTCTGTACGTTGTTTCTTGCTTTGGACGAGATCATTCGCTGGTCGTTATCGCGACACGGGCGGCTGTGGCCGCTTTGCGGCGGGCGGCTGGTTGGGCGGCGTGGCTGGCGCGGTTGGAGCTGCGGTATCGGGCGGAGTTTCCGTCAACACCTTCTTGATGAAGCCCGGGGGCACGGTGGCGGTGAGAATCGCGCGATCCCCGGACTGTTCGACTTTGAGGCTGTCGAAGAAGGTCTTTACGTCTGCATCAGTGCCGTGTGTTCCGACGCTGCCTTCGGCGGCGTGGAAGAGGCTGAGAAACGCAGCGGTCTTCTCGGTGATGGCCCGCGCGTCCGCGTCACTGTCAGTGAAGGCTTCGGCCCGCAGGTGGAGAGCGCGGAGATAGCGCGCGGAAATCACGGCGACCGCGGGATGGGGAAACAAAAGGCTCCAGCTGCCCAACGCACCCAGAGAAGTCATTTCGGGCCGCACGCGCAGGATGGCAAAAGACAGGCTCGCCAGAGGAACTTTTCCGTAGAACCTGCGAAGCAACCGGGGACCGCCAAAGGGCGAGGCCAGTTTGCGGGAGCGGTCGAGCATGCCGCGAATCACGTCGGGGTCGGGATGGTTCGAAACCGCGACGCTGTCATACGAAAGAATGACCACGCGAAGCGTGCGCCCTTCGAGGGGGATACTGTAGATCTCAAAACCACGATAGTCGTCGACCGACGAGGAGATCTTTTTGAGGTAGGCAGTCAGCCGGCCGGCATCGATCTTGCCGACGAAGACCTCGGAGAAGCGCGGCTCCGGGGCTGATCCAGCGGTCCCGTCCCCCCAACTCTGCGGATAGTGGATGGCGAAAGCAGCCTGGTCCAGATCGCGCTCGAACTGAAATCCGGTCTCCTCGACGAACTTCTGGTACTCCAGATCGCGGGAGACCGGCGGCAGTTGGCCGGTGGCGTTGAAGGTGCGAATCCACTTCAGATTGATGTAGAAGAAACCGTCCGCTCCCGGGAGGAGGCGAGCCGCTTCCGGCGCAGCGTGCTTGCGCAGGGTTACGATCAAGGCGACGGCGGCCACAATCAACAAAACGGCCAAGGGGATGGGAAGGCGGCGTCGAATGCGCATCGAATTTGGGAGGGTGCTCGGCTCCTCCGCTGTGAACAACAGTCACAGCTGAGCCTGATAATGATAGCACCGGGATTGCGATTCCTTGGGCCAGGACTCCGCAGACTGCCGCACGCGATTGGGACGCAGGTGCGGTTGCACGTGAATTGCCCTTGTGATAACTTAAATAATTGTCCCGGACTTCAGGAAGGGATCAGGGAAGTATTGTGCCCGGTTGGACTTGCTTCCACCTGCTGGCGTAGCTCAGTCGGTAGAGCATCTGATTTGTAATCAGAGGGTCGGGGGTTCGATTCCCTTCGCCAGCTCCAGAAAAACAAGATTCCGGAAACAGAAGAGGTTTGCGCTGCGGCGCGCGCTGGCGGCACGGTTCTAAAGCACTCCTTCAGGTTATTTTCCGGCGAGTGTAGTTGTCAGGCGGGAGTTCTCGCATTTCGTTTCCCGAGCTGAGAAGTGCCGAATAGTGCTGGTGTTGGTTTTCGCGCGGCCGGACGGTGTTTTCGGATTTGCACAGGTGGGTGAGTGGTTAAAGCCAACAGACTGTAAATCTGTCCCTCTCAGGAGGTACGGAGGTTCGAATCCTCCCCTGTGCACCAGAGTGGCGAAGTTGACGGTCGAGTGTTGACGATTAAGAAGAAGTTCGTGCTAGCTCTCGTGGCTTATGCGGTGCTGGGCGTTTTGGCCTGGACCACGCTGTCGGATGAGCCGATTCGAGTTTTCAATGCGAACGTCAGACTGCGAACCGGGACGCTGCTGATCCTGGGGCTGTTCGCGTTTCGAGCGGCGCTGTATTTTTGGCGAACCCGGATCGAGGAAGAGCGGGAGAGCGCGAAGCCGATAGATTGACGAGGCGGAAGCGATGCAGACAAGAAGCAGGTCCTTCGCTTCGCTCAGGATGACAAATTTTAGGAAGTACGGCGAGCCGATGTAGCTCAGTTGGTAGAGCACTCCCTTGGTAAGGGAGAGGTCATCAGTTCAATCCTGATCATCGGCTCCATAGGATTGAGTAGAGACGTGGCTTGCCGCGTCTCAGGGAGTGGACAGACGCGGCAAGCCGCGTCTCTACAGGGATTCGGTAGAGGGCGGGAGTAACTCAGTGGTAGAGTCACAGCCTTCCAAGCTGTTGGTCGCGGGTTCGATCCCCGTCTCCCGCTCCAGAGTTTGACGGTGTGTTTCGAATTTGGTGTTTCGGGTGGAAACGGTGACCTTCGAAGCAGGCGTCATCAAGGTCGAGAAGGAGCGCGAGTTCGGCGACCTGAAAAGCGCGATAGAAAAAGCGTTCGCTGCCGACCGGATTACGAAGTATTTGAAGCAACTCGACAGCCGCAACATTCGAGTGCGCAACCTAGATGCGGTTTTTTCGGCGGATGCGATCGACCGGGCGGCGGGAAACAAGATTGGAACGGCGCGGTCTTTATACGGGTCGTTGCCGGTTTCCGATCAGGCCCAGGTGCGGGAGTTTTATCTCTCGAAGGTCGAAGAGGTCGATCCTGCGCTGCGGGCGAAGTTTCACAAGCTGTATCAGTACTACTGAGTGGATCTCAGGACGACGATTGATTCGCGAACCAGCCGGCGAGACGCCGGCGCTACAAAGGAAGAACGAAAATGGCGAAAGAAAAGTTTGAACGGACAAAGCCGCACTGCAACGTAGGGACGATTGGCCACATTGACCATGGCAAGACGACGTTGACGGCGGCCATCACCAAGGTTTTGCAGAAACACAATCCGAAGATTGTATTCCGGTCGTTTGATTCGATCGACAACGCTCCGGAAGAAAAAGCGCGTGGCATCACCATTGCCACAGCGCACGTCGAGTACGAGACGCCGAATCGACACTATGCGCACGTCGATTGCCCCGGACACGCCGATTACATCAAGAACATGATCACGGGTGCGGCGCAGATGGATGGCGCGATCTTGGTTGTCGCGGCGACGGACGGTCCGATGCCGCAGACGCGCGAGCACGTCCTGCTGGCGCGGCAAGTCGGCGTCCCTTACATTGTCGTGGCGCTGAACAAGTGCGATGCGGTGGACGATCCAGAACTGCTGGATCTGGTCGAACTGGAAGTCCGCGAGCTGTTGAAGAGCTATCAGTTTCCGGGCGACGACGTGCCGGTGGTACGACTCTCGGCGCTGGGCGCGTTGAATGGCGAAGAGAAGTGGGAAAAGCAGATTGACGCGTTGATGGAAGCGGTGGACAAGAGCGTGCCGCAGCCAGCGCGCGAGTTGGACAAGCCGTTCCTGATGCCGATCGAAGATATTTTTTCGATTCAGGGACGCGGCACGGTAGTGACGGGCCGGATCGAGCGCGGCAAGGTGAAAGTGGGCGAGGAAGCGGAGATTGTCGGGTTCCGCGAAACGCGCAAGACGGTCGTCACGGGCGTCGAAATGTTCAAGAAGCAGTTGGACGAAGGCATGGCGGGCGACAACGCCGGTCTGTTGCTGCGCGGTATTGCGAAAGAAGACGTGGAGCGCGGGATGGTGCTGGCGAAGCCGGGATCAATTACTCCGCACACCAAGTTCAAGGCTGAGGTTTACATCCTGACGAAAGAAGAAGGCGGGCGGCACACGCCGTTTTTCAAGGGATATCGTCCACAGTTTTATTTGCGGACGACGGATGTGACCGGGATTGCGGAGTTGCCGGCGGGGACAGAGATGGTGATGCCGGGCGACAACGTGAGCCTGGTGATCGAGTTGATCACGCCGGTGGCGATGGAAAAAGGATTGCGGTTCGCGATCCGCGAAGGCGGGCATACGGTGGGAGCGGGCACGATCGCGGAGATTATTACGTAGTCAGCTGTGTGGTAGCTGCGGAGCTTTGCTCCGCTTGGACGGGCGAGTCGCCCGTCCCCACACGAGCAAATTCAAGAGCTGTTTAGGGAGTGAGCAATGCCCCGAGAGATTATTACGTTGCAGTGTGGTGATTGCAAAGAGCGGAACTATTCGAAGACCAAGAACCGCAAAACGACTCCGGACCGTCTGGAACTGAAGAAGTTCTGCAGCCGCTGCCGCAAGCACACGCCGCACAAAGAGGTGAAATAGTAGAGCACGGGCGAGGGCGCCCGCGCTACACGATCACAGGGGCGTAAGCTCAACGGTTAAACTGTCGGTCTCCAAAACCGAACTTGGGGGTTCGAATCCCTCCGCCCCTGCCAGAGTTCAGGACCGAGAGGGAGCAGTCGAGGAAAGCGGGAAGGTATGGCGACGGCAGTAGAACAGAACGCGATTGCAACTACGCTAAGATCCTGGCCCGAGCGGATCAGGACGTTTTACAACGACGTGCGCACGGAGATGAAAAAAGTCACGTCTCCCACGCGCAAGGAAGTCCAGGCAACGACGACGGTGGTGATTATCACCGTGTTTCTATTTGCGTTTTATTTCTGGGTGGTGGATCTGGCGATCACTAACAGCCTGGAACGGGGTTTGCATTATTTCTCGCGCCATTAGGCGCGAGCGAAAGAAGCGATTGAATGCCGGATACGGATTCGAACAATAAAGAAAAGACCGAGAGCGCTGCTGCGGTTGGCGTTGGCTCAGAAGGTGAAGGCCCGCAGGCGGCGGCTCCGCCCCCTGCGGAAGCCGCGCCGAGCGGCCAACCCGCGCGCAATCCGAATATGAAGTGGTACATCATCCACGCTTATTCGGGCTTCGAGCGCAAAGTGCGGGAGTCGCTTGAATCGCGGGTGCAGGCTTTCGGGCTGCAGGACAGGATCGGCAAGGTGCTGATTCCGACTGAGTCAGTCACTGAAGTCCGTGGCGGCAAGAAGTACACCTCGGAGCGCATGTTCTATCCCGGCTATGTGCTGGTGGAGATGGACATGGACGATCACGTCTGGCATGTGGTGAAGTCGACGCCGCGGGTCACGGGATTTGTGGGCACGGGGCAGCAGCCGACGCCGTTGTCGGAAGAAGAAGTCAATCATATCGTTTATAAAGTGGCCGACAGTCGTGAGAAGCCGAAGCTCAAGGTCAAGTTCGAAAAGGGCGAGACGGTGCGCATCGGCGAGGGCCCGTTCGCAACCTTTACGGGCGTGGTCGACGACGTGAACGAAGATCGCGAGACTTTGAAAGTCATGGTCACCATCTTCGGGCGTTCGACTCCAGTGGAATTGGAATTTGGGCAGGTGGAGAAGGTCGCATAGATTTTTTGTAAATTGGGAAAGGCATCATGGCTAAGAAAGCTACAGGATCGGTGAAGTTGCAGATTGCGGCGGGCAAGGCCACGCCGGCGCCTCCGGTAGGACCGGCGCTCGGTCAGGCGCAAGTCAACATTATGGAGTTCTGCAAGCAGTTCAATGCCCGCACCGGGCAGAAAGAACTGGAAGGGTTGATTGTTCCCGTCGTGATCACGGTCTA
Source organism: uncultured Acidobacteriaceae bacterium (assembly GCA_963773955.1). GTDB lineage: Bacteria > Acidobacteriota > Terriglobia > Terriglobales > Acidobacteriaceae > Acidiflorens. The sequence continues at coordinate 785 of CAVZDM010000080.1, read as the reverse complement.
CAGCGACCGCTCGTTCACGTTTATCACCAAGACGCCGCCGGCTTCGGTATTGCTGAAGCGCGCGGCCGGCATCGCCAAGGGATCGGGCGCTCCTAATAAGGACAAGGTCGGCAAGGTGACGCTGAAACAGGTTGAGGAAATTGCGAAGCAGAAGATGCCGGACCTGAACGCTGCGTCGGTCGATGCCGCCATCCGAAGCGTGCGCGGTACGGCGCGGTCGATGGGGATTGAAGTGGCGGAATAGATTCTGATCGTGGAGGGACGGGCGTCTCGCCCGTCCAGCTTGAGGTGGCCGGGCGGGGACGCCCGGCGCTCCATAAAAGGTAGTCACAAACACCACGGCTCTTCGGAAAATAGAAGCGGCGGTGGGAGACTGAGGTGAGAATGAAGAAGTCAGGAAAGAATATCGAAAAGTCGCGCAAGGCAGTCGAAGCGCGACCTTATACGCTGCAGGAAGCAGTTCCACTTCTGCAGAAAGTGAAATACGCGAAGTTCGACGAGACGGTCGAAGTAACGCTGCGGCTGGGCGTCGATCCGAAACATGCCGACCAGATGGTGCGCGGCACCGTGGTGCTTCCGCACGGACTGGGCAAGGCGAAGAAAGTTTTGGTGATTGCGAGCGGCGAAAAGGTTCGCGAGGCCGAGGCGGCGGGCGCGGATTTCGTCGGCGGCGAAGATATGGTCGAGAAGATTACGAAAGAAAACTGGACCGACTTCGATGCCTTGATTGCCACGCCCGACATGATGAAATCGGTTGGCCGTCTGGGCAAGGTTCTCGGACCGAA
>CAVZDM010000079.1:0-6372 GCA_963773955.1 uncultured Acidobacteriaceae bacterium | reverse complement strand
TCTGGCGCTTGATCCCGCTTCTCCCCAGATTAATGCGAACCATGCGGCGATCCTGAGTGACATGCATCGTTATGACGACGCCTTGGCGGAGTTGAACAGGCTCGTTGCCGCCAATCCGGAATTCCCGCCCAACTATGGATTCCGCAGCCAAGTGTACTGGCACTTGGGAAATCAGGACGCGTACGTGGCAGATGAGGTCATGGCCATGAAGAAGGGCGGGCGGCCGGAACGGGCGGAGGCGTTCGCTGCTGGATATCGGGAGGCCAAGCTGAAAGGGGCGTGCACCGCGTTGATCGAGGTACTGAAAAACGAGTCGCAAAAGGAGTATGTCTCACCCAACGAGATGGCGGATTTCTACGCGCTGATGGGAGACCGCGATCAGACCTTCGAGTGGCTGGAAAAAGGTTACGCGGAGCGGTCGGGGCGGATGGAATACCTGAAGAACGATGACTCTTTTGAACCTTATCATTCTGATCCGCGATACGTCGATCTGCTCAAACGCGTGGGCTTGCCGCAGTGACGACCTGTTCGCCTTCTGGAAAAACGCTGAAGCTTTTCCTCGCCGCTTTCTGTCTACCGACAGTTGACGAAGTCAGGCGTCTACACTCAGAACCCAAAGAAGATCCGCTCTAAGTCCGCCGCCGATAGTAAATGTTGAATTCAAATCCCGGATTCGGAGGAAAGATCTCCGCGATCTTGCGCAGTCGCTCGGCCATCGGAGCCGGCGCCAGCAGCGGATAGTCGCGCTCGCGCAGATCGTAGTAATCTACGTCGAGGTAAAGCGAGAGCAGGTAGATGGAAATCGCATCCGCGAAGCTGGCGGTTAGATAATCGTTCTTGAATTTCTCCGCGTCGGGACCGTGGGCGGTGGCCAGTTTGCGCGCCTCCCACGCGTCCAGCGAGGTTTCGCCGCGCACTCCGGACTCCACTTGCTGCCAGGCCAGATCGGCGAAATTCTGCGATACGCCGGCGCGCTCCACCAGCGCGTGTCCGACGTTGATGTAAAACTCGAACGCCACCGAGAATTTGTCTTCCATCAGGCGGGTCGAGATGAAGACGCACTGCGCGTCGCCCAGATTCAGGTTGCGATGGCAAACCGCGTTGTCGCTGAGGGCAACGTCGTAGCGGTCGGCAATCACCGTGTCTTCGCCCTGGGTCACGGTGAGCGGCACGAAATAGTAGGCCTTGCGGCTGAGGGCGGCAGCCACCGGCACGGGCACGGCGGCGATCATGCGGTCGAGATCGTTATCCGTAATTGTGATCTCGCCCGAGCGGGCGTAGCAGATGCCGTTCGGCGCCTGTGAAACCGGGCTGTTTTGCACGATCTCCGCGGGGCTGCGGGTGATCGCCGAGGCGGTTTGCGACATGACGGTATTGTAGCGTAATCGCACGGCGGGAAGTTCATGCCGCCCTTCGAGCAGAGCGTTCGCGACGCCGAGCCAGAGCGCATCCAGCGGCCGGGGTGCGAGGGTGGGACTCTCGCCGGAAATAACCTGCTAGTCTTCTTCTAGTCTCGTTGAGAACACCGCCATGAAAACACGCTTCGCCTTTCCGCTCTGGGCCACTCTCTTCACGCTGCTCGTCTCCCTGCCGATGACGTCTGCGATTTTGGCCCAAACTCCGAACACTGCTCCGGTCGAGCCGGCCACGCCACATCCCAATCGAGAACCAACGCAGACGGTGTGCGCCGACTGCATTCGAGCCCATGAGGAATTTCTCGCTTCGGACGCGATGCAAGGGCGCGGCAGTGGCACGCACGATGAACTGCTTGCGGCAACCTACATCGCGGCCGAGCTGCGAGCGTATGGGATCGCTCCGGCGGGCGACGATGGAGGCTATATTCAAAGCGCGCCGCTGTTCAAGCCCAAAGTGACCGCGACTCCGACGCTTGAGATCACACCCGCGGACGGCTCCGCCAAGATCACCTGGAGCTACGGCAAGGAATTTCTGATCAGCCATCTCACGCGGACCGAGTTTTCCGGGCCGTTGCAGAGACTGGACGCGGCGAATCCAAAGATGAAGGTCAAGTCCGGCGCGATCGCGTTCGTCCCTGGAAATGCTGGCAAACGTGGTGGCTCAGCTTTTGCGGCACTCAATGCGGGCGCGATCGCGGCCATAGTTGTGAGCGACAAGAATTCGCAGGACTTCGAAGTGAGGGGCAAGGATCTCCCTCACCTGCCGAATCAACTCCAGAACGGCGACGGCGACAGCGCTATGGGCAACTTTAACTTTCTGGAATTGAGCGTGGAAGCGGCCCAGACATTCGCGCAACTGCCCGACGGAAGCCAGGTTCATTTTCGAGCTGCGTCTGAACAGGAAAAAGGGTTCACCTGGAATGCAGTTGGGATTCTTAGGGGCAGCGATCCGAAGCTGCAACATGAAGCAGTGTTGCTTTCAGCTCATCTCGATCATCTCGGCATTGGCAGGCCAGTCAACGGGGACAATATCTACAACGGCGCGGATGATGACGCTTCGGGTACGACGGCGGTGCTGGAACTGGCGCGCGTGCTGGGCGGGGGGCCGCGTCCCCATCGCACCGTGATTTTTGCGCTGTTCGGCAGCGAAGAAAGCGGGGGATTGGGTTCGACTTATTTTCGTGAGCATCCGCCGCTCCCGCTGACCGAGATTGTGGCGAACCTCGAGTTTGAAATGATTGGCCGCGCGGACCCCAAAGTGAAAGCCGATACGGTTTGGCTCACGGGATGGGAACGATCAAACCTGGGACCTACGCTGGCAGCGCATGGCGCGAATCTGGTGGGCGACCCGCATCCTGAGCAGAATTTTTTCGCGCGCTCGGATAATTACGTGCTGGCAAAACAAGGCGTGGTAGCGCAGACGGTCTCGAGTTATGGCATGCACGCGGACTATCACCGGCCAAGCGACGATATCGCGCATCTCGACTTCGCGCACATGGAGGCGGCGATTGGGTCCATGCTCGGCCCCGTGGAGTGGCTGGTGAATTCCAGCTTCACGCCGACGTGGAATCCAGGGGGAAGACCATGAGGAGCCAACTCCCCAGGTTCTAGCTGACAGCTTCCAGCGAATCCAGTCGCGAATCGCCCAGACAGTTGGTGTAATTTAGAAACATGGGCACAACGGGTTCGGGCGGGCCGCGCTGGATAGGAATTCCGGCCCGCGTGTTGGCGATGACGTTTCTATTGACCCTGCTGTCGTTCGCGGTCGCGCTTCTGCTGAGCATTGCGGGGACCATGCTGTACTCGCGGGTGAAGCACGTTGCGCCCAATCTGACGTTCGGCTACCGGCACATCGCGTTTCCGTTTGCGATCACCGTGGGTGCGATCGTGCTGGTGCTGTCGATCGGGATGGAAATTCGACATTATCGCCAGCGCAAGACGCTGGAAGGGATCGAGCGAGTAAGTTGACGGTGGAGTGACGGGCGCCGCGTGCCCGTCCATTTCGGAGGTGGCCGGGCGAGGACGCCCGGCGCTCCACAAACAAATGTGGATGCGTTGAATATGACCGGTTTGAAAACAACTGCGCCGCGGATTGCCATTCCCGTACCGCATTCGGGCGATAACGAGAACGATCGCGAGTACGCCGAGCGTGCGCTGCCGGCGTATGAAGAAGCCGTGCGCGGCGCCGGTGGAGAGCCGGTGCGCATTGAACTGGAGCAGACACCGAGTCAGGTGATGAAACAGGTCGAGGGCTGCGACGCGGTTCTGCTGCCGGGCAGCCGGGCGGATCTCGATCCGAAGAAATACGGCGCGGATCGCCACGAGAAGACGGCACCGGCTGACGCCAAACGAGACGCGGTGGATGAGTTGCTGCTGCGCGACGCCTACAAAACCCACAAGCCCGTGCTCGGCATCTGCTATGGATTGCAGTCGTTGAATGTGTACCGCTCGGGATCACTGGTGCAGCACATCGAATCGGCGATCAACCACAGCGCGGGACGGACGGTAGCGAAAGCGCACACGGTAATCATCGAGCCGGGGTCGAAGCTGGCGGAAATCGTGGGCGCGGGGAAAACCGTTGCCGTGAATTCGTCGCACCACCAGTCCGCGAACGCGGCAGGCGATGGGTTGCGGGTGGTGGCGCATTGCGCTGAAGACGGGGTTATTGAGGCTGTGGAAGGAACTGCGCCCGGACACTTTGTGCTGGCGGTGCAGTGGCATCCGGAACGAAGTGTGAATGACGGGCCGGAAGTGGCGGAAGCGGCGCGCGCAATTTTCCAGGCGTTCATCGCGGCGGCGCGCGCGAAGCATGCGGAGTTGGCTGGAGAGGTTGAGTCTTCCCACAGCTAGCGGCTCAGCGAACCCAGAGCTGCTGTGGCCACCGGCAGTTGCCGAGCTGGCGCTCGGCTTGGACGGGCGAGGCGCCCGTCCCCACACGAACTCTTAGCTGCGCTTCAGCAAAACCGCCACAGCCGCAATCGCCGCGTTCTCGGTGCCCATACCTTCCGGTGTTTTTGCTTTGATCCCTACGCAATCCGCCTGAATTCCGCACAGCTCGGCAACGTGTTTGCGAATCGCGTCGGCGTGTGGCCCGATTTTTGGAGTAGCTAAGATCAGCGTGGAATCCAGGTTCACCAATTCGTAGCCGGCGGTCTTGACGTGCTGCAACGCCTCGCGCAGAAACACGGCGGAGTCGGCATTTTTCCATTGCGGGTCGGACGGTGGAAATAGCGATCCGATATCGGGGCCGGCGATGGCGCCAAGCAGCGCGTCGGTGATGGCGTGGAGGAGGACGTCGCCGTCGGAATGGCCGCCGAGGCCTCGGCCGTGCGGCAGCGTCACGCCGCCGATTTTTAGCGGAATGCCGGGTTTGAATTCGTGCGAGTCCCAGCCGTAGCCGATGCGCATTTCAGGTTTCAAATTTTGTTCCCGTCTTCCTGCTCCAGATAGAACTCTGCCAGTTCCATATCGGCTGGCGTGGTGATTTTTATATTGCTGGGCGAGCCCATCACGACCATGACCGGCAGGCCGGCGCGCTCGATCAGTGAAGCCTCGTCGGTGCCGAGGAAACCGTCGGCGACGGCGTCATCAAAGGCCTTTTTCAGGATGTTGTAGCGAAAGCCCTGCGGCGTTTGCGCCATCACGATGCTGGCGCGCGGGATGGTGGCTTTGATGAGCGCGCCCTCCGCGGTTCGTTCCACCTGTTTCACCGTGTCCACAGCGGGCCAGCCCGCAATGGCGGCTCCATGTTTATGCGCGGCCTCGATCACATGACCAATGATTTCGGGCGTAACCAGCGGACGAACCGCATCGTGCACCAGGACAATGTCATCCGGATCGGCCGCTACACGGGCCAGGGCGCTCGCCACCGAGTCCTGACGATGCTCGCCGCCTTCGACCATTTTCAGGCGCTTCGTCAGGATTTCCGGATACTGCTTTTCGACCTGGGTGCGGAAGCCGGCGATTTCGTCCTTGCGCAGGGCGACGATGATTTCGTAGACGGCAGGGGTGGCGGCAAACTTGCGCAGCGTGTGAACAAGAATGGGCACACCGCCCAGTTCTTTAAACTGTTTGCTGGGTGTCCTTTTCTTGGACTTCGGGGCCGAGGGCGGGGCCATGCGCGTGCCCAGTCCGGCGCTAGCCGCGCACCAGCTTGCGGCCGCGCTCGAATAAAATCCACGGCGTCCTCGACCAGTTGCCGGCCCTTGTCAACCATCTCCTTACTGCGGTCAACCACATCCTTGCCCGTTTCCGTAACGGCGTCGCGGCCCTGCTGGGTCTTGTCGGCGATGAACCGGCGGGTCTGCTTCCCGCTTTGCGGCGGGCACAATAGGGCCGCAGTCACCCCTGCTACCGCGCCCGCAACGAACCACGCGATGTTGTTTGCGAGGTCTTCTTGGTGATCGGACATACTATCCTCCCTGGATGCCGGACGCACCCGATTCACACTTCATTCTATTCCATCGGCTTACGCGATATGCTGAAGGCATGGCCCTACCACCGGAATCCGATTCCGAATCCGAATCCATAGACACTTCGCACGAGCTGGATATGGTCCCCGTATTCAGTCCTCCAATCACGACGCGGAGATGGAGGCGATGAACGTTCACGGCATCCTGGAGGCCAATGGAATTGAATCCATGCTGATTGGCCCCAGCACCCTTCCAGTACTGGAATTCCAGGTGCAGGTTTCCAAAGCCGATCTGGAAGCTGCCCGGCGCGTTCTGGCCGAAGGGCAGGAAGGCGGTCCGGCGGCCGCCGCCGAAGCCGAGGCAGCGTCAGAAGAGACGATCTAATCCCGCCGCCGGAGCGCTGCCCAGCGCGCCCGACCACCGGGCCATATCCATTTCCAGCCGCCGCCCGTCGCTGCGGAGCGTGATCAGACCGTCCAGGTCCGTTCGCAGCACGCAGGATTCCCGCTCTTCGAACCGGCGCAGCACCTCGCCGCTCGGGTGCC
>CAVZDM010000078.1:0-5390 GCA_963773955.1 uncultured Acidobacteriaceae bacterium | reverse complement strand
TCGCATGCCAAAGTCGGCGCGCAAAAACTCTGGGCGGGAACGGTAGTGGTGCATCCCAGCGCCAAAACCGGTCCTCATCATCATGGCGAACTGGAAACCGTGATCTACGTCGTCCGAGGCCGCGCGCGCTTTCGCTGGGGAAATCGTTTGGAGTTCGTCGATGAAGCGGGTCCCGGAGACTTCGTCTACGTTCCTCCCTACGTTCCTCATCAAGAGCTGAACGCGCGCACCGACCAACCGGTGGAGGCCGTCATCGTACGCAGTGGTCAGGATCCCGTCGTAGTCAACCTGGACATTCCGAGTCCGGAGGACGGTCCGCACAATCCACAGGACGATCCATTTCACTCCGCGCCCGGAAAGAGCTGAACCGCGCGTCAGCGGACAGACGCTACTCTCGCGCCCGGTTCTTGATCCAGATAGGCGAGCCAACAAACCCAAACGCAGCGCGAATCTGGTTTTCCAAAAACCGCTGATAGGAAAAATGCAGCTTCACGGGGCGGTCGGTGAAGAGGACGAACGTCGGAGGAGCCACTCCCGCCTGCGTCATGTACTTAATTCTCACGCGCTTGCTCACGGGAACCGAGGCGCGGTCGAAATCAACTGTCTTCAGGAAGCGATTCATCTCGCCAGTCGTGATGCGCTTGCGCCGTTCAGCAGCCACCTTCTCGATCAGCGGCAGAATTTTCTCCGTCCCCTTGCCCGTGTGCGCGGAAAGAAATAGCACGGGAGCATAGGCCAGAAATTTGAGCCCATAGCGTAGCCGCTCTTCGTAAACTGCGCGGTCATGCGGCCGCTTGGCATCCTGGATGCGCGCCGTCTTCGACTGGCTGACGGCGCGCTTCTCGCCGCTAGCCACCAGATCCCATTTATTGACCAGGATAATCACCGATCGTCCGCTCTCGTGCGCATAGCCCGCGATGTTAGCGTCGAGGCCGCTGGCGCCTTCGGTGGCGTCGACCATGAAGAGCACGATGTCGGCGTCTTCAATATTCTTGCGCGCCATGACCACCGAAAGCTTCTCGGCCATCAGCTTCGTCTTGCCTTTGCGCCGAATGCCCGCCGTATCAACGAAGCGAATCTTGCGCCCTTTGTACTGGATGACCTCGTCGATGGAATCGCGCGTTGTGCCTGCGATAGGCGAGACGATGGCGCGGTCGGTTCCCGTGAGCTGATTCAGCAGTGTGGATTTACCGACGTTAGGGTGACCGATGATAGCCACCTTGATTTCATGCGGCTCCTCGGGAGTGGGCTCCCCTGTGTCTTCCCCCGTGACCTCAGTGACCTCTGTGGTTGCTTGTGGTTTTGCAGGTAGCACCCGAAGAATAGCGTCAAGCAGATCGTCGATTCCGCGCCCGTGCTCAGCCGAAACCGGAAACATATTCCGCATTCCGAGCACATGAAACTCGTCCAGCAATCCATCCTGCTTGTCCGAATCCATCTTATTGACGGCAAGGAAGAGAGGCTTGCCCGTGCGAGCCAGAAGTCGAGCCAACTCGCGATCGGGTCCCGCGATCTCGGTGCGGGCATCGACCACCATGACGATGGCCGCCGCCTCCTCGAACGCGACCTTAGCCTGACGAAAGATCTCCGACGGTATGAAATCCTTGTCGTCGGGAACGATGCCGCCGGTATCCACGACGCGAAATTCGTGCCCACGCCATTCCACCTCGCCATAGAGGCGATCGCGCGTTATGCCCGGCTCGTCTCCGACAATGGCGCGCCGCGATCCGGTCAGGTGGTTAAACAGCGTCGATTTACCAACGTTAGGCCGTCCAACGATGGCGACGAGTGGGGTGGGTTTCTTTTTGCTCAAAGTGATTGAACTTCGAGCCACGAGCTGCGAGCTGCGAGCAAACAGTTCGCTCGAGGCTCGAAGCTCGCGGCTCTAAGGCTATTATAGAGACTCGGTGCCTTCCTCATCCCATCTCGCATCCCATCCGGAAGCTCGACCTGCGGGATTTTCGCTCTACCAGTTCTTCGCGCCCGGCGGCTTGCTCTCAAAGACGCATCCCGCCTACGAGTTCCGACGCGGCCAGTTGCAGATGGCCCAGGCGGTGGAAGAGGCGCTCGAAGAAAATCGCCATTTAATCGTCGAGGCCGGCACTGGTACCGGCAAAACCCTGGCTTATCTGTTGCCGGTGATCCGCTCCGGCAAACGCGTCATCATTTCAACCGGCACCAAGAATTTGCAGGAGCAGCTCTTCTTTAAAGACGTCCCGGCGCTCGAGCAAGCGCTATTTCCCGGGGAAGATCGAAAGCTGAGCGTCTGCTACATGAAGGGACGCAACAATTATCTCTGCCGCAAGAAACTCTATGACCTCACTGACCAGCCCGTGCTCAGCGGCCTGGAAGAGATCGAACATTACCGCGCCATCGCCGCCTGGGAGAAAACGACGCAAAGCGGCGACCGCGCGGAACTCGCCGAACTGCCCGAAGCCAGCGCTCTCTGGCACAAGCTCGACGCGCGGGCCGACACTTGTCTTGGCCAGAAATGCAAGGATTACGACCGCTGCTTCATCACCGAAATGCGGCGGCGCGCCGCCGAGAGCGACATTATCATCGTCAACCATCATCTGTTTTTCGCCGACCTCTCCATCAAACTCGAAGCCGAAGGCGCGCCCGACGCCGGCGTGCTTCCCGAGTGCGGCGCGGTGATCTTCGACGAAGCCCACGAACTGGAAGACATCGCCGGCAGCTACTTTGGGATTTCGGTGAGCAACCTGCGCATGGACGAGTTGACGCGCGACGTAGAACATCTGTTGCAGCGCGAGAAACTCTATACCCCACAAGTGTCGGGCGCGATCCAGTCGTTACGTGAGCGATCGCAACTCTTTTTCTCGCTCCTGCCCACAAACGAAGGCCGCTTTGCCTTCGACTCCCGTCGCGAATTCCTGGAGGAAAACGGCGAAGAATTCCTCGCGCTCAATCAAGCGCTATACCGCCTGGGCGCGGAGATGGAACAGCTTCCACAAAAGCCGGAGGACGTTTTTTCCCTAGTGCGTCGAGCGCAGCAATTGCAGGCGCAACTTCGCTTCGTGATGGAAAGCGAGGACCCCAATACGGTCTTCTGGATCGAGCGGCGAGGTTTTCGCGGGCCGGGAGGTGCGCGCCGCAAGTCTTCCCCCGAGACATCCGCGGCGGGTCGCATGAATGTTTTCCTGCAAGCCACTCCGATCGAAGTCGGCCAGATTCTGCGCGAGTGCCTGTGGTCGAAGCTGGAAACTTCTGTGTTGACCTCGGCAACCCTGGCTGTAGGCGGCGGCTTCGACTACATGAGGCAGCGCCTGGGCCTCGACCACGCGCGCGAATTGATCGTGCCATCGCACTTTGATTACGAAAGTCAGGCGATTCTTTACGTCCCGCCCGATCTGCCCGATCCGCGCACGCCGCAATTTGCCGGCGAGGCGGCCGGGCTTATCCGGCGTCTGCTGGAGATTACTCGCGGCCGCGCGTTCGTGCTCTTCACCAGCTACGCGCAGATGAACGAAATCTACGACCGCCTGCTTGGGCAGTTGGAATTTCCCATGCTGAAGCAGGGCGACGCTCCTAAATCGGCGCTGCTCCAGGAGTTCCGTCTCACTCCCCACGCTGTGTTGTTCGGGACATCTTCGTTCTGGCAAGGTGTGGACGTGCAAGGTGAACAGCTGAGCTGCGTGATTATCGATCGCCTGCCATTCGCCGTCCCAAGCGATCCGGTGGTGGCGGCGCGAGTGAAGGCGATCGACGCCGGCGGCGGCAACGCCTTTTTCGAATACCAGGTACCGAGCGCGGTCATCACCCTGAAGCAGGGATTTGGAAGATTGATTCGATCGTTGCACGATCGCGGGTTGCTGGCGCTGTTAGACAACCGGATTCTGAAGAAGCAGTACGGCCGAGTATTTGTGGAGAGCTTGCCGCCCTACAAGAAGACGACCGACCTGAAAAAAGTAGAGGAATTCTTCGGCGCAGATGTCGAATGATGGAGCGCCGGGCGTCCCCGCCCGGCCACGACGAACTTTGACGGGCGAGACGCCCGTCCCTCCATCGAAAACCAGAGTTATTCTGCTGCCGCTTCCTTATCGACCACAACCTTCAAGTGCGTGGTCACGTCCCGGTGCAGTTTGATTAGTCTCGCTCCGCAAACGCGCTGGGTGATGATCCACGATGGGGCGCGCCCGCTCGTCACACCCGCCCTGCTGGAAGCTGGCCTGCTGGCTGCTCAGGAATACCAGGCCGCTATTGCTGCCGTGCCTGTCAAGGACACCATCAAGCGCGTCGAACGGGGTCTCGTCCACTCCACCATCGAACGCGCCGCGCTGCAGGCTGTGCAGACGCCACAGGTCTTCTCTTTCCCGCTCATCTACGCCGCTCACGCTGCGCCCGAAGCTCGGGCGGAAGACGTGACCGACGACGCGGCCCTGCTGGAACGCCTGGGCATCCCGTCGCCGTCTTCCCTGGCTCGTACACCAATCTCAAGATCACCACACGAGAAGACCTGTTGATCGCCGAGGCGCTGCTGCGAGGAGGCGAGATGCTATGACTTTTCGCGTTGGTTTCGGCTACGACGTACACGCCTTCGCCCCTGGTCGCCCACCTATCCTGGGCGGTGTGACCATCCCCTACGAGTTTGGTCTCGCCGGACATTCCGACGGGGACACCGCTATTCACGCCGTCGTCGATGCGCTGCTAGGCGCGGCGGCCCTCGGCGACATCGGCCAGCACTTTCCGTCCAGCGACGAACGCTGGAAGAACCGTCCCAGCTATGTCTTCCTCAACTATGTCTATGATCTGCTCCAACGGCATTCCTGGAAGATCAGCAACGTCGATGCCACCATTGTCGCCGAACGCCCCAAATTGGCTCAACATGTTCCTGCCATGCGTACCCATCTCGCCGAACACCTGCATCTCACACTCGAACAGGTCAGCATCAAAGCCACCACCACCGACGGCCTGGGCTTCACCGGTCGCCAGGAAGGGATCGCCTGCTACGCGGTGGCATTGATCGAAAGATAAGCCTTACAATAGTTGTGGGGCTTCGATCATGCGAATAAACTCACGGAGAACCTATGTCCACAACCATACATCTACTCGGCTTTTGCGGCAACTTGCGCAAAGGCTCGCATAACCAGGCGGCACTACGCGAGGCGCAACGATTCCTGCCCGCCGGAGCGGAAATGGAAATCATCAGCCTGGAAAACATCCCGCTTTTCAACCAGGACTACGAATACGACGAGCCTGAGCCGGTTCGCGTGCTCAAAGACAAGGTGAAACGGCAACGATGGCCTGTTCATCGTCACGCCCGAATCTAACTACTCCATTCCCGGCGTACTCAAGAACGCCATCGACTGGATATCCTGGCCTGTTAAAATGTGCCCCATGACGGGTAAGCCAACCGCCATCATGAGATGATT
>CAVZDM010000077.1:0-13610 GCA_963773955.1 uncultured Acidobacteriaceae bacterium | reverse complement strand
TTGTTATAAAAGAGGGCAAACTTGCGAACAGGGTTATACAAGGCAAAGACCGCGGCGAAAAACGCGACGAAGCCGCCCAGCGTGAACTGGTTGTGAACAATTTTCTGCCGGCCCAGTAGCAACAGCAGGGCCAGGGCGATCAAGCCAAAGACATCCATCAACGGAGAGCTGATAGCCGCGGCGGCCACCGCCCGCAGGTTGGCACGAAACAGACGATTGGCGGCCTCCTTAAGCCCGGCGACCTCCCACGATTCCATTGCAAACGTCTTGACGATGCGGTTGCCGGTGATCGTCTCGTCCAACAGGTCTTGCACGTCGGCCAACTGATCCTGCCCACGACGCGTCGTGGTACGGACGCGGCGGCCGATGCGCACCGCCGACAATACGATGAACGGGACAAACAGAAGCAGCACCCACGCCAAGCCCCGGCCCAGTACCACCACCGCACCCGCAATAAAGATGAAACTAAACAACTGCTGCAGGGACTCGGCCAGCACGCTCGACATGGCGTACTGCACCCGCTCAATGTCGTTGATGATGGTCGAGATCAAAGTGCCAGTCGCGTGCTTCTGGAAAAAAGCCGACGAGCGGCGAAGAACCGAGTTGTAGAGGTCATTGCGCAAGCTAGTGATCATGCCGAAGCCGGCACGGCATCCGGCGCCGAGTCGTAACGCTTCCTCGGGGCGCGCGAGAAGCGCACTGTGCAGCGCGCCGCTTCCGTTTTGCCCCATCGCAGACCAAACCGTTGTCCAATCCAGGCGGGCAATCAGAGAAGGTATTGGACCGGCTACTGTCGAGTTCGTGAATTGGCGGATGAGTCCAAGATTCAGCAGCAAGGCATCGACATTCGCCTGGGCAAACTGTCGAATCTTTCCTAATGGGTCCTCCGTTCCAGGAATCGGCCCCAGTACCAGGGCATGATCGAAAGCCACGACCAGCGCCCGGTGTTCGGAGCCTCCCAGCACACGATTCAAACGAATCTTCTTGCCGCAATCGCTCACAGTTCCCTCACGTCCCCGCTGAATTCAAGGCGGACTCGAATTATCTCTCAAACCAGCGATTGTCATCTACTTGGTCTAATATGTTCCTCGCCCATGGCAACGAAGACGGAATCGCAACCCCACCTCACGCGCGCCTTTGGTTTACTTCATGCCACAGCCCTCAACATTTCTAACATGGTTGGGATTGGACCTTTCATCACCATCCCACTGTTGATGGCTTCGATGGGCGGCCCGCAATCCATGCTGGGCTGGCTTACCGGTGCGCTTATCGTGATTTCCGACGGCCTGATATGGAGCGAACTGGGGGCGGCGCTGCCCGGCTCCGGCGGCAGCTACCATTTTCTTCGCGAGGCGTACGGCCACCAGACTTGGGGTCGCCTGATGGCTTTTCTTTTTATCTGGCAATTCGTGGCGAGTGGGCCTCTGGAAATCGCGTCCGGAATGGTTGGATTCGGAAATTATTCTTCCTATCTCTGGCCCGGATTGACGGCTCGTGGCCAACAATTCGTCGGGGTAGCCGTCGGCCTCGCTGCTTTATTCCTCCTATGCCGGCAGATGACATTCCTGAAGAAGGTCACTGTCACGCTTTGGGTGGGCACAGTGCTGGCGATGGTAACCGCGATCGTCGCCGGTCTTTTCCACTTCAATGCTCACCTGGCGTTCGATTTTCCTCCCGGAGCGATGACCTTCAGTCGTGGCTTCGTGCTCGGTCTCGGCAGTGCCACTCTGATCGCCGTGTACAACTATCTCGGATATTACGATGTGTGCTACATCGGCGACGAAGTGCAGAATCCTGGCTACGTAGTACCGCGCTCGATTCTGTACTCGCTCGCCGTCTGCTGCATAGGATATCTCGCGGTGCATCTCGCCTTGATCGGAGTAGTACCATGGCGGGAAGGAATTCATTCCAACTTCATCGTTTCCGACTTCATGGAGCGCCTCTACGGCAGGGGCGCCGCCATCGTGGTAACAATTTTCGTCCTCTGGTCCGCCTTTGGCGCCGTGTTCGCGCTTCTTCTGGGCTATTCGCGAATCCCTTATGCGGCCGCCATCGATGGCTATTTCTTCCGTCCTTTTGCGCAGCTGCATCCTACGAAAAACTATCCCCAAGTTTCACTTCTGGTTCTGGGCGCTGTATCGATTGCCCTCGCATTCCTTAAACTTGATCAACTCGTCAGCGCCTTGATCACTACCAGGATTCTGGTACAGTTTCTCGGACAGCTATTTGCCATTCCACTTTTGCGACGAAAGTTTCCCGACAGCGCGCGTCCGTACAAGATGTGGTTTTATCCCCTGCCCATGATCATTGCTTTCTTTGGGTGGGCGTACGTTTTTCTGACCTCGGGCTGGCTCTACATCAAGATCGGCCTATTGACGTTACTAACCGGCGTTGTGGTTTTCTTCCTCTGGGCGAAATGGAAAGCTACATGGCCCTTCACCTCGAGTCAGGATTCTGTGTGAGCGCACATCAAGATCCCGTAATAACAGGAGACATTCATGATTGGAAATAATCTTCGTGGTTTCCAGCTCTTCGACAAATTGGCCGGGGTAATCCGTCCTGTTCAGACTGCAAGTCTCACAACCGCGCTAGCCTGCGTGCTAATCCTGGTCGGAGCCTGCCTGGGCTCTTCTGACCCGGCTCAAGCTTCTCAGGTAGCTATTCATATCGAGGGCTTATCCGTGGTGGTTCAGCCGAGCGACGGAACCTATGAGATTCAAACAGGAAGCGGCGGACACAGCGTCATTCACGCCAGAGTGGCCGCGCAGATCGATCACAAGTGGCTCAAATCGACCGATTATCCGCACCACGAGATATCGCAATCGACTTTCGAGGATGCGCTCGGACACGGCAACAGAATAACCATCACTTCGTCCGGACTTCCGCATTCCCCTGACCTCGCCTATACATTGCAACTCTATGAAGGGAGAGATTTTGGGGTCATTGAGGTTGAAGTGCAAAATCACACAGCCCATCCGGTGACCATCCAAAGTATCCGCAGCGTCGAGGCCATGGGGACCAAGATCGTCGATCTCGGTGGTGCACAGAAAAGTGACCGGGTTCTCTCGGACAGTTACAGCGAGGATTGGCCGCCATTGCAGATTTTCGATTTAGGCAAAGGTCCAAGCGGATTACACCGCGCCGTGGGCAGCCAACTTACTTACAACCGGGATAGCAAGGAGAGCCTGTTTGTCGGAGCTCTGACTTCCAACCGCTTTCTCACCATCATCCATTTGCAGACGCAATCTTCATCACCGGATGGCCCCAGCATCGCCTCCTATACGGTCGAGTCAACCGGAACTACCGAGATACAAGCAACCGAGCCTGAATCCGGTATGCGAGAAGGACCGGCGGAAAATCTGATTGAATTGAATGTTCCTCTTGCCGCAGGCGAGTTAATAACTTCAGAACGCGTGATGTTTGCCGCGGGAATGGACTACCATTCACAACTTGATAACTACGGCGCCGCGATTCGAGAACTGCATCACAGTCGCATCAGCCCAGATAACATGCTGGGATGGTGGAGTTGGACGGCCTACTACGCCAAGATCACCGCAGGTGCTTCGCTCACCAACGCTCAATGGCTGGCCGAGAACTTGAAGGGGCTGGGCTACGACTATTTTCATTTCGACATGGGTTACGGATACGCTCGCGGTGAATATACAACGCCTAATGCCTCTCAATTCCCCCGTGGCATGTTGGATCTTACGAACCACATTCGCCGATTGGGATTGAAGGTGGGAATTTGGACGGCTCCCTTTGAAGTGGCCGAGCGCGCCTCGATCTACGAGCACCATAAAGATTGGCTGGTGCACAACGCACATGGCGATCCGATTTCCATTGGCAAAGCCGAAGAGGTGGAGGGCGAGCGCCTGTTTGTCCTGGACGCAACTCATCCTGATGCCCAGGAATATCTTCGCGAGACCTATCGCACCCTGGTCCGGGAATGGGGCGTGCGCTACATCAAGCTCGACTTCATGGACAACACGGCCATCGAGGCTTATTACCATCGCCCGAATACAACTGCGCTGGAAGCGCAGCGCATCGGACTCGAGATTATCCGCAAGGCAGTCGGCGAAGACGTGCTCCTCGATAAAGATGGGAGTCCGATGTTGAATCCGGTTGGCCTGGTGGATGAAGGCCGCACATCCCAGGATACCGGCCACGCATTTCTCCGCAGCAAGGAGGCCGAGCCGGGCATCGCGGCGCGTAATTACATGCATCGCAACTTTTTCATTGCTGACCCGGACGCGTTCACCGTTTCCCGGCAGCTCATTGAAGAGCGCACCATTCAAGCCCCACTAACATTGAATGACGCTGAGGTCTCGATCGCTCTCGCGGCCGTTTCCGGCGGAATGTTCGAAATCGGCGACGACCTTCCAACCCTGGGAAGTGATCCGGATCGCGTAGCCTTGGTAAAGAATCCTGATTTGCTGGCTATGGCGAAACTGGGGCGCGCTGCGTTGCCCCTGGATCTCATGACTTATTCAGATAAGGATGAGCAACCCAGCATTTTTCTGCTGCGTGAAGACCAGCGTCAGACCATGTTGGCGGTCTTTAATTGGACGGAACAGCCGAGTTCACACACTTTCAGTTTCTCCGATTTAAAGCTCCCCGCAGGGCATCCATACAAATTGTCCGACGCGCTCGCGCAAGATCAGCCGTTGGCGATGGACCACGAAACGCTGCGCCTCGACAATCAACCCGCGCACACAGTCAAGCTGATCAAAATTATTGATACTTCGATCCCGGCGACTGCACCGTCGATTGCTTTCCAAGTACCTTCTCAGGCAAGAATTGGGGAAGAGATTGAATTCTCCAGCATAGCGTCCAAAGACGGAGTCCCCGCGCTCGCCTATCATTGGGGTTTCGGCGATGGAGTGGCCTCCGATGGCGCGATCCTTACGCATACCTACACTGTCGCCGGCAATTACACAGTGCGGTTCGCGGCCGAGGGCCTTGATGGCAAACCGGCGGAGAAAACATTTTCGATCGCGGTCAGCGGACCGGTGATTCTTCCGGCTCCCCGGCGTTACACGGGAGCGCGCGAATAACTCCGCTCAGGAAGCGCTGCCGCGGAGGGCGGTAATGCCGACTTCGAGACTGCTCACCGCCAGAATTGACTTAGGCCGGAAGCTCCCGCTTTAAACGCGCATGTAGAGTAACCACGGGATTTGTTAGTCCAAGGGAAGTAATTTTGTCGCGGATGCCTTGAGCATGCAGCAAGGTCGCAAGGATAATCGGCGCCTTCTGATTCTCCAACTGGTCGGGACGAATGATTGGCACTCCGCGCAATGTTTTTCCGACGTTGACCGGGTTCCCATCCACGAATGCAATCACCTTCGCATCCTTCAGCGCCGTGTCACATAGGAGCTTCATGGTCAGTTGGCCCGTCCCCCAAATGATCACTTCTGTTGAAGATGCAAGCACACTCCGCAGTTGCTGATCGATTTCTTCCATCATGACGCGGGAATCGTCGATGTAGCGCTCCATCTGCCCGCGAAATGTGCTGTCGATGAGCCAGCAACGCTCGTATCCGACTTCGAGGCCAGGGAACACCAGGCCGGAAGGTCCGGTCACCAGCACGGGTTTTTCGAGTACTGGCGTAAATCCAAATTGGGCCATTAAGTTTCGCAGTGAAGCTATGGAGAAGTGATTGATGTGCTCAGTATTGAAGTCCTGGAATGGAGCATGCAGGTAATCCGCGTACCCGGCCGCGTCCGGCACTTCAATAAAGATTCGGCCGTTGCCAGCGCAAACACTCACCAATGCCGAGATCGCACTCTTCACGTCAAGAACGTGCTCCAGTACAGACGTAAGTATCACGGCATCAAAACAGCCTATCTCTGCCGGCAGACGAGTAAGCTCTCCCCGATAAGCCTGGCAGCCCCCGTTGCGCGTGTTTTCCACGCACGCAGGAGAAGGATCGATCCCAACGAGATTGTGAAATCCCAGGCGACCCAGCACTTGAAGCAGTCCCCCGTTGGCGCACCCTACGTCGAGGATGCGAGCGTCCCTGGAAGGAATGTGGTCGGCGAAGAGAGCTCCGGTTTGTTCAAGACGGGCGACATCTTCCGGGGGAGTCGCCCCCGTCTGGGCTCCGGCTGGTTGCTCGTAGATCGAGCAGGTTGCATAGAACCGGTCATAGTCAGCCTGCGTCGCGGGTGTGTCGGCGTACACCATCCCGCATGCCGCGCAGATCACGACGTCGTACTCATCGGGCAGCGGATAATCGTCTGGCACCGCGAATCTTTGGTGATGCAGCACATGCCCACGTTCGCCCCCGCAAACCGGGCAGTGCCGCAAAAGATTTTTCATAGCCGCATTCTCTCATCCCCACCAGTGCGACTCGACAGCCGAGATTTCGGAACAGCATAGCAGACCACGTCCCACCCTTCCACCAAGTGCGGGCGCAGGAAGAAGCTGTAATTGGGGTTGATTGACTGGATGAGAAGCGGAATCTTCCACAGATGATCCTGCACGTGGTAGGAACAGACGGCAAGCACCGGAGAATATCGCTGGATAATTTTGCGCGCTCCATTCAGTGCGTCTAATTCAGCGCCCTCGATGTCCATCTTTATATAAGTCGGTTGTGCGCCGGAAAGAACTTCGTCAAGAGCGACGCAGTTCACCACCATGTCGCCCTTGCCGACTGACGACGCTTCGTTTCCATCGCCGGAGAACGTCACCGTTCCGCTCCGCGCTCCCACGGCCGCGCATTGCAGCGTGATCGATTCGCGTTCCGGACGCAGTGACACCTCTTTTTCCAGCTTCCCGAAGTTGGCCGGGTCAGGCTCAAAGCTGTAAATCCTCTGGAAGGATTTCCTGGGCTGATCCAGGAAGCTCCGGATGCTGTCCCCGTCGTAGGCGCCGCAATCAACGAACACCTCGTGATCGGTAAGCGGACAGAGATCCAGGGGAAAATACATCGTGTGCTGCACCGGACGGTACAGCGCATCGAATTCGCCCAACAACCGCCAACGCAACTGCGCGAGATACTCACTCCCGGGAGGCGTCGTCCGACCACAGACGGCCAGCCCGGCGGACGTCATCCTCCTGTTGATGCACCTTGTGCGGCAGATCGACGGCGTAGTGCGGCAGGAAGACCTCCGCGTGCTTCCAGAACAGCGGCGGGAACGTGACCACGTACCTGCAGCCCAAACTGCGCAGCTGCGCTTCGCGCTGTGCCATCCGATCGGTAGCCCTCACCTCTCCAGATGGTGATAACAAAAGTTGCCTGGTCGCCGTGACGTCGTGCCGCCTCTTCCGGAGAGAGCACCTCCACCCCTTCCACAGAGGTGTTCCAGAGCCGCGCATCGTTGTCGATAAAGGCGAGAGGTTCAATGCCGGCCTTGCGCAATCCGGTCAAAGTCTTGCGACCAACATGTCCCGCTCCGAACAATACAATAAGATCCTTCGATGGTCCCGCCACCAGGTCAAATGCTGACCTGCTCCCGCGCCGTTGCTCCCGCCTCGCCTTCGGCGAACAACTCTTCCAGTGCCGCGGTCATGTCCTTGTCAGCAAGCCCTTTCGTTCCAGAAACCATTCTCTCGCACCTCACATCGCAGCTCTTGGCCCGATGGACGCTCTTACCAGCAACTCCTGCCGCCATCCACCACCAGGTTCGTGCCCGTCATATATGACGATGCGTCCGAACACAGAAACACAATGGCGCCCTGATATTCGTTGATCGTAGCCATGCGTCCAAGCGGGATCAGGTTGGTCAGGCGCGCAACAAAGTCTTCCGGCTGGCCGTTGTACACGCCCCCGGGCGAAATGGCATTGACGCGCACCTTTTTGTCGGCCCAGTAGCTGGCCAGATATCGCGTAAGACCCACCAGCCCGGACTTTACCACCGAATACGTGACAGGCTTGACGGGCTGCATTTGCTCCGGCGCAGCGGGCTGTCGGTAGATACGCTGATCGGGGGCGATGAGCGCCAGATCCGACGCCACATTTACGATGACTCCGCCGCCGTGGCTGGCCATGTACGTTCCAAACACTTTGCTGCACAGGAAAGCGCCGGTCAGGCCTACAGCAATGTCTGCCTCCCACTGCGCCAAAGGAAAATTCTCCAGCCGCGAGAAGTTCACCTCCGTGCTCGCCTCCATCTTGGGATTGTTCGCCGCGTTGTTGATAAGGATGTCGAGACGTCCGAAGCGGGCCAGTATCTCGGCACGCAGCGCCTCAATCTCCGGCTGCTCGGTGATGTCCGCGGCGCAACCGATTGCCGGAACGCCATACTCGCGCGACAGCGCCGCCGCCTTTTCGCTGGCTTGCTGCTGTTGAATATCCACCAGAACCGGGATGCCGCCCGCCATCGCAATCGCTCGGGCGTGCTGCTCGCCGAGTAGTCCCGCGCCCCCGGTAATGACGGCAACGCGCCCGGTTAAATCAAAGGGATTCCCAAGCTCTGTCATACTTTTTCAATTCCTTAGGGCGCCAACTCCAGTTTGTGTAGTGACGGGGCTTTGCCCCGTCTTTCTCGATTTCTGGCCTTCTCGATCAGGAAAGCTCCACTACACGGCCGGTTGCGATCGATTCCTTCGCGGCCAGCGCCAGTTTCAGGCTCCACGTACCTTCTGCCAGGTCAACCACTGGTTTACTCCGCGTCTTTACACAGTCAAGAAAATGCTGCACCTCGCGGAGGAACAGTTGATTGCGGTCCAATCCCTCGCAAGCGAACCGGTCCGCCAAATTTCCATCTGCGCCGTACAAAGTGACCGAAAGCGTCGGGAAATCGAGAATCGCTTTTCCCGCATCCCCGATCACCTCACACTGCCGCTGCGGCGGCCGCTGCAGATAGTCCTGCTGCAAGTGCACGGGGAGTGGCCTTCCGGCGAACTCGCAGTCCATCAGCGTGCTGGCTACGTCCTCAACGTCGATCTCAAGATTACTCCAGTGCCCGCCGATGGAGAACAAACGCTTCGCCTTGCCAAACAAGCAATAGAGATAGTCGAACTCGTGAATCTGCGAGAGGATCACACCTCCGCCCAAGTCTGCCCGCGCGGCATAGCCCTGCCGATAGTCCTCATAACGATGCCAGCCGGGCAGGTACTCACCGACGGCGGCGCGAACTCCAAGAAGGTTGCCCAGCAGGCCTTTCCGCACGATCTCCTGCATGCGCAGAAAGCAGGGATGGAAACGAAGCTGATAGCCGACCATAACAATCCGGGCCTGTTTCTCAACCAAAGCCTACAGCTCAGGCAGACCCGCCAGGCCGTCCGATAGCGGCTTCTCTATAAAGAGATCGCAGCCGGCCCGAACGCAAGCCAATGCCACGGGAATATGCATGCTGCTGGGGTTACAGATAAACGCGACGTCAGGCCTTTCCGCGAGCGCCGCTTCCAGGTCACCAAATACGCGGACTCGATACTCGCGCTCGACGTCGCGGTTCGTATCAACCTGCAAAGTGGGAGTAATCACCTGGGAAAGTTTTCGGACGCGGTAGGCGAGGATCTCGACATCGTCGCCGAGCAGCGCACGCAGATTTCGCAGATGGCGCTGTCCGATGCCCCCAAGCCCGACCATCAATATCTTCATCGGTTCGCTCCGACCGCGAAACCAGCCGTCTGCAGTTGGCTCACCACAAGTTCACGATTGTGGCGAATCCAGGCAAGCTCTTTTCCAGCGTCGCCTCGCGCAATCTGCATTACAAAGTCGCCCTTATATCCGACGCGGAAAAGTTCGGAAAGCAGAACCGGAATATTCGCGTTGCCCATTCCCAGCGGAACGGTTCCACCGCCGCGAATGCGATCCTTTATATGTACGCTGCCGATTCGGGCATGGTAGGCCGCAATTTCTTCTCCGGCATCGTAGCCGAGAGAAGCGCTGTTTCCTGAATCGTAGTTCACCTTCAAGTAAGGGTGCGGCAGCTTCGCCAAGAGTGCACTAAAGCGCTGCGGATCGAGCGATGTCTCTAAGTGCAATTCGATATCAGCCTTTTCGGCATATCCAAGAACGCGGTGCAGCACCTCCACCACCTGAGCTTCTTCGGCATCGCTGTCAATTCTTGAATTGTCCACAAAAGGAAGAACGACGCGGCGAATCCCGGCCAGCTTGCAGCGACCTAAAAGCCACAGTAACTTGTTAGTTCTCGTTTCCTGTTCCGCCGCCCCGGCTTTAGCGAGCGGACACTCCATGAAGTAATCCGCGCAAACGGAGACGACAGCGATATTGCATTTCTCAGACAACTGGCGCATCTCCGCCAAACCACTATCGGTGCCGAGCGGATTGTCGCTCTCGCCGGGGGAGTCGTAAATCCACTCAATCGCGTCCAGTCCCGCCTCAGCTGCCAGCGGAAATTCCTCTCTCCAGCGCTTTCTGGGAAAGCACTGAAAGCACCCGTCAGACGGCGGCAGAAGCCGGCCCTGCATCACTCCAATTCGCATGACCGTTACTCCTCTTCCACCGGAATCAGCATGTTCGAAAGAAACTCCTCGCGCGAAAGAAACGGGTAGAGATCTTCCAGCGGCTTGGAGACGAACGATCCATCCGGGCGTTGGACGGAGGAAAGTCGCGGACCGCGGAACTCATCGGGAAGGACGAACGTGTCGCAAACCAGCGGTCCGCCCCGGCTGAGCACTCGCCGCAGATCGCCACGGAGATCGGATTGATCGCGGATGACGTCGGTCTGCAAGCCATAAGCCTGGGCAACCTTGGTGATATCCGGGAGAGTCTGCCCGGTCTCGGGGCTGCATCCGATACTCGGCGCACCAAAGAAATTCGTCTGCGAAATGCGAATGGAAGCATAGCCGCCGTTGTTCAACACAAAAAATGTGATGGGCAGCCTAAGCCGCGAGACGGTTTCCAGTTCCTGAATATTGAATTGAAAACCTCCGTCGCCATCCACGCACACCACCGGACGGCGGCCGTTCGCCATGCAGACCCCAATGGAAGCGGCGATGCCAAATCCCATCGCCCCCAACGCCGTGGTATGAAATATCCTCTGCCCGGCCTTGACTTTCAGCGCCAGCAGAAAAAGTTCAATCGCGCTGCCCGAACTTCCGGAGACGATCGGAGTATTTCCCGGCAGCACGTCCTGCAGCGCTTCCGCCAGGTGATACATGCTGACGGGCCCTTCGGGTTTGCGATGTTCCGGCAGAATGACGGGATAGCGCTTCTTCCAATCCACGCAACGTTGCTTCCAGCGCGACCGGTCCTTGCGCTGAATTTCCGACTTGCGGCGAAGCAATGCGCGTATGAACTCGCCGGCGTCAGCCTGCACCTTGGTCTGAACGGAGTCGCCCATCTTGGCCAGTTCGAACGGATCAACGTCCACCATCACTTTGTGAGCGGCGCGGGCAAATCGTTCGGGGGAGTAGCCCGTAACCACGCGATCCAGGCGCGCGCCCAGCGCGAGCAAAAAATCGGAATTCTGCACAGCAAAGTTTGCACCGCGCGGAGCAAGTGAACCCGGACGTCCAACAAATAAGGGATGGTCGTCGGCAATCAGATCGATCGCGAGCCAGGTCGACTCGACCGGTATGTCAAGCACGTCGACCAGCTCCAGAAACTCCTTTTCCGCGCGCGCCAATCGAATGCCGTTGCCGGCCAGAAGCATAGGCCGTTCGGACTTATTCAACGCGCGAATGGTTTCCCCGACCAGCGCCTCCAGATCAACTCGTGAAGAAACTTTGCACTCGGAAGGATCGAAGCCGCGCAGCGTCTCCGGATCAATCGGACTGGCTTGTACGTCGAGCGGAATATCAATCCAAACCGGACCAGGACGGCCCGACTTTGCAAGATAAAGCGCCTTCTCCATGTGGTAGCGGATCGAACTGGGATCGTCGACCGTGATCGCGTACTTGCTCAGGGGGCGAACAATCGAAACGATATCAACCTCTTGCATGCCAACTTGCCGAACGCCCAGCGGAGTTCCATCGGGTGTAAACATCCGATCCGCTCGCTTAACCTGACCAGAGAGGAAGAGGCAGGGCGTCGAATCCAACCAGGCGCCGGCCAACCCAGTGATCGCATTTGTGCTTCCCGGACCAGTCGTCACCAGTGCAACGCCGAGATGATTGGTCGCCTTGGAATAGTTTTCCGCTGCAATTGCGCTGGCCTGCTCGTGCAGGTTGCAAACGAACTCCACCCCCTTACAGTGGCTGAGAGAGTCGTTGAGATGCATTGCCCCGCCGCCGGGCACCAGAAAAACATGTTTCACGCCGCTGTCTGCGACAACGCGAAAAACGTAATCCGAAAGCTTCATTGATGCTCAGGCTCCATGGGCTCCAACACGATGTTCTGCAACTGATCAAATGCGCAAAAAGTTTCGGCGACTCTTGATGATATCGCATCTCATCCCCCAACCTGCCCGGCTAAGGCTGCGCACGATAAACCGTGATGCCGCCAAACATGGTCCACAAGACTTTGGTATCTTGCAGTTCTTCGGGCGCAACTGTGAGCACGTCACGATCGACCAGCACAAGATCCGCTTGCATGCCCGGCGCGAGCGATCCGATTTTGTCCTGCTGATTCAAGGCGCGCGCCGAATTACGCGTGTAGGCGTAGAGCATCGCCTCACGCGGCATGCGTTGAGCGGCGTCGAGCACCCCTGCGGGTCCCTTGCGGGTTTCGGCCTGGTAGATCGCTTCAAACACATTCGGTGATGAAACCGCCCAGTCACTGGCGCCCGAGATGGTGGCGCCGGCATCGAGAAGCGAGCGCGCCGGATACTGCCAGCGGTACAACTCCGGGTCAATGTAGGGCTTGACCAGTTCAATCGTCTCTTCACCCGCGCTTGCCCACAGCAGTTGGAGCGCGGCGATCACACCAAGTTGCCGGAAGCGGGGGAAGTCCTCGGGGTCGGCCAATTGAATATGGGTCAGGGTGTGGGGAAGACCGCTGTTTCCATTTGCTTTCCTGGCCACTTCGATTCCGTTGAGAGCTTCCTTCACCGCCCGATCGCCCAATGCATGAACATGCACGATCAGACCTTGTTTATCCGCGGCCGTAACCAGTTCCGCAAAACGAGCCGGGTCAAACAGCAAGTCACCGGCTCTCCCCGTGTTGCGATAAGGCTTGGTCAACGATGCTGTCTGCGACGGATACTCCACCACGCCGTCGGCAAACACCTTAATACCGGGGATGGTCAGATTCGGAATGTTGGCAAATTCCTGCCGAAGCTTCTGCACCGCCTCCAGTTCTTTGGTTGGATCGTTACGAGGGTCCACCAACAGAAACGCCGCCACGTGCGCGGTCAACTCTCCCCGTTGCGCCAGACTTTGATAGGTCAACAGGATCGGTCGTTCGACCTTGGCATCCAGCCAGGCCGTGATTCCCAGGCTGTGCAGGTAATGAACCGCGGCGCTTCCCCCCGCAAGCGATTGCTGCGGCGAGGGCTCGGGCACGACCGTCTGAATCCTGTCCAAGCCGGCATCGACGGCAAAACCGTTGGGATCGCCAGTCGGTTCCATACCGTAGTAAGCGCGTTCCGACGATGAAAGACGGCTTAAGAACTCTTTCGTAATTCCGGCGCGGCTGAGCAGAGCGCGATTCGCCCAGCCGGTGTGCCCGTCGGACCCGGCGAGAAACACCGGCAACGTAGCATAGTCCCCGCTGTTGAAACGGGCATTGAGGTCGTTCGTTTTCAGCCAGTGGACCAGGG
>CAVZDM010000076.1:0-21713 GCA_963773955.1 uncultured Acidobacteriaceae bacterium | reverse complement strand
GCATTCCACTGATGTAGAGAATATCGCCGCGCATGCCTTTGCCGGTTTTCTTCGCATCGGCGGCAAAGCTGACCAATTCGTCCATGGAAGGCACTCGATCTCCCAGATCCGCGGAAATGAGGGTGACGCCGTCTTCGATGGGATGAACATGGCTGTCGATGAGACCTGGAAGCAGGAAGTTTCCGTGCAAGTCAATCCCTTCGGCATTCTTGCCGACTGCCTCGAGGACTTCAGCCAAATTGCCCACCGCCACGATCTTGTCGCCGCGAATGCCGACCGCCTCAGCGTAAGGATGATCCGGGACGCCCGTGAATATCTTGGCATTGAACAATACGCGTTCCGTCTTGTCGGTGCCTTGACCCCACGAGACAGCTGCAAAGCACACCACAGTGAGCGTTACCAGAAAGCCACAACCCAGGGCCCGTCTTCGCATTCATCCTCCGTTGTTGGTTTCTTGCACAATGAACTTACCAAATAAACTCTGTCTAAGAAATCCGGCAAACCCGAACCTACGCTCCTCCCTGCCCTCTTAGCAATGCACCCGTGCTCCCTAATGAAACAGCGATGAACCGACGATAGGTATTAGAGGCACAAGGCTCCATTGGAAATCAGTCTCCTTTTGGAAAGGCGCGGCAGCGATGAGCGACACCGACATCGTCCAGGACTTTCTAGTCGAGAGTTACGAAAACCTGGACCGCCTGGACCGGGAATTGGTCGGGTTGGAGAAGAATCCCCAGGATCGTGAAGCGCTGGGCAGCGTGTTTCGTACCATTCACACCATCAAGGGCACTTGCGGATTCCTCGGTTTCAACAAGCTGGAAAAGGTTGCCCACGTCGGGGAGAACCTGCTGAGTCGACTGCGCGACGGTCACCTCACGCTGAATCCGGAACTCACCACGGCGCTGCTGGGCATGGTGGATGCCGTCCGCCAGATGCTGGGAAGTGTCGAAGCGAGCGGAGGCGAAGGAGAGCGTGACGATACCAAGCTGATTGCCAAGCTGACCCGCCTGCAGTCGCCACCCGAAGCGCCGCCGGAAGCCGCAACCGATGCAGCGGCGGATTCCCCGGCCGCTGCTCCGTTGACGACCGCGGCTGCTCTCACTCCGGAGAGTACTTCCCAAGCGACCGTCTTGCCCTCTTCGATCGGCGACATTCTGATGCGACAGGCCGGCGTCACGGAGGCCCAGATCCTGCTCGCAGCCGAGACGCAGAAAAAAGGCGACCCGCGCCACCTGGGCGAGATTCTGGTGGAGCAGGGCGCAGCGCGCCCGGCCGATGTCGTGGATGCGTTGCGCGTGCAGCAGTCCTCCCGCGCACAAGTGACAGCCTCGGACAGCTCCGTCCGGGTAGATGTTGGATTACTGGACAAGGTGATGAATCTGGTGGGGGAACTGGTGCTGGCACGCAACCAGATCCTGCAGTTTGCCAGCCGTATGAAAGACACGGGGTTTCTGGCCGCCTCACAGCGTCTGAATCTGATCACCACCGAACTGCAAGAAGGCGTCATGAAGACCCGCATGCAGCCCATCGGAAATATCTGGAACCAGTTTCCGCGGACGGTGCGCGACGTCGCGCTCGGTTGCGGCAAGCAGGTGGAAATCGAGATGGAGGGCAAAGAGACTGAACTCGACAAAACCATCATCGAGGCGATCAAGGATCCGCTCACCCATCTGGTGCGCAATTCCGTCGACCATGGCATCGAACTTCCCGCAGACCGCGCGCTGGCCGGCAAGAATCCAACTGGACGCCTTATTCTGCGCGCCTTTCATGAAGGTGGGCAGGTCAATATCGAGATCAGCGACGACGGCGCCGGCTTGAACGTGGAGCGCATCCGCAAGAAAGCGGTCGAACGCGCGCTGATCACCACCGAACAGGCGACCCGCATGACCGAGCGGGAAATCTTCAATTTGATATTTCTTCCCGGATTTTCCACCGCGGAAAAAGTGACGAATGTTTCCGGCCGCGGCGTCGGCATGGATGTGGTGAAAACGAATGTAGAAAAAATTGGCGGCACCGTGGACATTCAGTCCACCCTGGGCCAGGGTACTACGGTCCGTGTAAAGATTCCGTTGACCTTGGCTATCATCCCCGCGCTGGTTGTCACCTCCGGCGGCGATCGCTATGCGATCCCCCAGGTTAGCTTGATCGAGCTGGTACGGCTCGAAGCCGATGAGGTAGCCAAGGCCGTCGAACTGGTCCATGGCGCACCTGTCTACCGGCTGCGCGGACGTCTGCTGCCCCTGCTCTATCTCAACCAGGAACTGAAACTTGCCACTGATGCGAATCCGGCGGCGGAAACCGTCGGCGCCGTCAACATCGTTGTGCTGCAAGCCAACGAGCAGCAATTCGGGCTGGTCGTGGATCAGATCAATGACACCGAGGAAATTGTGGTCAAGCCACTGCGCAAACAACTCAAGACTGTCAAGACATTTGCCGGATCGAGCATCATGGGCGACGGCAAAGTAGCGCTCATCCTGGACGTGCTCGGCCTGGCCCAGCGCGCCGGCGTGGTTACCGAAACCCGGAACCGCGCGCTGACGGAAAAAGCCACGGAAGGTGCGGGCTCGGCGGCCGACAAACATACCTTCCTGCTCTTCGCCGGCCCGGACGACTCCCGCATGGCAATACCGCTCAGCACGCTTGCGCGACTGGAGCAATTTCCGGCGGCGCAAGTGGAAATGTCCGGCAGCCGGTGGGTCACTCAATATCGCGGACAGATATTGCCATTGATTCGTCTCAATTTCGTCATGGAACAACGGCGCAACAAACTGCGCGCTCCGCCGACGCCGAATTCTGGGCCGATTCAGGTGCTGGTGCTGAATCACGAGGGCCGCATTTTCGGCTTGGTCGTGGAACGAATTCTGGACATTGTCGAAGACCGGGCCGATGTGAAGTCAGCGGCGACCCGTCCGTCCGTTCTCTATTCCGCCGTAATCGGTGACCGGGTTACTGAGTTGCTCGACATCCCAGCGATCTTGCGCAGCGCCGATGTAAGCGCAGCGCGTCCACGCACGACGAAGAAATCGGCGGAGGTTGCAAACTAAGCCATGGCTCAAACTGCGGCCAAGACTTCGGTCCAAACTTCCGCCCAGACTTCGCAGTTTTGCACCTTCTATCTCGACAAGCTGCTGTTCGGCGTGGAACTGAAAGGCGTTCAGGAAGTCATTCGTTCGCTGGACATGACCAGGGTTCCGCTGGCCCCCGCGGTGGTCAGCGGCCTGATCAACCTGCGCGGCCAAATCGTTACCGCAGTCGATCTGCGACGACGCCTGGAGCTGGCGCTCCGGCCGTCGGGCATGCGGGCCATGAACGTGGTCGTGCGTTCCGAGGACGGTGCGGTCAGCCTGCTGGTAGACGAAATCGGCGATGTGGTCGAGGTCGACGAAACTACCTTCGAGCCTCCTCCCGAAACCTTACGCGGCTCCGTCCGCACGGTGATTTTGGGAGTCCACAAATTAAATGACCGGCTCATGCACGTGCTGGACATAGAAAAAGCGTGCCAGATGAACTCGGAAAGCTGGGAGACAGGGAAATGAAACTCACACTGGGAAAGAAACTGGGACTGGGCTTTGGAGTTGTGCTTGCGCTCATGCTGCTTAGCGCAGTGCTCACCTACATGAAGGTGGATGCAATTCGAGATCAGCAGGATCGCGCGTTCAGTGAGGCTCTTAACAAGCCATTGGGAGAAATGGCGGATTCCTTCGAAACCGTGCTGAAGCAGAGCCGGGAAGACTTCAGGGTCGGGGCCCGGTCGCTGAAACTGACGCTGGTAGTGACCAGTTTCGCGGCACTGGGCATCGGAATTTGTGTGGCCGTTTTTATGGGCCGCGGCGTCTCTCGTGCCACCCAAGCGACCCAGGCGGTTCTCGTCCAAGCCGAGGCTATCGCCGCCGGAGACTTGACTCGGGACGACCTGTCCGTCCGCAGCCAGGACGAACTCGGCGACCTGACCGCCGCGATTAATAAGATGAGCGGCAACTTGAAGCGCATGATCCTCGCCATTACGGAACATGCAGTGCAGGTAGCGAGCGCCAGCGAGGAACTGAATATCACCAGCCAGCAGATCACCGCCAACTCCGAGGAAACCTCGACCCAGGCCGACCTGGTTTCGAAGGCGGCACAGGCGGTCAGCCAGAACCTGCAGACCGTCGCCACTGGCGCCGAAGAGATGGGTACCAGCATCAAGGAGATCGCCAAGAACGCAACCGCCGCCGCGAAGGTGGCAACCGCCGCCGTCAAGGTTGCTGAATCCACTACCGCCACCGTGTCCAAACTGGGCGATTCCTCCACCGAGATTGGACAAGTCATCAAAGTCATCACATCCATCGCCCAGCAGACCAACTTACTGGCCCTGAATGCAACGATCGAAGCGGCGCGGGCGGGCGAAGCCGGCAAAGGCTTCGCCGTCGTGGCCAACGAAGTGAAAGAACTCGCCAAGGAAACGGCTAAAGCTACCGAAGACATCAGCCGCAAGATCGAAGCGATCCAGACCGACACCAAAGCAGCAGTGGAAGCGATCGCGTCGATCAGCGCGGTGATCAACCAGGTCAACGATATCTCGAGCACCATCGCCACCGCCGTCGAGGAACAGAACGCGACCACCAACGAGATGTCGCGCAACGTGAGCGAGGCTGCGCAGGGCAGCGACGCCATCACCAGCAACATTGCGGGGGTGGCGGAAGCGGCGGAGGGAACAACGCGCGGCGCCACCGATACCCAGAAGGCGTCGCAGCAACTGGTGGAAACGTCCACCCAACTGCGCCGTCTGGTTGAGCAATTCAGGCTTGGCGCCAGCGACAACGGGGAGGGCTCGATGTCCCAAAAACGGGCGCAGAGCAGGGCGGCCCATGCGGGTTCGTAGGCCTTGCACGCACTCTGCCGGCTGCGGTTCTTCAGCCGGTTGACTGGATAGAGAACGGACAGACACGACTTACTATGGCTCCCATTCGCATTCTCGTAGTGGATGATTCGCTGGTGGTTCGCAGAATGCTCTCGGACACTTTGTCGGGAGACCGCGCGCTGGAGGTGGCTGGTACAGCCAGCGACGGGCGCATCGCTCTCGCCAAGATTTCACTGCTCAAGCCCGACCTGATTACGCTCGACATCGAAATGCCGGTGATGGACGGCTTGGAGACGCTGGCTGAGGTACGCAAGTTGTATCCCAAATTGCCGGTCATCATGTTCAGCACGCTCACCGAGCACGGAGCGGCAGCAACCCTGGATGCGCTCTCGCTGGGAGCGTCGGACTATGTCACCAAGCCAACCAATACCGGCAGTCCGGCGGATGCCATTGAACACATTCGCATCGAACTCATCCCCAAGATCAAGGCGCTATGCGGGGTAGCCACGCCGAGGGTAGCACCCATGGTCCGGCCGCAAGCAGCATTGCAGGTTGGAGTGCGGTCGACCCTACCCATCGAAATTGTCGCGATCGGTACTTCGACTGGTGGCCCGAACGCTTTGGCGGAAGTCCTGCCGCGGATCCCGAACGACTTTCCCGTCCCCATCGTCATCGTGCAGCACATGCCGCCCATTTTTACCCGCCTGCTGGCGGAACGGCTTGCCGAACGCTCCTCCATCCCCGTCGAAGAAGGCAGAGCCGGCGCAAATCTCCTGCCCGGGCACGCCTGGATCGCGCCAGGAAATTTCCATATGAAGGTGATCCGCACCGGCATGGAGTGGCGACTCAACCTGAATCAGGGCCCGCAGGAGAATTCCTGCCGCCCCTCGGTCGATGTGCTGTTTCGATCGGTGGCGCTGGCCTACGGCGCCCACGTTCTCGGAGTCGTGATGACCGGCATGGGCTCGGATGGTTTGCTCGGAGCGCAAGATGTTCGCAACGCGGGCGGAGAGGTCATCATCCAGGACGAGGCTTCCTCCGTCGTCTGGGGAATGCCTGGCCTGGTTCACGCCTCGGGGCTGGCCAGTGCCTCTTATCCCGTCGATCGCCTGGCGGAGGAGATTACGCGCCGGGTGCTACGGGGCCGTGTTCCTCGTGTCCCACTTGACTTGAAGACCTATGCCACCCTCGAGCCTCCCGCCAAATGACAATCATTTCTCCACCCGCTATCGCGCCCCCGGCGCTCAGCAAGAGCCCCGAAGCTGCCGACCCTGTGTACCGGCAAATCCGCGACCTCGTGTACAAGGTTTCGGGTATCTACAAAGCCGAAGAAAAACTCTACCTTCTAGCCGACGGCTGCGCCCGGCGAATGAAACAGTTGAACGCGCGCACTCCGCGCGAGTATTGGGACCGTCTCACCGAAGCGCCCTCCTGCGACGCGGAACTCAGGGAGTTGCTGAATGAGATCACCATCGGCGAGACCTGCCTGTTCCGCAGTCAGCCGCAACTGGACGCGCTGCGCAAAGTAATCCTCCCCGAGTTGGTGGCGGAAAAAACCAAGCAGATCACCAGGCGCTTGCGCATCTGGAGCGCGGGCTGCTCGACCGGTGAAGAGTCCTACACGCTGGCCATGAACATGCTCGAGGAAAGCGAGCGCTTGCTGAAGGGCTGGACGGTTGAGATTCTCGCCACCGACCTCAACGACCGTTCCGTGGAAACCGCCAAGGTCGGCATTTACGGCGACTACGCGCTGCGCAACACCAGCGATCTCTACAAGCGAAAATACTTCTCACCCGTCGATGAGAAAAAACTGCAGGTACGCCCCGAGGTGAAAAAGCTGATCACCTTCAGCCGTCTGAACCTGCAGGACGACTCCAAGATGCTTTTCATGAAGGGTATGGATCTGATTTTCTGCTGCAACGTGCTGATCTATTTTGACGGCACATCGAAATCGAAGGTGATCTCCCATTTTTACAGCAACCTTAGTTTTGGCGGCTATTTCTTTCTCGGAACCTCGGAATCGCTGATGAAATTAAATGACCAGTTCCACCTCGTCCATTTTCCCGGAACCATCGCATATTGGAAACCATCCCTGAGCAGTGGCAAACTATGACCACATCTTTCACCGCAACCATTCGCGAACGCGTGCAGAGCATCAAAACCATGCCTGCCATCCCGGCAGTTTTTCTGCCCTTACTCAAGTTGTTGAGCAATTCCGTTGAGGAAGTGAAGTTGGATGAAGTGGTGCGTCTGGTATCTTACGACGGCACCATCGCCGCTCAATGCCTGCGTGTAGCCGGCTCCCCTTTATTCGGCATGCCACGGCCGCCCAAATCGATCAAAGCAGCGGTCATCAGCCTGGGGCTGCGCCGCGTCGAAACCATTCTTCTCACCTGCTGTCTGGGGCAGGCCTTTCCCGCCAAAGAATGGGCGCTCGATCCCGCCGTCTTCTGGAGACACTCGCTGGGGTGCGCTTTGGTGTGCCGCAAATTCAGCGAGAAGTTGGCCCAGGTTGACGAGGAGAAGGCATACATGGCGGGCCTGATGCATGACATCGGTTTCATGGTCAACTGCCTGGCGTTTTCCCAGGACTTCGCTCGCGCCGTGAAGCGCGCCAGCCAGGAAGGAATCCCCTTGGACGAGGCGGAACAGGCCACCATGGGATTCACCCACTGCGCGACTGGGCAGGCGCTGGCAGAAAAATGGAAACTGGCTGACGACATCGTCGAGGTGATCGCACATCATCATGCCATCGAGCACAGCCAAAAAGCGCAGCCGCTGGTTGCCCTGGTGCACTTAAGCGACCTTCTGTGCCGCATGCGGGGCTTGGGTTACGGCTACTATGAGCGCCACAAGGTCGACTTGATCGCCGATCCCGCATGGGCCATTCTTCTGCAGGAACACCGCGATCTTGAAGGTGTGGACCTGGTGCGTTTCACCTTTGAACTCGACGAAGCGGTCGAGGAAATCCACACCCTGGTATCTACGATATTCGGGTCGGCGCCAGCCCTGGCACGCACCTGAGGTTGTGTGGTCACGGGGCGGAGCCTGCCTGAGCGGAGCCGAAGGGCCCCGTCCAAGCAGGCCTTAGCCCCGCTTCCCGCACCAATTTCCCGCACCAAGGCCGGAAGTCCTCACCAGCGCAGTCCCACCGTGATGGGCATAACAATGGTCTGTCCGTCGGCCTGATAAGCGCGATGGTAGCGCCACTCGATGTAAAGCTTGGCATGGTCGAAACGGTTCATGCGATAAGTGACGCCGCCGCCATAGTTGAAGCCGCCGGCAATCCTGGAGTTCGAGGATATCGTTTGCGGGGACAAAATCGCGCCGTTGACGCAGGTAAGGTCAAACCACCTCCATGCCGGCTGGCACGGCTGAGGAGGGTAGACCGGTTCGCTGTGCAACAGCGAAACGCTGCGATCGTAGAAACCTAAGCCGAAAATGCCGTAGGCGGCAAATTTGCCCAGATGCTTGGGCACGTTGACGATGCCGTCCAGGCTTATCGACTGCATTCGACCGCTCTGGTCCGGCAGAAACTGATCCCGAATCACGCTGGGCCTGAAGTCGAGGTTGTAGTACATATATTCGGCGTCCATGCCGAACATGCGGGTGAAGTTCATGCCGGCTCCGAACACCGCTTGCGGAGAGTTGCCGACATAGCCGGCAACATCGTCTTTGCCAATGCCAAGCCCTCCACCCACATTAAAACTGTAACGATTGAAATTTGATTGTGCTGAAGCCGATGCGATCAGGCCGCAAAAGGCGATTGACAACAGTATCCGATTCCTCAATCTTGATCTCCTGTTTCGTAGTGCCAAAGTCGTACCACCGCGGTCGTAGTTGTGGAGCCACAGTGCCGCCACGATCGCTGTTCGTCAACTTAGATGCGCGCACAGAATAAGGAAAGCCAGCCTTTTCCTCAGCAAGCTCAGGAAAAAGTCGACAGCTTGCGGAAAAATTCCAACTTCTCAACCAACGGGAGAGGCAAGAGTTCATTCGTACCGTTAAGTCGTTGAAAATGTGTCCGGGCCTAGCGCCTGAAGTGTGCTTCTGCACCCCCGACTGGTTTTTGCGCAAGCTAGAGATTACCCAATCGCAAGCCCCACGGCAAACGCGAGGAACCAGGTTTCACGATTTCAAAGCTGCAAAGTTGCAAAGAAAAGGCTGGTCTCGCCGCTGTCAACCCTGAAACTCTGGACCTTGAAACTTTGAAACCTGCCCTTTATGCAACTTCTCCAGTCCGAGCCGCCAGGTAATCCAGCAATTCGCCGACGGTCAGGCCCGACTCCAGCAACAGAATCATCTGGTCTGCGCTGACTCCAACCTGCGCGCCCAACGCAACCACTTTGGCGACCGCGCGCTGCAGCGCTTCTTTCTGCGCCAACGTGAGCGGATCGGCTATATCACGGCTCAAGGCTGCGGTCAGATCCCGTTCTATCGTCATTCGGATACTCCCCGTCGTTCGACTTCCGGCAACGATTTGTACCCAATGATCCGCCATCACAGCGGACTGCGCTGTGACGCCGCTTACTTCAATTTGTGACGGAATGGACGGGCGGCTCCCTGGTCAGAACCAGAAGGGGGAAGGTTCTGACAAGCAATTGGGTTTCTCTGTGTCCCTGTGACTCTGTGGTGAGAAAGCTACGCTATGACAGCACCTGCCCAATCACTTTCCCATCAACTCTAGAATCGCGGCCATCTCGACTTCGACTCCGGTCTTGAGGCTGGGCTCGCGATCGGGTGCGAAGTAAGGAGAATGTGGGCCCGGAATCGCCTCCCCACTTTTCTTAGCCGCTGCATATTTCTCCGGATTGACCGCGCCCAATTCGAGCATGACGCTGGGAATCCCCGCGTAGCGATATTCGGCAAAGTCATCGCTCGCCATAATCGGGCGCCCGAGTACGACGTTCGAATCTCCCATCACCTGCTTCAGCCGATCCGCCAGCCGGTTGGTGGTTTGCGGATCGTTGTAAACGGCGCCGACACCTTCCTCCAGTTCGATAAGCGGCTTCTTGGGCGCGCCCGCCGCCGCCGCTTCCGCTACCGCAATCCGCTCGATCGACGCCAGCAGATGCTTGCGCACTTCATCCTTGTATGACCGTACCGTCAACTGCATCAGCACTTCATCGGGAATAATGTTGTTCTTGGTCCCGCCGTGGATCGCGCCCACCGTAATCACCGCCGGCTCTTGCGGATCGATCTCGCGCGACACGATGGTCTGCCAGCTGACAATGGTTCGCGCGGCAATCACAATCGGATCGACCGTCTCCTGCGGCGCCGACCCATGTCCGCCGATACCGTACACCGTGACGTTCACCGAATCGGCGTTCGACGCGCTGAAGCCGGGTGTATAGCCGACCTTCCCGGCAGGAAGTCCGTTGCTGTCGTGCACGGCGAAGACGAAGTCGGGCTTGGGAAAGCGCGTGAACAGTCCCTCTTTGATCATGGCCTTGGCGCCGCCGATGCGCTCCTCGGCGGGCTGGCCGACATAAATAAAGGTTCCATGCCAACGGTCTTTATTCTGCACCAGCAGTGCAGCGGTTCCGATGCCGATCGCCATATGCAGATCGTGGCCGCAGGCATGCATCACCGGGACTTCGACACCGCGGTCATCATGCGTGGTGACATGGCTGGCATAAGCAAGCCCCGTTTTCTCCGGGACCGGCAAGGCATCAAGTTCGGCGCGCAGCATGACCACCGGGCCAGGGCCGTTCTTGAACACGCCGACCACACCGGTGCCGCCAAATC
Source organism: uncultured Acidobacteriaceae bacterium (assembly GCA_963773955.1). GTDB lineage: Bacteria > Acidobacteriota > Terriglobia > Terriglobales > Acidobacteriaceae > Acidiflorens. Next base: position 11,125 of record CAVZDM010000076.1, on the reverse strand, counting down.
CAGTGGTGACGTCGTATCCAAGTTTGCGCAGTTGGTCGGCAATCTTGGCCGCAGTCTTCTCCTCGTGATAAGAGAGCTCGGGATTGCGGTGCAGGTCGAGATAGAGCGCTTCGACCTGGGGATAGACGGCATCGACCTGAGTGGATCCAACACGCCAGGGCTCGGCGGCCCAAGACGCAAGGGAGAGTACGAGGACGATAAGCAAGAGACGTTTCATATTTTTCTCGAACATTCGAACGGGACACGCAAACAATGGAGCGCCAGGCGTCCTCGCCCGGCCGACAGTGCACCTGCCATGCCTACTTTACCTGCGCCGTGACCGCGCAGTGCTGATCGAAGGCGGCCTTGAGGTCGGCGGCAATCGCAGCGGCGTCGCGGGTTTCGATCTGGGCTCGCTGCATCATGTAAACCAGCTTGCCATCGCGCAGAATCGCGATGGAAGGCGAAGACGGCGGATATCCGGTGAAATAAGAGCGCGCACGCTCGGTCGCTTCCACGTCCTGCCCGGCAAAGACAGTCGCGATCTTGCCCGGCTTGGCCGCATTCTGCAAAGCCAGCCGCACCGCGGGACGCATGCGCCCGGCAGCGCATCCACAAATGGAATTCACCACCACCATGGTCGTACCCGGTTCATTCTGCACAAAGCGGTCAACCGCGGCTGCGCTGCGTAGCTCTTCAATTCCCAGACGCGTCAGCTCTTCACGCATCGGGATCACCATTATTTCGGGATACATGGACTCTCCTGTAATTTCAAACTCAGTCTTAAATGATGATCTGCCCGCGGTGATTCGCAATGTAGCTCGCTTCTCAATATGCCTGCGCAGGCAGACATGAGATGCTCAATCCAATATAGAGTGAAATGAGCTTGCTGACCATTCAGGAAAACGTTTCGCTGGCGCCACTGACCACTTTGCAAGTGGGAGGAGCCGCACGCTACCTCGCGGAACTGCGCAGAGAAGACGAGGTTCAAGAGGCCGCGCAGTTCGCGAAAGCCCGCGATCTCTCGCTCTTCGTGCTGGGCGGCGGCAGCAACCTGGTAGTCGCCGATTCCGGCTGGCCGGGCCTGGTGCTGAAAATTGCGATTGGCGGAATCGCGACTCCAGCCACCAGCGACGCCACCGGCAACACCGTGCTCTTCAGCGTAGGCGCGGGCGCCAACTGGGATGACTTTGTCGCGCAAACGATCGTCCAGAATTGCGCGGGCGTCGAGTGCCTGAGCGGTATTCCAGGCAGCGTCGGCGGCACGCCCGTGCAAAACGTGGGCGCCTATGGGCAGGAGGTCGCCGCCACCATCGAATCGGTGCGCGCGTTCGACTTGAAGCAAGACCGCATTGTGGTCTTGCCCAAGCCCGCATGCGGATTCCGTTATCGTACCAGCATCTTCAACAGCACCGAACGTGGCCGCTACATCATCTTGCGAGTGAACTACCGGTTGAAGCGCGGTGGCGCTCCCAGTTTGAAGTACGCCGATTTACAAAAGTACTTCGCCGAAAACGCCGTCGGACAAAAGACGCCGCCATCGCTCGCCGAAGTGCGTGAGGCCGTGCGCGAAATACGCCGGAGCAAAGGTATGCTGCTCGTCCCCGGAGACGACGATTGCCGCAGCGCCGGATCCTTCTTCAAGAATCCCGTGCTCACCGAGGAGCAGTTCAAAGAACTGGCCGAACGCGCCGAATCCAAAGGCCTCGAGATTCCCAGCTATCCCGCACTCAATGCACAACGCAAAGTTGCCGCAGCCTGGCTGGTGGAACACTCCGGGTTCTCCAAGGGATACGCGGCAGGGCCGGCCGGCATCTCGCAAAAACATGCGCTAGCCCTGATCAACCGACGAGCCGCGAAGGCCAGCGATATAGTCGGACTGAAAGATGAAATCCAGCGAGCGGTTCAGGAAGCGTGGGGGATTCAGCTGGAACCGGAACCGGTATTCGTAGGCTTTTGAGCGCGCCGAGGTCATTGATTCAATGCCTCAATGAATCAACGATTCAATAACAAAGGGGCGGCGCATCCCGAAAAGACGGCGCCCCCATGCCGGCCCAGAGGTGTCCGTTTACCGCGGGATCCGCCCCGCTGGTTCATCGGCCAGTTCGCGCGCGCGCTTGAATATCCTTCGGAACATCTCCTTGGTCAGTTTCCCCGTCTGCGTGTTCTGATTCGAGGGGTGGTAGGACGCCAGAAGGATGCGTCCATCAGGCAGCACATATTCCGCGCCGTGCCGAAACTCATACTCCCGTTTGCCCGCGATCAACTTTCGACGCTTCAAATAGTTCAGATAGGCCTCGAATCCGATTCTTCCCAAAGCAACAATGACGCGCAGCTCTTTGAGTCCTTCGAGTTCGCGTTCCAGAAACGGAGCGCAGTTGGCCAGTTCCTCGGGCAGCGGCTTATTGTCGGGAGGCGCGCAGCGGGCGGCGGCGGTTATGTAAAGGCCAGTCAGCACCTGGCCATCGTCGCGAGCGGTCGCGGTGGGCAGCAGGGCGAATCCGGTTTCGTGCAGCACCGGATACATGAAGTTGCCCGAGGCGTCTCCGGTGAACGGCCGGCCGGTGCGATTGGACCCGTGAGCGCCGGGAGCAAGTCCAAGCACCAGGACGCGGGCATGGGGATCGCCGAAACCAGGCACAGGTTTGCCCCAGTATTCACAGTCGCGGTAAGCGCGGCGCTTCTCGCGAGCAATCCGCTCGCGATACGCAACCAGCCGCGGACAAAGCGTGCACCCGACAACTTCGGCATTCAGAACCTTCAGCCAGTGAGGAGCGCCCATTCCCCCAATTGTATTAGCTCGTGTGGCGCGGACATTCCTGTCTGCGGCTGTTGCCTTTGCGTTTGCCTTTGTTCTTGCTCTCTCCGTAGCCCTGATGCTCAGCTGCAAGCTTTCGCGGACAAGAGTTGTTCACGCTGCAAAAGATTGCCTATTACTTTGGTGAGTAGAAAATCCCCCTCCGCCGTTTGACGTTGCTCTTCGATAGTCTTTACACTCAAGTTTGTGGTAGATAGCGTCGCAGCGGAGCACTTCCCTCCCGACTCTGCTGCCGCAGCCGCACCGGAAAGGCAACTGTGAGCCCAACTGATATCAAAGAAGGCGCGACAAAAGAGAGCGCCACCAAGCGCGAGATTTCGGTTGAGATCCCGGTCGAGGATGTCAACCGGCAGACCGACGCGTTGATCCAGAAGTATCAGAAGGTGGCGCGCATTCCCGGCTTCCGCCGCGGCCATGTTCCAGCGTCAATTATTCGCCAGCGCTTTTCCGAAGAAATAAAGACCGACATGGTCGAGGCGCTGATCCCGCGTTTCTTCCGGCAGGAAGCCGAGAGGCTGAGCCTGCATCCGGTATCGCAGCCCCGGGTGACGGACATGCACCTGCACGAGGGTGAGCCGCTGCGCTTCAAAGCCGCTTTCGAGGTGCTCCCCGAAATCAAGTTGGAAGGCTACAAGGAGTTGCGCGCCGAAAAGCCGGAGATCGCGGTTTCGGAGGCCGATGTGGAGCAGGCGCTCGCCGATTTGCGCGAGCGGCATGCCAGTTTTAATCCCATCGAGGGCCGCGCCCTCGCCGACGGCGATTACGCTCAGGTCTCGCTCGATGGCACTCCCAAGGCCGAAGAAAAGTCTGGCGCGGGCAAGACGGGCGGACAAAAGACGGACGAAGGCCAGCCCGTGCACATGGATGAAGTTCTGGTCGAAATCGCCGGCACCAACACCATGCCGGAATTCACCGAGCACCTGCGCGGCACCAACCCCGGAGACGAGCGTACCTTCGACGTGATCTATCCCGAAGATACGCAGGACAAGCGCCTGGCCGGCAAGACGTTCAGCTATGCCGTCAAGGTGCAGGCGATCAAGCAGAAGAGCCTGCCGGAACTGAACGACGAGTTCTCGAAGACATTGGGCGAGTTCCAGACGATGGACGACGTGCGCAAGGCCATTCGCGAGCAAATGGAATCCGAGCGCAAGCATGAAGCCGAACATGCCGCCAAGGAAAAGCTGGTGAAAGAACTGATTCAGCGCAACGATTTTGAGGTTCCCGATTCGCTGATCGAACAGCAGATCGACATACGGCTGGAGCGGGGACTGAGGGCACTGGCGGCCCAGGGTCTGACCGCCGAGCAGATGAAGAAAATGGATTTGCCGCGTCTGCGCGCGGGACAACGCGAGCAGGCGGTCCACGATGTGAAAGCTGCGCTGCTGCTCGAAAGAGTGGCGGAGGAAGAGAATATTCAGGTCAGCGACGAAGAGTTCGATCGGGAACTGGAAGCGCTGGCCAGACAATCAAAACAGACGTCCGAAGCAATACGCGCTCGTTTGACACGGGATGGGGGCCTCGATAGGATACGAACACGAATCCGCAACGAAAAGACCCTCGAATTTTTGTATCACCAGTCCGCGTAGTTAATGATGCGGACCATTGAAAATCCTCCCCTGAGCGACGAAACCGGCTTCAGGGCAGGAGTGTGGAAAGGGTGAACGTGAACTCCAAAGATCCACAAATGATGCTGGTACCGATGGTGATCGAGCAGACCGGCCGCGGCGAACGGGCCTATGATATCTATTCTCGTCTGCTCCGCGACAACATCATCTTTATTGGCACGCCGATTGATGACAATATCGCCAACCTGGTAATCGCCCAGATGCTGTTCCTGGCGCAGGAAGACCCGGAGAAAGACATCCAGCTCTACATCAACTCGCCGGGCGGATCGATTACGGCGGGCATGGCGATCTACGACACCATGCAGTATGTAAAGAACGACGTGACCACGATCTGCATCGGTCAGGCGGCCTCCATGGCGGCGTTGCTGCTTTCGGCGGGCGAAGCTAAGAAACGGCTGGCGCTGCCGAACTCGCGCATCCTGATCCACCAGCCCTCGATGGGTGGGCTTTCCGGGCAGGCAACCGATATCGACATTCATGCCCGCGAAATTTTGCGCATGCGGGAGATTACTAATCAGTTACTGGCCAAGCACAGCGGACAGAAGCTGGATAAAGTGGAAAAGGACGTTGAACGCGACTTCATCATGAACTCGCAGCAAGCCAAGGAATACGGAATCATCGACGATATCATTTATAAGACGAGATAAGGGTATGATCGGCAGTTCGCGACGCTAGTGTAGAGACGCGGCTTGCCGTGTCTCAGCCCTGGTGAAGGAAGCCAGCCGCGGCTAGGCCACCAGAAAAGGAGTAAGGCCGAGTGAAAACCAGATCGGGTTCGGAAGAGATGTTGCGCTGTTCGTTCTGCCACAAGTCGCAGGACGCGGTCGCGAAACTGATCTCGTCGCCCAGCGATTATCCCCGGGCATATATCTGCGACGAGTGCGTAGCCGTCTGCAACTCGATCCTCGAAGACGACCGCACCGCGACTCCTTCGACTGCGGTACCGAACCAGCTGCCGAAGCCGCAGGAAGTAAAGACCTTCCTCGACGAATACGTGATCGGACAAGAGCAGACCAAGAAGAAGCTGGCCGTCGCCGTCTATAACCACTACAAGCGTATCTACATGAACCGCCAGCGCACCGGCGATGGCGTCGAACTGACCAAGTCGAATATCCTGCTGATCGGCCCGACCGGAACCGGCAAGACGCTGCTCGCTCAAACGCTGGCGCGCATGCTCGACGTGCCCTTCGCCATCGTTGACGCCACCACACTCACCGAGGCCGGCTACGTGGGCGAGGATGTCGAGAACATCATCCTTAAACTCCTGCAGGCCGCCGAAGGCGACGTCAACCGCACCCAGACCGGCATCATCTATATCGACGAAATCGACAAGATCGGACGCAAGGACGAAAATCCCTCGATCACCCGCGACGTCTCCGGCGAGGGCGTGCAGCAGGCATTGCTCAAGATTCTGGAAGGCACGATCGCCAACGTTCCGCCGCAGGGTGGACGCAAGCATCCGCATCAGGAGTTCACTCCCGTCGATACCACCAACATCCTCTTCATTTGCGGCGGCGCCTTCGTAGGCCTGGAGAAAATTATCGGACGCCGCATCGGCAAGAAGGCTCTCGGCTTCAAGTTGGGAGACGACGAGGAAACCGAGGCGGGCCTGGATGCGAAGCGCAACTTTGAGATGGTCTCAGAAGCGCAGCCGGAAGATCTGATCAAGTTCGGCCTGATTCCCGAATTCGTAGGGCGACTCCCAGTCATGGGCGTGCTGCAGCAATTGGACGAAAACGCGCTGGTGGAAATTCTGACGCGCCCCAAAAACGCGATCGTAAAACAGTACCAGCGCCTGTTCGAGTTTGAAAACGTACGCCTCAAGTTCAGCGACGACGCCAACCGCGCGATTGCGCGCCAGGCCATGGCCCGCAAAGTTGGCGCCCGCGGCTTGCGCATGATTCTCGAAGAACTCATGCTCGAACTGATGTATAGTCTGCCCAGCCAGAAGAAAGTTAAGGAATTTGAAGTGACCCGCGAGATGGTGGAGAAGCGCAATGTCTCGCTGGCCATGATCGAGAAAGCGGCGAGCTGAACCGCGGCAAGTTAACAGGCCGTAGTGCAAGTAACACTTGTATTACAGTAAGACTTGTATCAGGGTATGCCTTTGGGCATAGCGTAGGTGCCGTGTTACGGGCGCTTCGTATCAGGGTATCGCTTTAGCGATACCGCAAAGTTTTGCTGGATCAGCCCCTTTATGGGCTGGAGTTGTCAGCACAGGCTGTTGAACCAAAACGCGACCAGAGACGGGAGACCGAGTTGTCGAACCCCAAGGAAAAGTTTGAGAGCAAGAAACTGCCGATGATGCCCATTCGGGACGTGGTCATTTTTCCCTACATGATGACTCCGTTCGTGGTGGGCCGGGAGTCGAGCGTGCGTGCGCTCGAAGAAGCTCTGGCCAGCGATAAGAAAATCTTTCTTGCCACTCAACACGACGCTTCGATCGACGAACCCAAAGCCGGGGACATCTTTCAGGTCGGCACCATCGTCAACATCGTACAGAGCCTCAAACTGCCCGACGGCAACATCAAGGTGCTGGTCGAAGGCATCGAGCGCGGTAAGATCCTGCAGGTCGTCGAAACCGATGGCTATCTGCAAGCGACCGTGCGCGTCGCCCGATATGCCACCGAGACCAATGCGCAGATCGAAGCCGGCATGCAGCGCGTCACCGCGCTGTTCGAGCAATATGTAAAGCTCTGCCAGTCGCTGAACTACGAAACCATGATCGCCGCCGTTCGCATGGAAGATCCGGCGAAGCTGACCGACACCATCGCCGCCAACCTGCAGCTGGCCATTGAAGAAAAGCAGGGATTGCTCGAAATTTTCGATCCCGCCGAACGCCTGAACCGGATCGGCGACGTGCTCGACGTGGAAATCGAAAAGCTCAACATGGACCGCACCATCCAGTCGCGCGTAAAGCGGCAGATGGAAAAGGCGCAGAAAGAGTATTACCTCAACGAGAAAATCAAGGCGATCCAGAAGGAACTGGGCCGCGGCGAAAAGAGCGAATTCGACGAACTGAAGAAGAAGGTCGAAGCCGCGGGCATGCCCAAAGAAGTTCGCGACAAGGCCATTCAGGAACTGAAAAAGCTGGAAGCGATGCCGCCCATGTCGGCGGAATCCACCGTTTCGCGCAACTATCTCGACTGGCTGCTGGCGGTGCCGTGGAAGAAACGTTCGAAAGAAATCCGCAACATCACGCGTGCCGAAAAAACTCTGAACGAAGATCATTACGGGCTGGAAAAGATCAAGGAGCGCATCCTGGAGTTTCTAGCCGTCCGCCAGTTGGTGAAAAATCCCAAAGGCTCGATTCTCTGCTTCGTCGGACCTCCCGGCGTAGGCAAGACGTCGCTCGGAATGTCGATCGCCAAAGCGACCGGTCGCAAATTCGTTCGCATGTCGCTCGGCGGCGTGCGCGATGAAGCGGAAATCCGCGGCCATCGCCGCACCTACATCGGAGCCCTGCCCGGCCAGATCATCCAGATGATGAAAAAAGCCGGCACCAAGAACCCGGTGTTCATGCTGGATGAAGTCGACAAGATGTCGATGGACTTCCGCGGCGACCCCTCGGCGGCGCTGCTCGAAGTTCTCGATCCCGAACAGAACTTCATGTTCGTCGACCATTACCTCGACGTCGAATACGACCTCTCACAAGTCTTCTTCGTGGCCACGGCGAATGTCATTCACACCGTCCCGCCCGCCCTGCAGGATCGCATGGAAGTGCTGCGCCTGCATGGCTACACGGAGCCGGAAAAAGTCGAGATCGCGAAGCAGTTTCTGGTGCGGAAGCAAATGTTGCAGGCCGGGCTGACGGAGAAAAACATACAGTTCTCCGACGACGCCATCCGGCAGATCATTCGCGGCTACACCCGCGAAGCCGGCGTGCGCAACCTGGAACGCGAAATTGGCAACATCTGCCGCAAAGTTGCGCGCAAAGTGGTCAAAGAAGGCGCTAGCTTCTCGGCTTCGATCCAGGGGGATACGATTGGCGACTACCTCGGCGTTCTAAAGTTCCGCGACACTCTGGCCCACGAGAAGAGCGAAGTCGGCCTGGTAACAGGTCTGGCCTGGACTGAAGTCGGAGGCTCCATCCTGAGCACCGAAGCTTCCGTGGTAGACGGTAAAGGCAAGCTCACTTTAACCGGCCAACTGGGCGACGTGATGCAGGAATCGGCGCAGGCGGCGATGTCGTACATTCGCTCGCGAGCCGCGCGTCTGGGACTGCCCCGCGATTTCTACCGCAACCAGGACATTCACGTGCACGTGCCCGAAGGCGCGATTCCTAAAGATGGCCCATCGGCCGGCATCACCATAGCGACCGCTCTAGCCAGCGCCCTGAGCCGCATCCCAGTGCGCCGCGATATCGCCATGACCGGAGAGATCACGCTGCGCGGCAAGGTGCTCCCCATTGGCGGATTGAAAGAAAAACTCCTGGCCGCTCATCGCGCCGGATTGTTTGAAGTAATCCTGCCGCAGGAAAACGAAAAAGATGTAGCCGAGGTTCCCGAAAACCTGCGCACTGCGATGAAACTCCACTTCGTGGACAACATGGACCAGGTGCTGGCCGTAGCCCTCGAAGGCCCGCTGCCGCAGATGCCATCCGAAGCCGAGACCATGTCTCCGATCGCCACTCCACCGGCTGCGGAGATTCCTACGGCGAGGCAGTAGGGCATCTGGCGCTCCTGTAACGTCGCTCCGCTCGCTGAGCGGGCACATACACTTACAATAAATTGTATGTACAAATGTTCCACGTGGAACATTTTGTACTTGCCCAAGTGTACATATAGAGTTATAAGTACGTTATGAAGAAGCGCAAAGCAGCGAAGAAGCGGCGAGAGGTTGCGCGGCTGCGGGCCTCCGCCGACGACAAGAAACTTCCTCAGGATCTGGCCCCGGAGTGGTCGAAATACTACAAGCCGCTCAAGAAACCGGTCACGCTGCGCCTGGATGCCGACGTTCTGGCCTGGTTTAAAAAGCAGGGGCGCGGCTACCAGACGAGAATCAACCGGGCGCTCCGGCGGGTGATGGCGGACGGGAAAAAATAGCCTTCGCCGTTCCCGGCCGCAAAAAGGCAGGAGACTTGGGGCTGAGGGCTGGGTTACAAGTCCTTGATAATGCACAGGGATGAGTGTGGTCAAATAACCGCAAGCGGCTACTTATTACACTGTAATTATTACAGAACTTATCCTTTGGTCGGCGTGGGCCCCGGTCGCGGGTTGTCCTCCGCTCTTAGAAGCAACGAGTCCAGAGGATCGCCGAGCGAAAAATTCCATCTACGCCGGATGCCAGGAATTCTCAGTGAGACTGCAGTCAGCCGGACCCTCTTTCCCCATTTCCACTGGTTTTTGCAGGATGGCCGATTGAATACGTTGGCCCAGGCCAAAGTACGGGCATAGCCGTGCTCCTGGAGATAGTCGAGAACCGGCTTAGCGACTGCGAATTGCAGCCCATGGCGGCGAAAGGGCTTCAGCACCAGCGTGTCGTATTGGATGACTTCGCCAGGGCGGACGCGAAGATTCATGGCGAGCGCCTTTACCCGCACCTCGGTGAAACTGGCCCAGGTGTAGGCGACCACCTGATCTCCGATAAAGCCAACTGCTGCCAGATCGCCTCTTTGGAACCGGGCTGAGATGTCGGCGGCTGCGAGACCTGTGGGAACCAGGACGTCGATCGCCGCTTGCAAGTCTGCTTCTCCATAGTACAGGCGCGCCAGAAAACCCGGCGGAGGAGGAACGGAGGGTCGTTGCTGGGAAAGATCGCCTTCAAACACGTGAATTGCTTCAAAGAATGGACTGGTGAAATTCCACAGTAACGTCCAGAAATCGGACTGGAGACGGACTTCCATTCTTGACCTCTGGCGGAAGGCATTTTACATGTAGTTTCGTCTCTGGACACCAGTAACATTCCCGCCTGCCCCGTCGCGATAACTTCTTTGTTATCACAGATTGGTTAGTGAAATAAATCAGTGCCCCGGTTTCTTCCTTACCGGCAATCGTAGGCGGCGCTAATACTCACGGACGGGGTGGGGTGGGGACGATCGCTGCGGACGGCGCGGGGAGAATTCCCTGACGCGGACCCGGCACGGCGAAGAGTACAGGGGTCCTTCGACTCCGCAGAGACTTCACTTCGTGAAGTCCCTGCTCCGCTCAGGATGACAACTTGGGGACTGCGCTGGCGTTGAAAACCGCGCTAAAATTAAGTTGTGGAGCCGGAATCTGGAAGCCGCTCTGGATTCAGTTTGAAGGGATCGGCGGGGCTGATCGTCGCGGTCGCAGTAGTAGCGGTTTTGCTGATCATGCTGCCGGCGTGTCGCTTATTTTTTCTGATCAGCGTTCTCATCGGATTCGTCATCGCGGGCGCACTCACCATCTGGTACAGACTGCATCCGGTCAAGGAGCAGGACGTGGAAACCAAGCGTCCTCTCGGACTCTAGTAGGCCTCGAGCAAATTTATTTTTCGGCGGCGCTTGCCATCCGCAACCCAAACACTGGAAACTGTGTGCATGCGGATTCTGGCGAATTTCATGCTCTCGGCGAGCGACCTGACGCATTTCCCTGCCCCCGGAGTGCCGGAGATCGCTTTTCTGGGACGATCGAACGTCGGGAAATCGAGCGTGATCAATTCGCTGGTCGGCAAGAAGCTGGCGCGCACCAGCAATACTCCGGGGCGAACGCGCAGCATTAACTTCTACGAAGTTCGCCGG
>CAVZDM010000075.1:0-23540 GCA_963773955.1 uncultured Acidobacteriaceae bacterium | reverse complement strand
TGCTGCACCCTCGGAAGTCGTTTAGGCCTTCGAGGAAGCCTTTACCTTTACCCAAAGCGTTGTACCGGTTACGTTGTCGGGCCCAACCGGAGGCCGGTAACAATCGAGTCCACGAGGGACGCGACTGGGCGGCTGGTTTCGACTACAAGCGCTTCGGAGGAATCAGGCTCTTCCAACGCCGCAAACTGACTCTTTAGGAGCGATTCCGGCATGAAGTGCCCTACACGAAGGCTAAGTCGCCGGTCGATCTCTTCATAGGTCCCCTTGAGGTACACGAAACGAATAGACTCCCGGTCGGGAACCGCTTCGCGAAGCTTCTCCCGGTACCATTCACGAAGCGCCGAACAAGCCAAGACTACGTCGCATCCGTCTGCGAGCCAACTCCGGACTGCGCTGTTCAACGCTTGAAGCCAAGGCTTACGATCTTCATCCGTCAAGGCCTCGCCGTTGCGCATCTTTTCGACATTCGAAGGCGGATGCCAATTGTCGGCATCCTCGAACACCCAGTTCAAGCGCCTGGCAAGCTCCTCTCCGACCATGGTCTTACCCGAACCAGATACGCCCATGACGACGATGACCATAGAACTGGCACCATATCATCTTCTCAAGCCTTCCTTTGGCCCCGGCGCATGCCGAGCAGTAGCATGATGATTCCGAAAGCAAGCAGCGCGAGCCCCCAAACCAGATTGATATTGATTCCGAGCGACCGGGCATAAATGGCCGGGTTACTCAGAAAACCATAAATCGTAAGAATGACGCCGAACACGGAAAACATCAGGCCGATTGGCGTCCGGATATCTAAACCCATAGACAAACTCCGTTTACCAGAAAATCAGGTTCAGCATCAAAGCAATGCCGATGACTATCGCGCCCAGAACTGCGGGGCGCATGTACCATGCCACATCTTCCTCGCTTGGCCTTTCGGTTAGGGAATACACCAACCCGACCAAATCTTTCTCCTCGCGCGCGCGAGTGCAGAGACTAATGACAATCGTGACCACGAAGCACGCGGACCAGGCCCAAATTGCGGTCCAGAAATTCTGCGCCATTTCGCTGGGATACGTGTGGACCGCGCCCAGCCAACCACCTTTAATGCCGACGGCGGCGCCCTGCGGCAAGGTTAGTCCTTGATGAATGGCGGCCGCGGCCGTCCCGGAAAGCAATCCGAAAAAGGCACCGTGTCCGGTCGTTCGTTTCCAGAACATGCCGAGCAGAAAAGTGGCAAACAGCGGCGCGTTCACGAAGGCAAAAACCAACTGGAGGAAATCCATGATGTTGTTGAAGCGCGACGCCGCATAAGCCGCGACTACTGACAGCGCAATCCCGAACACCGTGGCCACGCGCCCCATCCAAAGGTAGTGTGCATCGTTCGCGTTGGGGTTGATGTAGGACTGATAAATGTCATACGTCCAGACCGTGTTGAACGCGGTCACATTACCAGCCATGCCCGACATAAAACTGGCCAGGAGGGCGGTCATCCCCAGACCAAGAATTCCTGTCGGAAAGTAATGCAGCAACATGTTCGGAATTGCCAGATCGTAGTCGAGGACGGGCTTGCCGTTCGAATCCAACTTCGGCGCGCCCGTGGTTTCGTCCACTTTTACAGGGATCAGTCCCTTGCCGCCCGGGTTGGAGACCTGCATTTGGCCTGTGTTCGGGTTAATAGCGGTTGCGGCCGAATTCGGCAATGCGATTGCGATCATGCCCGGCAGAATCACCAGCAGCGGAAACACCATTTTCGGCAAGGCCGCGATGAGCGGCGTGCGGCGGGCCGCGCTCATGGAGTCTGCAGCCATGGCACGCTGGATCACGAGAAAATCCGTACACCAGTAACCAAACGAGAGTACGAACCCAAGTCCCATGACCAAGGCAAATGCATCAACCCCCATCGGATTGGTGTGAGCGTTCGACATGCCCTGCCATGAATGAGTGAAAGCGGGGGGCAATTGGTGCTTCAGTCCGCTCCAACCGCCAATATTCTTGAGCCCGAGAAAGACAAGAGGAAGAAAACCGGCGACGATCAGAAAAAACTGCAGCACTTCGTTGTAGATTGCGCTGGTGAGTCCACCGAGGAGGATGTATCCCAACACGATCAATGCCGAGACGATGATACTCACATGGAAGCTCCAGACGGTAGAAATCCCGAGCTTCGCAAACGGGCCGTCCAGAATGTGCATGATTTGAATCAGCTTGGCCATGGCATACATCGAGATGCCGGACGAGAAAACCGTCATTACGGCAAAGGAGACTGCGTTCACCCCTCGGGTCTTCTCGTCGAAGCGCAGACGCAGATACTCAGGAACGGACCGCGCGCGTGAGCCGTAGTAGAACGGCATCATGAACACGCCCACAAACACCATGGCGGGAATGGCACCGATCCAATAGAAGTGGCTGGTTGCGATCCCGTATTTGGCCCCGGAAGCGGCCATGCCGATGACCTCTTGCGCTCCCAGGTTCGCGGAAAGGAATGCCAGGCCACAAATCCACGCCGGAAGTGAACGTCCAGCGAGAAAAAAGTCAGAACTATTTTTCACATAGCGCTTCAGGACAACGCCAATGCCCAGCACAAAGGCGAAGTAAACCGCCATCAGCAGCCAGTCGACGGGGGTGAGATTCACGTTTGGATCCTGTCCACTGGATTTTCAGGCAATCCGGTCTGTAGCTGAACCCGCAGCTCCCAAGACTTTTTTGCTCCGGGGAGAATCCGAGTGCACTCGCCGCGCCCAATGGCTTCGGCCAACGAGTCCGCTCGACTGGTACATGGTTCCAGAGCAGCCGTGTAGTGTCCGTTCTCTGGATTCGGCCATCCGCCTTCACAAATCCAGACTCCAACGTGGGGTATGATCGCGCAATTGAAATGAAATGAAATGGACTCGTTCGATTCCGGATGATACAAAGCACAAGCTCCGTTCGAAAGCCGTGGCGTAAAAAGCTTGTCCGCGGTATGCCGCGAGGGATCTCCAAGAATGCTCAGGTCCGTTTCGGAGCCATCAGCGAGGCGTGCCCGAGGCCAGCGACTGCTGTCCCCCGACTCCCCCAGACGTTGATTCCGCGAGGATTCAACCAGCATTTCGGTTACATCCTCCGGCAGCACGATCCGGCAGCCGGGATCAATCTTAAGCAGGGGATGAGCGGACCAAAGATAATGAAATGGTGCGTCGGTTACACTTTCCAATTCATATCGCAATATGACCGCTTCATCTTCCAGCCGGAGGCGCTTGCGGAATATGTAGGGTAAACGCCGCCCTGCAGCCGCCAGCCATAACTCTTCCCCGTGTACCTCAAACTGCCAGCGGGACGACCAAAGCTCGCCATGATCGGGCAGAGCGAGACCGTCAAAAGCTCCGCCCGGGTATTCGCAAGCGGCGATGGTGGGGAAGCATTCGTCGAACCCGCTAGGGTCATAATTCTCGAATGCCGCGCCATAGATGGCTGGTTTCAACGGGCGACTCGCTGGTTGCCGCAAGAACTCGCGGCCTGTGGCGGCCCGCACCAGCGAAGATGTTTTGCCGCCAAGTTCCGGCAACACAGTGGCTCGGATCCGGCCGTTGTCGAGGATCACTTGTGTCGTCCCTGAGCACACTCCGGTGGTGATCGTCGTTCGCCCCTTGTCTTCCCATTCCACCGCGGTTTTTTGCCCCCCTCCGACCTCGGATAGCGCCACAGCTTCCTCCTCGTGCCAGCGTGAATTGTAATCGATTACAAATAGATAACAAACCTATATATTTTTCCGGCGGATAGTGGTGGTAATCTGTGCCAGCATGAACATCAAGGAAGTCGCTGCCCGCGCCCGCTTATCGACGGCCACCGTTTCACGCACCATCAATCAAAGCATACTGGTGCGGCCGCGCACTGCCGAGAAGGTGCGGCGCGCCATCCGTGAGCTTGGTTATTATCCGAATACGCAGGCGCGTGCGCTGGTTTCCGGGCGCAGCCAGATGTTCGGCTTGATCATCTCGGATATCGTCAACCCCTTTTTCCCGGAGTTGGTGAAGAGCTTTGAGTTTGCCGCTATCCATCGTGGCTACGAAGTGATTATTGCCAATACGGATTACAACTCCGAGCGTATGGGTGGGTGTGTCCGCCGAATGATTGAGCGCAAGGTCGATGGCGTTGCCATCATGACGTCGGAAATCGACCGCCATCTTCTGGATGAGCTTTCGCTTCGCCGCCTGCCCATTGTGTTTCTGGATGTGGGCAAAATAAAACCGCTGATCAGTAATATCAAGGTCGATTACTCCAAGGGAATCGGAGAAGCGGTGCAGCATATTGTTGCGCTAGGGCACCAGCGCATCGGATTCATCAGTGGACCGCTTACGCTGAAGTCCGCGCGGACGCGCCGCTCGGCGTTCTTGAAATGTATCGATGCTTGCGGCATTGGTGAACGCCAACGGAGCGTGGTCGAAGGAAACCACAAGATCGACGGAGGAGAAGTGGCGATGGTGCAGCTGCTCTCGCTGCCCAAGCCGCCCACCGCTGTGCTCACCTCGAACGACCTGACTGCAATCGGGGCTCTCGGTGCCATCACCCACGCTGGTTTGCGCGTCCCCGATGACATCTCCGTCGTTGGCTTTGATGACATTGAGCTTAGCCAGTTCACGCAGCCGCCGCTCACCACCATCCGCCTTTCTCGTGACGAACTGGGGCGAAAAGCTTTCGATGCGTTGTACGAAACGGTTGAGGGCCAGCAGCGCTCGGGACATGAGATCAAAGTCAGCACCAGTCTGGTCCTGCGGAAATCCACCGCGCCGGTCAAGGCTCAATCATCAGCGCTGGCGACTTGACGGCGGTGGCTATCTGTAAATCCGTATCTGTAAATGAGAGGTTCAGGGCGTCATGCGGACTTGGCTTTGCGCTTGAGCTATGCCGCTGGGTCGGGCTCAGCCCTCGCGCCATCGGCCGCCGAACAGATATAAACGGCCGGTGTAATCCCAGTCGCCTTTTGGTAGCGACTCGAAATTTGATCGCCGAAAGACTCGGCATCGGTTGCCTCGACCAGATTTATCGTGGATCCACCAAATCCGCCTCCGGTCATGCGGCCGCCGTAGTAGCCCTGGAGACCTTCGGCGGCCTCGACCATGATGTCCAGTTCGCGGCAACTGACTTCGTAGAGGTCGCGAAGACTGCCGTGTGATTCTCGCATCCGGTCGCCAAAGCCTTTCAAATCGCCGGCGCGCAGACGGCGAGCGCCATCGCGCACCCGCTTGTTTTCCTCCACCACGTGACGGCATCTCTTATAGATTGTCTCGGGAAGATCTTTCGAGTGCTTGATCAATTGGTCGAAAGAAAGGTCACGGAGAGCGCGAATATTCGGGTACCACTTCGCCAGGATTCTCACGCCCTCCTCGCACTCCTCGCGCCGCCGGTTGTACTCCCCGCTGGCGTGCTGGTGCTTGACCATGGTGTTGCAAACCACCAACCGAACGCGGTCAGGGATGGGGATGAATTCGAACTCGAGCGAACGGCAGTCGAGCAAGAGCGCGTGTCCCGCCCGCCCCAGACATGAGACAAACTGGTCCATGATGCCGACACGCGCACCGATGAAGGCGTTTTCGGTATGCTGGCAGAGCTTCGCCACCTCCGGCAACGGCAAGACTGCGCCGTTGAGGCTAATCAGTGCGAGCGCGCTGGCGACCTCAATCGCCGCCGAGGAACTGAGGCCTGCACCGATCGGGACCTCGCTGTGCACGAGCAGATTCGCACCCTGTAGAGTATGGCCTGCTTGCTCCAAGGCGACCGCGATCCCCAGCACGTAGTCAGACCAAGCTCCGGTCGCATGCTGAGGCAGGTGATCCAAATCGAACTCGAAGGACTGGGGAAACTCCTGAGACTGAATCAACAGCTTGCGTTGGAGACGAGGAGATATAGACACGCGGGTACGCAAACCGATGGCGCACGGCATAACAAAACCATCGTTGTAGTCGGTATGCTCCCCGATTAAGTTCACGCGACCCGGCGCGCTGAAAATAGTGGGTCGCACGCCGGACGAGCCCGCAAACTGCGGGACCAACTGTGTAGAATCCATGCCTAAGTCCCGAAGAAGCAACTGATAACTCGACTGAAACCGTCGCAAAAACAGTCAAAAATGCAAGCGATTACATTCGCAAGCAAAACCATATGCCGCAACCCGCGGCATGTCAACCCTTATCCGCGTCACATCGGATCCAGAGCCATGGCCGCGCGCTTTCATGGGCGAGACCAGCTTTGGAAGCGGACCGATGGCCCGGCCGCTGAACCTTCCCGGATGTTGACAAGCTGGTTCGCGGCGACGTTCTTCAGGTTGTCGATTCCGCCGAGCGGCCAGCGCACTTCAATGTCGGCTGTCTTCTCCGCACCGAGGCCAAAATGTAGGCGCGGATCGTTGGCCGAAAGGTAGCTGGACTGGCTCATCACTTCTTGCGTCTGCACCTTGCCGCCGTAGCGGACTGTGACGCGTCCGCCAAGGGCGCTGCGGTTGCTCTTAGTGCCTTCCAGTCGCACCTTCAGCCAGTGATTGTTTGCCGGAGCGTCGTTGCGCAACAGTGACGGCGCTTCGTTCTGGTTCATGATGACCACATCCATATCTCCGTCGTTGTCAAAATCGCCAAAAGCACAACCACGGCTGACGTGCCGCGACGAGATGCCGGGCCCAGCTTCTTCGCCCAGCTCCGTAAATCTTCCATTCCCCTGATTACGAAACACCAGGCGCGGTCCGCGCCTCGGGTACTTGGGATAGACGGGTTCCAACTCCGGATAAACGGTTCCGGTGACTGACAGGATGTCGGGGTATCCGTCATTGTCTAAATCCACCAGGCCCGTGCCCCAGTTGATGAACCGGCGTTCCGCGGCCAAGCCGGCCTGAGCGGTCACATCCTCAAAGTTCCCTTTACCAAGGTCGTGGTAGAGTCCGGTGGCTTGGTTTTGAAAGTGGGTCCTCACGACATCCAAGTGGCCGTCGAGGTCGTAGTCTCCGATACCCACTCCCATGCCGGCCATTTGTCCGCCATCGCTGCTCAGGGCTAATCCGCGTATCAGCGCTTCGTCTCGAAATGTACCGTCACGGTTGTTCATCAACAGCAGGCTCGGTGTGGAATCGCAGGCGACGAGAATATCGGGCCAGCCATCCTCATCGACGTCAAATGACGCGGCGGTCAACCCATAGGAGCCTTTTAGACCCGCGATACCCGAGGGCTTGGAGACATCCGTAAACGTTCCATCGCCATTGTTGCGATATAGAAAAAATACTGGCAGTGGCAATCCACTCGGCCCACAGTTGACGGGCACTCCTTCATATTGGCAGTTGGGCATCTGTAAATTCGGCCGGGGAGCGTGCGCCAGGTCGATGTCGCAGTAATTGGAGACAAACAGGTCGAGCAACCCGTCGCGGTTGTAATCCACGAAAGTGCAGCCCGAACCGAAACGAGTGCTGGGATAAAGCAGGCCGGCCTTCGCGGTTACATCGGCGAAGGTTCCGTCCCCGTTGTTGCGATAAAGTCGATTCTGCCCGAAGTAAGTGACGAAAAGATCCTCGAAGCCGTCGTTGTTATAGTCGCCAACACAGACACCAACGGCCCAGCCGGCATCGAGCAGTCCAGCTTTCTCAGTGACGTCGCTGAACGTACCATCGCGATTGTTCTTGTAAAGACGATTGCTGGCTCCGGGCGGGATGCTTTCCAGGCGGCGGCCACCGAGGATGAAGATGTCCATCCAGCCATCGTTGTCGTAATCGAAGAAGGCGCAACCGCCGCCCATAATTTCCGTAACGTAGGTTGCACTGGTACCTTCGCCGTAGAACATCGTCTGCGTGAGTCCAGCAGCTGCCGCTACATCCACGAAGCGCGAAAACGGTGGCGGGATCTTGGCAGTGCCCGGGATGGCGCACCAGCCCTCGCGGACAAAACCGGAAGCGAGCGCCACCGGAATCGCTTGTAACAGACGGCGCCGGGTCCACGGAACGGGCATCCGGGAAATCATTGCGGCCAGTGTAGCACCGGCGATTTCCAGCAAGATGCCTGCTCGAGTTGCCATTGCTCCAACGCCATCAGTACACTTACTCGCTAGCGGAACCAGCTGTGGGGCTGAGTTTCCGGGATGTCTACACCTCTTGTGAATCCATCTGCAAGACTCTCGACTTTCCCTGTTCGTGTCGCCGTGCATGTTGTCGTGCCGGTGCTCGTTCTCAGCCTAGCCGTGTTCGGACAGACCCAGACACCCGCTGAAATCCCGAGGGCGACCAAGGATCGATTGATCGACCGGCACTGGTGGCCGACAAAAGATACGCCCGGTTTCAGCGCGTATGCCGGTGAGAGCGCCTGTCGGGAATGTCACTATGAAGAAGCTTCCTCACAAGTCCTTACACCCATGGCAGAGGCTTCGTTTCGGATCGTAGAGCGCGCTCCGTCTCCGAAACTCGATTCAGGAACTCTGCAGAGTGGATCGTATCTGTACCGGATCGTATCGGATAATCTCGGCTCGAGGTTAGTAGTTAGCTCCGGCAACCAGTCCATTTCAGCCAACATTAGTTGGATCTTTGGCGCGGGCGTGCATGGCCGGACTTACATTCTCGAAAGTAAGGGTAATTTCTACGAGAGCCAAGTGAGCAGCTTCGCCACTTTGCACGGAATGGACTTAACTCCCGGGCATTCGCAAATAGAGGCGGGTGACCTTAACCATGCGCTAGGGGAACGTCTTTCGATATCCACGGCAAAGCTGTGTTTTGGCTGCCACACTACGTATTCGTCCACCAATTCCAAGTTCGATGTTTCACGCGCGACAGCGGGAGTCCGTTGCGAAGCCTGTCATGGGCCCGGTGCGGATCATGTCAGCGCGATGAAAGCCGGCCGGATCGACGAGGCACTAAAGGCCATTTTGAATCCGGCGCATCTCAGCCCTGTGGATTTAGTTGATTTCTGCGGGGCTTGCCACCGGACCGGGGTGGACGTTGTTCTATCCGAAGGAGCCTATGGCCCCCTCAATGTTCGCTTCCAACCGTACCGCCTGGAAAAAAGCCGCTGTTGGGGAACTCAGGGCGATGATCGTCTCACCTGCATTGCGTGTCACAACCCGCACCAGCCGCTGGTTAAAGTTGCGGATTTTTATGATGCGCGATGTTTGAGTTGTCACAGCGCCCAGGGAAAAGAGTCGCACGAAGCCAGCCCGTCCCCTGCAGTTTGTCCAAAGGCGACGGCGAACTGCACTGGCTGCCATATGCCCAAGTATGATGTCCCTGGAATGCACGCGAAGTTCACGGATCATTTCATTAGGGTTGTGCGTGCCGGCGAATCGTATCCCAACTAAGTTACAGTTTGCATCGACGTGTGCGGGGCCCTTACCTTGAGGGCTGCGCCGCCAACGCGCTGTTTAATTCTTGAGCCTTCAGATTACCCGGCTCCATTTGCAAAGCACGCTGAACCGCTTGCTTCGCCTCCGGCAACTTTGACTCAAGATATAAAGTCGCCGCCAGATTCACCCACGCCTTAGCGAATCCCGGAGAAGCGCGCACCGCCAGCCGGAAATGCTCCTCGGCCGAAGCTGTTTCTCCCGCGCGCGATGCCAGGTATCCCAACTGGTTATGCGCTTCGGCCATGTTTGGATCGCTCTGGATTGCCTGTTCAAGGGCGATTCGTTCGTTCGCGGTATCACCAGCTTTATCGAGTGCCATCGCCAGTTTGTAGGCCAGCGTAGCTTCTTTGGGTGCCGCGGCGAGCGCCTCGCGATAGAGATCGATGGCTTGCTGCACCTCCCCCGCGGCTAATTTCTGATCCGCAAAAGCAGCTTTTGCAGCCGCCTGGGTTAGGTCGGACTTCGCCTGCGCTTCCTGCTGATAGAGCTTGAATTGCTCCTGGGCTTGCTCGTTCTCGCCTAACGCCCTAAGCACGCCGGCCAATTCAAAACGGACCTGCGGATCCTGGTCTCCCAGCGCGATAGCCTTTTCCAGTTGCTCTCGTGCCTCTTGATTGTCCTTGAGCTTAGCCAATACGCTCCCCAGGTTGAGGCGGGATTCGTAGTGCTCCGGATTCAAAGCCACCGCCTCTTGCAGACGATCGCGGGCCGCCGCGTATTCTCCCGCGCGCAGTTCAAGGACGCCGTCCAGATACAGCACCTCCCAGTTATGGGGAGTCATCTTGAGCAGTTTGCTTCCTAATTCATGTGCTTTCGCGGCCTCGTCCTGTATCACCAGCAGCCGCAGATAGAGCAATTGCACGCTCAAGTCCGCAGGGTGCTGCTTCATCGCAGTTTCCAGAATGCCGGCCGCTTCTTCCCTTCGAGCTTGTAAGACGAGCGTGGCCGCCAACGCCTTGGCGAGTGGCAGCGAAGTGGGATGCGCATGCAGCGCGCTGCGCAATAGCGAATTCGCGTCCTGGAGCATTCCCATTTGGCCGTAGGCCAGCGCCAGATCCAGAGTCAACTCCGGCGTCAATTGCCAGGAAGCGGCGACTGCGCGGAGCAGGGCGATTTCTGAAACGTAGTCCTTCTCGGTGAGCAGATCTTTGCTCAATGCGGTGCGTGCGGTTGTCGATTTTGGATCAAGCGCGAGTGCCGCCCTCCATTCAATTTCGGCGTTCGTCGTGTCATGCACGTCGTCAAGCGCCCCGCCCAGCAGCAAATGGGGTTGCAGAACTTTGGAATCGAGCCGCACCGACTGTTGCAACGAACCGATTGCCTCTTTCACATTCCCAGCGGAATACAGGCTCGCGCCCAGCAGATAGGCGAGGCGCGCCGAGCCTGGGTTCATTTCGAGCGCCTTTTCAAAGGTCTCCGTCGCGCAAGCGAATTGCCGGTGGCTGCGAAACCAACTCCCGAGGTCTGCATACGCATTCGCGCTGGGGTGGGTTCGCAGTGTCGCTTCGAGCTGTGGAGGACCGCTACAAGACGCCTTGAGGCAAGGTGCCGCGATTAGCCAGACTACCGCAAGTATCAGGTCTTTTCGGCTCCCGACGTATCGCAAAAAAAGCTTGACTAGTTCCAAAGAATCACTCCAGCAGGCATTGCTCCGGGGCACTCCCTCCGAGGCAGGATTCCAACTTGCGCCGAACTTTGCGCCGAACCATGTATATCAAAAAACTCTTGACAAAGGCTCTGGGAAGTAATAAACCAATCTTCGGTCCTCTTTTGTAAACGATTACATCGTCAGGATGCTCCTGAATCGTTAGTGCGGCAGGGGAGAGTCTTGACGGCGGTTTCGCGAATGGATTTCTTTCACGATTGGACGTAACAGGCAAATGCGGCAGTTCCAAGAATGTAAGCGCTTACAGGACCCTGACGTCCTGTCCGGCGATGCTACGAATGCGGCGGTTAGTTCCGCGGAGGCTTACCCATGCGACTTTCCCTCAATAGACTCATACAGATTTCAACCCTGATGATGTTGGCCTTTTCCGGAACCCTGGCTCTTGGCCAGGGCACTAGCGCCAGTCTCACCGGCCAAATCACCGACGCCACCGGAGCCGCAGTAACAGGTGCGACCGTCACCGCGAAGAATACCGACACGAACCTGGCCCAAACTTCCACCTCGAACGCGGTGGGGGTCTACACGATTGCGCCCCTGCCGCCCGGCAACTACACGCTGACCGTGGAAGCGAAAGGCTTCAAGCGCTACCTGCAACAAGGCATTGTGCTGGGCGTGGACATCTCAGCGACGCAAGACGTCTCTCTGAAAACTGGAAGCACCCAGGAGACCGTCACTGTCACCGAGGAGGCCGAGTTGATCAATACCACCACGGCCGAACTGGGCACCACGGTTAACCATGCCGCGATTACCCAGTTGCCTCTGAACGGCCGCGATGCTTCGTCGTTGGTCCTTCTGGCGCCAGGCGTTACCAGTGTCACCGCACCAGGGGGACAAGGAGGAGGCATGGGGGGCCAACCCGGCGTACAGACTGGCTTCTCTTTTCCCACCGAGACCGGGGCATCGGCGAGTGGAGGACGTCAGGGCAGCACGTATTACCTTTTGGACGGCGTGCCGCACATGGATAACTACACTCTCCTAGACGCGCCCTTCCCCAATGCCGATGCGATCCAGGAATTCCGCGTTATTAGCAACAATTTCAATGCCCTATACGGATTCGCGCCCGGCGCCGTGGTCAGCATCGAAACCAAGTCTGGTAGCAACAAGTTCCACGGCGGTGTTTTTGAATTCCTTCGCAACAAGGACTTGAACGCCAGCAATGGTTGGTTTCCCGGTAGCAGTCCCGCCCCGGATCCGCTAAGACGCAACCAGTTTGGTGGCTATGTGGGCGGGCCCATCGTCAAGGACAAGCTCTTCGGCTTCTTCAACTATCAGGGAACACGCAACAACTCAGCCGCATTGTCCAACCGAACCCAGACGCCAACTGCCGCGATGCTGGCAGGCGACTTCAGCGGCATCAGTGCCACCCTCTGTTCGGGCAGCGACGCGCCTGCAAATTGTCCTTTTGGCACCGTGGGTGGCAAACCGAATCAGTTGCTGCCTGGGTTTTCGTATGATCCGGCTGCAGTCACGATCGCCACGACTGGCCTGCCACAGGGGCAGCAGCCCGATGGCACCGTCTTCTACCCGGGAGGCGCCCTGATCACCAGTTTTAACGAATACACCGGCAGAATCGACTACAACATCTCGAACAGTCAGCGCGTTATGCTGCGCAGCTTTGTCAACAAACTCGTTGAGCCCTCGGGCGATGTTGCCGGCAACATCCTCTCCGTGCTCAACCTCAATCCCTGGTCGCAGACCTTCGCGGAAAGAATGGAGTTTTACAACGAAGCGATCACCCACACCTGGGAGATCAGCCCGACGGCAGTGAACACAGTGTCGGCTTTCTGGATGCAAATGCAAGCGCACAACTCCGCCGCCGTGAAGGACAGCAACGGACAGAATATGTGCTGGTCGCGCTATATCACCGTAACCGAACTTCCTGGCCAGTGCTACATGGAAGGGTTCTCAGTATCCGATGGCGGATTCAGCGGCGGATGGACTGAACCTTCGCAGGAAGGTCGCACGACCTACGGCGTCTATGACAACTTCAGCAAGACTCTAGGCAACCACCTCCTCTCATTCGGCGCAAACCTGCAGCATCAGTACGCTCAGGAAGCGACCCAATATCCGACCACGCCGATCCTTGGCTTCAACGGGAGTTATACCGGCAACGGACTGGCAGACTTCTTGATGGGCTATTTGTACTCGTACGAGCAAGGAGCGGGCGAAATCGCCAGTCTCGCCGGCTGGCAGTTGGGCCTCTATGGCCAGGACCAATACCGGGTGCGGCCGAACTTGAGTATTACTGCGGGCCTGCGCTGGGACCCAAATTTTGCCCCTGGGGTCACCAGTGGCCGCGGCGGGGCTTTTGTTCCAGGGCAGCAGAGCACGCTTTATCCGAACGCTCCACCGGGCCTCGTGTTTCCCGGCGACAAGGGGATAAGCAACGGCCTGATGCCCAACACCTACGGCTATTGGGAACCGCGCCTGGGCGTGGCTTGGCAGCCGCGGTCCTTGCCGCGCACTTCGTTCCGGGCCGGCTTCGGTCTATTCACGTCGCCCCTGCAGTACTCCATGTACAACCACACGGCCGACATCAGCCCATTCAGCCCAACATACAGTTTCACCGGAACCCTCACCGGTGTCCCCGGAACCAGCGTGCCTCTTTCACTGGACACTCCCTGGTCGCAGTTCGAGGGCACGGGCGGCGTCAGTCCATTTCCGCCCTTCGCCCCGTTCAAGCCGGCGTCGGATGCCGCCTTCACCACCCCGTTCTTCATTGGGGCTATCTTCGCCCAGAACTTCCATCTGGGCATCACGCAAAGTTGGAACGTTTCGGTCGAACACGCAGTCGGACAGAACACGGTTGTCCGACTTGCCTACGTGGGCGGCGAATCCTACCACCAATCGGTCGTCATCGATCAGAATCCTGGGATTTATGCCACTGGCGGGACGCGCAGTACTTATCCCAAGTTCCAGGCGATTCTTACCGACTTCAGCCTAGGCACGTCCAGCTATAACGCATTGCAGCTTGGTGTGGAGCGGCACTTGACCAGGGGGCTTCAATTCCAGTCGAACTTCACCTGGTCGAAAACGCTGGACACGACGTCTTCGGGGAACGTTTCCTTCGGAACCCAGAACCTTCCCGACCCCTTCGACATCGGCTACAACCGAGGCATCTCGTCACTGAACATTCCGTTTATCTGGGTGAGCAACTTGGTTTACACCACGCCAACGCTTACGGGACAAAGCCAGCTGATGCGGCAGGCCCTGGGAGGCTGGGAACTGAGCGGAATCGCCACGTGGCAGTCTGGTTATCCGTTCGGAATTGCCGGCGGCTACGGAGATGACTCCGGGAGCCAACAGGGCGGGGACCGGGCCGACGTTGTGCCCGGCCAAAGCTTCAACGTCCGCCAGGGAAGCAAGTCGCAGTGGCTAAATGAATACTTCAACACCGCCGCGTTCACTCAAAACGCCAACGGAACCTTCGGCGACAGCGGAAAGAACTTGTTCCAAGGTCCACCCATAAGCACCATGGATCTAGCCTTCGCGAAGAACTGGACCATTGTCGAAGGCTACCGCTTGCAATTCCGCTTGGAGATGTTCAATGCTCTGAACCATCCCAGTTTTGGGAATCCGGATAGCAACGTCAAAGACGGCAACTATGGCAAGATCACCGGTCAAGGTCCGATTCTTGCGCGCTTCATGCAGGTGGGTCTGAAGTTTACATTCTGATGTTTATCTTCTCGACGTGGCCCGGGCTGGATCACAGCCCGGGTTATTTTTTGATTGCCACCCGAGCTTCGTTTCTTCGCACCCGTGGACACTACCATAGCCGTCTGCGGATTGAACGCACCGTAAACACAAATTCCCACCGAACCTGGGGGAGGAGGCGAAATGGCTCGCGAGACAGCACCGCAAGATGCACCCTTCAAACTCTCTGTGATGCTCTGGACCGTTTTTACAGATTTGCCCTTTGAGCAACGCCTCGAGAAGGTAGCGGAAGCCGGCTACAAGTATGTGCAACTCGTCGGCGAGTACGAGAATTGGTCCGAGGATGATTTCAACCGGGCAAACACAAAACGCAAGCAGCTTGGGATCACTTTCGATGCTACTGCCGGCTTGAGGCACGGCCTAAGCAATCCGGCCGAGCGCGATGCGCTGCTTGCGGACCTCCGCGGGGCACTCGGTTCGATGGAGAAGATTGACTGCCCGAGCATCATTCTGCTCTCCGGCAATGTGGTGCCGGGCATGCCTCGTGCGGTCCAACACCAGAGCTGTATCGACGGACTGAGAGCAGCCGCACGACTGATCGAAGGAAAGAAGATCGCTGGAACTCCTGTGCAGCTTCTGCTTGAAACTATCGATCCCGAGGAGAATCCCGAGTACTACCTGACTTCCGCCGCCGAGGCATTCGAAGTAGTCAAAGCGGTAAACCATCCGCGGGTTAAGTTTCTCTACGATTTCTTTCACGAGCAAATAGCGGAAGGCAACTTGATTGAAAAGCTGGATAAGAACATTCAGCACGTGGGCGTGGTGCACATTGCGGATGTTCCGGGTCGTCACGAGCCGGGCACGGGCGAAATCAATTATCAGAATATATTTCGCAAGCTGGGCGAACTCAGGTACAACGGCGTGGTTGCCATGGAGTTTCTTCCCACCGGCGATCCCGTCATGAAATTGCGTGCCGCCCGAGAGATGGCTCTGCAGTTCAGCCGCGCGGCTTGATGAAATTATTCGGAAGTGCAAAAGTCCTCGCCACGCAATTTTCAGGAGAGAATCATGGCAACCCAGGAACAGCCGCAAGGAGTGGTCATCGCACCGGTCGAGAAGCGGGCCATCACCAACCACAGCGTCCTCAACGAGGCCTACAGCTACGCCAGGCCGAGTTCGTTCTCTCGCGGTATGCGTATCGATGCGGATGGCTTGGTCATTCTGCTGATCTCAGGCACGGCCAGCATCGATGAGCATGGCGCCACGATCCATGTCGGAGACTTCCGCGCGCAATGCCGCCGCGTGTTCCAGAACATTACCGCGCTCCTTGCAGCCGAAGGCGTCACATGGAAAGATGTTGTGCGAACAAGTTGCTACCTCCGCGACATTGATCGCGACTACGCGCAGTTCAACGAGGAGCGCACGGCATTTTACAAGGAGCAGGGATTGAACCCGTTGCCGGCCTCCACCGGCGTCCAGGCTAAGCTCTGCCGTCCGGAACTGCTGATCGAGATCGAAGCCATCGCGATCTTCCGCGAGTTGCCCAAGGAGTAAGGAGTTAAGGAGTAGCGATGCAACCATCGAATGTTCCGGCGGAGTTTCAGCCGCAAAGCGGCAGAACAGGAAAGCCCGGCACGTAAGTGCCGGGAGGACTCGAGTTAAACACCAGTGCCCAGTCCAAGCCATCGCCGTCTCGCACGACGCTGTGTTCCTCTCTTGGGAACGCTTCCCGTGCTTGCGCTCATGGTCGCGCCGCAGCGTTCACTTCTGAACGCGGATACGCACCCGCTGAACTCCGGCAACGAATCCATCACCATCGACTACCCCGAAGACGGTTCCATCTTCCCGCCTGAAATCACGCCGCCAACCTTCCTCTGGCGCGACTCGGAAGCTTCCGCCAAGACCTGGAATATTGACATCACCTTCGCCGATGGCTCGGAGCCAATCCACGTCAACTCCCCTGGCGACCCCATGCGCATTGGTGAAATCGACCCGCGTTGCGTTTCAGACACCAACGAGCCACCGTCGCTGACCAAAGATCAGGCTGCCGCGCACACGTGGATCCCTGACGCAGCCACGTGGGCCACCATCAAGCGGCACTCCGTGGAGCGTCCGGCTGCGGTAATGATTGCCGGCCTCGGCGACAGCGCTCCGGTTAGCCCGGTTTCGCATGGGCGCGTCACACTCTCCACTTCGAAAAATCCGGTCGACGCACCCATTTTTTATCGCGACGTCCCCCTGATGCCCGCAGAAGGCGCGAAGAATTTCATTCAGCCGCTGGCCCCGTCGTCGATCTACCTCATCAACTGGCGTCTTCGCGATATCAGCCAGCCCGAGAGTCGAATCGTGATGCACGACCTGCATTCCTGCGCCAACTGCCACTCGTTCTCCGCCGACGGAAAAACGATGGGCATCGACGTGGATGGCCCCAAGAACGACAAAGGCCTGTATGCTGTGGTTCCGATCAAGAAACAGATGTCCATCCGCAACGAAGACATGGTCTCCTGGAACACGGACATGCGCGTCGGACAATCGCGCGTCGGGTTCATGTCGCAGGTCTCACCTGATGGTAAATATGTGCTTTCCACTTTTGCCGGGCAGGACCAGAGCATCCCCAGTTCCTACTACGTCACCAATTTCAAGGACTATCACTTTCTTCAGGTTTTCTATCCGACCCGCGGCATTCTTGCCTGGTACAACCGTGCGACCGGCCGCCGACAGCCGCTTCCCGGCGCCCATGATCCACGCTACGTTCAAACCGATGGGGTTTGGAGCCCGGACGGAAAATACATTGTCTTTGCCCGGGCCGAGGCGAAAGACCCTTACCCGCAAGGGCAGCAGCCCGCGCTCCACGCCAACGACCCCAACGAAGTCCAGATTCAGTACAGCCTCTACCGCGTCCCCTTCAATGATGGGAAGGGCGGTCAAGCCGAGCCCATCGCCGGTGCCTCCGACAACGGCATGAGCAACAACTTTCCCAAGGTTTCTCCAGACGGTCGCTGGATCGTCTTCGTCAAGTGCCGCAACGGCCAGTTGATGCGCCCGGACAGCCAGCTCTACATCGTGCCGGCCGGCGGCGGAATCGCGCGTCGCATGCGCGCCAACACGAAGCTGATGAACTCGTGGCACAGCTTCTCGCCAAATGGACACTGGCTGGTCTTCTCGTCCAAGAGCCGTTCTCCCTACACCCAAATGTTTCTCACCCACATCGACGACCAGGGCAACGACAGCCCGGCCATCTACATTGACAACTCCACGGCAGCCAACCGCGCCGTCAACCTCCCCGAATTCGTGAATATCCCGCCCGACGAGATGCAGCACATCGATGTGCCCGCATCCGATCTCTATCGCATCATCGATAACGCGCTGGACCTGCAAAAGAAAGGCGAAAACGCCGCCGCGCTAGCCGAATGGAAAAAAGCTCTGGAATTGGATCCCAATGACGCGCGGGCGAACAATGGGATCGCCGTTGCCCTTTCCGTTGCTGGGAGTTCCGACGACGCCATTGCTTACTTCCGGAAGGCTACTGCGATTAACTCGAATTTTTTTGAGGCGTTTTACAATCTGGGGCTTGAGTTGGTGAAGAAGAACCAGTTAGACGGGGCCATCGACGCGTGGTTGAATGCCGTCCGTATCAGGCCGGATTTTGCCGCCGGCCACGAAAACCTGGGCTACGCTCTTTATTTGCAAGGCAAATTCGCGGATTCACTCACTCACTTGCGTCTGGCGCTTGCGGACGAACCCGATCGAGTCTCAGTCCTCAACCTGGCCGCAAGTCTGCTGGCAACCTGCCCCGACGCCTCGATCCGCAACGGAACTGAGGCCATTACTCTGGCAAACCGAGCCCGGCAGCTTACCGCTGGACAAGACGCCGCGATCCTCGACACGCTGTCCGCCGCCTACGCCGAAGCGGGCCTCTTTCCTCAGGCCGTTGAGGCCGAACAGCAAGCCGTGGCCTTAGCGACGCAACAGGGCAAACTTCCGCTCGCAAATACTCTGAAAGCTCATTTGGTGCGATACAAGTCGAACGCGCCGCTGCGCGAACCGCCCGACCCCGGGTCTTTCTGATGTGCCGATGGGAAGAGCAAATTGCGGATAAGGGGAAATCCGTGGTGGTAGCGGCAACAGCATCCACTCGGATATAGATATATAGATATAAAGGTGACGGATAAGATAAATGGAACCAGCGAATCTCTATCAAGACCCTCATCGCCGTTTCAATCCACTTACGCGCGATTGGGTGCTGGTGTCGCCGCATCGCACCGAGCGTCCTTGGCGCGGACAACTGGAGTCGGCCTCATCTGCACCGGCCCTGACCTACGACCCGACTTGCTATCTCTGCCCCGGTAACGAACGGGCAGGCGGAGCGCGCAACCCGAAATACCAGAACACATTTGTCTTCACCAACGACTTCGCGGCGCTCAAGCCCGAGGTCCAGCCCGCGAGACAAGACGACTCCGGGCGCGGGTTGCTGCTTTCCGAGTCGGAGGCTGGTACCTGCAGAGTGATGTGTTTTTCGCCCCGCCACGATCTGACCCTGGCGCGCATGACGGTCCCGGAAATCACCAGCGTGGTAGACATGTGGGCCGAACAATCCGCTGAGATTGGCTCTTTGCCCTACATCAATTACGTTCAGATATTTGAAAATCGTGGCGAGATCATGGGATGCAGCAACCCGCATCCGCATGGTCAAGTCTGGGCAAACCAGACCATTCCCAATGAGCCTCGCAAAGAGCAAGAATCGCAGAAGGAATATTTGAAAAACAACGGCGCTTGCCTGCTCTGTGACTACCTCCAATTGGAAACACAGGCGGGGAAACGCATCGTCGTCGAGAACGCCCATTTCGCGGCCTTCGTTCCTTTCTGGGCGATATGGCCTTTTGAAGTGCTGTTGCTCTCCAAGCGACACACCGGAGACTTGGGATCTCTTGATCCCGCGACCCGCAGCGGTCTTGCGGATATCTTCAAACAGCTCACCACGCGCTACGACAATCTCTTCGAGATTTCGTTCCCCTATTCGATGGGTTTTCATCAGTCCCCGACCGATGGCCAAGCGCACCCGGAATGGCATCTCCACGCGCACTTCTATCCGCCGTTTTTGCGGTCGCCCACGGTCCGTAAGTTCATGGTCGGCTACGAAATGCTGGCCAGCCCACAGCGGGATATCATGCCGGAAGCGGCGGCGTCCGCTCTCAGGAACCTTGCTGGGATACACTACGCCGGTCGCAAAACACGCTGAAGCCCTTTCAGGAGTGGCCGGGACGCCTCCAACGTGTTCGAAACAATAATCAACCAGTCCTGCGACCGCTTGAGGCAACTGGTCATCTAAACAAACCTCCAGATGGCATGTCGGGGTCGGCTTGCCTTCAAGAGGATCATTCGTCCAATCAGCGCGACCCGGGAGCGCCGAAATGCTTGCTGCACAAAAAGGCGTCGCAGTCCCGCACGAACTCAGCGAGCGTATGTTCGATGCTCGCCGGCGAAGCGATTCGTTCTTCAGTTTGCTGGGCGCCAACTCATTCTATGAGCGACCGATTCCCGAGCGTCACCGGATCATCTTTTATGTAGGGCACCTTGAGGCATTCGATTGGAATCTACTGAACGGAAACGTCTTCGGGGTGAAGAGCGCCCATCCTGAGTTTGATCGACTGTTCGCCTTCGGCATCGATCCAGTCGGCGGTGGACTTCCAACCGATCTGCCCTCTGACTGGCCCTCGCTGGACGTCGTCCGCGATTACGTGGGCAGGGTCCGCGCGGCTCTCGACACGAATCTTAAAAAGGCATTCCTCGACGCGAACTCTCAAGTGCGCGACGCCTTTCCGCTGCGCACTTTGCTTACCGTCGCGGTTGAGCATCGGCTGATGCATGCCGAAACCTTGGCCTACATGTTCCATCAGTTGCCGCTCCACATGAAAGTGCGCCCGGTGGCCCTGCAGACGAACTCACGCCTGCCCGGTCCGCCAATTGTCCAGCGGATGGTCGCGGTCCCTCCCGGTGTAGCAAAGCTGGGTCTCGCTCGGAGTTCCGAAGCGTTTGGCTGGGACAATGAGTACGAAGCTCACACGGTCGACGTTCCTGCGTTTGAGATCGATCGCTACAAGGTGACCAACAGGCAGTATCTCGAGTTCATGGCGGCGGGAGGCTATGAGACGCGGGCTTTCTGGAACGACGATGACTGGAACTGGAAAACTGCTCATGAGATTTCTCATCCATTGTTCTGGAAGGCGGCAGAGGATCGATCGTCCCGCCGCACATGGCAATACCGAACTATGCTTTGCCGGACTATGTTCGACGAGCTGCCGTTCGACGCAGTGCCGATAGCGCTCGACTGGCCTGTCTATGTAAGTCAGGCCGAAGCAGCGGCCTACGCGCGCTGGGCAGGCAAATCGCTCCCCACGGAAGCGGAGTGGCAACGTGGTGCCTACGGCATTGTCGACAGAGAACCCAGGGCTGATCCGTGGGGTAGCGAGGCGCCCAATGCCGAGTTCAATG
The DNA here is from genome assembly GCA_963773955.1 of uncultured Acidobacteriaceae bacterium. Classification (GTDB taxonomy): domain Bacteria; phylum Acidobacteriota; class Terriglobia; order Terriglobales; family Acidobacteriaceae; genus Acidiflorens. The sequence goes on along the minus strand of CAVZDM010000075.1, from coordinate 2,407 downwards.
ACGATTCCAACGGCGAGTTCGGCAACTTTGACTTTCACCGCTGGGACCCCGTGCCGGTGAACGCGTTTCCTAAGGGCCAGAGCGCCGTAGGCGTTGACGGTATGTTGGGCAACGGATGGGAATGGACCTCCACTGCCTTCGCTCCGTTTCCCGGTTTCGAGCCATTTCCGTTCTACCGCGGGTACTCGGCTGATTTCTTCGATGGCAAGCATTTCGTCATGAAGGGCGGCTCGGCGCTTACCGCCGCCTGCATGCTCCGACCGACGTTTCGCAACTGGTTCCAGGCACACTACCAATACGTGTATGCGGGTTTCCGCTGCGTTTGCCGCTGACTGGCGAAGGGGATTCAGAAATGCTGGTTTACGCGATCGACAATGTCGCTTACAAATTCCCTTCCGGATTTGCCTCCGACGTCCGCGCCGGGCTCGCGCGGCCGGGACAGAAGGAACTCCCCTCCAAGTATCTCTACGATAACGTGGGCTCGGCGCTCTTTGAAGTGATCAGCCATCTGCCCGAGTACGGACTCACCCGCGCCGATGAACGTTTGCTGCAACGACATGCTGGTGAGATCATAGAGCGCCTTGACGCTCCGCTCGCCGTCGCTGAACTGGGCAGCGGCAGTGGCAAGAAAACCCGCTGGATACTGGAGGCGCTCGGCCAGCGAGAGCAGACATTTTATTATCCGGTCGATCGCGGTAGGGATACCAGTTGCCCGGTACCCCCCGCACAGATCCGGACGGGCGCTCATTAGCGCATCCGGTTCTTATCTCGGATGAGTAGCGGCAAAGCGGGCATCGGGGAAAGGATGGAGCACAGCCGGTGGAGGGAGCCAGCGCATCGCCAGGTCGAGCATCCGAGTCCAGTTGATTCGGCGTTTCTGGCTCCGGCGGCGAATACAATGCCACCAGCAGACCAGCACCCGATGCCGGAACAGGGATAGGCTAGCGTTGTTTCCCGGTACCGCGTAGTAGTTGAAGTGCCCCTGCACGACCGACCGGAGCCATTGGCCGGTTTGGCCCACGGGATCGTGCATGCGCTTGCGGAGCTCCGGTTACGTGTTAGGTTGACCAGCGTTCTCCTTGATCAACGGCCTTTCCTCCCCATTCTCCGCCGGCGATGTTCCGTCTTTGTTCGAATGGTTCATAGGTACTATGCCGCTGTGTGACTCCTCGGAGACGTACATGCGGGCCGTACGGCTATTGCCTTCGCCCACCGTCCTGCTGCCTGGTTTGGCAGGCAGGTGTCTCCGAGGTCTCCCGGTTCTCGTGCATGAAGTTTCTAGGCGTGCCTGGGGTCTTCGACTACGCCGGACTGAACGGGAGCTCGCGCTAGCGCTCCTGCTCATGTCGCCTACCGCGAATATTTAAGGCGGCGGCGTCCGGATTGTATCTTTACGGAGCTGGATACCCACCCCGCCTAGCCCCTGTCTACGCTTCACTGAGTCCCTCGCGGTATCAGCGCAAGACTCGGGGCCGAGCAGATCGCTAGTCTTTACTCGTAAGGCTCTTTCATCCTCTACTTCATGCCGGTTTATCCCGGCGCAACAAATATCCCGCTCTGCTTTGGCCATGTGTGAGCGCGAACTTAGCGACATTGATTCCATCAGCATTGTGGGATTTGAGCGCGAGTATCTTGACGGCTTGATGGAAGTAGCCGCGCACCGGCGGCCTGGCCAACATCTCTTCGTGTTGTTTCTAGGAAGCACCATCGGGAATTTCGATCGTCCTGCGGGAGTGAAATTTCTGGCCGAGGTTCGCCGCATTCTGGAACCCGGCGATTCACTCCTCCTGGGAACGGACCTGGAGAAGCCGTCCGCGAAATTGCTCAAGGCCTACGACGACGAACTCGGAGTGACCGCGGCTTTTGATCTCAACCTGCTGGCTCGCATCAATCGCGAACTCAATGCCGATTTTGACTTGGGCCAGTTCGCCCACGTAGCCAGGATCAATCACGAAGCCCGGAGTGTCGAGATGCATCTAAAATCCAAGCGGCGGCAGACGGTGCGCATTCCGGCGGCGGATCTGTATGTTGAGTTTTTAGAGGGTGAGACCATCTGGACGGAGAGCAGCCACAAGTACTCGGCCGATGAGGTCTTCCAGATGGCGCGCGATGCCGGTTTCTGCTGCCAGGCACAATGGATTGATGAGCAGTGGCCCTTTGCGGAGAGCTTGCTCATCGCCGAATGACTTTGCTCGTCTTTCTTTGCTAGCCAGCATACGGAGGAATCGATGCCAGAAGAATGCACGCACCTTGATCAAATCAAAATCAGACAGACGAATACGCATGTGTGTGAGGACTGCATTAAGACAGGCGATACGTGGGTTCACCTGCGCATGTGTCTTATTTGTGGCCATGCCGCCTGTTGCGACTCGTCCAAGAACAAGCACGCGACCAAGCACTTTCACCA
>CAVZDM010000074.1:0-3056 GCA_963773955.1 uncultured Acidobacteriaceae bacterium | reverse complement strand
TCACAGCCGGTGTTTTTGCACAAGCGCAGACTAATTCTGGTCGCCCGCGCGCCGCATTGCCACTGACGAGCTGCCCGTGGAGCCGCCTCCGACCGCAAATGGAACGCTCAGGAGAAACCCATGTCATTCACCAAGCAGCAAGCACTCGACTACCATTCTGGCTCGCGCCCGGGAAAAATTGAAGTCACACCCACAAAACCCTGCCGGACGCAACGCGATCTGAGCCTGGCCTATACGCCGGGCGTGGCTGTACCCTGCCTCGCAATTGAGAAGAATCCGCATGACGCCTTTAAGTACACGGGCCGCGGAAATCTAGTCGCCGTGGTAACCAACGGAACCGCCGTTCTCGGACTGGGCGACATCGGCCCTCTCGCTGGCAAGCCCGTCATGGAAGGGAAGGCCGTCCTCTTTAAACGCTTCGCCGATGTGGATGTGTTTGATATCGAGGTTGACAGCCATAATCCCGACGACGTCATTAAACTGTGCCAGCTTCTGGAACCGACCTTCGGCGGCATCAACCTCGAAGACATAAAGGCTCCGGAATGCTTCTATATCGAAGAAACCTTAAAGAAGACGATGAAGATTCCGGTATTCCACGACGACCAGCACGGCACCGCGATTATTTCGGGTGCGGCGTTGCTGAACGCTCTGGAAGTTGTGGGCAAGGACATCGCCAAAATAACCCTGGTCATCAACGGCGCCGGCGCCTCGAGCGTTGCCACCGCCGAGCACTACGTTCGTCTGGGCATGAAGCGGGAAAACATCACTCTGTGCGACACCAAGGGAGTGGTTTACAAGGGCCGCACGGCCGGCATGAATCCTTATAAGGAGCGCTTCGCGCAAGACACCAAGCTGCGCACTCTGGCTGAGGCCATGGTGGGCGCAGACATGTTCCTCGGACTCTCCGTCGGTGGCGTGGTCTCGCAAGACATGGTGCGCTCGATGGCGCCCCGTCCGATTGTCATCGCCATGGCGAATCCCGATCCGGAGATTACCTATGAAGACGCCAAAGCCTGCCGCTCCGACGTCATCATGTGCACCGGCCGATCCGATTATCCGAACATGGTGAATAACGTTCTGGGCTTCCCCTTCATTTTCCGCGGAGCCCTCGATGTCCACGCTACCGCCATCAACGATGAGATGAAGCTGGCCGCAACGCGAGCCTTGGCTGCACTCGCCAAGGAGGATGTGCCCGACTCCGTCTGCCGCGCCTATGGAGTGGAGCGGCTGAAGTTCGGTCCCGATTACCTGATTCCCAAGCCCTTCGACCCGCGCGTGTTGATCTGGGAGGCCTCCGCCGTGGCCGAAGCCGCCATGCGCACCGGCGTGGCGCAGGAACCGGTGAATCTCGCCGAGTACCGCGAGCAACTCGAGCGTCGTCTGGGGAAAGCGCACGAGATCTCGCGCATCATGATTCGCAAAGCCCAAGCCAAGCCGAAGTCGGTGGTCTTTCCGGAAGGGGAGAATGAGAAAATCCTGCGCGCTTGTTACACCCTGATGGAGGAGAAAATCGCTGTTCCCATCCTGTTGGGCAGCGCTGCGGTGATACGGGCAAAGTCAACCGACCTGGGACTGGATATGAAGGACGTGCGCGTGGTTGATCCAGCAGATTCTCCGCTGCGCGAAGGTTACATTCAGGAACTCTGCCGGCTGCGGCAGCGCCGGGGTGTAACCGCGAGCGAAGCGCGCAAGCTGATCATCAACGACCGCAACGTTTTTGCCTCCATGATGGTCCACAAGGGCGATGCCGATGCGCTGGTTTCCGGCGTGTCGCAGCACTACCCCGATGCCATCCGCCCGGCACTGCAGATCGTGCGCATGCGCGAAGGGCTGCACACGGTTGCGGGTTGCTACGCCATGATCACACGCAAGGGAGACATTTACTTCCTCGCGGACACCACTGTGAATATCGATCCCACGGCGGAAGATCTGGCGGAAATTGCCCTCTGCGCAGCCGAGGCGGCGCGGCGTTTCGACGTCGTACCTCACGTCGCGATGCTCTCGTTTTCCAGCTTCGGAAGCACCAAACACCCGCTGACCGAGAAAGTCCGCAAAGCTGTCGAGTTGCTGCACAAGGCGGACCCGACGCTGGTGGTCGATGGCGAGGTAATGGCCGACGTTGCCCTCTCCCCTGAAATGCTGGAGGAAATGTATCCCTTCAGCACACTCAAGGGCGGCGCCAACGTGCTGGTGTGCCCCGACCTCAATTCCGCCAACATCGCCTACAAGCTGCTGGCTAAGATCGGGGGCGCCGAAATGGTTGGTCCCATTCTGATGGGGATGAGCAAGCCGGTGCATTTGCTGGCGCGAGGCGCGGAGGTGGAGGAGATCGTCAACATGGCCGCCATCGCGGTGATCGATGCCCAGGAACTGGAACGCTCAGACTGGCTGGCAGAGGTTCCAAGACCGGCCGCAGTGGCCGACTGAAAGCTGAACATTGCAACAAACATTGGCTGTGTTGACATGGTCAGCACAGCCAATTTCTTTGTCGTCCGAGCCCCTCAAATCAGCCGGATGCGATTGGGGAATAGAATCTTCCGTGCTATGCCGTTGGTGATCTCCTCCCAGGAGAAGAACCATTTTAGGATTAGTTCAGTTTGGAACTCTCCCGGCTCCTCCCGGCAGAGGATAGGCACGAAGTTTGTCGCAAGTGCAAATTAATTTTTAATAAGAAGAGGCGATACTCATGGCTGCTGGAGCTGCTCCGCCCCCGAAAAAAAAGCCGATACAACCACGGAAACTGCCAACGCGCCCGTGACGCTGAAGCAGCGCATCCTAAATCTGCTTCATGAGATTTTCAAGGGACGCGAAGACCACCTGGGCTGGCACCAGTAAACCGGCACGGTGAAGAGCCTGCGGAGAAAGTGGAGATGTACGCCGCTGGCCCGCAGCGGCTAAAGCCGTCCCGGTAAACGGTCCTATTATCGCAGCGGTGAACCGCTGCGCCACCCAAAGGCAAGTGCAACATCCGTAAACTCGTTGAAATCTTAATCCTGCGCCCTGCCTACTTACTTGCCGACTTAGTCCGCATGTTCAGGGCCGCGCTGGCGGCCGAG
>CAVZDM010000073.1:0-9027 GCA_963773955.1 uncultured Acidobacteriaceae bacterium | reverse complement strand
TCTGGGAAGGCAAGATCGAGTGGGTAGATGACCGTGCTGAGTACTCGATAAAGAATTCTCAATCCCAAGGAGTTTCGCGAAAGGCCCCGACCAAAGCGGCGTCTCGGGAGGAAGCCATCAAACACCTGCTCCGGAGCCTGTGGAGCGGAGAGACGCAAGCGATCTCCAGCCCTTCCGAAATCGATGTCGTAGGACACCGCGTAGTCCACGGCGGTCCCAAATATTTCGAGCCCGCAATCGTCACGGCGGAGATCAAGTCGGCAATCGAAAGCGTTTCCGTTTTTGCCCCACTCCACAATCGCGCAGAACTGGAGGGCATGGAGATTGTCGCGAACTTGCGGGGTCCAGTGCCGCAGGTAGCAGTCTTCGATACCGGCTTTCATCGCACCATGCCCTTATCGGCGAAAACCTATCCCGGTCCGTACGAATGGTTCGAGCAGGGAATTCGCCGTTACGGATTCCACGGCATCAATCATCAATATTGCGCTGAGCGTGCCGCGCAGTTGCTGGGCAGCAAACAGAATTCCCTGAGGCTAGTAACGTGCCATCTTGGAAACGGCTGCTCGTTGGCCGCGATTCGCGAAGGCAAAAGCGTGGATACAACCATGGGCTTCACGCCGCTGGAAGGTCTAATGATGGGCACGCGCTCCGGCTCGGTCGATCCCGGCATCCTTACGTACTTAATGCGGCGCAGACACTTCTTGGACGAGCAGCTCGACGACGTGCTTAACAGGAAGTCGGGGCTTCTCGGCATCTCAGGCATCTCGGGAGATATGCGCGAGGTTCTAGCCGCCAGCAGGAACGCAGGCGAACCGGAAAAAATGGCGCGCGCAAAACTGGCGCTCGACATGTACGTCCATCGTCTGCAATCTGGAATCGGCGCCATGGTCGCCGTACTTGGCGGAGTCGATGCCATCGTCTTCACCGCCGGAGTAGGCGAAAACGCGTCCGAGATCCGTGCCGCTACCTGCGACAATTTTGCCTTCCTGGGTTTGAAACTCGACCCCGAGAAAAACGCACAATCGTCCTCGGACAGAGATAAAGATATCTCCGCTCCCGATTCGAAGCTCCGCGTCTTAGTGATTCACGCCCAGGAAGACTGGATGATCGCACGCGAGTGTTGGAATCTCACTAGAACCGCCGCCACCACGGCCCACTAATCCGCCTACTGCGGATACCACTCCAGCAACCGCACTTCGATCCCCGTCCCCTCCAGCCCTTTCTTAAACACGGCGAGATCCGACCCATGGTAGTGATAAGGAATCACGAGCTTAGGATGAAACGCCTTCACCGCAGCCGCTGCTTCCTCCGGAGGCATGGTGTAAGGCAGATTCATGCACACGAACGCCACGTCAATATTCTTTAGCGCCCGCATTTCCGGAACCCCTTCCGTGTCGCCCGAGAAGTAGAAGCGCACGCCGCCATAAGTGAGCACGTACCCATTGCCGCGTCCCTTGTCATGGAAAAGCTTGCCAGGCGCCGGTCCGCGCGTGAGGTTGTAGGCAGGGATCGCTTCAATCGTCCAGCCCTGCCACTTTTTGGTTTCACCATTCGCGATCGGCGCAGCCGTCTTAACCGTCACCACCACAGCGGGCGCCGCGAAAATCTCCGTTCCCGCCTTGCTGATTTGGGCAATGGAAGCCGGATCCATGTGGTCCTGATGAATATCGGTAATCAGAATGAGGTCCGCTTTTGGCAGCCCGGCGAACTTCGCAGGATCGGCCGGGTCGAGGTAGATAACTTTTCCTCCCGCCTCGATCAGCGTGCTGGCGTGATACAGCGGAGTGATTTTGACCTCTCCCGCCGAAGTAGAAAACGTCTGCGCGGCGGTGCCAGAATAAGCAAGCGAAGACAGAGCAAAGCAACAGCAAGCCAAAACCAGAATCAATTTCATATCACCCTCACCTCGCCTTTCAACAGTCTAAGAGCAACACAATTCTAAAGCTGAGTGGGCCTTTTTGGGCGATACCACGAACAGGAAGGGCATGAGTTTACTCGTGCCGGTAAATCGCTGAAAATGTGTTCGCGCTTCAGCGCCTGAGGTGAGCTGTATGCCGCTCGCCACGAGCAGCATCTGATTTCCGCGCGACCGCGCGAAGCAACTCGTCATCTAACAAATTCGAAGAGGCTAATGACGATGAGATTCTCGGATAAATCGGTACTAGTCGCCGGCGGCACCGGCGGGTTGGGGCGCGCCGTGAGCCTGGCGTTTCTGGAAGAAGGCGCGAAGGTGGTTGTTACCTATTGGGCGCAGAACGAGTTTGACGCGCTCAAGACCGAAGCCGAAGCAAAAGGCAAATCCATCGAAGGGCATCGTGTCGATGTCACCGACGAAGCAGCCGTGCGCCAACTCCTCGACAAAGTTCTAGCGGAGCACGGTCGCTTGGACGCCCTGGTAAACACGGTGGGCGGCTACGCCGGCGGCGTGAACCTGTGGGAACTGGAGACGAAGGTCTTCGACCAGATGCTCGCGCTGAATCTGCGCTCGGGCTACGCCTTGTCGCGAGCGGCAATCCCGCCGATGCTAAAACAGAAACACGGAGCGATCGTAAACATCGCCGCCAAAGCCGCGTTCGATCACGGAGCCGGTGCCGCCGCCTACTCCGCATCCAAGGCGGCCGCGTTGGCGCTGATGGATTCCCTGGCCGCCGAAGTCAAAGGCACCGGAGTGCGCGTGAACTCGGTTCTCCCCAGCATCATCGACACCGAGCCAAACCGCAAAGCCATGCCCAACGCCGACTTTGCCAAGTGGCCGAAGCCCCGGGAGATCGCGCGTGTCATCCTGTTCTTATGCAGCGACGATGCCAGAGTGGTTCATGGAGCGGCCGTGCCCGTGTATGGAGACAGCTAAAGTGTGCTGCGTTTCACATCGCCGATTATAGAATCAGGGAGCGGATGGCTTTTCGATTTGAGTTCGATCCGGTGAACAAAATCCTGCTGTGCCGATTGGATGGCAGGCTCACGGATGAATTGCTGCCGGTGTTTTACGAAGCGTCTCGGAAGCATTCGATCGCGACTGATGCCAGTATGGCTATTGTGGATTTCTCATCCGTTACTGAGTTCGCCATTTCCACCGAATCTATCAGGCGATTGGCACATCAGGAGCCAGCCATGCCAAATGCCACTACCCGCCCTCGCATTATCGTTGCCCCGCAGATCCATGCCTTCGGTTTATTTCGCATGTTTCAGATCGTCGGCGAGCCGAAGCGCCCACTACTGCAAGTTGTACGTTCCATGGATGAGGCCTTCGCAGCTCTCGGCGTTCCATCGCCAAAGTTTGCACCGTTACAGTGAATCGGATTTCATGATGGCGTGCGCCACCACCTCCGCTCAAGTGCGCTTGACGTTTTAGAGAAGACTCCAATACATTCAAGAGCCGGGACTGATCGACTGTTCAACCGACATATCACTCCGATCCGCGAGGTTTGTTTCCCGCATTCAAACTGACTTTGACGAGGTACTCATCGCATGACGATTAAGAAAAACACGGTTCGCAAAACGGCTCTCACGCAAAAAGCGCAGCTGATGTCAGGTTCTGAGATCGAACGCACGCTGGTGCGTCTGGCCCACGAGATCCTCGAAAAAAACGGCGGCGTCGAAGGCCTGGGACTGGTAGGAATCCGCCGCCGCGGAGTTCCCATCGCCGAGCGCCTGGGCAAAATGATTCAGCAGGTCGAAAAGAAGAAAGTTCCCGTAGGCACGCTGGATATCACCTTCTATCGCGACGACCTTTCGACCCTCGGCCCCAAGCCCGTAGTGCAGGAAGCGGAAATTGGCTTCCCCATCGAAGGCAAAAAAATAGTCCTGATCGACGACGTGCTGTACACCGGCCGCACCACGCGCGCCGCCCTGGATGCCCTTTTCTCCCATGGACGCCCCAGCCTGGTGCAATTGCTGGTGCTGATCGATCGAGGACATCGCGAATTGCCAGTAGAAGCCACGTTCATAGGCCGAACCGTGCAGACCACCGACAGCGAAGTAATCGAAGTAAAGTTGACCGAAATAGACGGAGCCGACAAAGTCCTGCTAATGGAGAGGTAGGTCTTGCTCGTGTGGGGACGGGCGCCCTCGCCCGTCCAAGCCGAGTGCCAGCTCGGCTCACCCTCTACTCTTTGCCCCTTCCCGCCCACTCTGCATCAAACCGAGCCCGCGCATAAAAAGATTTCTGCGTCCCCACTCCAGTAGTCGAGAGCCCAGCGTAAAGATTAGCGCGCTTGACCGCCTCCCGCTCCGCCAGCCCCTCGCCCAGAAAAGTGGCGAAGCTGCCGATAAAAGCGTCGCCCGCCCCCGTGCTATCCACGCTCTTAACGCTAAAGGCGGAGACGTGTTCCATCCCCTCACTTCCGGCCAGCAGCGAGCCATTCGCCCCCAGAGTGATAATCACCCGCCGAATCCCGGTCGCCAGCAACTTCGTCGCGCAGCGTTTCGCATCGTCCAGATTGCGTACCTGCATCCCGGAAATTGCCTCCGCTTCACTCTCATTGGGAACAAAGTAATCCAGCTCCGCAACCGCCGCGAGATCGACAGGCTGTGCCGGAGCCGGGTTCAAAATGCAGCGAATCGAGTTACGCCGGGCAAATTTAATGGTGTAGTACACCGTCTCCAGCGGAATCTCGAACTGCAGCACGATGCAGTCCGCGCTCTTCAAAGTATCCGCCGCCGCATCCACATCGGCAGGCTTCAACAAGTCGTTCGCGCCCTTGACCACGATGATCCGATTCTGTCCGGAAGGATCAACAAAAATCGGAGCCACTCCGCTCGACACGCCCGCCACCTGCCGCACGTGCGTGGCGTCGATCCCCAGCTTTTCAAAATTCTTGATGGTCGAGGGACCAAACAAATCGTCCCCAACCCGCGCCACCATAAACACGTCGGCGCCGCAGAGCCGCGCAGCCACCGCCTGGTTAGCGCCTTTCCCGCCGAATCCCAAATCAAACTTCTGCCCAAAGATAGTTTCCCCCGGCTTAGGAAACTGCTCTGAGAACGTAGTCAAGTCAACATTGGCGCTACCCACCACCGCGATGCGAGGACGCTTAGCCATAAAGTTTGGATTTCCTCATTGCCGCCGACAAGTTTACCCCAGCGACCTGTGTCCTTGGCAGACTTCCAGCCATTTGCTATCGTCCCACCATGGGCCAGACGCCGGCTTTTTGCGGAGTAATTCTAGCGGCAGGTGAGTCCTCGCGCATGGGCCGCGATAAAGCGCTACTCCCCTGGCCCCCGCCATCCGCAAGCTCGGAAAGCATCACCGAAACCTTCCTCTCCGCCGCCATCCGCCTCTTCTTTTCTCACGTCGATGTGGTGCTGGTAGTAGCCGGCAAGAATGAAGCCGCGCTGGCTCCCGTCGTTTACGCCAATGGAGCGTCGCTGGTGGTGAATCCTGATCCCGCTCGCGGACAGTTCAGCTCCTTGCGAGTCGGCCTGCGCGAGGTTCTGAATCGTGGCCGCGACGCTGCCATGATCACGCTGGTCGACCGTCCGCCCGTCCGCATGGAAACGCTCGAAACCCTGGAAGCCGCCTACGAGCAGGCCACCGCAACAACGAACGCGCAAAGAAAATGGGCCGCGATCCCCGAATACCAGGGCAAACACGGCCATCCGATTCTAGCCGCCCGCGAGATGATCGAAGCGTTTCTGCGGGCTCCCGAAGAATCGAGCGCGCGCGATGTCGAGCACGCCCACCAAAGCGAGATCGAGTACGTTCCGGTCGACGACCCGTTGGTAGCCGTCAACGTTGATACGCCCGAGCAGTATGCAGCTTTGCATTCGCCGCCGGCGCTGGTGCCATCAAGGTAATTCCCCGCCGATAAGTTTCCACCAAGGCCCAATATTTATACTGATATCCAATGACAGTGAACAGTCTCACACCCGCTCAAACCGAATTCATCGAAAGTGTACTCACCCTAAATCCGCGCGTCGCCGCGTTCGACTGCGACGGCACGCTCTGGTCGGGAGACGCCGGCGAAGGCTTCTTCTCCTGGGAACTCGAACAGAGCCTTGGCTCGAAACCGCTGGCATCGAAACCGCTAGTGTTGAAAGAGATCGCGGCCTGGGCGCGTCAGCGCTACGCCGACTACAGAGCCGGCCGCGTGGCCGAAGACGTCATGTGCGGAGAAATGGTCACCATGCATCGCGGGCTGCGAGAAGAAGCAGTGCAGCAGGCGGCCGATGCGTATATCGCCCGGGCCATCGCGCCCAACATTTTCCCGGAGCTGCGCGAATTGATCGAGCGCCTGCTCGCCAGCGGTTGCGACGTCTGGGCCGTTTCGTCTTCGAGTCAATGGCTCATCCGCTCCGCCATGCGCTACTTCGGCGTCCCGCAGAATCGCATCCTGTCCGCCGAAGTGGCCGTCGAGAACGGCACGATCACCGACCGTTTGATTCGGGTTCCCAGCGGTTCCGGAAAGCCCGAGGCGATTCGCTCGGTGCTCACGTCTTATCCCGGTTCACATCCCGATCAGTGTCCCGATTGCGCCTTCGGCAACGCGATCTGGGATCGCGAGATGTTGGCCATGTCCAAGCACGCATTCGCCATCAACCCCAATCCGAATCTGAAAGAGATCGCGCTTGCGAATGGCTGGAAGGTGTATCAGCCGGATTCGAATCACGCAAAAATGTAGTGGGGTGGCGTGCAAAAATTCACGGCAAGACTCTAAGCCGGAAGCCAGAGTTCAGGTTACGCATTAATATTTGACTTTAATCTATTTCCAGATCATAGGTTACGCAATAGGGCGGCCAGAGTGTCCATGGCCAGATGGCTGGCGTGATGGGACGCTTGCGGCAAGCCTCCGACTTTCCGAACCAGTTCTTCGCGGCTCAGTCGCCGCGCTGCGTCCAGATTCTGGCCTATGATCAACTCAGTAAGCGCCGACCCGCAAGCTATAGTCGGAACGCAGCCCTTAGCGCGAAAGCGAATGTCGGCGATGCGTTTTTCTTCCAGCTTTGTCTTCTCCAATCGAACGCTGAGTTCCAGGATGTCTCCACAAGCCGGGTTTTCCAATTGCACGGAAGAATCGGGATCTTCAACTTCACCGGCGTTGCGTGGATTCTCGAAATGGTCGAGGAGTTCGGCGGAATACACAGGTTGATTGTAATGCTCCGGTGACCCTATCAGCAGATGGCGAGGAGAACCAGCGCCTGAAGGCGGATTATCCTGAAGCGTTTGTGGCACGCCTGAAGGTGTGCCCTGATACGAATCCCACCTGCACGACGATCGGTTGTTTTGCCTCGCCTACAATAGGGAAATGCCCGACTCGCACTACCCACGACGAATTGCCTGCCTGCAACCGAGCGCGACGGTGATCCTCGCCAGCGTGGGCGAATTGGACCGCGTTGTCGCCTGCACGAAATACTGTGTTGATGTAGTTCCGGAGCTGCGCAGAGAACTAAGAAAAGACCTGCGCAGGGACGCGAGCGACAGCAAGCGCATCGTTGCCGACTCCTGGACGTCGAAGGCCAGCGAGATTCTCGGAGCCCAACCCGATCTCGTGATCGCTGCCGTTCCCTATCAGGAAGCCGCTGTGACGGAGATCCTTAAGGCAGGCATTCGCTTTCTCGGTCTGGCTCCGCGGACGCTCGACGACATCTATACCGACATCGCTGTTATCTCCGGGTCGGTCGGCACGGGCGAGCGCGGCTCGCGGGTGATTTCAGATATGCAAGCGGCCATCGAAGATGTGCGACGGCAGACCGCTAGCCTTCCCAGAAAGCGCGTCTTCTCGGAGGAGTGGGGAAAGCCGATCATCGCATCGCAACCGTGGGTAGCGGAACTGGTCGAAGCAGCCGGAGGTGAATTCCTGGGCAAACCAGGATCGCAGTGTTCCGCCGAAGAGATCGCTCGCCTCGACCCCGAGGTCATCATCGCCGCATGGTGCGGCGCTGGAGACCGAGTGCCACTCGCACGAATTACTTCCGCGTCCGCTTCCGAAAGAGGCTGGTCGGAGACTACGGCAGCGCGGAATGCGCAGGTCTATTGCATCTCCGACGAACTGCTGAACACTCCCGCGCCCACGCTGGTCGCGGGCTTGCGCGCTCTGGCGGGTGCGATTCATCCTGCAGTATTCGGCCCGCAGCCGGGACTGCGGTCGGTTACGCAAGTACCGCAGCCGCAATTACCACGGCGAGGATGAAAGGCGGCGGCATAGGTATGGCATAGTTTAGGATTGTCATCATGACCACCACATCGAACCCTCCCAAGAGCGATGCAGCGAAGACCGATACTACGAAGATCAATGCAGCGAAGATCAGTGCTGCGAAGATGAGCGAAGTGCGCGACGCCGTAGACCGCTTGTATTCCGAAGGGCGCACGGCGGATCAACTGATGGCAGGCATCACGGAACTGCTGAACGAACAAATGCTCAAGTACAACTGGGTAGGCTTCTACCTGCTGGAAGCGGGAGCGAATCCGCCCGTGCTGGTGCTGGGACATTACCGCGGAGCGATGACTCCGCACACCCGCATTCCTTTGAACCAGGGCATCTGCGGCGCGGCAGCATCTTCGGGAAAGACAGTGGTTGTGGATGACGTGCACAAGGATTCACGCTATCTTGCCTGCTCGCTCGAAACCAAGTCGGAGATCGTTGTTCCAGTCTTTGTGAACGGCAACGTGGTGGGCGAACTCGATATTGACAGTCATTTTCCCGCGGCGTTCGGAGGCGAAGACCGCAAACTGGTGGAATATTGCGCTCAGTTGGTGGGCAAGCGACTGGAGAACAAGTAAGCGATCGCCAGGTAGTCCCGCAATCTTAAACATCACTTGGATAACATGAAACGAGTTGTAGCCGCGCTGATTGTGAAAGATGGCTTGATCCTCGCCTGCCAGAGGACGCGGCACCAGCCCATGCCGCTCAAATGGGAATTTCCTGGAGGCAAGATCGAAGACGGCGAACAGCCGCGCGATGCTATGCGCCGGGAACTGGAAGAAGAACTCGGGATCGTGGCGGAGGTTGGCGTAGAAGTTGCCCGCATCGTCCATGAATATCCGGGCGGCGGGTCGGTGGAACTTCGATTCTTCGAAGTGAGGAATTA
>CAVZDM010000072.1:0-24085 GCA_963773955.1 uncultured Acidobacteriaceae bacterium | reverse complement strand
GGGCGAATGAATTAACTCGAAATTAACCAAGGAGCAAATTATGGCGACCACCACGCAGCCGGCCACCGGCGAAGGCACCAGGCAACTCATCAACTATCGCACCGACGCCGGCGTGGCCGTGATCGAGCTGAACGATCCTCCGGCGAATACCTACACTTACGAAATGAATCGCCAGCTCGACGAGGCCATCCTCAAGGCGCGCATGGACAACGACGTGCACGTGATCGTGCTGACCGGCGCGGGCGACAAATTTTTCTCCGCCGGCGCGAACATCAAGATGCTGGCCTCGGTCGATCCGACGTTCAAGTATTATTTCTGCCTGCACGCGAATGAAACGCTGTTACGGCTGGAGCACACGCCGAAACTCGTCATCGCTGCCCTCAATGGCCATTGCGTCGGCGGAGGGCTCGAGATCGCCATGGCTGCCGACTTGCGAATTGCGCGCAAAGACGCGGGCAAGATCGGCCTGCCCGAAGTCAATCTCGGCGTGCTTCCCGGCACGGGCGGAACGCAGCGCCTGTCGCGCCTGGTGGGGAAGAGCAAGGCCATCGAGCTGATGATCACCGGAAACACGTTCTCATTCGAGGAAGCGCTGGAGTTCGGCATTGTGAACGATATCTTCGAACGCGACGGCTTCATGGAGAACATCATGGAGTATGCGCGTCAGTTCACGCCGCCCAACAAGGCCGCAAAGGCTGTGGGACGTATCAAGCGTGCGGTGCAGACTGGTTGGGAAATCCCCATGGAATCAGCATTGGCCGTTGAGCGGGAAAACCAGCAGATCTTGTTCCAGAGCGAGGATGCAAAAGAGGGTCTGGCCGCTTATGTTGAGAAGCGTCCGGCTGTATTCAGGGCGAAGTGAGAGCAAGAGCTTTAACCACAGGGAGCACAGAGGTTCACAGGGAAAGGCCACAGGGGCTTTCCCTGTGAACCTCTGTGCTCCCTGTGGTAAGAATTTGAGGTTCTATGCCAGGCAAAGTATCGAAAATCGGAAACTTCAGTGACTGGGTCGGTCTGTTCAACGAGTGGCGCAAGGAAGTTGGCGTCGACAAAGACGACGTCGAGGCGTTTCACTTCGATACGCTGTACGGGGCGATTGAGACGGAGGAGATCCAGTTCGGCTCTTACAAAGGCCGCAATAAGTGGGAGAACCTGCGCCAGGTGCCGACGCAGCAGATGCGCGATGCGCTCATGAACATGATCATCTATCAGGGCGACACCGAATTCGCCAGCGTCGAGCAGCAACGCAACCTGTTTGCTACCGCACCGACGGAATGGGATCGCCGCGCGCTCACTCGCGTCATGATCGAAGAGATGCGCCACGGCTGGCAGATGTGCGCGTTGCTCATCGACTTTTTCGGGTCTTCGGGCAAAGTGGAAGCGCAGAAAATGCTGGAGCGCCGGGCATTTGAAAACAAGCGCCTGCTGGGCACTTTCAACGTCGACGTCGATAACTGGCTCGACTTCTTCACCTACACCGACTTTGTCGATCGCGACGGCAAGTTCCAGCTGCAGATGCTGAAGTATTCATCGTTCGCGCCCCTCGGACGCTCGACCTCTTACATGCTGCGCGAGGAAGCCTTCCACATGGGCACCGGCCACGATGGTCTGCGGCGCGTGGTCGAAGCGGGCGTGATCCCGCGCTGGCTCCTGCAGAAATACCTGAACAAATGGATATCAAGTTCGTTCGACCTTTTCGGCACTGATCACTCTTCCTCGTCGCACTGGGCTTACGTTTGGGGAATCAAAGGCCGGTACGACGAACTGCAGAACGAGAAGGCCGCCGATCTCGATGATCTGAACGACTACAGCCGCCATCTATATCGGCAGGAAGTTGCGGGATTGGTGGAAAAGTTGAACACGTTCCTGAAGCCGGGCGAGAAGAAGTTTTACACCCCCGACATCCACTTCAACCGCAACATCGGACGATGGGCGGGGCAGAAGCACCACTGCGAAACTGGAGAGCCATTGGACGATCAGAGCTACGCCCAGCACTGCGAAGAGAATCTTCCCAGCGCGAAAGACAAAGAGCTACTGCTCGACATCATCCGCAATGAGAAGAAGTGGATCAAAGAGAAAGAGGGCGCGCGCGATCCGCTGTCAACGATCAGCGAGCCGCGCAAGTCGGCCATCAACCTCTAGCAGGGAACCGGACAGCCGAGGGCGGCTGTCCCTACGCGAGCCGCAGAAACCACCGCCGAAGATGGCCACTGCCGCCACAACTCGAGTCGAAGTAAAAGTCGCGGCGTCCGTCGCGCGCATCAAGCTGATCAACCCGCCCCTGAACGTCATCGATCTGCACATGGCGCGCGAACTTCAGCAGACGCTCACGGAACTCGAATCGCGCAGCGACATCTTCGTCATCGTCTTCGAAGGCGACGCCCATGTTTTCTCCGCCGGTGTGGACATCAAGGCCCATCTCCCGGAGCAGATTCACGAGATGCTCACCAGTTTTCACGCGGTGATCCGCGCGATCGTCGGCTCGCGCAAAGTCACGATTGCCGCGGTCCGCGGCACGTGCTTGGGCGGAGGCGCGGAACTCGCCGCCGTCTGCGATATGGTTTACACCGCCAGCGATGCCATCTGGGGATTTCCTGAAATCAAGCTGGCATGTTATCCACCGGTGGCGGCGGTGGCTCTGGCCCCGCTCATCGGTCAGAAGCGCGCCGCTGAGCTCATCCTTACCGGACGCCAATTCTCGGGCGACGAAGCGGCAGCGATGGGCTTGGCGAACCGATCCGTGGCGGCTGAGGAATTCGAATCGGTCGTCGAGCGGACGCTGGCTGAACTCCGCGCCCTGAGCCCCACGGCGCTGGCCCACGCCAAGAAGGCCATTTATGCGTGGGATGCGATTCACTTTGATAAAGGGCTGGCGCGGGCCGAAAAGATTTATCTTGAAGAACTCATCTCGACCGCGGACACGCGCGAGGGTATCATTGCCTTCCTTGAGAAACGACCGCCGAAATGGACAGGCAAATAGAAGACGCGAAGGTTAAGGCCGGTGCAGAGGTCAGGAAGAAGAACGGGGCGAGACAGCCCTCCAGTTCCGGTCACCTCATGTGCAGCACGCCGCTGTGGAGCGTGGCTGGTTTTCTCGGCTGCGCTTACTTCGCGTGGGTTTCCTTTGGCCACATTACCCGCCACGAGTACGAATGGCCGCATGACCTCTGGACCGCTGCGACCTACGTTGTGTGGATCGTCCTGCTGGCCGGCTTGGCGCTCGACACGCGCTGTCTGCGCGAGCGTGTGTTTTTCGGCCTGCTCGTTATCAATTTTGTCGTCGGCTGTGGGTTAACGCTATGGCGCAATATTCCGTCCGCCGATGTGCGTACTGCTCGACTCGGAACCGGTGCGCTCTGGGCGGTGGCCGCGCTGGTGAGTCTGACTACGCTGCGAAGTGAAGCGGAGCCTCGCAGGGATAAGGTCTGATTTGGAGTAGGGGCGCGGCCTGCCGCGTGTCCGGCAAGCAGGGCCTGAGACGCTGGCGGAGACGGGGCAAGCCCCGTCTCTACGGATAAGATCATCTTAAGATCATCTATGGATTTCGAAATCTCCCCCGGCCAGGTCAAGTCGCTGCAGCAGCGGGGGGAGACATTTACGCTGCTCGATGTTCGCGAGCCCTGGGAATACGAGGCCTCCCGCCTCGAAGGGGCCAAGCACATTCCGATGGGCGACATCCCGACGCGGGCCCACCAGGAACTCGATCCCGACCACCACATTGTGGTGATGTGCCATCACGGCGTACGGTCGCTGTCGGTCACCAACTGGCTCCGCCAGCAGGGATACGAAAAAGTTCAATCCATGCGCGGCGGAATCGACGGTTGGGCGCGGACCGTGGATCCGAAAGTGCCGTTGTACTGAAGTAAGCTTCTAGCTATCGGCTTTTGGCTGTCAGCAAACCCAAGACCTTGATTACCGACTGCCACATCCACATCGATCCGATCGAACTGTTCAAGCCTCATGCGCTGGAACTGATGAAGCGCAAGCGCGCCAATTTCGATGAGATCGCGGAGTATTGCCGCTCCCCCAAGGCCTTTCTGAAATATCTGGATCGTTCGGGCGTAGACCGCGCCGCGCTGATCAACTATGTTGCGCCCGAGGTGATCGGCTTTACTCCCGAGGTCAATCAATTCGTCGCCGACTACACCAAGTACGATCCCAAGCGCCTGATCTCCTGTGGCAGCCTGCATCCGCGCCATACCACCAACATCATGGCGGATGTCGAGCACATCCTGCGCCTCGGCTTGCGCATGATCAAGATCCACCCGCCGCATCAACTGTTGTTTCCGAACGATTATCTGAACGGAGTGACGGAACTGGAAATCATCTACCGGGCGGCCGAAGCCAACGGGATTCCCGTCATGTTCCACACCGGGACGTCGATTTTTCCCGGTGCGCGCAACAAATACGGCGACCCGATCTACATTGACGATGTCGCGGTCGATTTCCCTAAGCTTAAGATCCTGCTAGCCCACGGCGGCCGACCGCTGTGGATGCACACCGCATTTTTTCTTATCCGGCGGCACCCGAACGTCTATCTCGACATCAGCGGGATTCCGCCGAAAACCCTGCTGAAATATTTCCCGCGGCTCGATGAGATCGCGCACAAGACGCTGTTTGGCACCGACTGGCCGGGGCCCGGAGTTCCCGACGTCGGGCAGAATCTTGCGGAATTCAAGGCGCTGCCTCTCAGCGCAGAGATGCGCGAGCAGATTTTGAGCAAGACGGCGGCTTCGCTCTGGCCGGAATGACCGGGGATGAGTCCAGAAAGGGCTTAACCACGGGGGGCACAGAGGTCCACAGGGGAAGGCCACAGGGTGTTCCCTGTGTTCGCTGTGGTGAAGATTGTGAGGTCGAGTGCTGAAGCGGCGGCGTTAAGGTTCTATTCGCCCGCCGCCTTACCCGCTGCCTTTGTCCGAGTCAATTCGTTAACCAGAGCGTCGGCGCCGTAAATATTGCGAAGCGCCTCGATGATGCCGCGCGAATCCACAGTTACGGCCCGCGATTGGCGATCTTCGTAGTAGAAATCCAAGACCAGCGACTGAATATTTCCGTCGAAAATGATTCCGACTACTTCGCCTGCCTTGTTTACGGTCGGGCTGCCCGAGTTGCCGCCGATGATGTCGGCGGTGGAAACATAATTCAGCGGCGTCGCAAGATTGAGTTTCGACTTCATCTTTGGCCAGCTGGCGGCCAGATTGTATGGCGACTTGTTGCCGTGCTCCTCGGCATGCTGGAAGGCGCCACTGAAGGTGGTGAAGTAAGGGATCTTTTTTCCATTCTCCTCGTAGCCCTTCACCGTGCCATAACTGAGGCGCAGCGTGAAGGTCGCATCCGGAGGCTGGGTGAAGCCGGTCTGGGCAAACCGCGCCCGGGCGATGGTTGCGCCATCGCGCCGCACTACCGCATCGACCTGATCGTCAAAGCGCTTGCGGACCGCCCGTGCCTCGGGATCCACGTTGCGCATCAGGACGATCAATGGATCCGTACTCGCATCGACTGCTGCCTTCCCGCCTGCGTAGAGCTGCTTGCGGACCGTCGCATCGTCCAGCTTGGTGCCGGCGATCACCGCCTTGGCAGCCGCCTCGGGAGACTTGCCGCTCAGCGCCATTTTCACGGCAGCATCTTCGGGCCCGAGCGCTTCCTGCATCATGGTCAGGGAAAGGGTCAAAGCCGCGGTTTCAAGATTCTTGTAGATGGGAGCGACGCTGAACAGTTGTTGCTCCAGCGAGGGCAGGGCAGAATCGCGGTACTCACGCAATCGGTCGCCGTTCGGCTTCGACTTTTCCTCCGCGACGCGCACCAGGGTTCTGGCGTATGCCGCCAATTCCGAAGTGAACCCGCGCCTCCGCTCGACATAGGTAAGCGGGTCATAAAGTTCCCGGTTAATCTTCAGGGCATTGGAAATTGCTTCCCAAGGGTTGGGCTCACCCGGGTGCTTGTCCATGTATGCCTTTTCCCGCTCGCGTTCCGCGGTGTTCATTTTCGACATCACGGCCATATCCTGAAGTCCTTCATACATGCCCTTGATCGCCTTCTGTGAGTTCTGCAGCCCGAAGATGTCTTCCTGCGCGATGCGCGCATTTTCCGCCGACACCGCGCTGAACGTCTGGAGCATGTCAATCCGGCGCTTGTAGCTGGCGAGGCGCGACGGATAGTCCACGTTCTTGAGAAACTGCAATTCCGCCATCGTTTTCAGGCGATCCGTGCCACCGGGGTGCCCGGAAACGAAAATCAGATCACCATCTTTGACTCCGACTTTGGACCATTGCAGGTAGTTGTCGAGATGGACTGGCTTGTCGTTCTCATAGATGCGGAAGAAAGTGATGTCCAGGTCGTAGCGCGGAAAGGTAAAGTTGTCCGGATCGCCGCCGAAAAATGCCGCGTCAAACTCCGGTGCGAATACCAGGCGCACATCGGTGTACTTTTTGTACTTATAGAGGTTGTAAACTTCGCCCGAATAGAGCGGGACTACATCGCAGCGCAAGCCGGTCGAAGTCGCGCAATCTTTTTCGATGGCGCTCATCGCCGAGCGCTGTGCCCGGCCAGCGTCGGCGGTGGACATGGTTGCCGGGGCAGCGGCTTTCACCTTCGCGGTGACGTCGTCGATACTGACGAGCACGTTCAGTTCCAGGTCGGGACACTTGCCTTCCTCCGCCTGGATCTTGGCGTAGAAACCGGTCTTCAGGTAATCGGCGCCGGAGGTGGCGAGTTTCTCGATGCAGTCGGCGCCCACGTGATGATTGGTAAACGCGAGGCCGTCGGCCGACACGAACGATCCTGAGCCTCCATTGTTAAAACGCACCGACGACAGCCGGAGATGGTCCAGCCATTCCTGCGTCGGCAGAAAGCCGTATTCCTTCTGCACCCGATCTTTGGGGAAGGCGTTGTACAACCACATACCCTCGTCGGCGAGCGCCAGGGGCGTTGCCAGGGCAAGGATAAGGATGATGCCGAGGCCGAAGATCAGCAGTCTTGTCTTCAATGAGCTTCTCCGAATCGTTCTGGGGATCCTGCCGTCGGCACGCTTCTCCCAGCGGCCAGCGGCAAACCGCTTAGTGTACGCCACGCGCCTTTCCAGGCCAAGAGCGGGGCGGAGAAACACTGAGCTGTGATGGCGAGGACGGAGCATTCTTAGCCCTCGTTTCATCGCTTAAAATACAACTAACTTCTTTCCTTTGATTGGGCTGGCCTCCGCCACTCCATGGCCCGTTCGTGGTTGTCCTCTCGTTACTTGCCGGACCTTGGGGCATGACCTAAGTTCATGATGAAGCACCGCGGGAACGTGGGGAACCGCGATGTCAGGTACGTTGCGAAGCCGCTTGGCAATCCCTCTGGCCAGGGCTGTGCGTCCCCAGCTGTGCTGCACCTGGGCTAGTCTACCCCCCGAAGACGCCTTCTTGAAGGTGGTGTGTATGAAGTCCATATTTCGCTTGTTTGCGGTGCTCGCGATCGCCTTTGCGCCGGAGCTTTCTGCCGCGCAGGCAGGTTATGAGGTCGTGTCCGTGCAGGACGGAGGAACGATCCGAGGAACGGTGACGTGGCAGGGAGCCTTGCCTCACCTGACCGCCTCCGAAATCAACAAAGACCCGCAGATCTGCGACCCGTTAGGGCAGAAACACCGGGACTTAGAGCGCTTGCTGGTCTCCCCGAACGGGGGCGTGGCCAACACGGTCGTGTTTCTCAGGAACGTCGCCCGCGGAAAAGCCATGGACTTGCCGCCGGCGCGCCGGCACCTCAATCAAAAGAACTGCCGTTACGAGCCGCACATCCTGCTGGTGCCGGTGCAGGAGACATTGACCGTCAGGGACAGCGATCCCTTGCTGCACACCGTGCAGATGTCGGGCAGCGCCGATTACAACCTTCCCTTCGTTCTGGAGGGGCAGGAAATCACCCGTCCCATGACCCGCGAGGGCACCGTGAGCTTGCGCTGTAACGCCGGGCATGTCTGGATGAATGCCGAGATGATAGTAGCCAAGCATCCCTACTATGCGGTGACCGATCAGTACGGCAACTTCGAACTCACCCAGGTTCCTGCCGGCAATTACGAAATTGTTGCCTGGCATGAGGGATGGAGGGTGGTCGGCGAGAACGCGCTCTATGATATTGCAACGCAAGTGCGGGTGAAGCGCCCGGTTTTTTCCGAACCCGTAATCTGGAGCAAATCGGTCAAGGTTAATCCGCACGAAGCCGCAGAGGTGAATTTCACTCTTGGGGAACGCACGCCGCAGATGGCCCAGGGGCATTGATTTTCAGCCACCACACTTCCCGGTAGAGACGCGGCTTGCCAGCAGCGCATCCGGAAATGGCGCCCGCCGAAACGGGGCAAGCCCCGTCTCTACTTCCGGACTTCCGGCCATTGCGACAACATCGGTACAATAGAAGCGGCATGTTACGGCGGGTCTATCTCGACAACAACGCGACCACACCCGTGCTCCCCGAGGTTCTGGAGGCCATGCGGCCTTACTTTGGCGAGCGCTTTGGCAACGCGTCCTCCATCCACCATCATGGACAGGAGACGCGGGCTGCGGTCGAGCGCGCGCGGCAATCGGTAGCCACTCTGCTTGGGTGCCGGGCCGCTGAGATCGTGTTTACCAGCGGCGGTACAGAGGCCGACAATCTGGCGATATTTGGTTTTACGAACTCCGGCCGGGCTAGTGCTGGCGACCATATCATCACCTCGACCATCGAGCATCACGCCGTACTCAATGCCTGCAAGCATCTGGACGAGTATCGCGACACGACGGGATGCAAAGTCACCTACATTCCAGTGGATGGCCGCGGACTGGTCGATCCAGGTGATGTGAAGCGTGCGATCCGGCCGAATACGAAACTGATCACCATCATGTTCGCCAATAACGAAACTGGCGTCGTGCAACCCGTCGCAGAGATTGGAAAGATTGCCGCCGAGGCTGACATTTACTTTCACACCGACGCCGTGCAGGCTGCGGGGAAAATGCGGATCGACGTCAACAAAATCGGATGCGACCTGCTCGCCATCTCTGGCCACAAGCTGCACGGGCCGCAGGGGGTGGGCGCGCTTTACGTCCGCAAGGGAACTCAGCTTGAGCCCATGATCTATGGCGGGAGCCATGAACGCTCGCGCCGCGCCGGCACGGAGAACGTTCCGGGCATCGTAGGTTTAGGCAAGGCAGCGGAATTGGCGATCGCGGGCTTCGAACGCGGCGATGATCAAACGATGGCGGCGGCGCGCGACCGTTTGGAGAGGGAACTGCTTGAGATCGAAGCCACGGGCCTGAACGGCGCAGACTTAAACGGTGCCGGGTTACGCGGCGAACGTGCGCCCCGCGTGCCGAATACGACCAACATTTATTTCGACGGCATCGACGGCGAGGCGCTGGTCATCGCGTTGGACCTGAAAGGGCTGGCCGTCTCGACCGGCGCAGCGTGCTCTTCCGGAGCAATCGAACCGTCGCACGTGCTGACCGCAATGGGCCTGAGCCGCGAGCGCGCCAAAGCCAGCATTCGCTTCAGTCTGGGCAAGCAAAACAGCGCGGTGGATGCGGAGTTTGCCCTGGCGACAGTCCGCGGAACGGTGTCGCGCCTGCGCGGGCTTAGCCCAGTCTATAGGACTGCGGTTTCGAAATGAGGCCCTTACATTCTAGAGAAGTCCACGGTCACGTCAGCCCGAGGAGAACGATCATGGGGCGGACATTACTATTGTTGCTTATGACACTCGCGTCGGTAGGGATGGCACTCGCGGTCGACCGCACTCCAGTCTTGCCAGACGCAGCTTCGCAGGAGGCCAGAAACAAAGCGATCGCTGGACGAGTGTTCGAAGAGATTTTCAACCAGGGAAAATTCCAGGTTGCAGACGAAATCTATGCCCAGGATTTCGTAAACCGCGGCCTCCACAGGAATTTCGATCTCCAGGAGGATCAGGCGGCAGTTCATGCGGAGAAGAAGGCTTTTCCGGATCTCAAGATGAGCGTGATCCTGATGGCAGCCGAGGGTGACTTGGTCACGGTGGTATGGGTCCTCCGGGGAACGCATACCGGCGCCGGCTATGATGGACTACCTCCAACGGGAGTCAAGCTGGAATTACGTGGCATCACAGTCTGGCGTATTGTCGATGGCAAGATTCGTGAGGAGTGGACCTCATTCGATGAACTGCAAGCTGCTCGCCAATTCGTGACGCAGCTGAAGTGGCCGCTGGTAGGTTTTTTTATCGCGGTGGTGATTCTTGTGTGGGCACTTTGCAGAGTTATCCTAAGATTAAGGCGCACGCAGCTTGCAAGAGCAACGTTGTAAGTCAGGTAGATATTCAGCATGATTGAGCCAGCAACGATCGCCGTCGCCATGTCGGGAGGAGTCGACTCCTCAACCGTAGCGGCGATGCTGCGTGCCGATGGCCGGAACGTCATCGGCCTGACCATGCAGCTCTGGAACCAGCGCCGTCTTGCCGGACACGAAGGCATGCCTGAATCCGTGCAGGGCCGGTGCTGTTCGATCGACGACGTCTACGATGCGCGACGCGTTGCCGAGACCCTTGGCATCCCCTACTACGTGGTCAATCACGAAGAGCGTTTTGAGCGTGACGTGGTGCGTCCTTTCGTCGAGGAGTATCTTGCGGGGCGGACGCCGATCCCCTGCAGTCTCTGCAACAATCACTTGAAGTTTGACCAGCTTCTTATTGTGGCCCAACAGATTGGCGCCGATAAGATTGCCACTGGCCACTACGCTCAGATCGTCTTTGACGAGCAGTGTGGCCGCTGGCTGCTGAAGCGTCCGGCGGACAAGTCGAAGGACCAGACTTACTTCCTCTTCGGCCTTACGCAGGAACAGTTGAGCCGCACACTGTTTCCGCTCGGTGGCATGACCAAGCCCGAAGTTCGTGAACTCGCCCGCAAGCACAGCCTGGCGATCGCCGAAAAGCCCGACTCCCAGGAGATCTGCTTCGTCCCTGGCGGGGACTATAAGCGCTTTCTCGAAGCCTATCTTTCGGAGCAGGGCGGTACGCCGGCCGACGTTACCGGAGAAATGGTCACGACCGACGGCAAGGTAATTGGCGAGCACGCCGGGGTTCACAACTTCACGGTCGGCCAGCGCAAGGGACTCGGGGTGGCCACCGGCTCGCCGCTCTATGTTATTCAGATCAAAAATGACACGCGGCAAGTGGTAGTCGGCAAGGACGAGGAGCTTTACTCGCGCACTCTCCGCGCGCACCGCGTGAATCTGATTTCGACCTCCGAGCTGCGCGAGCCCATGCGGGTGGCGGTGAAGATCCGCCATAAGCATCAGCCCGCACCGGCGATGATTGAATCCGGCGGGCCAGACGAAATCCTCGTCACCTTTGACGAGCCGCAGCGCGCGCTCACCCCCGGCCAAGCCGCCGTTTTCTACGACGGCGACATAGTAGTCGGCGGCGGTTGGATCGAAAATCACCGGTAGAGACGCGGCTTGCCGCGTCTCCGGCAGCACCTGAGACGCTGGCGGAGACGGGACAAGCCCCGTCTCTACCCCGGATTGTTACTGCACCCTGATTACCCACGATTACTTTCGCTCCAATTCATGGCACCTTCGTGGCCTAGACCGGCCGATGAAGCAGAGGTAGGGTTATTTCACGACGGGACCTTCGTAGTCTCTCCCCGGTAGGTCCGGCGTGGGGAGTGATTTTATGAAACTTTGGCATTTGTGTTATGCGGCATTGGGGATTGCGGTGGCGCGCTGGGTTTTTAAGCGTCAACCAATGCAGGTAACCGATCCGATCACCCGTCTCCGTTCCTCTGGCCTGCTGTAAGCAGCATTGGTGAAAGGGGCATGGACGCGCCCCGTTGCGCGTCGCTTCGATCTGAGCGCGTCCATGCTCCATTCCCATCCTTTGTGTGCCAATTCTGGAAGTGCTAGTACCATCGTGTCCTTGCGGTAACTTCTTTTCTGTTCCATCTCGCCTAAACTTTCTCTGTGGACCCGCTGCGCGTCCCCGCGCACTTTCGCGCGCGCACTCAGCCACCGAAATCATGCGATTTAGATTCCCCAGCTTGCGATTCATTGCGCCCGTTGCCATGCTCTTGGCCGCGCTGCTGCCATTGGCCGCGGTGGCGCAAGACGACGCGCCCTCGCTGGGCGACTTCGCACGCAATCTGCGCAAGAATAGATTGGAGCAGCAGCCTCAACAGCCGCCCGGCACGGCCGCCGACAAGGTCATCGATAATGACAATCTGACCCAGGCCATGGATGACGCCCGAAACGCCAGGCCAGTTAAACAAGACAAGACGGTATTTTCGATTGACCCTTCCGGTAGTACCGTCAAAGTATCGTCACCCGATGTAACCTGCAATCTTTCTTTCAATGCCCGAGCCAGTTCGCTGCTCATCAAACCCATCCTGATCGAAGACTTGCCGCTCACCGAACTGCTCAAACTCGACGGTCCCGGTTCCATTCAAGATGAGAGTCTGCAGCTGGAAGTATTCAACGGAACGGACTGGGATATTCGCGAAATCACCATTGGCCTGACGCTTGAACGTAAGCCTGGAGAAAACGCCGAACTAGCCGCGCGCGCGCGTGTGATTCCCGCCGCCGAAGGCCTTGCGCCCAGCACTATCACTGTCGAGCGGCGCTCTGACGTAACGTTGCTCTATCACCTTAAGGCCGAGGCCAAGCCCTTCAGTACAACCGCGTTCCACGAAAATATCGGGATCACTCCCGGAGCCGATGAAGACTGGCGATGGTCGATCGTGGAAGCGAAGGGAATCCGGCCGCCGCAAGCGCAGTCGGACGAGGATTCATTGCCGGAGCCGATGTTTGCTTCGCCGTCGTTGTTGATGCCGGATTCGAACGGGCCCCAGCTCCCGCCGATCTCTCCTGTAATTCCAGAGAAACCGACGCCGGACAAGCCGGGTCTTGAGAAGCCCGCGACCCCGAGCCCAACTCCGCCGCGATAAGAGCTTGAACCACAGGGGACACAGGGGTTCACAGAGGAACCCAGAAGCTAGGGTTTTCTCTGTGTTCCTCTGTGTCCCCTGTGGTTAAGATTCTTTCTCGCACTCGCCCGTTACGATGCAGGCGTCTCAATTGTCGGCAAGAAGTGCGGCTTCTGCCGAGCCTTGGTCAGCTGTTCGAACGAATAGGCGATCTTGAGCAGTGTAGGCTCGCTCCAGGCGCGTCCGAAGAAAGAG
Organism: uncultured Acidobacteriaceae bacterium; assembly: GCA_963773955.1. GTDB lineage: Bacteria > Acidobacteriota > Terriglobia > Terriglobales > Acidobacteriaceae > Acidiflorens. The sequence goes on along the minus strand of CAVZDM010000072.1, from coordinate 10,946 downwards.
ATACCAACCGGTAATCCCCAGAGGAATCCAGCCGTAACGTTGATGTTGGGATAACCGGCAACGGCGGCGGCGCTCGAACTGCCTCCGCTAGCGTGATCGCCATTGATCAGATCGGTGATCCAGGCCGGGCCTCCCGTGGGAGCGACGAGCGCGTCCAGCTTGAATTTGTCCATGACAAAGTCGATGCCCTCGGCGCGGCTGAGTTGGTGATTCAGAGCCAGCGCATCAAGATATTCTTTCGTGCTGAGCGGGCCCTTCTGTTCCGATTTAAGAAAAATGTCTTGCCCGAAGTAGGGCATCTCCCGGTCGCGATTGTGCTCGTTGAACTCAATCACATCTTTTAAGCTCTTCACCGAGATATTGCCGCGGCGAGCCAGATAGGCCGCCAGGTCGGCCTTGAGTTCGTAGACGAGGACAGTCAACTCACTGTCGTCAAACTTGCCAATGGTGGGAATGTCGGCGGGATCGACGATCTCAGCCCCAGCCCGCTTCATCTCGTCGAGGAGCGTATCCATAAGCTTATCGACCGCATCGTTGAAGCCGAAATACTTGCGCACCACTCCCAGACGCGCGCCTTTGAGTCCCGCTGGATCGAGAAACTTCGTATAGTCGGCGTACTGCTTGCGTTGACTGTCAGCAGTCGCGGGATCCTGCGGATCCGCTCCCGCCATGGCGCCGAGCAGGACGGCAACATCGCGCACTGTGCGGGCCATCGGCCCCGAGGTGTCCTGGCTGTGCGAGATCGGAATGATGCCACTGCGGCTGACAAGGCCAACCGTGGGCTTAAGCCCGGCCAGACCGTTCGCAGAAGAAGGGCATACGACCGACCCGTCCGTCTCCGTGCCCACGCCCGCAACGCAGAGATTTGCGGAGACGCCAGCTCCAGTTCCGGAGCTTGATCCACAGGGATTGCGGTCGAGCGCATAGGGATTGCGAGTAAGCCCACCGCGGCCGCTCCATCCGCTGGTCGAATGACCGGAACGAATGTTGGCCCACTCACTGAGATTGGTTTTGCCCAGAATCACGGCGCCGGACTTGCGCAACTGCGCCGCAACGAAAGCGTCGTTCGGAGCGTGCGATCCCACGAGCGCCAGCGATCCCGCCGTTGTACTCATGCGGTCCCCGGTATCGATGTTGTCCTTGATCAGGACCGGAACGCCATGTAGCGGCCCGCGCGAACCTTTCGCCTTGCGCTCCTGGTCGAGCGCGTCGGCAATCTGCAGAGCGTCGGGATTGAGATCAATGACGGAGTTAACCATGGGCCCAGCCTTGTCGATCTCCTGAATGCGCGCCAGATATTTCTCGGTCAAAGAGCGCGAGGAGTATTGGCCGGATTGGAAGGCCTTCTGGACGCCGTCAATCCTGATCTCGTCGAGTTCGAAGTCCTTTTTGAAATCGATGACGGCTGGAGCGGGCGCAGGTGCAGAAGCAAGGGGAAGACCGACAACGCGAGCCGAGCCCAGCGCCGGGTACGCGGCCGTAGCCAGAGTTGCGGTCGCTCCTGTGCGAAGGAAGTTGCGGCGCGAGTTGGAATTCGAATCGACCTTCGAGGGAAGGGAATTGGTGGGCATCAAGGCTCCTGCGACGTGGGATAAATTCGGACGCAAGTCCGGAGCGGGAATCTTACGAAGAGTACGGGAGAAAGGCAAACGCGGGCTGCGTTGCCAGGGGAACGTTGTCAGGCATAGACCGGAATGGTAGTCTAACGAAGTTGAGCGGGAGTAGTTCAGCGGTAGAACGCCAGCTTCCCAAGCTGGATGCCACGGGTTCGATCCCCGTCTCCCGCTCCACACATTTGACAAAAGTAGCTTGACGACAGATTTTTACTCAGCATAAACTCAGCACTGTGAAAATTCAAGAGGGGTATCTAACGGTTGAGTCCGGCGCATGGCTGGGGCATTTTAGCCGGTGGAACCTCAATGCAAAGACCGGCGAGAAGACACGCCGCCAGATAGCATTCAAGATCGGTCCTGCGTCCATGACGAAGACAGCGTAGACAAGATTTTTTGGGCGAATTGCCGCACCGAACATCCCGAAAACCGGTACTTTACACCGCTGGTTCGCCTTAGGAGATGAGCGGGTAAACTGCTGTTAAGTGTATTGTTATGAGGAAGATACGACCAATTGTGGCCGAGGGGCAAGGGGTATCCGGGGGGTCCGAGCCGGGCAGCATCGGACCCATCTCGGACCCTTGAGAATCAGCCACTTAGCACATCTCGGACCCCCTCGGGAGGCAAAGGGTCCGAGGCCACCATGGGCGGCTCGGCAATTTATACCGGGAACGAAACGCCGCAGAAAGGGTACTGGGGCACTAGCGGAATCGCTCTAAGGACACTCAGCAGTTGACTCAGCACTAGAACGCGTTGAAGATTTGCTTTATATGCACTATTTGCTGAAAATGTCGCTAACAGATTCAACAACATAGGGAGGTTGCTGGCTTCCCAAGCTGGATGTCACGGGTTCGATCCCCGTCTCCCGCTCCAAACCTTGGCTGATTCTAAGCGGTAATGAGAAATTACTTGCCAGCGGCGGTGCTGGCTGCGGAGGACGCGGCCCTCAACTGGATCATGCCGATCCCCAAGCCTCCCACTGCGCCCGCGAGCAGCCCCAGCAACACCAGCACGGGTATGCTCTCAAGAAGTGCTTTCTTTCCTAATGTCGCCATTCTCTGTTCTCCACTGGGAATTGGTTTCCCCTGGTAGTTTAGCATTTGCGCTTCCAATCCGGGGTTTGGGAGGTTCCGCAAAGGGTTGTGGCAGAGAGGGATAGCGGAGAAAGGCCCCATTTGGCAAGTACCTGTGCGCAGAATTTTGCACCTTGTAATGAATGTGTCTGAGGAGGGGAACGCGCCAGGACCAGTCGAGAAGGCATGCCTAGACTAAGGCTACCTTCCTCAACACGATTATGATAAAGATTATGATCGAGAGAAAAAGGACATTCGAGGTGCATCCGTGACCGAACCAAGTTACGAAGAATTGAAAGCTCGCCTAGCCGATCTGGAAAAGCAGGTGGAAACGAAGAAGAGAAGCGGCGCCATGGAGTTCCGCGTAAGTGAGAAGGGCGGCGTCAGCGTCTATGGACTAGGCCGCTTCCCGGTAACGCTCTACTACGAACAGTGGACGAGACTGCTCGACGCGGCCTCCGATCTTAAGGTTTTTATTGAAGAAAACAAGAGCAAGCTGAAGATGAAGCAGGGCTAGTGCAGCGCGGTGAGCACGGCGCTGGCGGCGATCGCGGGATAAGCCTGCTCACGCCTTGAACCGGGAATTGGAAAATTCATTGCGAGATTACTGCTGTTTGGTTTTGGCCGCAGAGTCTGGCTTTTCTTTCTGCTGCTTTTGTGCATCCTCGGTCCAGGGTGGAACTACTCCGATAAAACGCGCATAGGCAATCGATTGGCCCAGATGTTCGGCAGCATGGCGGGTGATAAACAGCAGGATGCCCCGTTCGGTATTCTTTCCGCCAAACCAGTCCATGCTCTTGTCGAGGTCCGCGTCAGGCATCGCAGTGATCGCCTTGCGGGCATGAGCGAACGAGTCTTTGAGCGTGGCGATGACTTTGGTCTTGTCGGTGGTCGACTTCTCCAGCGCTTTCACGTCGACGCCGGCCGGCGGCGGTGTCCCAACCAGCTTATAGAGGTTGTAGTTGGCGGCTGAGACATGCAGAAACACTTCGGCGAACGAGCGCACATCCGGCTCCGGACGCCAAGTGTACTTGTCGGCAGGTACGGCTTCCGCCAAGCGCAGGAACTTGTCTTCCTGAATCATCACCTCGGCCAGAACTTCGGATCGATACCCTGTAACCCCGGGAGTGCCGTCCTTATACGGATTGACTTGGGCGCTGAGATCGCTCATCGGAAAGATTAGCGCTGACAGACATACGATCCAGAGAATGTTTTTCATAAGTCTCTAGTCTCTCCTTCGGTTTCGCGCGCGAGTGCTTCTTCGGTGCAGGTTCGAAGGAATGGTGCGCCCGGAGAGAATCGAACTCCCAACCTCATGGTTCGTAGCCATGCACTCTATCCAATTGAGCTACGGGCGCATCCGGTAGAATTGCGTCTTTGAATTATAACGGAAACAGAATCGTTTCGCCCAACCTGATCGTCGGATACTCTCGCTGAAAAAACCTGAGCCGGGATCGATCTTTTGTGGTCAGGCCGTGGCGTCCAATTCGCGCCAAAGCAGGCGCGGGCTGTGGAAATCGGCCGCTTCGACCAAATCAGCAGATTCGTAAACTAGCGTAAAAGTTTCCGGCCTAGCGCAAAACCTACCCGCCCGAGCGTATCAGGAACGCATATTGGCAACGCGTTAGCAATGGCAGCCGACATGCTTCTTATTGGACAAGACGAAGTGGCGCGCAACGGGGCATTTGGAAATCAACTTCGGCCAGAGGTCTTTCCGGATGCCCCTTTGCAATCCCCGGTTGTCTCCAAGGTGCACTCCGTTTCCGTTTCCCGGCCCTCCCCCGAGCGCCTCCTGCAAGATGAGGATTTCAGGGAAACGGGCGGAGTGCGGCCTTGATCTCTTCTCATCACCGGCCAGAAATTCCCACCAGAAATTCTCAGGCAAGAACAAGTTGATCCTGCACGTTGATACCGGCCTGCCGGAGCAACTTGGCTACCGCGTCGCCCTTCAATCGAGAGGCATCGAACAGCACGCGCACCGTCCGCTCTTTCTCATTGAACTGGATGCGCTGAATCCCATAGACTTCGCGCACACTGTCAATGGCCCGCAACTCAGCTTCTCCGGGCGGAGTCTGGTAGCGGTAGGCAACTTCAAGGTAGGTCATTTTCATTCTCCCGAGGGAAAGATCGAAGATTACGCTCTGTGTATCTAATATGAGTATCTAATAACGCCCAGATTCCGCCAAGCACGATCTGCTCGTGTGGTGGCGGGGCTTTGCCCGTCCAAGCGTCGCAGAGCTCCGCAGCTACAAGTAGTCACAGCAACTCTGGCAAACTAAGCTATGGACCACCTCGACCCGGCAGACACTCCGAACCCCGCAGCGTCCTCCATGGAGGCGCGAGAAAAAGACCCGGTCTGCGGGATGGATGTGAATCCCGCAACGGCACGCTACAAGACGCTTCATAACGAAAAGGAATATTTTTTCTGCTCGGCCGGATGTCTCGCGAAGTTCCTGGCAAATCCCGAGAAGATTCTTTCGTCCCCGCCCATGCCAATGGCAATTGCGACGACATCGGGCCTTGTGTCTTTGGGTGGTCCAGCCCTGGTGATGCCGACGCTGAGCAGGCCAGCTGCGGCTTCTACCCACCCGTTGCCGAGCGCGTCTGGAAAGCGCCCGCGGGCCTACGTTTGTCCGATGTGCCCTGAGGTGCGGCAGTTCGGGCCCGGACCCTGTCCCAAGTGTGGCATGGCGCTCGACCCCGAGTCGCCGGTGCTGCCAGCGAGCAGGATGGAGTACACCTGCCCGATGCATCCCGAAATCGTGCGCGCGGAGCCGGGGCACTGTCCGATCTGCGGCATGGCGCTGGAGTCGCGCACGACGGTAGAAGAAGACAATCCCGAGCTGCGTGACATGACGCAGCGGTTCTGGATCAGCCTGGCGCTGACCGTACCGCTTCTGGCGATTGCCATGGGCAGTATGCTCTCGCCACACTGGCTCATAACGTCGCCGTGGAAACGGGGGCTGCCCTGGTTCGAACTGCTGCTGGCCACACCCGTCGTGCTCTGGGGCGGCTGGCCGTTTTTTCAGCGCGGATGGGCGTCGGTCGTTAATCGCAGCACCAACATGTTCACGCTGATTGCGATGGGCACGGGCGTCGCCTACCTCTACAGCGTGGTGGCGACGTTGTTCCCACAGATATTCCCTGTGTCATTCGGCAGAATGAGCGACGGCATGGGTGACCGCCCGGATGTCTACTTTGAAGCGGCCGCGGCGATCGTCACGCTCGTATTGCTTGGGCAGGTACTGGAGCTGCGGGCACGCAGCCGCACGTCCAGCGCGATCCGGGCGCTCCTCGATCTGAGCCCGAAGATGGCAAGAGTGGTGAGCGAGGACGGCTCTGAAAATGATCGCGACATTCCGATCAAACAAGTAAAGCCGGGAGATCGCCTGCGCGTACGTCCCGGAGAAAAGATTCCCGTAGATGGCGTTGTGCTCGATGGGTCGAGCGCGGTGGATGAGTCTATGATCACCGGCGAATCCGTTCCCGTAGAGAAGACGGCGGCCTCGCGCGTGATCGGCGCTACCGTGAACGGCAACGGGTCTCTGGTGATGCGAGCGGGGCGCGTCGGCAGCGAGACCATGCTGGCGCAAATCGTGCAAATGGTCAGCCAGGCGCAGCGCACGCGCGCCCCCATCCAACGGCTGGCCGATAAGGTAGCCGGATGGTTTGTTCCGGCAGTCATCGCGATTGCCGTAGTGACCTTCGTCGTGTGGGTAAGCTTCGGACCGGAGCCGCGCTTCGCACATGCGATCGTGAACGCCGTGGCCGTGCTGATCATCGCGTGTCCATGCGCTCTCGGCCTGGCAACGCCGATGGCGATCATGGTCGGCACTGGACGCGGTGCACATTCGGGCGTGCTTATCAAGAATGCCGAGGCGCTGGAGACACTGGAGAAAGTAGACACCATTGTCTTCGATAAAACTGGAACGCTGACCGAGGGAAAGCCGAAAGTGGTGGCCTACACCGATGCCGAGGTCGTTCGCCTCGCAGCCAGCGTGGAGCGGGCCAGCGGACATCCGTTGGCGGCCGCCATCGCGCAGTTGGCTAGCCGGCAGAATCTCAGGCTCTCCGATGTCTCCGGCTTTGAGAACGTGGAGGGCAAGGGCATCAAAGGTGTCGTCGAGGGCAAGCGAATCGCGGCAGGGAATTCGGCGCTTATGACGGACCTCGGCGTTTTCGGTTCTGGACGGAAGACCGCGGTCGCCGCGTTGACGGCGCCCGGCGCGTCCCAGGTCTACGTTGCCATCGACGGTCAATACGCCGGAAACATCGCCATCGCTGATCCCCTAAAGGCAACCGCAGCCGATGCACTACGCGGGCTAAAGGCCCAGGGAATCCGCGTCGTCATGCTCACTGGCGACAACGCGCAAACGGCCAAGGAGATTGCCGGCAAGTTAGGCATTGATGATTTTCGTGCCGAGGTTTTGCCCGCGCAAAAGGCCGAGATCGTCAAGAGTCTGCAGAACCAAGGCCGCTTCGTAGCCATGGCGGGCGACGGCATCAACGACGCTCCCGCGCTGGCGCAAGCGCAAGTCGGAATCGCCATGGGTACAGGAACCGACATCGCCATGGAAAGCAGCGGCATCACCCTGCTTAAAGGAGACCTAGAAGGAATTCTGCGCGCCCGCAAGCTGAGCCAGGCAACGATGCGCAACATCCGGCAGAACCTGTTCTTCGCGTTTGTCTACAATTCGATTGGAGTGCCGATAGCCGCGGGCGTGCTCTATCCCGTGTTCGGACTGCTGCTGAGCCCGATTCTGGCCGCCGCCGCGATGAGCTTCAGTTCGGTCTCGGTGATTACGAACTCGCTACGATTGCGGAAGGTGAAGCTGTAGGTGTCAGGTATTAGGTGTCAGGAAAAGCGAAACTGGCGATAGGGACGGTTTTTCTGAGACCTGATACCTGAAACCTGAAACCTGCCTTACAGCTTGCTCAGATAATCCGTGACTTCCGGACTGGTCCAATCCACAGGTCCGATAAATTTGCGGCGAATCACTCCGTTGCGGTCGATCACGTAGCTTTCCGGCCAGCCAAACGTGCCGTAGAGTCTGGCCGCCTTCTGCGCCTCATCCCGCACCGTGACCATGTTGACGCTGTAGTCCTTGAGAAACTTATGATACTCGGAGTCGTCGGCGTCAATGCTGACGGCCAGAACCACGACGCCTTTGTTTTTTAAGCGCGCCTGCATCTGAACCAGCGATGGAGTCTCTTCGACACATGGCGGACACCACGTCGCCCAGAAATTCAGCACCACCACCTGCCCGTGAAACTGGCTGAGCGTGACTTTGTGGTCGGAATCCTGCAAGGTGAAGTCCGGGGCATTCGAGCCGATGCGCGCGGGATGGCTTCCGCTGTAGCATCCGCTCAGGGCAGCCAGCAATCCAATGGCTAGAAGGGAAGCGAGAAGCGTGAAAAGAAGCGTTCGTCTCACCCCGCTATAATAACGAAAAACTGATGGATACAGATGGATAGTTCACGCCCAGCCACGCTGCCCCAGTTTCCCGAGGTCTCGATCGAGGTTTCGATAATCGTCCCGGCCCGGAACGAGGAGCCGAGCCTTGCCGACTGTCTGCGGTCGCTGACCGCGCAAGCCGGCGTGGCGTTCGAAATCATCGTGGTCGACGACGCCTCCACCGACCGCACGCGCGAAATTGCCCAGAGTTTTACCGGAGTGCGGGTCATTTCCCCGGAACCCTTGCCCCGGAACTGGACGGGAAAGAACAATGCGCTCGTTGCCGGGGCCAAGCATGCCCGTGCCTGCTGGCTGTTGTTCACCGACGCTGACACCGTGCATCTGCCGGGATCGCTGACGCGCGCTTTGGAAGAAGCGAAAAAACAGCGAGCTGATTTGTTGTCGTACTCGCCCGAGCAGGTGGTTGTCACTTTCGCCGAGCGAGCCGTGATGCCCGTGATCTTCGCGGAACTGGCGGCACAGTACCCGCTCCACCGAGTGCGCGAAAAAGTCCGCGAGCAGAGTTCTGGAATTGTAGCTGCGAACGGCCAGTACATCCTCGTCTGCCGCGCAGCCTACGATGCCGTGGGCGGGCACGCCGCGGTCGCCACGGAAATACTTGAGGACGTGGCGCTCGCCCGGTTATTCGGCGACGCCGGGCAGCGCGTGTACTTCCGTTACGGCGAAGACGCCGTGCACACCCGCATGTACCGCAACTGGGCGCAGCTTCGCGACGGCTGGACGAAGAATCTGGCGCTGCTTTTTCCGCGAGTGGAATTCCTGGCATTTCAGAGTGTGCTTTGGTGGTTCGCAGCATGGTTGGCGCTCGGACTCGCTGTGTATGGCGCAGCGAGTCGTCACTTCCTGTGGATCGTGTTCGCAGCCGTCTGGCTGTTGCTGTATCGGCGAATTGGTGCCGCACATTTCTCGGCCGCGAATAACCTCATCACAATGGCTTTCGGTTTGCCTGCGTTTTCCTATCTGCTGCTGCATTCCCGGCGGGCCCACGCGAATGGCCGAGTATCATGGAAGGGTCGCGATTACGGTGTAGGCGTTCCACGTGGAAGGGCTCCCGCCAGAACACAAGTTGCGAAACCGCTTTCAAGGATCGAGAGCCAAAAACTGTGAACTGAGAGCTGAAAACTGAGAACTGCCTTTATGGTCTATCTAACCCGCAAAGCGGAATTTTCCGCGTCGCACTTCTATCACAATCCGGCATTCACTCCGGAAGAGAACCAGCGCGTCTTCGGCAAATGCAATAATCCCAACGGACACGGGCACAACTACACCCTCGAGGTCACCGTGAAGGGTGCGGTCGATCCGAAGTCGGGATTTGTAGTCGACCTGAAGCGATTAAAGGATGTCATGAGCAGGGAAGTGCTCGACGCCTTCGACCATCGCTTCCTGAACAAAGAGGTGCCCGAGTTCCTCACCATGATCCCGACCACCGAGAATCTCGCGATCGTCATCTGGCAGCGCCTGGCGCCGAAACTCAAAGCCGCTCAACTGCATCGCGTGCGCGTCTACGAAACCCCAGAGCTGTTTGTTGACGTCTACGCCGAAGATTCTCACGGAGAAGCATGAAAGCGCACCTCACCCGCCGCTACATGTTTTCCGCGTCGCACCGCTTGCATAGCGACGAAATGTCGGAGGAAGAAAACCGCGCCACCTATGGCAAGTGCAATAATCCTTACGGACACGGGCACAACTACATGGTCGAGATTACCGTCAGTGGGCCGGTCGATGGCCAGAGCGGCATGGTCTGCGATCTGATCGACTTGGATGGCTTCGTGCACACCCAGGTCCTCGAACGCTTCGACCACCAGAATCTGAACCTGCGTCCCGAATTCGTGAAAGAAGTTCCGACCACGGAAAACCTATGCGTCGCGATCTACGAAATTGTGAAGCGCGGCTTCAAGAAAGCACATCTAGAAAGAATACGAATCGAAGAGACGATGCTGAATTCGTTTGAATACTTGGGAGAAGACGGTCGCTAGTCGATGGTCGCTAGTCGTTCGCGGGCCGGATTTGCTAACGACGAACGACCAGCGACTAACGACCAATAACCTATGAAATCCACCGACTCACCAGCCACCACCGTGACCAGCGCCAGTTACGAAGAACTGGTGCGCGAAATGCTTATCCGCCTCGGCGAAGACCCCGACCGCGAAGGCCTTTCGCGTACTCCCGCGCGCGTCGAAAAAGCCATGCAATTTCTTGTCAAGGGATATAAGGACGATCCAGAAACACTTCTGCGTGACGCGCTGTTCACGGTCAGCTACGATGAGATGGTGATTGTGAAAGACATAGAAATGTTCAGCCTGTGCGAGCACCACCTGTTGCCGTTTTTCGGCAAGGTGCACGTGGCCTATATCCCAAACGGAAAAGTCATCGGCCTGAGCAAAATCCCGCGCCTCATCGAAGCGTTTTCGCGCCGTTTGCAGATCCAGGAGCGGCTGACCACGCAAATTGCGGAGGCAATCCAGAACACCATCGAACCGCAGGGAGTGGGCGTGGTCATCGAGGCCCGGCATCTCTGCATGATGATGCGGGGCGTCGAGAAGCAACATTCTTCGGCGGTAACTTCGTCCATGCTGGGGTGTTTCCGCAGCGAGGAGGAGACGCGAACAGAATTTCTGTCGCTGATCCGCCAGCACACCAACGTCGTATAGGTTTGGTTACTTGCCGCCTCGAACCTGATCGTTCACAGTTACGTAATGGAGTTCGCGAAGATTGTGCTTTTGTCGATAGTAGCTTCAATATGCTACGGAATCGTGCACGATCAAGTGACCGCCAGAATCTGCGTCG
>CAVZDM010000071.1:0-13716 GCA_963773955.1 uncultured Acidobacteriaceae bacterium | reverse complement strand
CACCTCTTGCACTTTCTTGCCGGGGTTCACGATCTTCAATTGGCCGCCGGCTCTGCGCACCGCCGTCTAGCTAGCACGAGCTCTCCGATGCCCGCACTGTCGATGTGGTCGACACCGGCCAGGTTCAATGCGATCTTCGTCTTTCGCTTCTCTACCAGCTCCTGAACGATGTCGCGGAGCATCACGTTTCCTTCACCCAGCGTGATTCTTCCGCTGATATCCACAACCGTGACTTCGCCAACCTCTCGCGTTGATGCTTGCATTCTTAGATTGGTGTGTTCTTGAATGCTGATCCCCGTCCGATCGAGGATGCTGCACGCCACGCTCGCCACTTCATGCCAATCCGTCCTCACGATGATTAGCGAGCGCCCGGCCTTGAGAACTTTGCGGAATAGCGCTGCGTCTTCGTTGTCGGGGATCGGTTGCGGAACGCTGCGGTCTGCTGCCGCGGGACGAGCCCTAGGACGCCACGGCAACCGGATAGAGATCATCTATCTCAATCGCAGGTGCCAACTCTCGCCCGGTAACGGGGACCATGAGATTCGGGTAAGCGAAATTTGATTCGCATTTCCCGAGCCTCTTTTCCCATTCGGAAAAGGGGTTTTGTCGTAACTGGGGTATTTTTACCCGGCTCGTCCCGCAGTCACAGAAAGAAGTTGCAAGATGGAGACGGGCACGTACCACCTCCGCTGCCGCGAATGCGGCAAAACCTGGGGCAACCAGCCGCGCAGTTACTGCGAGGACTGTTTCTCGCCGCTCGAAATCACCTACGACTACGATTCGTTGCGCTCGTGCATTTCGCACGACCTGTTCGCCTCGCGCGCGCCCAACATGTGGCGCTATCGCGAACTGCTGCCGCTGCCGGCGGGTTTTCAGCCGTCGCTGCCGGTGGGCTACACGCCACTGGTGAGCGCTCCGCGGCTCGGCGAAAGGCTCGGATCGCGGCGGCTCTTCGTTAAAAACGATGCGGTTTGCCTGCCCACCTTGAGCTTCAAAGACCGCGTGGTTGCGGTCGCGCTGGCCAACGCCCGCAGCTTCGGATTCGATACCGTGGCTTGCTCGTCCACGGGCAACCTTGCTAACTCCGTCGCGGCCCAAGCGGCTCGCGAAGGGCTGAAGGCTTGGATCTTTATTCCTTCGGATCTTGAGCCCGCTAAGATTCTCGGCACGCAAGTGTTTGGCGCAGAACTGGTGCGCATCAACGGAAGCTACGACCATGTCAATCGCCTGTGCTCGCAGATCGCCGAGGATCGCCAGTGGGGATTCGTGAACGTCAATCTTCGTCCGTATTACGCCGAAGGCTCGAAGACGGTCGGCTATGAAATCGCCGAGCAACTGGGCTGGCACTTGCCCGATAACATCGTGGTGCCCATGGCGGGCGGGTCGCTGATCACGAAAATCAAGAAGGCGTTTGACGAACTGATCCTGCTGGGGCTGGTTGATCCGAAGCCGGTAAAGTTCTTTGGCGCGCAAGCGACTGGCTGCTCGCCGATCTCGACCGCGATCAAGCAGTACAGCAGCGAGATCGAACCGCAGCGTCCGAAGACGATTGCGCGATCCCTGGCGATCGGCAATCCGGCCGACGGACACTATGCGTTGAAGGCCATCACCAAGAGCGGCGGATGGGCGGAAGACATTTCCGATCACGAAGTTGTTGGTGGCATCCAATTGCTGGCCGAGAGCGAAGGCATCTTCACTGAGACCGCGGGCGGCGTGACGGTTGGAACCGCGCGCAAGCTCATCCAGCAAGACCGCATTCTGCCCGATGAAACCACCGTGCTCTGCATTACCGGCAACGGGCTCAAGACCACCGACGTGCTGGCGGACAAGTATCAAGCGGAGGCGCCGATCGCTCCGAAGCTTGCCGAGTTCGAGGCGTATCTGGCGGCGAAAGCGGCGAGCTTGCCGGTTTCGTTGCCGGAGACGGCAGCATCGGCGTCGGCTGTAGTGGTAGGTCGGTAGAAACAAGTCGACGGTCGTTAGTCGCTGGTCGTTCGTGGGGAGCGAGCGCTCGCGGCGGTTTGGCAGTTAGTCGGGTTTGCCAACGACCAACGATTAGTGACCAACGACTGAGTCATTTTTATTCGGGCGTTTTTGCCCAGGGAGGCATTTTCTATGAGCGTCACAGTTCAAATTCCTACCGCTTTACGGCGGCTTACCGCCGGAACGCCGCGCGTCATTTGCTCGGTTGCGAATCTCGGTGAGCTGTTCTCGGAGCTCGACCAGCAGTTCCCCGATTTGAAACCCCATTTGCGGGATGAGGCGGGAGAGACACGGCGCTTCCTGAATATTTATGTGAATGAGGAAGATATTCGCTTCATCGGAGGCGCTTCGTATTCGTTCCAGGACGGCGACGAGGTACTGCTGGTGCCGTCAATTGCGGGCGGATCTCGGTAGACGTTCAATGCAGCGGGATCCGAAACAGGTTCCCCTGAAACGCCGACCTCGTGAACGCGTACGTTTGGGGATCCGGTCCGGGCGACATATCTGCCTTGGGGAATCGATTGGATCCCGGCAAGTTCCGCCTCGCTGGCGCCATCGATCCCGGATGCCGGCAAATTCAAAAGCCCGAAGCCGTGCGGGATCCGAATGATGTATGTGCGTTTGCTGGATGTCCGCTGCCGAAAACCGGCTGGTGGTGGAAACGTACATGTACTTTCCGTCGGCGGACCACTGCACAAAGCACGCTCCGGCGCAGATCCTCCGTTGAGCGCGGTCCCGCACCCCTACGGCGAAGGTCTCCAGGCACGGATTCGATGAGGCCAGCGACGGTCAGCCCATTCTCCGTCCGGGGAAACGCCGCCAATTTCGACAATCTTAGTCTCCAGAATGCGAGTCAGCCCGCTCCCATCCTCTTGAACCCGCGCCAGGTAGTTCGCCTTGTCGCCCACCTGCCGGAAAAACAGTTGCCCGGCGCCGAAACTCACCCTGTCTCCTCCTCGTACGACCAGGCGCGGAGGCGAGCTTCGATCGGTCGCCGCGAGGAAGATCTGCGATTCGTCTCCCACCAGGACGGTAAATGCGACTCGCGCCTCGTCGCGCGAAACGTCATAGTCCACGATGCGCTGGCCCGTGAGCACCGGATCGGACTTACCCGATGCCAGATCCCTGCGCCACAGCTCGCTCACGTCCGACGAACTGCTTTTTCGCAGCAAATAGTACAGCCGCTTGCCATCCGGCGAAAGCCAGGGCGCCCTCGCCGACCCTTCCAGCGAAACCGCATGATCGCCCGCGGCATCGTGCGTCCACACGGAACTCTGCCGCACGCCCACCGAGGCGATCAGCGATTTCCCGTCCGGCGCCACGGCCAGACCCTCCTCTTCGGTGGGGCCAAAGGTGATCTGCTCCGGATTTCCTTGCGGAGCGCGCTCGCGCCACCGCTGCCGCCACAGGTGCGTACTGCCGTCCACCTCCACGTTGAGGTATATCCATCGTCCGTCCGGCGACCATGCGGCGGCCGTGCAGGCGCCCTGCGGCCCCACCTGAACGCCCGCCGAGTTTCCGTCCATCGGGACCACCCGGCAGCGCTGCCATTCCGCGGCGCCGTTCATCTCCACGATCAGCACCCAACGCCCGATCCGGCGACAGCCAGGAGTAGTGCGCCATGGCGCGCTCGTGCGCCGGGAAGTAGATGGCGCGCTCCTCGGCCCGGCTCTCCTTCGCCGTCACGATGCCCATGTGCAGGGCGGTTCCGGCCATAATCTCGGAAAACAGGACGCGGTCCGGCCCGATCCAACTGAGGCCTGCCGCGTTCACCATCAGGCGCGCGGGCGTCCCTCCCAGGACGGGCACGGTCCAGGTATCAAAGCTAGCGGTGCGTGAAGGACAGGCCCGTGTACGCGACGCGGGAGGCGTCGGGCGTGAATACGGGATCGTACTTCACGTTCGAATCGAAGGTCAATTGCTTCGATTCCCCGTCCGGCAGCAGCTTTACATAAATCTGCCCGGAGCCCAGGAAATACCCTCCGCCGCGGAAGAACGTCACCATGCGTCCATCCGGCGAAAGCGCGGGAGCGGTGGCCGAGTCATTGAAGTTGGTGAGTTGGATGTACTCGCTCGCCGAGGTCACCGGGCCAGTCTTCGGGGCGAGCCACTGATAGTGATAAACACCCCACGTGATTCCCGCTAACGCAACGACGAGGGCACCGACTCCAAGCCAGAGGTTCCGCTTCCGGCCGACTGGAGACGCAGACCGCGTAGCCGAGATCTTGCCCGAGTCCGTGTCTCGCTTCATCCGCTTCAAATCGGCGCGCAGCTCGGCGGCAGACTGGCAGCGAATGTCGCGATCCTTCTCCAAAGCCTTGTTAATGACCTGCTCAAGCGCAACTGGAATATCGGGATTCAGCCGCACCGGAGCTACCGGTTCGCGTTCCAGAATAGCGTTGAAGATCAACCCCGAAGTGTCGCCCCGAAATGGCAGCGTTCCTGTGCACATCTCGTACAGAACCGCACCGAACGAGAACAGGTCCGTGCGAGCGTCAAGTTCCTTCCCTCGAACCTGCTCAGGCGACATATACGCCACAGTTCCCAGCGCACTGCCGGGACTGGTGAGATGTTCCTCGGACTCGACTGTCGCGGCGCTTCCGGCAACCGTCTCGAGTTTTCCCGACACCTTGGCCAGCCCGAAATCGAGGATCTTCGCCTGACCTCGATTCGTAACGAAGATGTTCGCCGGCTTGATGTCGCGATGGACGATGCCTTTGGCGTGAGCTGCATCGAGCCCATCGGCAATCTGGATGCCTAGATCAAGCACCTCCTCGATCCCCAGCGGCTTGCCCGCGATCCGGTGTCGGAGCGTCTGACCCTCCAGCAGTTCCATGGCGATGAAGGTTCGCCCATCGGCCTCATCGATCTCGTAGATGGTGCAAATGCCCGGATGGTTCAGAGAGGACGCGGCTTTGGCCTCGCGCTGGAATCGGCTGAGAGCTTGCGCGTCGTGAGCCAGTCCGTCGGGAAGGAACTTCAGGGCGACGTGGCGGCCGAGTTTCAGGTCTTCCGCTTCATAGACCACGCCCATTCCCCCGCCGCCGATCTTGCCGAGGATGCGGTAGTGCGACACTGTCTGTCCCACGGGTTGGGAGGGCGTGGACACTGGATAGCCATGTTAGGTGGGGGCGACGGGAAGGTCAACGTGCAGTTCGCAAGAACGTCCTTCCTGTATCTTCTGCTTATCTTCATACAATATTTGCGGCGCTCATTCGTCTACATGGGTAGATGGCTGAGGCGCTGACCAAACGGTGGGCGATGGCCGAGCAAGACCAGCGGATCTCTGAAGCGATCGAGCGGGAGCAATCCCGGCTGCGCAACTTCATCCGCAGACGTGTGGCCGACCGCGATGACGCAGAAGACGTCTTGCAGGATGTCTTCTACGAACTCGTCGAGGCCTATCGCCTGATGAAGCCGGTGGAGCAGGTCACTGCCTGGTTGTTCCGGGTGGCCCGCAACCGGATCATCGACCTCTTCCGGAAGAAAAGTCGGGAGGCGCTGAGGGAAGAGCCGCCAGCGGTCACAGAGGACGGGGAGACGCTTCCACTGGAAGAATTGCTACCCTCGCCCGAGGCCGGACCGGACGCAGCATACGCGCGAAGCGTGTTACTGGAAGAACTGGAAGCCGCTCTGGACGAGTTGCCGGACGAACAACGCGAGGTATTCATCGCCCACGAACTGATGGGTTACAGCTTCAAGGAAATCGCGGAGCAAACCGGCGTGAGCGTGAACACGCTGCTGTCGCGCAAGCACTATGCAGTTCTTTATTTGCGCGAGCGCCTCCAGGCCATCCATGACGAATTTACGAACACGTAATTTATGAATACATGAGGACAAGGACATGAAAAGAAATTGGGCTGCTATGGTACTGAAGATCGCACTGTTTGCCACGTTGTTCGTCACTGTATTCGGCTATGTGGTGATGCGGCTGTGGAATTGGCTGATGCCGGCTCTCTTCGGCTGGCATCTGATCGGCTTCTGGCAGGCGATAGGGATTTTGGTGCTGAGCAAGATCCTCTTTGGCGGGTTCCATGGCCGGCACGGCGGCCATATGCCCTGGCGTCGCCGCATGATGGAGCGGTGGGAGAAGATGACTCCGGAAGAGCGCGAGAAGTTCAGTCAATCCATGGGAGGCACCATGCGCGGTCGCTGCGGTTCATTTGAAGCGCCCCCCGCGGCGCCCAAGGCGTGAGGGGAACGTACCCCGATGCGTTGGCTTTACCCCGTTTCACCTGCGTAGTTGCTTTACTCCACAGGTATGTTATGATATAACTAACTGGTTAATTATATGAGGGCAGCTGCGAAACCGGGCGGGCGAGTCGCCCGCCACCACACCAACGGGCATGGTGGAACGGCGCGTCTGGGAACTCGCGGACGGCCCGAGGAGAGTCGGGCTTCGATCCTGAAGGCAGCGGTGGCGGAATTTGCCGAGTTTGGGATTGCGGGAGCTCGGACGGATGCGATCGCCCGGGCGGCGCACGTCAACAAGGCGTTGCTGTATTACTACTTCAGGGACAAAGATTCTCTGTACGAAGCGGTGCTCGACCAGGTGTTCAGCGGGCTGCGGGCGCGGGTAATGCCAGTGCTTGAAAGCAAGCTGCCTCCGCGGCAGAAGATGCTGGAATATCTGGGAGCATATTTCGATTACATCGCCGCAAATCCACGGTTTCCGCGGGTGGTGCAGGGGGAGTGGATGCGATCGGGCGCAAAAAGCGCCCCCCACATGCAGCGCGTTGCCAAGGAATATTTCGCTCCCATTTTCGGAAAGCTGGTCGAGGTATTGCGGGAGGGGATGAAGGCGGGAGAATTTCGCGCGGTGAATCCGATGGATTTTGTCCCCTCGGTGGTAGGGGTAATCATTTTTTATTTCAGCGCGGCGCCGCTTATGAAGACGCTGATGAAGGTGGATCCGTTGTCGGACGAGCGGATTCGGGAACGGCGGGCGTTTGTATTGGATTTTATTTCGGCGGCGCTGTTTGTGTGATCTTAGCTGAGAGGCGGAGTGCGCCGAGAAAAGCTTAACCAGTCGGGACGCAGGGGAGACAGAGCGCGGTAATGGTGCGCATGGAGATTTGCGATGAGTGCTCGAAATAAATTCCTGATTATTTTGGCGATCATTTTGGCGATTGCTTCGGTGTACTACTTCTTTTCCACCCCTGGCGGAAAGGATCTGGTGTTGGTGGGGACGGTGGATGCCAACCAGATCGTGGTGAGTCCGCAGATTCAGGGGCGGATCATGAAACTCCTGGTGGAAGAAGGAACGCCGGTGAAGCAGGGCGATCTGATCGCGCTGCTCGATCCGTCGGAGTTGGAGGCGGAGGAGCGCGCGGCGGCTGCGACGATTGGCAGTTTGCGGTCGCAGGTGAGCGCGAACGAATACACGCGGCAATCGACGAAAGGGTCGACGTCGGGAGACGTCGAGAATTCGCAGGCAAAGTTGCAATCGGCGCGGGCGCAACTGGCGCAGGCGGAAGCAACCTTGACGCGGGTGGAGAGCGACAGCCGGCGGACAATTGGGCTGGCACAGGCGGGAGTGGCATCCGATCAGGACCGGGTGCAGGCGGAGATGAATCTGAAGGCGCAAGAGGCGAGCGTGCAGTCGCTGAGGGACCAGGTAACGGCGGCGCAGGCGGATCTGAATTCGGCGATGGCGCGCACGAATCAGGCCACGGCGGCACAAAGCACGGTGCAATCGACGCGGGCACAGATGGAAAACGCGATGGCATTGTTGAAGGAAGCGGAAGTTCGTCTGGGATATACGAAGATTTATTCGCCTGTGACGGGGACAGTGCTGGTGCGGGCGGCGCGCGAAGGCGAAGTGGTGAATGCTGGGCAGGCGATCGTGACAGTGGTGGATTTCAGCGACACGTGGGCCTTCGCGGCGATTCCGGAGACGGACGCCGATCACATTGGATTGGGAGACACGCTGCGGGTGCGGCTGCCGGGAGGCACGGTGGTTCCGGGGAAAGTTTTTTATAAGGCGGCAGAAGCAGATTTCGCTACGCAGCGGGATGTGGGAAGGCGTAAGAGGGATATCCGGACGATCGCGCTGAAAGTACGGCTGGAAAATCCGAAGGGCGCTTACGTGCCAGGGATGACGGCGGAGGTGCTGGTGAGTCTGGAGCAGTTGAAGGGGACGGCACCGAAGAGCGCGGAAGCGGCGGGGAAGCCATGAGCGCGGACGTGAATAAGAGCGCGGATGTGAATAAGACGAATGGAGCGCCCGTTTCAGTTTCGGAGTTCAAGAACGAAGTAGCGGCGGATGCTCCGAATACGATTGAGGTTTCGCACATCGTAAAGAAGTATGGGGACTTCACGGCGGTGGACGATGTTTCATTTACGGTGAAAGAGGGAGAGATTTTCGGGCTGCTGGGGCCGAATGGGGCGGGGAAATCGACATTGATCCGAATGATGACCACGCTGATTCCGATCACGGCGGGCACGGCGCTGGTGGCGGGGCACGATGTGGCGCGCGATCCGAATGCGGTGCGGCAGGCGATTGGAGTGATTCCGCAGGCGCTCACCAGCGATCTGGATTTGACGGTGGAAGAGAATCTGAATATTTACGCAAAGCTGTATGACGTCCCGAACAAGCGGCGCAAAGAGGCGATTGAGGAGTTGCTGGAGACGGTGGACCTGACGAAGTGGCGAGACGCGCAGACGAAAACGCTGTCGGGCGGGATGCGGCGGCGATTGGAGATTGCGCGCGGACTGGTGCATAGTCCGAAGATTTTCTTCCTGGACGAGCCGACCACCGGACTCGATCCCGTATCGCGCGTCGCCGTGTGGGAGATGCTGACCAACATCAAGTCTAAGCGCCAACTGACGATCCTGATTACTACGCACTACATGGACGAAGCCGACCGGCTGTGTAATCGGATTGCGATTGTGGATCACGGGAAACTGGTGGCTTTGGATACTCCGGAGGCGTTGAAGGCGAGCGTGCCGGGATCGAACGTGATTGAGGCCCACTTCGAACATGCACCTGACGATTGGGAAGAACGGCTGCGGGCACTGCCTGGGGTGACGTCGGTGCAGAACCAAAGCGCGGGAATGTTCCGGGTGCTGACGTCGAATGGGTCCGGTACGACGACGGATCTGGTGGAGATGGCGGTGGTGGCGGGGGTGCCACTGAAGACACTGACGGTGCAGAACACCACGCTCGACGATGTATTTGTCCACTACACCGGGCGGCAGTTGCGCGATGAACTGGTGAAAGCATATGGATACCAGATGCCGCAGAGGCCGGGGTTGCAGCCATGAACCGGATGATGGCGATTATCGAGCGCGAGATGCGCAAGTTTTTCCGGTCACCCACGCTGATGATGGTATCGATGGTGATGCCGCTGGTGCAGCTCATCGTCCTGGGGAATGCCTTCGGCGGGAAGATCCGGGACGCGAAGATGGGGATCGTGGATGAGGATCATGGGACGCAGGCGATCCGGATCATGGAGGCGTTTGACGCGGTGCGGGCGAATATGCGGACGTTTATTGCGGTCCCGTATGACAACGAAGTGCAGGCAAGGGAGGCCGTCCGCAACGGGGAGATTCAGGGCGCGGTGATTATTCCGCCGCAGTATTCGAAGATGGTGTACGAAAAGAATCACCCACGAATTGCGCTGATTGTGGACAACAGCGACAACTTCATGAGCTCGACGCTCGAAGACGAGATGACCAGCTTGACGAATGCGCTGAACCAGCCCGATGTACCGCCGCGCCTGCTGCAGCAGACAGCCCTGCAGGTGGTGGAGCTGTATCCGTATATCGAGTACATGAAGTTTCTGCTGCCGGGTTCGATCTCGCTGGCGATGTTCGTGTCGGTAATGATCGGCGGCGGGATGCTCTATATCGACGATAAAGCGCGCGGCGTGCATGAGGGATATCTGGTAACTCCGATTACGAAGGCGGAGTTGGTCTTTGGACTGAACGGAGCGGGGGCGATCAAGGCGGTGATGACCGGAGTTGTGATCACGGTGGTCGGGTCGCTGATTGCGGGGGTGGGGACGATATTCAATCCGGGGACGATGCTGGGGTTGCTGGTGATGATCGTGCTGACCTCGGTGGCGTTCAATTCGATGATGTTCCTCTTGATGGCGCGGGTTGAGGACCCACTGGTGCCGAGGGCGATGTTTGGGATTCTGAATACGCTGCTGTTTTTCCCCAGCGGATCGATCTATCCGGTGGAGGCGTTTCCGATGTGGCTGCGGGCGATCGCCAAGGTAGATCCGTTCACCTATGCGGTGCATGGATTCAAGTCGCTGCTGCTGAAGGAAACGGGGTTGGGTGCGATTGTTCCGGACATGATTTATCTTTCGATATTCGCGGTAGTGACGCTGGCGTTGGCGGTGCCGTTGTTTAAGCGGACGCTGTAGGGCGACGCGTCGTTGGTCGTTGGTCGTTAGTCGTTCGGGACTCGATCGAGAGCGCGGGAAACAGACTCGCCTCGCGGAATCCCCAGTCTATTTTGCGGCACGCACGGCGCGGCGGAAACCGTGCCCCTTCAAACACAAAGTCAAAATCGGAGCGCGGCCGAGTTGCGCTCGGACGGGCGAGGACGCCCGCTGCTCCACTTTTCCTATGGTAGCGGACCTACGGGGTGGAGATCGCGGAAGGGGCGGGTGAAGGGAAGGAGGCGGGGAGAGTCGGTGGGCAGGCGGAAGACGAGGTTGGTGGTGATGGAGCGCGCTCCGGGCCCGTTATTGGTGGGGAGATTGGCAGGGATATCGATGCGGAGCCAATGACGCAAAGGCGCGAGCCAGCGGGTGGTCGGCATCGCGAGCCGGATCTCGTGGCGTTGGAAAAGAGGTCGACATGAAGATTACTCTGCAACGGCAATGCCAGCCCGGCACAAATTGCCTTAGAACGCCCTCATGCGGTGTCCGAATGCAGACGACCTATTGCTCCGGCTTATGGCGAGTTGCGAAGGTCCGCGAGCAACAGGTGCTCGGGGCGAATCACCGCTTGGCTTTCGGAGAGGATCAGCGCGCGTTCGATCACGTTCTGCAGTTCGCGGATGTTCCCGGCCCAGGGCTGCGTTGTGAGCAACTGCAGCGCCTCGACCGAGAATTCCGGCGCGGGCAGGGGCGCCGCAAATTTTGCGAGAAAGTGCCTCGCGAGTTGCGCAACATCTTCGGGCCGGTCGCGCAACGGTGGAATCTCAATGGGGAACGCGCAGAGACGGTAGTACAAGTCTTCGCGGAATTTTCCCTCCCGGACCAGTTGCAGCAGATGCGCGTTGGTGGCGGAGACGACGCGGGCGTCCACCCGCACGACCTCGGCGCTGCCCAGACGCTGCAATTCCTTCTGCTCCAGAAAACGCAGAAGTTTCGGCTGCAGGCTCAACGGCATCTCCCCGATTTCGTCGAGGAAAAGTGTGCCTCCCTGCGCCGTCTGAATTCTTCCCGCGTAGGATTGCATGGCTCCAGTGAAAGCGCCGCGGGCGTATCCGAAGAGCTCGGCCTCGAGCAGCGTTTCGGGAATGGCGGCACAATTAACCACCGCAAACGCGCGCGCGGCGCGCGGGCTGAGATGATGAATGGCGCGGGCCACGATTTCCTTACCGCAGCCGGTGGGGCCGGTAATCAGTACGGTTGTGTTGCGCGGCGCGAGCAGACGCACCAGGCGATACACCGGTTGCATGATGCGGGAGTTGCCGATCATTCCGGGTAAGGGCGCTTCGAGAATGGACTGGGCGGCGACGAGGCGCTTGTCTTCGTCCTGGTCTTTGTCCTTATCCTTATCCTTGTTCTTGTTCTTGTCTAGGGATAACGCGGGCCACATATCCCGAAGCGGACTTTCTTTCTGTTCGGCCGTGGTGGATTCCGCATCGCCGTTTGGACGGAGATCCGGATCGAGAGATGCATCAAGCTCTGGATCGAGCAGTACGACTTCGATTCCGGGAAAGCGCTGCCGCACGGTCTGGCTCAGCTCCTCGGCGTCGAGGTCGGGCAGGCGCCGATCGAGAAACAGCACCTGCCAGAACCCGCTCTCCAGATGAACTAACGCTTCGGCTCCTCCGGTGGCCTGTTCGAAACGACGGACAGGAGAACGCAGACCTTCGAGGACACGCTGGCGCACAACCGGGCTCGGACTGGCCACCAGGATGTTGTCCGCATGGTTGTGCGGGATCGGGAAAGTCGTCATACCGTCGATTTGAAACGGATGCGATTAGAAGGAGATTAGTTGGAGATTAGAAAACTCTCTTGGAACGAACCCTTGGTGTAGCGCGCTAGGCAAGTTTTTCTTTACAAACCGCTGTAATTGGAGCGGCGGCATTTTCTGCAGCGGATGTTATTTCTCCACGAAAACCAGTTCGCCATTTTCGACTTTGAGATCTTTGACATTGTTAGGCAGCTTGAGCTGATCGCGTTGTTCGGCGAGTTTTTTCTGCAACACTTCGTTGACCAGCGATGCGGGCACTGAGAGATCGCCGACCTTGACCTCGGTGGCATCGAAGGTCGCGTAACCGTCTTTCGCGCCCAGATGTCCGGCCAGAGTGAGATAAACGTCTTTGCCCGCGATCTGCGTGAGAAATTGACCGCGGACGATGTCTCCATCCATCGAAACCTGATAATCCTTAATATTGGGGACCGCGCCGGGAAACTCCATGGCAGGACTTGCGGGGGACGGACCGGACGGAGCATTGCTGGAGGAATTCGCGGGTGCAGGCGTAGCGGCGGGCAGCAGGCCGGCGGCTTGCGCGAGCGCGGCCGACAACTCACCGGAATTTATGCGAACTTCGCTCTCGCCTTCGCCCGGCGCCTTGGGCTGCGCGAGTTGGTTCACCTTCTCCTGAAACGACTGCACGTTTGCGGCAGCCGCCGCGGGCGCTTGCGGGGACGCAACCGGCGCGGGGCGCTTCAACACCAGGACGAGCGTAAGAATCGAGATTGCCAGGGTTGCGAAACTGATAATCCGTTGCAGCTTCACGAAGAGACCTCCGCCATTGCCTGTTCTTCTATGGTACGCGCGGGACGAGACCGGTTTGAGATGACGTAGGTGCAGGGGCTGTGGGGCGTTTTTACTGCTTTACTATGGGCTGCAGCCTTGCGAGCCAGGTCTTCTCTGCGGAGCGGAAAGAGCATAGAAGCCATCCTCCGACTGGAAAATGATTTGGCTGATATTCTGACCGAGCAATACATCTCATCAGCCTGGAGTTTAATGTGATCATGCGAGTGCGTTGTGTTTCTTCCGCTTTGTTAGCGTCATGGTTGCTTGCGATGGTGTCTATGGCAGCCGCCTCTGATCTTCCGACGGTGTTTCCGCAGAATGTGAAGCTCGTCCATTTTCCGAGCGCCTCTATCGGCGATGAGCGAACGCTGCTGGTGATCTTGCCGCCGGATTACGATACTGCAGTCCGGCGTTATCCCACGTTGTATCTCTTGCACGGCTACGATGCCGACATTACCGGCTGGGCGCGCGGAACGAGTCTTTCTGCCTACGCAGCGCGGCACCAGCTCATCATTGTCACGCCCGACGCTTCGCGGGGCTGGTACGTCAATAGCGTCTCCGATCAAAGAGCTAAGTTCGACGACTTCATCGTTAAGGACGTAATCAGTTACGTCGACGCTCATTTCCGCACCGTCCCCGAACCCTTTGCGCGAGCCATTGCCGGCGTTTCCATGGGCGGATTCGGCGCCGTCTTTCTTGGCCTGAAGCACCACGATACCTTTGCCGCGATCGGCAGCTTCAGCGGCACTCTTGCCGCCGCGCATGAAAAGCCTCCGGCGC
>CAVZDM010000070.1:0-49288 GCA_963773955.1 uncultured Acidobacteriaceae bacterium | reverse complement strand
CAGTCTCTGAGTAGTTTCGTCCGGGCATGTAAATCACCAGCGTCGCTCCACTGGAGACAAACTTGCTCCAATCCGTAGCGTCTTTTCCGGCAGCTCGATGCGCGGTAATGAGGATTAGCGCGTCGGACGCGCGACGATGCGTTAGCGGAATCTGAGCTGCAGCGGCCGCACCTAGAGCCGAGGTCACGCCCGGAACGATCTCGAACGGAATGTTGTTTGCGCGCAGGGATTCGATCTCTTCTCCGGCCCGTCCGAAAATCAGCGGATCGCCACCCTTCAGCCGGACGACGCGCAGTCCTGAAGCCGCCAACTCGATCATCAGAAAATTGATTTCGCCCTGCAGGATTTTCTTTTTCCCGCAACGCTTGCCCACGTTGTGAATCTGGGCGGTTGACGGAATCAGCTTCAGTATTTCGGGCGCGACCAGGTCGTCGTGCAAAACGGCGTCGGCCGTTCGCAGCAGGCGAAGCGCCTTCACCGTCAGCAACTCCGGATCACCCGGTCCTGCGCCCACCAGATAAACCTTGCCTTTCATGCTCCGTCTCCTTGCGTGCTCAACTTCTCGTGCTCAACTCGGGAACTTTGGCCAGCGCCGCTTCGAACGCTTCCCGGCTCGCCAGGGAGTGCAGTAGCTCCCACTTGGTCTCTCGATGGAGGTCGCTGGCCAGAATGAGTCGACGGGTCTCGCCGAGCTGTTGAACCCACTCCGCGTATCCGGGACCGAACTGCCGCTCCAGCTGCTGCCGAAGTTTCTGCGCCAGCGATGGACTCTGTCCCGCGGTTGAGATCGCGATCTGCAAATCGCCGCGCCGCACCACCGCGGGATAAAAGAAATCGCAATACTCCGGAACATCCACCACGTTGCACAGCACTCCGCGCCGCTGCGCCTCGTGATAAATGAGTCTGTTCAGGCTCTCGGAGGCCGTTGCCGCGACCGCCAGAAAGTTGCCGTCGAGGTCATTCTCGGAGAAGGCGCGCAGCTCCAGTTCGATCTTCCCTACGTCGGCCCATTCCCGGACCTGGCCGCTTGCCTCAATCGCGACCACACGGATGCGCGCGCCGGTATCGATAAGCCCGCCGATCTTGGGCTCGCCGACCTTCCCCGCGCCCACGACCAGGCAGTGCTTCCCGGCCAGCTTCATAAACATTGGGAATAAGCTAGTCACCGTCTCCTCCCGCGGATTGCGCCAGGTGTCCAATACTCACCGGAGGCACATCGCGCGCGACCGCGTCCACCGGTTCGCCCGCAAGAAATTCGCGTAACTCCGTGTCGGTGTGCCGCGCAAAAAACTTACGCAGGTTCTCGCCTGCCTCGCGCGTGGCGAGATATCGCTGCAGCAACCTCTCGATCGCATCCGGAACCTCAGTCGCCGGGCATCGGTACCCTACGGGCCGCGCGGTCGCTTGATGCAGGCCGAGCGCTCCGCCAACGCAGAAGTAATACGCATCGACGAGGCGTCCATCGATTTTCATCTTCTTGCCATCGATGCCAATGTCAGCAATCCAGTGCTGCCCACAGCTGTTCGGGCATCCGGTGACGTGTAGTTTCATGTGCTGATCGAAGCCGGGCAGGCGTTCTTCCAGCTCTTCCACCAGCCAGCGGGCAAAGCTCTTCGTTTCCGTAATCGCGAGCTTGCAGAATTCCGTGCCGCTGCACGCGATGGTGCCGCGATAGAACGCCGAGCCGCTCACTCGCAATCCAATGTTGTCGAGTTCTTTCGCCAATTCGTTGGCATTAAGCTGGGGAACGTTGACGATGAGCAGGTTCTGCATGTTGGTCGCGCGCAGTTCGCCGGCGGCGAAGCGATCGGCCAGATCGGCTGCAGCGTGCATCTGATCGGCGGTAATTCGCCCGCGTAGCACCGCGGCTCCCACGTAGCAGTAGCCGGGTTGTTTCTGCGGATGAATGCCCACGTGGTCGCGATAAACATCTGCGGGCGGTGATTCCTCGACCGCGGGATCGAATTCAAATCCAATGCGCTGTTGCAGTTCCTCGAGAAACCTTTCCGCCGTCCAGCCATGCCGCAGGAAGAGAAACTTCAGCCGTGCCCTCTCGCGATGCTCGCGCAGCACGTCGGAGTCGCGGAACAATTCGGCGATCCCCTTAATGGTGGGGAGCACCTGATGCCAACGGACGAACGCATTCAAGCGTGCTCCCAGGTAGGGTTCGGTAGAGAGCCCGCCCGCAACTCGCAGGGAGAAACCCACTTCGGGTGCCCCGCGCAGCACGCGAGTTAGCGCCGTTAACCCAACATCGTTGATCTCCGGATATGGGCACCACACGCGGCATCCCGTGATCGAGATCTTGAACTTGCGGGGCAGGTTGTAGAAATCGGCATTTCCCGACAGCATGCGCGACGCTTCGAGCGCTAAGGACGAAGCATCGCAAATCTCGTCCACGTCTACGCCGGCGACGGGACAGCCGGTGACATTGCGCGTGACATCGCCACAGGCGCTGGTCGTGTTCAATCCCACCCGCGCGAGCGCTTCGAGCAAGTCGGGAAGCGCCTCGATCGTCACCCAGTGCAACTGAATGTTCTGGCGCACGGTGATGTCGGCAATTCCGTGAGCGTAGCGGCGGGTGAGACCGGCAATGGTTCGCAGTTGTTCAGAGCTGAGAAGACCATTGGGGATCCGTATTCTCACCATGAAGCATTGCAGGGCCCGGCCTTCGCCGCCTTGGCCACCGGTGACGCCGGCTCCGTCGCCCTGCGTGTAGACGCCCCACCAGCGAAAATATGTGCCCAGCCACTCCGGTGGAATGGACTGGAATCCCTCGCGCGCGAAGCGGCAAATTTCTTCCAGGCCTTCCCATGGATTCTTGGAGCGCTTGAGGCGCTCGACTCTTTGCGCTTTAGTTTCTGGTGCTGTGATTGCCATCGCCTGTTTGTCCCCAAAAAGCAAAAACCCACCGCCAGTACTGATCTGGCGGTGGGTTATAAGTGCCGTTTATTTAAACTAATTTCTTAGGTCGGCAGCCTCCCCGCGCCAGTGCACACGCATGCGCAACAACAACAAGCGCACATACACATCGCGGAAAGATTCTGCTTCATCATCTTTTGGATTCTAGGCTGACCAAGTCCTGCGGTCAATAAACTTCGGTACTGAGGTGGATCAATATTTTCGATTTCGCGAATCGTAATTTCCGCAGCAGGCAGTTTGGTGGACTTTGAGTGCTGCTTTAGAACGGAAAAGCCGATTCAGGTTCCCGCCCCGGGAATTGCGGGAAACGATGTCTTCCGCCGAATTCGTAAACCCAACCAGTAGAAAGACAAGCACAAGTCCGGAACCTCAAACTGCAGTGGCAGGGGAAGTGCAATAGAAGGCGTGGGCAGCCACTCCAAGATGTGAAAGTTCTAAACCAACCTCGCTAAGTGGGGCTAGCGAAGCTGCACTCGAACGGAAGCGCAAATCATGCCAACGGATTGGGCAGAAAGACAACAAACAACAGAACAGAAGATGTATAGGCAAGCGGCGGCTCCGGATTGTTTGGCATACTGGTTTGCGGCCTACACCAATTCGCATCACGAAAAACGCGTGGCTGCGCAACTTGCCGAGCGCCGGATCGAATCGTTCTTGCCGCTCTATGCAACGCGCCATCGTTGGAAAAACCGATGCGAAATGAACCTCGATCTGCCGCTGTTTCCCAATTACGTGTTTGTGCGTGTCGATCCCCGGAAGCGGGTGCGGGTACTTGAAGTGCCGGGTGTTGTGTCCCTGGTTGGTTTTGGACGAACTCTCGCGCCCCTCCCCGATTTTGAAATCGAGGCGCTTCGCTCCGCTATCGGACAGCGGAAAATTGAGCCCCACCCTTATCTGGTCATCGGTGAACGCGTGCGCATTAAGGCCGGACCCATGACTGGGATGGAGGGAGTGCTGGTCCGCCGGAAAAGCAACTTTCGGGTGGTGCTCGCGCTGGACGCGATCATGCAAAGCGTGGTGGTGGAGGTCGATGCGGACGAACTGGAACCGGCGGCGAAGCACGCCGGACGGGTAGTTGGGCCGCCTGAGTTCGCACCCCACCCCTGTCGGCACACGCAACTTTGCAAGGCACTCTAGGGCATGCTTCTCCTTAACCAGTTCCGGCGGCGTCACCGCCGGATTTTAGCGGTGACTCTGCTGGTTGGATGGACGAGTGGCCGCGGCTGGGCATCCAATCTCGAAATTCTGAAACCATGTAATAGCCAGCGCGCCCCTCAAAGTGTAAGCCCAAGCACGGGCCCGAGTACGGGCCAAAGTATCCGCGAAAAAGAAGCCACCGCTTCGCGGGAGCCGCTGGGAGTCGATCCCGCTGAGAGAGATGGTTCGGGGCAGAAAAGCGTGGCCGGTTTCTGTCTGGCGCACTTTGCGCGGAATCTGGCATCAGATCAGAAAACAATCTGGACCAGCCCGCTGCATCTGCATGCGGAAGATAGAAACTGGCTGCTGCCCCTGGGAGTTGGCACGCTCAGCCTGGTGATCGCCGACAACGACATTATGCGGCATTTCGGAAATACTCCAATTGCCCACAGCAGCAGCTTTAGCAACTACGGATTCGCGGCCATGATCGGCGGCGCTGCCAGTCTGTACCTGCGCGGGGCAGCGAGCGGCGACGACCACAGCCGCGAGACTGGCTTCTTGGCCGGGGAAGCGGCGGTCAACAGCGTAGTCGTGGCTGAAGTCATGAAGCTGGCCTTCGAAAGGCCGCGTCCGAACGCCAACGATGCCGGCAGCTTCGGAGCCGGAGGCGCCTCGTTTCCTTCGGAACATGCGCTCGCCGCGTGGTCGGTCGCGAGCGTCGTCGCCCGGGAATATCCCGGACCGTTGACCAAACTGTTAGCCTACGGCGCCGCTTCGGGAATCAGCCTGGCACGGGTGGCGGCCCGCGAACACTTCCCCTCCGACGTGGTCGCCGGCAGCGCTCTCGGTTATCTGATTGGCCACTATGTGTACCGGGCGCATCACGACCCGGAGCTGCCGGGTGCGAGCCTGGGCAGCTTCGAAAAAAATACGGACGAAAAGGCGCCGCCGCGCCTGCGTACTTCGGCCGAGCTGGGATCGCCGTCTGTTCCCCTGGACTCCTGGGTTTATGCCGCCTTCGATCGCCTGGCCGCTCTGGGGTATGCCCCGAGCGCATACGCAGACTTGCGGCCATGGACACGCATGGAGTGTGCCCGGATCATCGCGGCCGCGCGCGATGCCTTGTACATCGACGACTTGTACACCGCCGATGTGCACACCGCCGGCCTGGGTCCGGATCGCCATCCGCCGGAGGCCCCGGAGGCCTATGAGATCTACGCGGCGCTCACCACCGAGTTTGCCCATGACCTCGCGCGTTTCGACGGTTCCGAAACTTCCGGCATCCGCGTTGAGAGCATCTACACCCGATACCTCGGCATCGCGGGCACGCCACTGGACGACGGTTATCATTTCGGCCAAACCCTCATCAATGACAACGGTCGCCTCTACGGCCCCGGTTCAAATCTGGTAAGCGGGGCCTCGACGTCGGGAACGGCCGGGCCGCTTGCGTTCTATGTGCGCGGCGAGTATCAACACGCAGCAGCGCTTCCCGCTTACAGTCAGGCGGTCGAGCAGATGATCGGCACCGTCGATGCGACGCCGCCGCAGGATCCGATCCATACCACCGTCGTCGATCAGTTCCGTCTCCTGGACGCATATCTTGCTTGGAACTTCAAGACTGTTCAGATCTCGGCTGGGCGGCAAAGTCTGTGGTGGGGACCGGGAGCGGGTGGACCGCCGAACTTGAGCGACGACGCGCAACCTATCGATATGTTGCGTCTGACCATCCCATCTCCCTGGCGACTGCCGGGTTTCTTGCATTGGCTGGGGCCTGTGCGCTGGGACTCATTCGTGGGATTAATGGCCGGACACCACTATCCGCCGCTGCCGGCGATTGATGGCCAGAAGGTAAGCTTCAAACCGACTCCGAATCTTGAATTCGGGTTTTCGCGCACCATCGTGTTCCGGCCGATTACCACCCGCATGCTCCTGAGAGGTTTCTTCAGTTTTGGAGACAACAAAACTACGATACCCGGCAGCGCGGCCGACGTAGGCGACCGGCGCAGCGGCTTTGACTTCAGCTATCGCATTCCCGGCCTTCGGAAATGGCTGGTTCTGTATAACGACGGCATGACCGACGATGAGACTTCGCCGATCGGATACCCGCAAATGTCGCTGATGAATCCGGGCATTTACCTGCCGCAGATTCCCCACGTCCCGAAGCTGGATTTCCGCGCCGAGATGGTGTGGTCGGACCCGCCGGCGCTGTCGAACCGGGGCGGCCAATACTTCTACTACAACGGCGCCTACCACGACTCCTATACCAACGACGGGCACCTCATCGGTTCTTGGGTGGGCCGGGAGGGCCACGGCCTCCAACTCTGGAGCACCTATTGGCTTTCGCCGCGCAACTCGGTGCAAGCGGGATATCGGAAGGCTCACGTCGACCGCGATTTCATTCCGGCGGGCGGTGATATTGAGGATTTCTTTGTGCGCGCCACCTTTCACCCCGGCCGGGAAATGGAGATTGCCACATTTCTCCAGTACGAACGGTGGAACTTCCCTGTTCTATCCCCACTCGCCGGACCGAACACGGTGGCCTCGGTTGAGTTCACCTACCACCCGAAGTGGAGCAGGATGCTGAGGTTCCAATGATTGATCTCAGCAATGATGCGCTCCAAAATGTGCCCTCAATAATGCTGTCCAAAATGATGTTCCCCAAAATAGTGTTCCCCAAAATAATGTTCTCGAAGAAATCAATCTCCGAAAGATACATGCGAGCCGAATCGTTCGCGCCGGCTGGAAGCAGAGCCGCCGCACCGGCCCGACCGATGCGGAGCTGCATGACAACGGCGCTCTTGCATCTGCTCGTGTGGGGCAGTCTCGGATGGGCGCAAACCACTCTGCGAACGCCGCCCGCGGACGATCCGCAATGCGCGGAGAATAACTGCCCAGCACCTCCCGGTACCTCCGACGGCAGTTCCAATCCAAATGCCGGAAGAGGGGGAAACCAAGCCCTGCCGCCGACTGACGCGCTGCCGAATAACGCCGGGCCCGACAACACCCGGCAATACAGCGGCCAGCAGCAAAACCAGACGCAAGACCAGAACGCGGAACCAGCACGCCGTCCTCAACCGAATTTTCCTTTGAATACGGATGTGATTCCTGAACCGCCGCCCAACGAGTTTCAGGAATTTGTCGCCAGTTCGGTTGGCCGCAGGCTGCCTCTTTATGGACACAATCTGTTCGAGCGCGTGCCCACCACCTTCGCGCCTGTCGATCGGATTCCGGTGACTGACGACTACCAGATCGGGCCGGGAGACGAAATCCTGATCCGAGCCTGGGGACAGATTGATCTGAACGGCAAGCTGGTCGTCGACCGGGGAGGCGAGGTCTTCCTGCCCAAGGTGGGTACATTGTCCGTGGCCGGATTGAAATATCAGCAATTGCCGGAGTATTTCCGGACCGCGATTGGGAGAGTGTTCCGTAATTTCGATTTGACGGTCAGCCTGGGACAACTGCGATCGATTCAAGTGTTTGTGGTTGGCCAGGCGCGGCGCCCCGGAAGCTACACCGTCAGTTCACTCTGCACCCTGGTCAACGCGCTCTTCGCCTCCGGCGGTCCGTCGGGCGCGGGCTCCATGCGGCACATCCAACTGAAGCGGGACAACCGCGTGGTGACGGAATTTGACTTCTATGACCTGCTTTTGAGAGGGGACAAATCCAAAGACGCGAGGCTGTTGCCCGGGGATGTCATCTACATCCCGCCCGCCGGACCGTCGATTGCCATCGCGGGCAGCGTGAATGTGCCCGCGATCTACGAACTGCGGGAGGGGACGAGTCTCCGGAGCGCGATCGAAATGGCGGGGGGACTGGCGACCACGGCGGATGGGCAGAAGGCGGTGGTGGAACGGATCGAAAACCACGATACCCGCCGGGTCGAGGAATTTCCCCTGGATGGACAAGGTATGGCGCGGCCATTGAAGGATGGAGACGTGGTCCGCATTTTCGCGCTCTCTCCCCATTTTCAAAACGCGGTGACGCTGCGGGGAAACGTGGCACATCCCGGGCGCGTCGAATGGCACATCGGCATGCGTCTGAGGGATGTGATCCCGAACCAGGACGCACTGGTCACACGAGATTACTGGCGCGCCACCAACTCGGCCGCGAACCCGGGCGAGAAACATGGAGAGGGAGATGCCCCCCGGATCGATAGGCAACTTCCGTCGGCGAGGGCGGCAACCGAGTCGACGACCGAGAAACTGCGCAACCAGATTGCGCGCGATGCTCCGGAGATCAACTGGGACTATGCAGTGATTCAGCGGCTCAACCCGCAGGACCTGACGACGCGCCTGGTCCCTTTCGATTTGGGGAAGTTGGTGTTGCAGGGAGATGAGCAGAGCAATCTAGCGCTCGAACCGGGCGACGTGATCACCATTTTCTCGCAGAACGATCTCGCGGTTCCGCTCGAAAAGCAGAGCAAGTTCGTGCGCCTGGAAGGGGAGTTTCGAACCGCCGGCGTCTACCAAGCCGAAGCCGGCGAAAGCTTCCGCCACCTGGTGGAACGGGTCGGCGGATTTACCGCGAACGCCTATCTCTACGGGGCGGAGTTTACCCGCGAATCGGTGCGCCTCGACCAGCAGAAAGGCCTCGATCAAATGATCGAAAAACTCGAGCAAGACATCTCCCGCAACGCCCTGGAGCCTTCGGGGGTGAATCCCGACGACATGGCCGAAAAACGCGCGAAACTCGAAGCCCAGCGGCAACTGGTGGACAAGCTGCGGGAAGTAAAAGCGAGCGGGCGCGTGGTTCTCGATCTAGGACCGGACTCCACCGGAGTGCGCGACCTGCCGGAAATTTCGCTCGAAGACGGCGACCGCTTCGTGGTCCCCTATCGCCCCTCGACGGTTGAGATGCTGGGTGCGGTTTACAACAAGAATTCGTTCCTCTACCGGCGTGAGGAACGGGTGGACGACTACCTGAGGCGGGCAGGTGGCCCGACGCGAGACGCGGACACGGCCCGCATGTTTGTCATTCGGGCCGACAGCTCGGTGGTCGGCAAACAGTCGGTGAGGGGATTGTGGAACGGAGGCTTCGCCTCTCTGCGCCTGATGCCGGGCGACGCCATCGTGGTGCCGGAGCGCCTGTCCCATGGTTCGTTTCTCAAGGGCTTGAGAGATTGGAGTCAGGTCTTCTCGCAATTTGCGCTGGGCGTGGCCGCGGTGAGGGTCATTCAATGAGCTTGATCAACGAGCGTGATGCCACGAGAGTGCGCGCATTCGATCGGGGGTCGGGCGATGAGGGCCGAGCAATGAGGGCTGGGCGATGACCAGTATGACCGCGACCGCATCGGAGACGGTGGCCGCTGCGGCCCTAGACGATGACGCTCTCGACTTTGAAGCCTCAACCCTTCAAACCCCAGCCGTGGGCCCGTCGGCGGTTGCCGTCGCGGGCGAACCCAGCCCACGCAACCTGTTCGATTTGCTGATCATCCTCTCGCGGCGGAAACAACTCATCCTGCGGATCACGATCGCCTCGGCGGTTCTGGCCACGGGCGTTGCGTGGTTGCTGCCCAATCGCTACACCGCCACCACCAATATCCTTCCTCCACAGCAAAGCCAGTCGCTGGCCGCCTCGATGATCGGGCAACTGGGCGCCTTGGGCCCGATGGCGGCGATGGCCCAGAAGGATTTGGGGCTGAAGAATTCGAACGACCTTTATCTGGGGATGCTGCGCAGCCGCACCGCCGAGGACGCGTTGATCCGCCGCTTCGATCTGCTTCGCGTCTATCGTGACAAGAGGATGTCGGACGCCCGCAAGGATCTGGTAAAAGCGAGCAGCATCGTCCTCGGCAAGGAGGGGTTCATCAGCATCTCGGTCGAGGACAGAGACCGCAGCCGCGCGACCCAAATCGCCAATGCCTACGTCGACGAGTTGCGCCAGTTGACCCAGAACCTGGCCGTAACCGAAGCCGGACAGCGGCGCTTGTTTTTCGAGGGGCAACTGGAGGCGGCCAAGAACCATCTGGCGGACGCGGAACAGGCGTTGAAAGCGACCGAGCAGAAAACGGGTTTGATTCAACCGGATGGTCAGGCCAAGGCCATTATCGAGGCGGTGGTGAAACTGCGGGCGCTGATCGCCGCGAAAGAGGTGGAGCTGCGCGCCCGGCGTTTGTTCTCGACCGAGCAGAATCCCGACACCATGCTGGGCGAAGAACAACTCTCGGGCATGCGCGCCCAGCTGGCCTTAATGGAGAAACAGAGCGGCGGCCCGGGCAGCCCCGCCGGTGATGCCGAGGTCTCGGCCGGCAATGTTCCGGTCGGCAATGTCCCCGAAGCCGGCCTGCAGTACATCCGCAAACTGCGCGATGTGAAGTACGCCGAAACCCTTTTCGAACTGCTGGCGAAACAGTATGAAGCGGCTCGACTCGACGAAGCAAAGACCGCTGCTGTCATTCAGGTCGTCGATCCCGCCCTTGAACCGGATCGCAAGTCCTGGCCGCCGCGCAGCCTGATCGTGGCCCTGGCGGCGCTGTTCGGCCTTTTCGGTTCCTGCATGTATGGGCTGCTCGCCGAAGCCTTGCAAAGGATGCGTCGGGAGCCTGAATCGAACGCACGGTTGCTCGCGCTGCGGACCTCGATAACGAAGGGCGGCTGGCTGTAGCATGGCAGTCTTCGGCGCTCCTGCTTCTGTTCCCGCAGGCGAAGTCTGCGATGCGGACACGCCGGTTTTGCGGTCGCGTCCGGGCTGGCACATCCGGCTCAAGCATATTGTTGGTATCGATCGGGCAATTACCTACACGGTGCTCGCTCGAGGCTGCCAGGCGATTGGCAGCGCGGGAACCGTGCTGCTGATCATTCATTTCCTGACGCCGACCGAGCAAGGCTATTACTACACGCTGTGGAGTCTGGTGTGGCTGCAGACCGTTTTCGAACTGGGGTTTTCCTTTGTCATTCTGCAACTGGCCTCGCACGAAACCTCTCGTCTAACCATTGACGGGGACAATCGGGTCGCCGGAGACCCGATCGCCCATGCGCGTCTGGCCTCCGTGCTGCAAACCGCCGTGCTGTGGTACGCCGTAGCCGCCGTGCTCATGGCCCTGATCCTTTGGCCGGCGGGCTCCTATTTTTTTTCCCACCACCCGCATATAGGGGTGGAGCCGGCGTGGCGGTGGCCATGGGTTCTAGCGGTGCTGGGCTCGGTGATTACCTTCCAGCTCGATCCGGTTTTCTCCTTTCTGGAGGGCTGCGGGAGGGTTGCCCAGGTGGCAGGGCTGAGGTTAAGCCAGGCGATCGTAAGCGCCTTGCTAGTGTGGACGGCCATGATCACCCATCACGGACTTTTCTCTCCCGCGCTGGTCATTGCCGGACAGGCCGTATTGGGGATGGCTTTCCTTTACGGTCGCCGCCGCCTGTTATGGCCGCTGATGCGCCGTCCGGTGGGCGCCGATCGAATCCGGTGGCGCTCGGAGGTGTGGCCCTTTCAGTGGCGGATTGCCGTGAGCTGGCTCGGCAGCTGCTTCATCTCCCAGATGTTCACACCCGTGCTGTTCGTTTTTCGCGGGCCGGTAGTGGCCGGACAGATGGGACTCTCGATGAGCATGGTCAGCCAACTCGGATGGGTTGTGCTGGCGTGGATGACCACCAAAGCGGCGCCCTTCGGGAAGCTGGTTGCACGGGGAGAGATCCGCGAGCTGGATCGCCTCTTCTTCCGCACGCTGTGGCAATCGCTGGCTGTGCTGACGCTGGTGGCCATCGCATCGTTCGCCGGGCTGGTCGCCGCCGAGCATTTTTTCCCAGCGCTGGCGCTGCGGATTCTTCTGCCGCCCGTCTTCGCGCTATTGCTGCTGACGACGCTGGGCAGTCATGTCGTCCAGAGTGAAGCGCTCTATCTGCGGGCGCACAAGTGTGAACCGTTCTTGATTCAATCCGTTCTACTCGCCATCTTATCGGTTGCATCCACGATACTCTGTGCCCGTCTTTGGGGAGCGTCCGCGGTGGCCGTCGGGTACTTCGCTTGCCTCGGTGTTTTGGGAGTGACCTCGGGAACCTATATCTTTCAAAAGAAACGAAGAGCGTGGCAGCGCGCGGACCTCAACGCTGTGACTCCCCGGTGAGTATCTACTACGCCATATTCTTTGCACTGCTGTGCGCGGTTATCGCCGGATTCCAATCCAGGCAATCAATCGTGAACAAAGGTTGGTACGTACTGGCAGCGATGCTGATGATCGCCTGTGCCGGATTGAGGGCGGAATCCGTGGGCGCGGATTATGACGTATATAGAGAGTATTTCAAAGCAAGTCCGGATACGCTGGGCGTTGGGTTCTTCGGGCAGTGGATAGGCACCATGCCGGCCGTGGACGTCGGATACGTCTATTTGAATTCTCTGATCAAGATACTCGGCCTTCCTTTCGAAGCTCTGATATTTCTGCTCGCTTTGACGGCGGTTGGTTCGTATGCCCTGTTCTTCTGGAAGCACGCCAGGTTCAGTGCCATCGCTTTAATGTTGTACTACTCCCACGACTTCTTTCACCACGAGATGATAGCCATACGAAGCGGGGTGGCCGCGATCCTCATCTTATGGGGCTTTCACTTCTGGGCGAGTCAACGCAGGCCGATGGGGATCGCATTGATGGTACTCGCGGTCCTGACTCACTTGGAAGCGGCAGTGGTCATTTTCCCTGTTCTCCTGGACTGGTTGAAGATCAGGAGCACACCCAGGTACGTGTTCTTGACCCTGATTGCCGCGATCATGGTCGGTAACAGCCTGGACTCCTCACATTCGCTGTTCGCGCTCATTGACCGGCTAGCGACTTATCAGGGTTCCGATCAAGCCGCAACTCTTGGCATATTCTCTAACCCTGTCACCATCAAGCAGCTGATGATTCTCGGTGCGCTGTGCTGGCTGCTGAACTCGAGGCGTGACAAGTTGACGACGCCCATTCTCCAACTGTGTGCCACCTCTTATTGGATCTCCACGCTTTGGATGATTTCCTTCAACCAGTTCGGAATTCTAAGTGCACGAGGCTATTCTTTGCTCGGGGTGGGTGAAGGATTTATTGTGGCGCAGATGGTTGCCATGGTCTACCAAGATGGGCAACTTCGGCGCTACCGCCGCCTGGTGTCCACCGTGGTCGTGGGTTACGCGCTGACTACTTTAATCATCGACTTGCAGGTCAAGAACCTCGTCGATGAATACACAACCACCTTCAGCTATGCCTCTTTCTCGTTTTCGCGCCATTCGGAGAATGGGCCGCCTTTAGAGGCAAGTCATGGCACACCAACCTTAACAACGTGACGATAGTGCCATCTGCCGTTTCTACGAGTTACAGACGTTACAACGCGCAAAGGAACTCCTAGTGATACGAGTTGCTCACTTACTACCCATGCACTCACTACCCATGGTTTCCCGGCACAATCATCCATGCAACAGCGCTGTCCACCATTGCCGTAGGTTAGAACCGTGAGAATTGCCTATATTCTTCTCGCTCTTCAGAACCGGGGTCCGGTTATTTTTACCCGCATCCTAATCGCTGGGTTACTTCATGAGCCGGGTCTGGAAATGGAAGTATTTTATTTAAGAACACGTGAAGGAGTAATAGACTTTCCCGTCAAATGCAGGCAATTGACGATAGTCACTTTCTATAAGCTTTTCCGCTTCGATCTCGTCCATGCCACCGGATTTCTCCCGGATTGTATCTTGGCCCTATTGCCGACTCCCAAGGAACGGAAAATCACGAGCCTCCATGGCTTTATTTCTGAGGATATGACCTATACCTATCCCGGATGGAAGGCGGCGATGATCAGCCGATTGTGGTTTTTGGCCCTGCGCTTCGTTCCGAATCTAATCTATTCCAGTACTTTTATGTCGAGCCACTACCGTTCTCTAATCGGGCCAAGGAATGACATCATCATTGGCTACGGTATTCCCTTTCCCGCCGCCCGGTCTATTGAGCTGGCCGACCAGCTGGTTTTTGATCAATACCGGGCCCGTTCTCTTAGGATCATAGGAGCGGTTTGTTTGGTCATCAAAAGGAAGGGCCTTGACCAGCTTGTCCGTGCCTTAGTTACACTAACAGATTGCGCCGTGGTGATTGTCGGAGAAGGACCGGAATCGGTCCTTCTTTTGGAATTAGCGAGGAGCCTTGGTGTTGCCGATCGATTCACGATTCTCGGATTTCGCGACCATTCTTCTCGTTACAACTGCCATTTTGATTTGTTTGCCATGGTTTCCCGCTCCGAGGGCTATTGCTTAGCCATGCTGGAAGCCATGGGCTGCGGGTTGCCGGTGGTGTGCTCTCGGCTTCCCATCTATGCGGATCTGATTTCCGAGGAGGATTTGGGCTTTTTCGACTTAGAAGATATCCAGAGCCTCGTTCTAGCCATCAAGAAAGTAACCTCAGATCCTGCAAACTACATAGCCAGCTCAAAGAGATTATATAAAGAACACTTTATGTTAACTGGGATGGCGAGTAAGCATGTTGCCTATTACCGTTCTTTGTACCGTACAGTGAGGGGAGACGCGAGTGAGTGACGACGCGACTGGGTTTCAGGACTACTTTCAGTACCTCAACGGTATCAGCTTGCGGAGACGGCTCTATAAGAGGCTGGCGTCGTCTCCGATACTGTTTCTGTGCGCCCGTGCTTTCGGGCCGCGTGTGGTCGAAGTAGGATCGGGCGCCGGCGCCGGCGTGCTGGGTGCGTTCCCGTCCCGGGTGGTGGGTTTCGAGATCAACCCCTTGGCCGTGGAGTACTCGAGGCGGGTTGGGCTGCGCGCCTCGTTGATTGAGAAAGGCGGTCCATTTCCGGCGGCCGACGGATCGTTTGACGCATGCATCCTCGATAACGTGCTGGAACACATTGAAGATCCACAAAAGATTCTCGATGAGTGCTGGCGAACTACCTGTCCGCGCGGGGGCCTGGTAATCGCCGTGCCGGGAATCCGCGGCTTCGCGTCGGATCCTGATCATAGGCTTTTCTATGGAGAAGACGAGTTGCGGCGATTGGACAGCAGGTGGAGGTTGCGCGCACTGTTCTCGCTCCCGCTTCTGCTGCGAAGCAAGACGCTTTCAGAGTCCGTGCGGCAATATTGTTTGGTGGGAGTGTATCGCAAGGCCAAGTAAGCGACGTGGAACGGGAGGACAGAAGTTGAACGGGACGACCAAGGAGAATCAAATGGACAACTTACTAGATCTAACCGTGATCATCCCAAACTACAATACCCGGAGATTGCTGCACGATTGTATTTCCTCGATTTACCAGCACACGCGCGGCATCAGCTTTGAAGTCATCTGCGTCGATGACCATTCCGAAGACGGCAGCGCCGAGATGGTGGCCGAAGCCTTCCCCGAGGTCATCCTCGTCCGGAACCAGGCCAATCAGGGCTACGTCAGGAACACCAATCTCGGCATGCAGAGGTCGCGGGCGCGCTATGCCTGCCACTTGAACAGCGACACCCTGCTGATCAGCAACGCTTTCCGAGCGCTGGTCGAGTACATGGACGAAAATCCCGAGGTAGCCGCCTGCGGTCCGAAGCTGCTGAATCCCGACCGTTCGGTGCAGCACTGCATCCGCCATTTCTCCGGGCCGGGCACCATGGCGCTGCAAGCCCTCAACTGGCACAAACTGTTTCCCCGGAGCCGACTGACGGATCGTTACTACGCCACCGATTTCGACTATTCGAAGGCGCAGCCGGTGGATAGCATTGGCACGACTGCCTACATCGTCCGCCGCTCGACCTGGGAGAATGCGGGCATGCTGGATGAGCGCTTCCAGCTGTTTGTCTCCGATCTGGCCTACAACTTCATGCTGAGAAAGAAGGGCTACCGCGTGCACTACACGCCTTGCGCGGAGATCGTCCATTTCGGCAGTCAAAGCGTCAATCAGACTCCGCAAAGCTCGCTTCGCGAACTGCATGACGCGCTGATCGAATTCAACGAAGCCTACGACTACTTCGGCAAGAGCCGCGCCAGTAAGCTCCTTGTGCGTTTCTCGGTGAAGGCGCGCGCTTACTTTAAGCGCGCAGAACACTGCCTGAGTTCCGATAAGCGCGTCATCAAGGGACCGGGTGCGCCCCCGAAGGCACGGGTTTCGGCATCGTAGCCGCCTGGTCTTCGATTCCCCCATTTCCGAAAACATTACCCGTCCCGACAATCGTACCGCCCATGGTCATGACCACTCTTGGTCCCTCGACGTACCGCCTGCCGGTATGGAAGCGGGGCATGGATCTGGTTCTGGGCGGAGCGCTCGTGATTCTGTCCAGTCCCCTGTTCGTGCTGTGCTGGGCCGCCGTGCGCTTGACCTCTCCCGGCCCGGCGCTGCATTGGTCGCGGCGCGTGGGCAAAGACAATCGTGTTTTTGACATGCCCAAGTTCAGGACCATGCGCATCCAGACGCCGCAGGTAGCGACGCATTTATTGCCGCAGCCGGAGCACTATCTGACTCCGATCGGAGCCCTGCTGCGCAAGACCAGCCTGGACGAATTGCCGCAACTGGTCAGCGTTTGCCGGGGCGACCTGACCCTGGTGGGGCCGCGTCCAGCATTGTTCAATCAGGACGATCTGATCGCGCTTCGCACCCGTCACGGCGTCGATCGCCTGGTTCCAGGGATCACCGGCTGGGCGCAAGTCAATGGCCGCGATGAGCTGGAGATTCCTGTCAAGGTTCGTTACGACGCCGAATACATGTCTGCGCAGTCGTGTGAAGCTCGCCTGGCCGGCGTTGAAGCGCAGTCTTGACCAGCTCTATGTCGCCATGTCGCTTGGCGAGCGAGCCGCGATCCTCGCCCAAATCCAGCAGATCGTACCGCAATTCACCTACGCGGATGGCGATCAGGCCGAGAGCACGGAGAAGATGCCTTTAAGCCCGGGCGCAAGCCAGCACGTGCATGAGGCGCAAAGAGAAAGAGAAGCGATCGCGCCTCATCTCCGAGAAGAGCCAGCACTGGTGGATATGCCGCGATCACCCCATCGAACCTGGCAGGTGAGCCCGTCGTTGGGACCGGTTCGTGGAGTTCCGGGAGACTGATTCCATTCTGTCTGGGTCAGAGGTCAGCGATCGGCGGTCGACGATCAACGGTCAACGAACAGGCAATTGCGTGACTTCATGAAGGATATCCATCAGGATGGGTGCGATGCCACTGCCACGCGCTTTCCACAATGGCCTTCAGGTCCGGGAATCTCGGCTGCCAGCCCAGTTCTCGCCGAATCTTCTCGGAGCTGGCCACCAACACCGCTGGATCGCCCGCCCGGCGCGGCGATTCGATCACAGGAATCGGATGCCCGGTTACGGCTCGCGCCACCTCGACCACCTGACGCACACTGAAGCCGTGTCCGCTGCCCAGGTTGTAGGTCAAGACACTGTGATTCTCCAGCGCATTGAGCGCCAGCAGGTGGGCGCGCGCCAGATCGCTGACGTGGATGTAATCGCGGACACAAGTACCGTCGGGCGTGGGGTAATCGGCGCCGAAAATGTTCACGTGCTGGGCGCGGCCGAGAGCGACGGCGAGAATCCGGGGAATCAGATGGGTCTCCGGCTGGTGCGCTTCGCCTCGGTCAGGACGGGACGCACCGGCGGCATTGAAATAGCGCAGGCTGGCATAGCGCAGTCCGTGAATCTGATGGAACCAGGCGAGCATTCGCTCCGTCAGCAGCTTCGATTCCCCGTAGGCATTGGTCGGATGGACGGGATCGTCCTCTTCAATCGGAGTGCGCTCGGGATTGCCGAAGAGCGCGGCGGTGGAGGAAAAAACGAAACGCTTTACCCCAGCGGCCAGCATCGCTTCGATCAGGGTCAGCGCATTGGCGGTGTTGTTGCGGAAGAAGTTTTCGGGCGCCTTCATCGACTCGCCCGCTTCGATCAGCGCCGCAAAATGCATGACGGCATCGAAGCCTCGAGGTTCGCTGCTCCGAGAATCAAGCGCGCGCGACTGAAGTAACCGGCCAAGCGCAGCGCGATCCGCGAGGTCACCCACCACCAACTCTGCGTCTTTGGGCACCGCCTGGCGATGGCCGCGGCTCAGGTTATCGAAGACGACAACCTGGTGTCCTGCCTGCAATAGCTCATCGGCAACCACGCTGCCGATGTAGCCCGCTCCCCCTGTAACCAGAACCCTCATCTTGTTCTGCGGATTCGTGCCCAACCTTCGTGCGGAACCTCAATGTGAAACAGCGGCGAACAGCGGCGAGTGCATCAACGACTGAAACTTCTGGTCGTCGCTCTTGAAGTGCAGCAGCACATTCGAGCTGTCGGAATCGACGGTGGTGGCGTCGAGGGCGGTCTTTTCGATGGGGCTGGCACCCATCTTCTTATAAAGCATGCCGGCCTTGACGATGGAAGAAAGCGTTGCCGCCGTCATCGAATCGGCGGTGAGAACGCTGAGATCGAAATTCACCCCGCTCTGGAAGTTCATGGTATAGCGGGAAGCCAGAATGCGCTTCTTGAGCGTGTCGTAGTCGGCAATCTTCGCGGCATCGCCCAGGGCCGAGAACATGATGGCCTGGGTTCCCTTCTGGTCGAGGATGCTCCACACGGTGGCGCCATCGACGGCGGACATCTGGTCGCTCATCACGGAATTCGAATCGAGCGACGCGCGCTTGCCGTCGCGGGTATCGAGTGCGCTGTGCAGCGCAGCCTGAGTCCCGAAGGCGAGCGTGTTGTCGTCGGTGAAGGTCATCACCAGACCGTTATCCATCGGGTAAATGCTGGCGGTACCGTACTTCACGGCCGTGATCTTCTTAAGCTTCAATTTCTTGAGAACCTTCTTGGCGGAGAACGATCCCTGGGCCACACCGATGGTTTCAATGCCCTTCTTCTCGGTACGGAAGGAGGCGAAATTGAGCTGGTCGAGATCGTTATCGACGTCGATGCCGATGCCTTTCAGCGCGCTCTCGAATTCCTTGATGTTGTCGGGCATGACTTGCTGCTTGAGCGCCTGCGCGGTGGGTGAATCCTTGAGCGCGCGGTAGTCGACCCCGATCAGTTGCTGGATTTCAGCCGGCACCATGGAACGCGCCGACGATGCGATCGGCATGGCGTAGCCTGCCGTTGCGCAGAGAAGCAAAACCGCAAAACACAGATTCTTCATAGAATTCCTCAGAGTGGGTCTACCCAGTTTAGATGCAGGCCGCAAACCATACGTTGGCGATCTTTCGCAGTCTTTGAACTCATTCTATCTTAGTCCCCAATTCCGAGAACAGGGCCGTAACTAAAGTACGACCTCCTCGCTTGGTCTTAGAACGTTGGAATCGGGGAGATTTGCGCGGGTCTTTTGTCCATCTGTGTAATACTTTGTAC
Source organism: uncultured Acidobacteriaceae bacterium (assembly GCA_963773955.1). Lineage (GTDB taxonomy): Bacteria > Acidobacteriota > Terriglobia > Terriglobales > Acidobacteriaceae > Acidiflorens. The sequence goes on along the minus strand of CAVZDM010000070.1, from coordinate 29,996 downwards.
AAAAGCGTTCGCGATGAACTCGCTGCTCGCAACCGTGATTGTTCTTGCTTTGGGGCAGGGCGGTGCTCATGAGATGCGTCCCCATGTGTTACAGGGCGACACTTCACACTGTGATGCGGTGATGGTTCGGGACACGCACATTGTCCTCGAGAGGGTCTGCATCAAGGGAAGCGGCAACCCGAAGCCGCCTTTCCGTGCGGAGGTGACCTGGGATGGACAGGTAGCCACTATCAGTGAGTCCGACGAAAAAGCTTCTGCCGCATGGATCCGCACCCATTCTCTTCTCAAGCGACTCTCCGTGAAGCACTCTAACCTCTATTGGGACGGCAAGAAAGTAGATTTGGGCAAGGTCAATGTTTTCCGCGTGTACCTGGCCTTCCCGTGGCAAGGGGGCGTCCTGATCTACGGGGCCACTACCCCCGCAAAAGTTTCTTTGGCTCCTGGCCATTTAAGGGTCCTTTCTTCGATGTTCGGGAAATGGAGCCGTTCTGTGCAATCTTCTTCGACCCCAACACGCTGAAGGGGGAGGATCTTTACCTTACCAGTTTCGCGGATCTAGGTTTCTTCGTGTTCCCTATCCCAGATTGACTGCTATGCAACCCACCTAGACTATTCTAGCCAGCGCCGCCGTGCGCTTCCGCGTCTCGGTCACAAAGGCCTTGTCCTTCTGCGAATCAAGATTGATCCCGACATTCGCAAGCGCGCCTTCGAGGGCGGCCTTGGCCAGAGCGATGGCGGTCGTGAGATCGGACTTCATGTTCGGGTTCGTGATCGGCTTCAGTTTGGTTGCGATCTCGGCTACCTCGACCACTTTTTCTGCGACACTCAGGGGGATGCTGGTCGCTTGCTTTAGGGCGGCGCTGATGGCGGCATCGCCGTCGGACGAGGCGGCGTCAGAAGACTTGGCTGATTTGTAGGCCTTCATGACGACGTTGTAGGACTCAGCGTCGGCGTCGATGGCGGACTTGAGTTCCTCGCGCAGCTGGCTGAGGCGGGCGATCGATTCGCTGAGCTGGCTTTCGTGCTGTAGATAGGCCTTCTTGCCACGCGACATGGATGCGACCATGTTGGCCAGTCCAGCGGCCATCGCTCCGCTGGCGGCGGCAGCGCTGCCTCCTCCGGGAGTGGCGGTGGGAGCGGCCAGTTGTTCGATGAAGGGCTCGACTCCGGCGCGCAGTCCGCCTACGGCCATTTTGCCGCCCATTACGGCGGTCAGGCGGTTTTCGAGAATTAGCGAGGAATCGAAGTTTTCGATTTGCAGAAACCATTCCGCGGCCTGCTCGAGCGCTTTCTTGGGAATCAGTCCGACGATCTCGCTGGAAACCGGGATGACGCCGTGGCGCGCGGCTTCGCGTTTCACGTATTCGAAGACGCGGTGGATGGGAGTCTGCTCGAAGTCGGTCAGGTTCATGGAAACCTGAGCCAGGCCGCGGACCAGGAATCCGGCGCCTTTTACGAAGCGCAGGCCTCCACTTGAAAAGCGCACGGCTTTGGCGATTTTCTTGGCGATGTCTACGTCGGGGGTATTCAGGAAGACGTTATAGGCAATCAGAAACTTGCGCGCTCCGACGACCGTTGCTCCCGCCGTGGGATGTACTCGGGGCTCTCCGAAATCGGGCTTGCGCGCGGGGTTGGTCGCGATGTCGGCGCGGATGCCTTCGAACTGCCCGCGGCGAATGTTCTCCAGGTTCTGGCGTTCGGGGGTGGCCGCGGCGGCTTCATAAAGATAGACGGGAATCTGGAAGCGTTTCGCGATTTCGGCTCCTACGTGGCGCGCCATGGCTACGCAGTCTTCGATGGTGACGCCGTCGATCGGGATGAAGGGCACGACGTCGGCTGCGCCCATGCGCGGGTGGGCGCCTTGATGTTTCGTGAGATCGATCAGTTCGGCAGCCTTCCCGACTCCGCGAATGGCGGCTTCCTGGATGGCATCGCGCTCGCCTACCAGGGTGATCACGCAACGATTGTGGTCGGAATCCATCTCGCGGTCGAGGAGATAGACGCCGGGGATTTTCATGCCTTCGATGATGGCATCAACTTTGGCGGGGTCGCGGCCTTCGGAAAAATTGGGGACGCATTCGACTAGCGTGCTGGGCATGGCCTGAAGGATAACGGGCGGCGGTCGAGTGAGGCAACTGCCTGAATTTGACAGGGCGTGGGTGTAACAGGCAGACTGCCAAACTATGCGGTGTGCGCCTCGACTCTCCGGCCGCGGTTTTACTTGACGATAGTCCCGCCTAAAACGTCCGTCGGCCGTTTCCCTGCTTGTCAGTAATCAACGCTTGTCAAACGATCAATCGTCAGATGATCTCGTCGAAAGGATGCGTCATGCCGCGTCGGTCTGTGCTTTTGCTGCTCGTCTTGTCGTCTTTCGCTCTTTCTCAACTGGCTGTTGCGCAGAAAGAGCGGCACTTCAAATTCCACTACGCATTCACGGTGAAGAATGTCAGTCCCGGTGAACGGGTGCGCGTCTGGATTCCACTGGCCCACTCCGATGGCTTCCAGCATGTGAAGGTTACTTCTAAAGGTGGAGACTTGCCGCTGAAGCAGGTTCGCCAGCCGGAGTATGGGAACGAAGTTCTTTATGCCGAAACTGCGAAGGCGGACAAGGGAGAGTACAAGTTCTCGGTGGACTACGACGTGGTGCGGAGAGAGCACGTGGTGCTGGTGAACGGGAAACCAATCAGTGACGTGAGGTCGGCAAAGGTGTCGCGGATCGAGCTGGCGCGATTTCTTGAGGCGGACCGACTGGTGCCGGTGACGGGAGTTCCGGCGCAACTGGCGGCGCAGGAAACCGCGGGCGCGACCACTCCGCTGGAAAAGGCGCATGACATTTACGAATACGTTTTTCGCACCATGAAATATGACAAGAGCGGAGAAGGCTGGGGACACGGCGACACGCTCTGGGCCTGCGATTCAAAGCATGGCAACTGCACCGATTTTCATTCGGTTTTTATTTCCATGGCGCGGGCGGAGAAGATTCCGGCACGCTTCCAGATCGGGTTTCCGCTTCCGGCCGATAAACACTCGGCCGAGATTCCCGGATACCACTGCTGGGCGGAGTTCTATCTGGATTCGACGGGCTGGGTGCCGGTGGACATTTCGGAGGCTTGGAAGCATCAGGAACAACATGACTACTTTTTCGGCGCGCACGATGTGAACCGGGTGCAGTTCACCCAGGGACGCGACCTGCGACTGGCGCCCGCGCAGGATGGAGCGCCACTGAATTATTTTGTTTATCCGTATGTCGAGGTTGGCGGGAAAGAACAACCGAATGTGTCGATTGCGTTTTCGTTTGAGGATGTAAATGAAAAAGCCGCGGCCGGGGCTCCGGCCACGACGGCTTGGCGCTAAGGCTTCCGCGCAGCAGCGCCTTGTATGATGAACAGGATGGTTCCCTCACCCAGGCCGAAGATCGGCGTCTTTGACTCAGGCGTCGGTGGCCTCACCGTACTGCGGGCGTTGCTCGACCACATTCCCAACGCCAGCTATCTCTATTTCGGCGACACGGCGCGCCTTCCTTATGGATCGAAATCAGCGGCCACGGTCGCGCATTACGCGGTCGGGGCGGTGCGCTATTTACAGGATCAGGGAGCGGAGTTGCTGGTGATCGCCTGTAACACGGCTACGGCGCTGGCGCTCGACGAGATCAAAGCGGCGGCGGACGTGGACGTGATCGGCGTCGTCGAACCCGGCGCGGAAGCCGCAGCGGCGGCCAGCCGGAAGCGGAAGGTGGTGGTCATCGGAACGGAGGCGACGGTCAGCAGCCACGCTTACCGGCGCGCGCTTGAAGCTCGCGGCGTCGCGGTGCGCGAGATGGCTTGTCCTCTGTTTGTGCCGTTGGTTGAAGAGGGATGGGTGGAGCATCCGGTGACCGAGCAGGTGGCGCGGATTTATTTGGCGGAGGCGTTTTCAGAAGGCACGGGCGATTTTGATGCTGACGTGCTGGTGCTGGGCTGCACTCACTATCCGCTGATCAAGCCACTGTTGCGGCGGGTGGCGCCGGAGCACGTCGCGATCGTGGATTCGGCCGAATCAACGGCGCAGGCGGTAGCACGTCAGCTGCAGATCGCGCCACCGGCTTCTTCAGCCGGGAGCGAGCTTCGAGGCGTTCCCGCGCTTAAGTTTTTTGCCACGGATTCGGCGGAGAAATTCAGGAAGATGGGGACGCGGTTTCTGGGGCTTCCGGTGGAAGATGTGCGGCACGTGGATTTGAAGGAATAGTTGCGGGGGCCGTGCTGCGCACGGGACGGGCGGGGACGCCCGTCGCTCAACTAAGAATCAGTACAAATGGAAATTTACTTCTACGTTGACCTGCACGGCAACTGGCTTGCCGTCTTTCAGGGCGGGCTCGAAGCGCCAGTTTTTCACGGCTTCAATGGCCTTTTCATCCAGGCCCAATCCTAAGGTTCGCACCACTCGGATGTCGCGCGGCTTGCCGTCCGGACCGACCACCAGCCACAGCACGACCACGCCCATGTGTTTAACCTTGCGGGCTTCTTCCGAGTACTCGGGGTCCGGCGAATAAATCGCTTTCGGAGCGGAAACACCACCGCCAACGCGGAACGCTCCGCCACCGGTGCCGCCGCCGTGACCAGGGCCGTATCCGGGACCTTCGCCGGAACCTACGCCGCCACCGCTACCGGAGCCAATGCCGCTGCCGTAGCCGGTTCCATTCGAGGCCACTGTCGGCAGATGCGACATCGGATCGCCGAAGTCAGGCATGTTCGGCTGCTGCAGTTTAACTTCTGGAGGAACCAGAATCGCGGGGTCAACTTCGAGTTTGGGGTTCGGGTTCCGCACCACGGCTGCGGGCGGAGCAAGCGGTTGCATGGACTGCTTGGGCAAACGGCCCTGCGATGCCTGCAGCTTGTCGCGATCACCACCGCCGCCGCCACCGCCGCTCACGGTCTTTGAAGGCTGCAGAACGGGTAGGTCGGGATCGAGCAATATGACGGTTGCTTGCGGCTTGGCCACATCGACCATCTTCCGTCCTAGAAATGTGGCTGCGATGATCAGCGCCACGGCTAGTACGTGGACGATGGTTGAACCGGCGACTCCGCCTTTCTTGTAGTTGTAGAAGCCCCAGATGTCGCGCACCGGGACGGGCTTCGAGGTCAGGACCAGCGGAGGGAGTTTTTTGGGGAAAAAGAAGTCGTCGATGTTGCGGAACAGGGATCTCCAGATGGGCTCGTCCAGAGTCTGATTGTGCAGAAGAAGATGCAGCTCGGGCTCTGGACCGAGCGCTTGCGGAATCTGCGGTGTTTCGAGTTCTGACATATTTTCCCGAGCAGCAACCCTAAGTTCTGCAACCCCAATTCACGGTATGGGAGTCGCTGATTTAGATGCGCGAGCGCTCCCTAAAGGTCGCCTTCAAGAGGGACGAGCTTGTTCAAAAGTGACGAAGCTTGCCCTCCACTGTTCCCCAATCAGATTAGATGCGTTGCAGGCTGCGATCTACGGAAAATTGTACACGCTTTTTCCAAAGGAGAAACAGTACTTTTTGAATTCGTTCCGAGATCGGCATCACCGATAGACGTGTCCTTCCGCGCTCCCTATATAATGAAAAGATTCAATCAGTTGGGAGAACCCTGCGAGTGCCGACGGACCTGAAATCCACCATCAATTTGCCCAAGACCGGCTTCCCCATGAAGGCGGGGCTGCCCCAGAACGAGCCGAAAATACTGGCGCGGTGGGAGGAGCAGCGAATCTACGACCGGATTCGTGAAGTGCGCAAGGGCGCGCCAACCTACGTGCTGCATGATGGGCCTCCGTATGCCAACGGGCCTATCCATCTCGGCACGGCGATGAATAAATGCCTGAAGGACTTCATCGTGAAGTCGAAGAACATGGCCGGATTCGATTCGCCCTACGTTCCGGGGTGGGACTGCCACGGGCTGCCCATCGAAATTAAGGTCGATCAAATGCTGGGGGGCAAGAAACTGCAGATGGCTGCGGTCGATGTACGCTCCGAATGCCGGAAATACGCGGAGAAGTTTCTCGACCTGCAGCGCTCGCAGTTCAAGCGCATCGGCGTATTCGGCCGGTTCGACCGGCCCTACTCCACCATGACGCCGCAATACGAAGCGGCGGTGCTCGACATTCTTTATCGGTTCCTCGAGAACGACTTCGTCTACAAGGGATTGCGTTCGGTGTACTGGTGCGTGTTTGACGAGACGGCATTGGCGGAGGCTGAAGTCGAGTACGAGAATCACACCAGCCCGACGGTGTGGGTGAAGTATCCGTTTGCGGGTGACCCGGCTTCGCTCGATGCGGCACTCGTTGATGCGGTGCGGCGTGGCAAGAAGGTTTCTACCATCATCTGGACGACTACGCCCTGGACGCTGCCCGCTTCGATGGCGGTGGCGTTTCATCCGGATGAAGAGTATGTGGCCCTCGAAGCGGGCGACGACGTCTTTATTGTCGGAGCGCGGCTCGCGGCCGTCGTACAGGAGAAGACGGGGCTGCAATCAGCTCGCGAGATCGCGCGCTTCCCTGGCCGCAAGCTGGAATATGCCGACTTCCGGCATCCGTTTCTGGATCGCAAAGTCATCGGCGTGCTGGCAGATTACGTCACCATGGATCAGGGCACGGGCGTGGTGCATACCGCTCCCGCACACGGCGCCGAAGACTTTGTTACTGGCCAGAAATACAAGATCGATCCCACCTGCAACGTGGATAAGGCGGGCATCATGCGCAACGGGCTGCCGGAGTATGAGGGCAAGCGGGTGTTCGATGCCAATGCTCCGATCGTCGAACTGCTGAAGGCGCGCGGCGTGCTCATGCATTCCGAAAAGATGGAGCATTCGTATCCTCATTGCTGGCGCTGTCACAACCCGGTGATCTTCCGCGCGACCGAGCAGTGGTTCATTGGCATGGAGACGCCGATGAAACGCTCATCGAAGGGTGAAAACGCGACCGGCGAAACCATGCGCAGCCGCACGCTGGCCGAGATCGCGAAGGTGAAATGGGATCCGGCGTGGGGCGAAGAGCGTATCTCGAATATGATCGCTACGCGGCCGGATTGGTGCATCTCGCGGCAGCGAGTGTGGGGCGTGCCGATCGCGGTGTTTCTGTGCGACGCATGTGGCAAGCCGGTGAACGACCCGCATATCAACCGGAAGGTGGTGCAGTTCGTTGCGCAGCACGGCGCTGATGCCTGGTACACGCCGGAGGCGGATGCGATTCTTTCTTCCGGCCACAAGTGTGCGCACTGCGGGGGCACCAAGTTTAAAAAAGAAACTGACATTCTTGACGTGTGGTTCGAATCGGGATCGAGCCACGCCGCTGTGCTTGGCCACGAACCGAACCTGCCCTGGCCTGCGGATCTTTATCTGGAAGGCGGCGACCAGCACCGCGGATGGTTCCACTCTTCCCTACTGTGCGCGATCGGCTATGAAGGGAGCGCTCCGTATCGCATGGTCGCAACCAGCGGATGGACGCTTGACGAGCAGGGCCGCGCCCAGTCGAAGTCGCTGGGCAACACGGTCGATCCGGTTGAGATCGCGGATACGCTGGGCGGCGAAATCGTGCGCATGTGGGTAGCTTCGGTCGACTTCCGGGAAGATGTGGCTTGCTCTTCGCAGATCATGCAGCGGGTGGCGGGAATCTATCGCGACATTCGCAACACGTTTCGCTTCATTCTTGGGAATCTTGACGGATTTGATCCGGTGAAAGATGCGGTCGCATTCGAGGAGTTGCAGCCGCTGGATCAGTACATGCTGCGGCAGGCGGTGGAAGTTTCGGCGGACGTGCAGCGCTCTTATGAAGACTTTGCGTTTCATAAGATCTATCACCGCATCAATAATTTCTGCGGCGTGGAACTGAGCGCTTTCTACTTTGATGTATTGAAAGACCGGCTCTACACTTCCGCGTGCAGATCGGTGTCGCGGCGAGCGGCGCAAACGGTTATCTGGCGCATTGGCGAAGCGCTGGTGCGGTTGCTGGCGCCAATCATGAGCTTCACTTGCGAAGAGGTCTGGCAGTATTTGCCACCCGTTGCGGGGAGGCTGGAGAGCGTGCATCTGACGACGTTCCCGGGGGCGGAAGAACTGCTGGGCACGAGCGACGCTGCAGCCGCTCCCGACCCGCGACTGGCTGAAGACTGGAAGACGGTGCGGGGCGTGCGCGAATTGGTGTTGAAAGCGCTGGAAGACGCTCGCAATCAGAAACTGATTGGCGGTAATCTGCAGGCGCACGTTACGTTGACCGCGGCGGATCCGGTGTTCTCGGTGCTGAAGCGCTTTGAGAACGACTTGCGCTACTTCTTTATCGTGTCGGCGGTCGAAATAAAAAAGGGGGCGGCGAACGGCGACTCGCCGGTGGTGGTTGAAGTGGGCAAGGCTCCGGGGCTGAAGTGCGAGCGCTGCTGGAATTTTTCTACCCATGTAGGCGAGGACGCGAATTTTCCGACGGTGTGCGAGCGCTGCAGCGCCGTGCTGAAAGAAATTGGCGGCGCGTGATGCGTAAATATCATCTCCTGATCGCGTTGTCCGTCGTCGCTCTCGATCGCGTCACCAAGTCGACGATTGCTCATCGGCTTTCCCTGCACGACAGCATTCCCGTTATTCCTGGATTTTTTCGCATCATCCACGCCGAAAACCCGGGAGCTGCGTTTGGCATTTTTGCGGATTCTCCGTCGGAATGGAAAGTCGGGCTGCTGATTGTGTTCTCCGTGATTGCGCTGCTGATCGTCTCGTTGCTGCTCTGGAAGAATAGCCACACCATGACCTCGACGGGAATCGGGCTGGCCCTGATTCTGGGTGGTGCGGTTGGCAATCTCTGGGACCGCCTGGTCAGCCGGCACGTAGTAGATTTTCTCCTCTTCTATATAGGGCCACACCAGTGGCCGGCGTTCAATGTGGCGGACAGCGCGATTGTGGTGGGAGCGGGGCTGCTGGTGTTTGAGATCGTGTTTGCGAAGTCGCCCCGCCAACAGTCGGCCTAGGTTTGGGGGATGAGGAATCCAAACCAGATGAGTTCCCGGATTTCCGGAAAATGTTTGGCGATGACATCCGGCAAAGCCAGGTGTTCTTCGTGAGATAGAAGTTCGAATATCTGCCCGAGGGTGCGATCGCCGTCCATAAGAGCGACTGACCTCAAGAGCAGAGGGCTAGCCTCGGTGTAACAATATTTCAGTCCCCGGTAACGGTTAAGCTCGGATTCGGTCACCTCCCAATGACCGTTTTCCAATCGCGTCTTCTGAATGGTTCCGACATCAGGCGAAACCATGAGCTTTTCTTCGAGCAGTACAGCATCAGTGCTGTTGCCGAGGCGTATCCGAACGTCGAAGAGGGCGGAGACGCTTTCCCCGTAAGCTTCGGACAGATCCGCCGGCGCTTCATCAAACCACAGAAAATTGGGACGAGTGCTGCAGTGCCTCATGGTGAGCATACCGGCCCCAACGCTCTTGACCTTCCTGTCCTGGAAATAGCGGACGCCTTCCCGGTATAGCGCTTCGGTGTCAACCTTCTCTTTCTCGTTCTGCTTTTCGTCGGCTAGCCACCCCTGCTCTTTTTCTTCCGCCAGCCACTCTCTCACGTACATCTCTGCTGTTTGAGAGCCTATCCGCATCCCCCAGACATCACAGTCCGTGCCCGTCAACGATCTGGTAAGTTTAGCTTTCCAGTCTTCGCCATCAAGCTCGAGCCATTCAAACATCATCTGAAAATAACCATCTTCCTTAAGCAGTTGCGAGGCTTCGCGCGCCAGGTTGATGCAGAATTCATCGCCTTCATGGCCTGAGTGTTTAAACCGGATGCGGCTTGAGAATACGCTGGGAACGGGGCAGATCATGAAGGGCGGATTGCACACGATCTGATCGAAACGCTGGTCGCGAACGGGCGCAGTGAGACTGCCTTCGAGGCAGGTAACGTTTCGGAGTCCGTTCCATCGACAGTTGAAATCGGCGAACTTCACTGCCGTCGGGTTAAGATCAACGGCGTAAACGTGTTCGCTGTGTTGCGCCAGGAGGGCAGCCAGGAAGCCGCAACCTGTGCCTAGGTCGAGACTGGCGCGCGCGGGCCTGCGAACCATGAGATGTGCGACACCCAGAGAAGAGCCCGAGATTTGCATCAGGGTATTCTCCGGTTGATTCTCGCGCGTAAGTTGATCGATTGCGAAAAGCAAATCCTGATACGGCTGAATCAATACATTGGTGCGGATATTTTCTCCGTCGATTCGGATGAAGCCTGCATCCGCCAGTTCCTCAACGGTCAGGGGATGAAGTGCCTTGCGGGCATTCTCTGTTCCGACCGGCTCCTGCAAATGGAAGAGGCGTAGCAACGTATGCAGTTGGGTGGGCGTCGATTCATCCGGAAGTTGCAGCGGAACTTCGGAAAACGTGGGAGCGATTCCCGCTTCGCAATAACCGCTTTCTTTCAGGATATCTCTGAGCTGTTGGAGGGCGCTGGAATCGGGGTCGAGCCGGGATTTCAGAGTTTCCATTATCACTCCTCACTGCTTTCATTGTTGGTGAAATGGCAGTGTTTCGGCAACAACGGGAAAAAGCGGACCCGATGGAAAGACATTCCGAGGACTCGCCTGGCGGCAGGGACGCGATTTTATCGATCGGAAATCTGGTGAAAATGAGAGGAGGCTGCGGTTCGGCGCAGCCTCCTCCATGTTTCCTGATCTGGATGACTTTGAAAATTGCGGAGACTACGACAAGCCCGTAGCCTCGGTAAACACTTATTTCTTTTTCGCCAAGGTTAGAGCGCTGAAAGCCGCACCCGCTCTCTTGGCCGACTTCTTAAAGCTCCGCATTCCGAGCGCGTTCGCGGTAAGAACCTTCGACTGGCCAATAGCCCCGGTCTCGACGGGTTTCGTGGTGTCTTTCTTCTCCGCTGGTCTGGTGCTGATCAACGACTTGGTCTGAACTGGCATGGTGGTTATCCCTTCTCTGCGCTTAAGCGCTGGATACTCCTGAATTCTATTTCCCCTGGGTTCGACCCCGCGTGCGCTGACGTAAGAGCACGCCCCATGCCAAAATGGCGGGTTGCCGGTCAACAAAACAAACATGCTGAGTTTTCATAATCTTGCGCCGGTTGTGGGTTCCTGCTGCTTTTCGTCTGGGAAAGAATTCGCCGGCAAAGAGATTAAAACTTCATCTACGAGCATGAATGTTTAATCTGGATGTCCCCGTTTACCATTTCACCGGCAACCCGGTTTTCGTTGCGGTACCATGGTTGGGGTTGCCGATATGGAACGGGCGCTGATCTGGATCGGGGGCGACGAAAAGGGCTGGGGCTGCTCGAATTGCCGCTGGAAATTCCCCGTCCCCACGCTGCTGAGCGGAGAAGAGGCTAAGAGTGCTTACGACCGCCTGGCGGCGGGCAAGTTTCGCGACCACAAGTGCGAGGCCGGAATCACTGTTTTTTCGGCAGAACCGGAATCGAAACGTGACGACAGCGCTTCTTTCGCAGATCGTGCCCGCAAGCTCATCAAGGGGGGATACAAACCCAAGGTTGCGGTCGAGATCGTGCTTCATGAAATGGAATTCGAACAGGGCAACAATCCGAAGATGATGCAGCAGGCGCGTGCCGATGCCGAGGATTTCCTTAGGCGCGTCGGTAAGGGCCTCATCTGAAGTGGGACTACGTCCGGTTGCAACCCGTTGTTGAATCCGCTACGGCGTTCCGTAGAGCTGGCGGTACACACTTGCATTGCGCAAGATGGCTTGCACGTATTCGCGTGTTTCGGTGAAGGGGATGGACTCGACGAACTCCTGCGGATCGCGGTAATGACCCTGTCCCAGCCAGTCGCCTACGCGGTCGGTGCCGGCGTTGTAGGCGGCCAGCGCGTATTCGAATTGTCCGTTGTACCTGTTGACCATATCCTTGAAGTAGCGCGTGCCAAGTTGAAGGTTCACGGCGGGCGTGAAAAGTTGCGGTGCGCTGTATCCCTTGAGCTTGACCTGCTTGGCTACGGTTTTTCCTGTTTTTGGCAGGAGCTGCATGAGACCTACGGCGTTAGCGCGAGAGAGAGCCAGCGCGTTGAACTCGGACTCCTGCCGTATTAGCGATGCGACCAGATAGGGATCGAGGCCGTTGAGCTGTGAATATTTGCGCAGATCGGTCCAATAGGCTTTGGGAAAAAGCGCTTCCCAGTAGGAGCGCGGCAAATCGGGAATATCGACGGCGAAATAGCTTGGCGTCGTGTGCTTCATGACCTCGATGCCGCGATCGTAGCGGCCGCCGTCCTGATACACGCGGGCCATCTCGGGTGGCGCCCAGGTCCCGTCTTCCTGGCTGGCGGCGGCCTGGAGTTCGCGAACCGCGGCGTCGGCTAGCGCTCCGTTCGAGAGCAAGCGCGCCCGGGCGACGCGCAGGTTGTCGTCGGGTGGATCGGTTGCGGTAATCTTTCTGGCGCTTGAAACTGGACCGACGCGGTCGAGAAGGTCGAAGTGCACCAGGTCTTCCTTCAGCGACGCTTCCTTTGCCGGGCCCGCCTTGGGCGATGCGTCACCCGCACTGGGCAAAGCCTGCAAGCGCTGGCGGCCTAGTTCCGCATAGTAGTAGTTGTGAAAACGCTCGGCGAGTTTCTGATAAAACGCCCGCGCCATTGCCGGGTTGCCTTCTTCTTCGGCGAGACGCGCACGCCAATACAGGGCGTTCGGAACTTCCCCGGAGTCGGGATAGAGCGCGATTTGCTGTTCGAATTCCAGCCGTGCCTCATCGGTTTTCCCCAGCCGGAACGTCAGCCACGCGGCCTTCCAGTGCGCGGAGGAGGCGTGCGAGCCATTCGGAAAGCGCTCCTGCAACTCGCGGAAGTAATCGATGGCGCGATCATAGTCGCGCTTGAGCAGGTACATGTTTCCGGCTGAAAGCAGCGCTTGCTCGAGCCACGGGCTCGATGGACCAAATTGGCGCAGTTCGTCCAAGGTGCGATTCACGGCATCTTCGTCGCTGGTAGAACGCGCGCTCTCGCTCAGCAGGTAGAGACGCTCGGCTTCGGCGTCGCCACTCTGCGTTCCCATGGTGGTCAGAACATGGCGGGCTTCATTGGAACTGCTGCCCCCGTTTTTTTCGAGCGCCCCCGCCAGCGCCAGTTGCAGTTCGGGGCGGTCCGCTGGACTGGCTTCTGCGACAAGATCGTGATAATCATGAGCCGCATCGCTGTAGCGCTTGGCTTTGAAGAGCAGGTCGGCGCGCGTACGGCGCTCAGCTAGAGAGCCGGAGATTCCCAGCTTGCGTAGTTCCACTCCTGCAATATCGACTTCGAAACTGTTGGGAAGGTTGAAGTAAATGTTGCGGAAAGCGCTTGCCGCCTTTTCATTTGCGCCGGCGGCTTCATAGGCCCGACCGATGGCGAGTTCAATGTCGCTGCGCACCGGAGCACGGTCTTTTCCCAGCATAACCGCAGCCTCCTGGGCGCGGCCTTCCTCGAGCAGCGCGCTGGCATAGACGAGGTGGGCATCGCGGATCAGGAGCGAATCGGGAAAGTTCTTGCTGAAATCGGCTAATGTGGAGAGGGCTTCGGCGTTGTGTCCCGTTTTCAGGTAGGCGTCGCCGAGGTAGTAGGCGACGTAGTCTCCTAGTTCACTGGCGCCGGCCTTGGCGCGGTTGAAGGGGTCGATGGCTCTTGCATAGTCGTGATCGAGGGCGCGGGCATAGCCTATGACTAGCCAAGCCAGGGCTCCAGCATCGGCATCGGCGTCTTTAGTGGCGTGACGGCGTGCGTAGGCTTCCACTCCAGCATAGGCGGTGGGAGTGCGATTCTCCAACAACTGCTCCGCCATCGGGCGAAGACTGGCGGAGGCGACAAAGGCCTGCCGCACACGGCGCACGCGTGGAGACATGGGTTTCCGCTTTTTCTTAGTAGCGACGGTACGGGTGCCGGTGGAAGCGGCGGTCTTTTTGGGGACGGGCGTGTTTTTGGCGGGCGTGCTTTTGGCCGAAGCTGGTTTCGACGCCGTGCTTTTCGACGCTGTGCTTTGAGCGGGCGCGCTCGCAGCAGGAGTCGGGACTGGCCCCGTTTCCACGGACGACTGGGACTGGGCGACTGCAGGCTGCAAGAAACCGAGCCAGAGCAGGGAGAAAAATCCGGCGAAAACCGCGACTGCAAAACGGCGCACTCAAACCCTACCTACTGCCGAAAGTTGGCACCCATGATGGAGAGATCGTCTTCTGCGAGACTTCGTACTATCTCATTTTGAAAGTAATTGCCGGAAGCAGCAACCGTGTTCCCGTAACGCTTCTGGTACGTGGCCCGGCTTTTTTCGATCGCGTCTTTCAGACGATCATAGAGATCTTTGTTCTTGCGGCCTTCCGCGACCTTGGCTTGATTATAGAGTTTGACCTCGTCGACAAGCAGGCGGGCAAAGCGTTGGGCTTTTTTGTGAACGTCCTGATCCGCGGGCGAGATCGAGGAAGCCGGGGCTTCGGGCGCTGCGTCGGGCGTTGACTCGGATTGCGCACGACCGATCGGCAGCGGTTCGGCTAGCGCAGGAGCCTCGACTGCCGCGCTGGCCACCGGCGCCGATGCTGACGCTGCTGCCGCCTTGGCGTGGCCTGGAGCATGCGAGGCGAAAGGATCGTTGAAAGCCGGCACCGCGTTCACTGGCGGCTGGGATAGCGTAGCCTGTGCCGCCGCGACGCTCTGGCTGTCGGCGTTCGCCTGGGCTTGCTTGCGGAGCGAGCTGACCTCGAGCCATGCGCTGGTGGAAAGCACGAGCAGTTCGAGCGAGCCCGCATCGAGCAAACCATCCGCATCGGTTCCGGCATCGGCGTAGACGAGGGCGGCAACTTTGTCTTTCAAAATCAAGGGAAGAATGCGGCCGTCTCCGTTGGCTGGCTTCCCAAAATCCCGCAGGAAACGCGAGTCCATGTCGGCAACCGGAGCGCTCGCGACGACTCGGTCGCCGATGGCGCGAGTGACGGCGGGAGCTTTCCCATCGAGCTGGAAATCTTTTACCCCATCGCTATTGGCGAAGCCGCGGGCCTGCCATCCGGTGGCATGGCTTCCCTTTACGACAAAGAGCGCGACTCGGGCGGCATAGCGGGCAGTGGTATCGAGCAGAGCGCGCAGAATCTCCCTTTGCGAAGAGCCTAACTGAATTTCGGCCACGGCTCGCGCCAGATCTGCCGGGCCGGACGCCATAGTTGCATTGTCTGTGGTTGGCTTGGCAGCCGCAGGTTGAGCGGCAATCTCTTCCATCACCTGGCGGACGATCTCGGTACGAAGTTGGGCCGCATGGCTGTCCAAAACCTGGCCAACCACTCGTTCCACAATTGGTTCAATCCAACCGTGCTCCTTCATTCGTGCTCCGAGGTTAATCTAATTAGCAAAGCTCTCCGGGGGGATGAAGGGCGTAAACCCCTCTAACCTTTTATTATATGGCCGCTTGCGGGCGTTCTCGGGAAACCTTGGTACCTGCCCTTCTGGGTACCTGAAGTACTCGATCGCCAGGAAGGAGCGATGACCGCTCCCACGTCTCGAAAAGCGCGAGGGGTGGCACCCCTTTTACTGGCACGAACGCATCAAAACATCAAAACGTCAAAACGACGCAGCGGAAACCACAGCCACCAAGTACAATAGCATTGGGGCATCGGTAACGCGGTCGGAAAAATCTGCATCAAGTTACGAATGAGTACCATCCAACCCAACATAGAGCAACCGGTCAGCGAAGAAATGGCGCTGGTCCGGCGGGCCAAGCGCGGCGACGATCAAGCGTTTGAAGAATTGGTGCGGCGCTATGATCGCAACGTTTTCCGCATTGCGCAGCACATTACGCAGAATCGCGAGGACGCTGAAGATGTGGTTCAGGAAGCGTTCCTCAAGGCGTATGGAAACCTGGCGAAGTTCCAGGAACAGTCCAAGTTTTATACCTGGCTGGTGCGGATTGCGGTTAACGAAGCGCTGATGAAGTTGCGCCGGAGAAAGCCGGAACGCACGGTTTCCCTGGACGAGGAAGTAAAAACCGAGGATGACTCGCTGCCTCGTGAGGTTGCGGATTGGAGCCCCAATCCGGAACAGATGTACAACCAGGCGGAGTTGCGGGACATTCTGACGCGCACCATTCAGGGATTGCCCGAGGGATTCCGAACGGTGTTTGTACTTCGTGACAAGGAAGGCCTCTCGACGGAGGAGACGGCGGAAGCGCTGGGGCTGAGCATCCCGGCGGTGAAGTCGCGGTTGCTGAGGGCGCGCCTGCAATTGCGCGAGCGGCTCAACCGTTACTTTCGGAAGAAGGCGAGTGGAGATGGCGACCAGTGAAGTGTTCTGAATTTCTAAACGAGCTGACCAACTACCTCGACGGCGCGCTGGACGCCCGGACCAAGTCCGAGCTTGACGATCATCTGGCGTGGTGCCACAACTGCTACGTGGTCTGCGATACCACTCGCAAGACGATCGAAATCTACCGCAACTCGGAACTTTACGAGTTGCCCGACGATCTGCGCACCCGGCTCCGCTCGGCCATCATGAGCAAGTGCTCGGCGCACAAGAAAGCCGACCCGTCGAGCAGTTGAAGATCGACATCTGCTCTTCCCATTTCGCTTTGTTCTCCCATATTCTCTCCTGCCTGTCTCACCAATGCGTGCAAGTGCTTGATTCCGGCGCACCTATGGGGCGTGCCTGCCGTGCAATCAGGATACGGAACCCTTTTCCGTGGAACTCGAATCTAAGTAGGTAGAGCTCGTCTTAACAGTCAGACGAATGGGATGGGCCAGTTTTGTCGCTTTTAATTCTGTGGAGGTTATACGATGTTTTCGAAGTTGATGGACGCCATGTTTGGCTGCCGGCATTCGCGGTACAGTTTTCCGATCACGGTGCGTGCTGGTTCAGGTCGCTATCCAAAGGCTCGGCGCACGGGCACCTACGTCGCTTGCCTGGATTGCGGCAAGGAATTCCGCTACGACTGGCAGGAAATGAAGATCGTGGGATCGCAGTCCAGAGAAGTCGCACACTCTTTGGTTACGAAAGAAGCCGCGTAAGAATCCGCTGTTCCCAGGCGCCGCATTCTTCGGCGTTTCGCGGGCTAAAACTGAACATTCCTCGGTAGCTTCCCCCAATTCCCGCTCCGCGTTCTGCCGTTTTTGGTCAATACGCTCTGAAATTTCACTAACTCCCCGGCCTCCGACGAGCGCATAATTGGATCGGCGCCGACCCGCAGAGCATTGCTTCGGCCCTTGAGAGGCATTCCTGCATGCGGTTCGGACGGGAGGTGTCTGTGCCTCTTTCCATGCTTCGGGAATTCCTGGATCGTAACCGCATTCAATACCTGGTGATCTCGCATTCGGTGGCCTACACGGCCCAGGGGATTGCCGCCCTCACCCACACGCCCGGAAAAGAATTGGCGAAAACCGTCATGGTCATGGTGGATGGACGTCTCGCCATGGCGGTGGTGCCGGCCTCGCTCCGGGTGGATCTGTACCGGCTCAAGAAATATCTGGGGGCAGATTCGGTGGAACTGGCCACCGAGCTCGAATTTCGCGGCCGTTTTGCCGACTGCGAAACCGGGTCCATGCCACCCTTCGGCAATCTCTACGGAATGGACGTTTTCGTGGATCAGAGTCTGGCCGAGGACAAGGAAATCGCCTTCAACGCGGGTTCGCACCGTGAACTGGTGCGGATGAGATTTGCCGATTTCCGCGATTTGGTGAAACCGGCAATCATCCCGCTGGCGGCGGGCAGAGCTCATATTCACGCGGCTTGAGTGCGGCGGAACAGTCGTTGGTCGCTAGTCGTTTGGATTTGTCGCCAGTACCGTGTTCGCAAGCGACCAACGACCATCGACCCACGACTGTTGCCGAGCCGCCAAGCCGGCGGTCGTTTGGCAAAGTGGGACATTCCTGTTTTTTTCATACAATCTTCACAAATCGCTGTGTTAGATTTGCCCTTCTCACATCAATTCGAAATTTCCTGGAGGAAAATGAATTGGGCAAGGACATGGTCCCCAAGAAGATCTTCTTTACCAAAGGCGTGGGGAAACATCGGGAGCGCCTCACCTCTTTCGAACTCGCGTTGCGCGACGCCGGTATCGCGGCGCAAAACCTGGTGCGAGTTTCTTCCATCTTTCCACCCAATTGCAAACTAGTCCCACGCTCGCAGGGACTCACTTTTCTTTCTCCCGGAGAAGTGGTGTTCGCGGTGGTTGCGGAAAACTCCACGCATGAGCCACACCGCCTGCTGGCCTCTTCGATCGGCGTTGCCATTCCTGCCGATCGCAACACTTATGGATATCTGAGCGAGCACCACTCGTTCGGCGAGACCGAAGATGCTGCCGGAGATTACGCGGAAGAGCTCGCCGCCGAAATGCTGGCCACGACGCTGAACGTGGAGTTCGATTCCGACCGATCGTGGGACGAGAAAAAAGAGATCTATCGAATCTCCAACAAAATCGTGCGCACGGCTAACGTTACGCAGTCGGCGGTGGGGGATAAGCGCGGGCTGTGGACGACGGTGATCGCTTCGGCCGTGCTGATTTTCGACTAGCGATCTGTGAATCACCTGCTGTAGAGACGGGGCTTGCCCCGTCTCCGCGTGCACATCCTAGTACGTTTTCCGGCCGAACATTACCCATGCTGCCGAGACGCGGCAAGCCGCGTCTCTACTATGCGATTTGCTTAATCGTCTTTTTCCCGGCCGACTTCTTCTTCAGCCGCTCCAGCACGGCTGCCACAATCAGCGGCAGTCCTATCGTCGCGTCCACGAACACTTCGCCAAACTTCCCACCTTCGGCTGGGGGCACAAACTTGCCCCAGGAAACCGCTTCGCTGTAGGGACTGCCCGAAAGACCGCCCCAATATACTGGCTCGGGACAGATGCGCAATCCATAGTGATAGCGCTTCAGCGGCAGGTCTTCCCCGCCCCGGCGGTGGCGTAGTTCGATGAATGGACCGAATTGCTGCGACCAGTTGCGCGGAACGCCTCCGCCAATGGTGAAAATTCCCAGCCGCTTTTGACTTAGCAGGGTCGCCGCGAAGTGCTCCAGGTCTTCGAAGGGATCGAAGCGGAATCGTGGCTTCCCTTCTTTATCGCGCTCGCGGTTGGTCAAGGCATAATCGAGGCCAAGTTCGGAATCGGAGAACGCGGGAACAAATACCGGAACATTTTTTTCGTAGGCGGACTTTAGAATGCCGCGTTCGCCTTTTGCGCGCTTCGCTAGATGAGCGCCAATCGCCCGGTTCAACTTGTACGAGCACATCACTTCGTCCGAGCTCCAGCCACCAAACACGGCCGCCATCACTCGTTCCACGTCGTCGAGATTCTGCTCCGGTTCGAGCGTGTCATAGACGCGGTTGTATCCGGCCTCGTAGAGTTCCTCGTCGCTGAGGTCGGGATTATGCCGGAAATGCGCGCGTCCGGTTGCTTCGACCAGGCCGTGTGCCATCAGCGCTCCGGTCGAAACGATGGCGTTCACGATGCCGCGATCGATCAACTCGGCAATCACCAAGCCCTGCTTGGCCACGGTCATGGCGCCGGCAAGCGTCATGACGACGAAGCAGTCCTGGTCGCGAGCCATGGCCTCGAGCACGTCGGCGGCTTCGCCGAGCTGGCGGCCGGTGAAGGCCGTCTTCGACATCGCACGCACCAGGTCGTCAATGGATTGAATCTTGGCGAGATCGAGCGGCTCCAGCGGAATCAGGCGGTCGGCCACCGGGTCGTGCAGTTTGCGGTCGATGCCCGCGCCTTCTTGATGATGCCTTTCGTTATGATGGCCTTGTTTAACGACACTTTTTGGCTTCAAGAAAGAACCTCCAGAATCAAAACTAATTTTGAACGCAGAAACAATTTACTAGAAAGCGAGCGAATTGCGGCGACTTGCTTATTGACCCCCGACACAGTTCTTTACCACAGGGGACACAGAGAGCACAGGGGAAATCAGCCTTTCCCTGTGCTCCTCTGTGCTCCCTGTGGTGAATACTTTGACCTAATTCATCGCCAACGCCATCCGCAGCGAGCACTTTGATATCCTAGAGCGCGATCACTCGTACGTAGATACGGAGAGACAAGTGCCAGACAAATTCACCGTCGCCCTGATCCAGATGTCGTGCGGCCCCGAGCCAGCGGACAATCTGGCCAAGGCGCTGGATCGCGTTGCGGAGGCGGCACGCAAGGGGGCCGACGTCGTCTGCCTGCCCGAATTGTTCCAGACGCAGTATTTCTGCCAGCGCGAGGACGCGGCTCTGTTCGACCTCGCGGAATCAATCCCCGGCGCAGGCACTGAAAAGCTCGCTGCCGCTGCCCGGAAGAATAGAGTCGTGCTGATCGCGTCGCTGTTTGAGAAGCGCGCGCCCGGCGTCTACCACAACACGGCCGCGATCTTTGATGGGGATGGCGATTCGGATGGCGCGCTTGTCGGCATCTACCGCAAGATGCACATTCCTGACGATCCGCTCTACTACGAAAAGTTTTATTTCACTCCCGGCGATCTCGGGTTCAAGGCTTTTGATACATCCGCTGGAAAGCTTGGCACGCTGGTTTGCTGGGATCAGTGGTATCCGGAAGGGGCGCGTCTCACTGCGCTGCAGGGCGCGAGCATTCTTTTTTATCCTACGGCCATTGGATGGCATCCCGCGGAGAAGGCTGAATTCGGCCTGGCGCAACACGACGCCTGGCGCACTATCCAGCGGGCGCACGCTATCGCGAACGGGGTTTATGTTGGCGTCGTGAATCGCGTTGGTTTTGAGACTGGCGACATTCGCGGCAATTCCGTGCCGGGCAAGGGTCTCGAATTCTGGGGCGGGTCGTTCTTCTGCGACCCTCTCGGCCGCGTGCTTGAGGAAGCCTCCCACGACCGGGAAGAAATTCTGCTGGGCGAAGTGGACTTGCATCACCTGGAAGATATTCGCCGCAACTGGCCTTTTCTGCGCGACCGGCGCATTGATAGTTACGCTCCCATCACCAGTCGCATGCTGGACGGAAAGTGACTGGACGACAAATGGCTCGTACCCGCGCCAAACTTCTCCCTGCCGCACAGGGATACCGCATGCCCGCCGAGTGGGAGCCGCACGAATCCACCTGGCTTGCCTGGCCACATTTTCGCGACGACTGGCCGGGGAAGTTCGAGCCGATTCCGTGGGTCTATGCCGAGATTGTCCGCAACCTGTCGCGGCATGAGCGTGTGGACCTGATCGTCAATGACGCCGGTTGGGAAAAGCGGGCGCGCGCTGTGCTTGAAAAGGCGGATGCGCTTTCCGACAATGTCCGCTTTCAC
The DNA here is from genome assembly GCA_963773955.1 of uncultured Acidobacteriaceae bacterium. Classification (GTDB taxonomy): domain Bacteria; phylum Acidobacteriota; class Terriglobia; order Terriglobales; family Acidobacteriaceae; genus Acidiflorens. The sequence continues at coordinate 8,836 of CAVZDM010000070.1, read as the reverse complement.
CGCTGGCCGACCGATCGGGTGTGGACTCGCGACTCGGGTTGCATTTTCCTGACGCCTCCTGCCGATCGTGCTAATTCCGGCCTGCTCGCTGTGCACTTTCAGTTCAACGCGTGGGCCAAGTATCCGAATTACAGTCTCGACGAAAACAATGGAGAGCTGATGGCGAAGGCCGCTGGCGCGCGCGTCGTCCAACCGGTCGTTGTGCATCCGATCAATAAAAAATACCGCGTCGTGCTGGAAGGCGGATCGATCGACGTCAATGGTTGCAGCACTCTGCTGACGACTGAGGAATGCCTGCTCTCAACCACCCAACAACGCAATCCGCCGATGGACCGCGCGGCCTATGAGCGTCTATTTGCCGACTATTTCGGCGTGCAGTCGGTGATCTGGCTCGATAGCGGAATTGCCGGCGACGACACTCACGGGCACGTCGACGACATCACCCGATTTGTCGCTCCGAATACCGTGGTCACGATGGTCGAGCAGAACGAGCGGAGCGAGAATTACGCGGCGCTGCATGCCAACCTTGGCCGGCTTAAGAATGCCCGCACCTCCGATGGACGGAAACTGGAGATTGTCGAAATTCCCATGCCGCGTCCAGTCGTCTTTGAAGGACGACAGTTGCCTGCCAGCTACGCTAATTTTTATATTGCGAATGGTGTGGTGCTGGCGCCGGTCTTCAACGATCCGAACGATCGCGTTGCGCTCAACTTGCTCGCGGAGTTGTTTCCCACTCGCGAAATCGTACCGATCTATTCCGGCGATCTGATTTGGGGATTTGGCGCGCTGCACTGCATGACGCAGCAACAACCGGCGGGATGAGGCTTGCCGTGCGTCGCTCGCAAGCAGACCCAAGTTCTTTACCACAGAGGGCACGGAGGAACACAGGGGAAACCTCCCTCATCCTCATCATCATCCTTATCGCTATCGTTATCATTTACACTTTTAGCCGTGAACGCCGAGATCATCGCGGTTGGGTCTGAGTTGCTTACTCCCCATCGCCAGGACACCAATTCGCTCTACCTCACCGAAAAACTGAATGAACTAGGCGTTGAAGTGCGCTTCAAGTGCATTGTGGGCGACGACCTCGAAGGACTGACCGCAGCCGCGAAGCTCGCCATGCGGCGTTCGGACATCATCATTTTTAGTGGCGGCCTCGGCCCGACGGAAGATGACCTGACTCGTGAAGCGGTGGCCGATGCGCTGGGTTTGAAGCTGCAACGTGATGCCGAGATCATTGCGAAGATCGAAGAGCGTTTCGCCAAGCGCGGCATGAAGATGACGGCCAACAATGCCAAGCAGGCCGACGTTTTGACCGGCGCCACGGTGTTGGCGAATCCGCTGGGCACTGCGCCCGGTCAGTGGATTGGCGGGAAATATGATGGCCAGGAACGGATGCTGATGCTCCTCCCCGGCCCTCCCTACGAACTTAAGGCGATGTTTGAAGCGGAATGCATCCCGCGACTGCGCACCCGGATTCCGCCGCAGCACATTGCCATGCGCGCGCTCAAGATGGCGATGATGCCGGAATCGCAAGTGGACGCACGGGTTGCTCCGATTTATAAGACCTATACCGACGTTGAGACCACCATTCTAGCGGGCGGGGGCGAGATTCAGCTCCATCTGCGCTGCCGGAAAGATTCGCAAGCGGATGCCGAGGCGCGCGTGGAGGAACTCGCCGAGAAAATCGAAGACGAACTCGGCGACGCGATTTTCTCCCGCAAAGGTGAAACCATCGAGCAGATCGTCAGCTATCTGCTGCAGATGCGCAGCATGACGCTGGCCGTAGCCGAATCCTGCACGGGCGGATTGCTGGCCGAGCGCATCACTTCGCTCAGCGGCAGCTCACGCTATTTTCTGGGTGGGGCTGTAGTTTATTCGAACGCACTGAAAACGCAATTTGCGAATGTTCCCAAGGCGCTGATCGATCGGCACGGAGCGGTCAGCCGTGAAGTGGCGGCGGCGATGGCTGAAGGCATCCGCAAGCGCTGCGTCTCGAGCTACGGGGTCGGAATCACCGGCGTCGCCGGGCCGGGCGGTGGGACCGAGCAGAAGCCGGTGGGCCTTGTTTACATCGCGCTTGCGGGAGAGGAAGGGACGCAGGTTGTGGAGCGCAATTTTCCCGGCGACCGCAAGCGCATTCGCCAGTTCGCTACCCAGCAGGCGTTGGAGATGATCCGGCGGGCGCTGCTGTAAGGATCTTATATTAACGTGTGGCGACGGGGCTCCGCCCCGTCTGGACGGGCCAGAGGCCCGTCACCACACCACCAGAGTCATGCAAACGTCATGCGAATATTCATCGGCATCGATCTTGATCCTGACGTTCGTGGCCGGATCTCTCGCTTCCTCGAAGGAGTCGAGAGCTTTGTGCCCGAGGCGCGCTGGGTGCGTCCGGAATCGCTGCACATCACGTTGAAATTCATCGGAGAGCAATCGCCGGAGCAGGTCGAAGCCATCACCGAAAGATTGCGGAGGGTTGACGGCAGCGCGTTCGAGATTCGCATAGGCGGATATGGATTCTTCCCTACCGCGAAAGCTCCGCGCGTATTCTGGATCGGCATCCAAGCCGGATCGCAACTCGCGAGACTGGCCGAGGGCATCGATATCGCTACTGCCGAACTCGGCATTCCTCGCGAGGACCGGGCTTTCAGCCCGCATCTGACGCTGGCGCGCGCCGGTGCCGGGAGAAGATCGGGCTCACCGAAACGGGAGAAAAGTGACGGCCCCAACGCAATCTTCGCAGTTCTCGAAAAGCGGCTCGCCGCAATGGGCGAACTCGATTTCGGCACTATGACGGCGCGGGAGTTTATTCTCTATCAGAGTCAGCTTTCACCGGGAGGATCGAAGTACACGAAGCTGCAGCGCTTTCCGCTGCAATAGACAGCATCGAACATGAATCCCTACCTCATCTCCGCCGTCGTGGGCTATCTGTTGGGATCGATCCCGTTTGGTTATTTGCTGGTGCGCATTTTCAAAGGTGAGGATGTGCGCGTGAGCGGTAGCGGCAACATTGGCGCAACCAACGTGGCCCGGAAATCGCCTGCACTCGGAGCTGCGACTTTGCTGCTGGACGCCGCCAAAGGTCTGGCTGCTGTTCTGGTGGTGCGGGTGCTGTTCAGTGGACCGCATCAGCCGCTCATCATGACGACGGCGGCGTTCTTCGCCGTGCTCGGCCATCTGTTTCCGGTCTGGCTCAAGTTCCGGGGCGGCAAGGGCGTGGCCACCAGCCTGGGAGCTTTTATATTGCTGACTCCAAAATCTATTTTGTGCATGGTGGTTTTGTTCTTGATCATCGCCGTCGCCTTCCGCTATGTATCGCTCGGCTCGGTCGCGGTGGCGTCAGCTTTTCCGCTGCTGGCTTGGGCCCTCAGCGAATATGAGGACTCGCGACAACTAATTCTCATCGCCCTGGTTTCGGCGCTCGTCATCTGGAAGCATCGCCAAAACATCTCGCGCCTCGCCACCGGCACGGAATCGAAGTTCGGAGCAAATTCGGGAAAAAAGTCAGAAGAGTTGGGAGCAACCCGCCGATGAGCCGCATTGCCGTTATTGGAGCAGGCGCCTGGGGCACGGGATTGGCGATCGTCCTGGGACGTCGCGGAAATCACCATATCCATCTCTGGGCTAACGAACCGGAGGTTTGCGAGAGCATCGCGAACCACCGAATCAACGACCACTTCCTGCCCGGCTTCATTCTGCCGGAATCAATTCAGGCGACCAACGATCTGAACAGCGCGCTCGACGCCGCGGAGATCGTGGTCAGCGTGATGCCATCGCAACACTGTCGAGTTTTATTTGAGCGCATGGCGCCGGCGCTGCGGCCGGAGGTACTTTTCGTCAGTTGCACCAAGGGACTGGAAAACGGCACTCTGCTGCGCATGACGGAAGTGATTAGCGAAGTTGTGCGAAGCCGCAAGTTCAGTCCTCGCGTGGCGGCACTCAGCGGCCCGTCATTTGCCAAAGAAGTGGCGCGTGGCGATCCGACGGCTGTGACCGTGGCGTCCGTCGATGGCGAAGTGACGCGGGAGGTTCAGCAGGCGTTCAACGATTCGCGTTTTCGCGTTTATACCAACGACGACGTGATCGGGGTGGAGTTAGGCGGCGCGCTGAAGAACATTATCGCCATCGCCGCCGGGGTGTGCGATGGCCTCGGCCTTGGCCATAATTCTGTCGCGGCGTTGATCACGCGCGGGCTGGCCGAAGTGGCGCGCCTGGTCGTGGCCTGCGGTGGCCGCCTCGATACCATGGCTGGGCTTGCCGGATTGGGCGATCTGGTTCTGACCTGCACTGGAGACCTCTCGCGCAACCGCAGCGTCGGGGTTGAACTGGGCAAAGGCCGCAGGCTGCCCGACATCATCGCCGGCATGCACGGGGCCGTCGCCGAAGGAGTTTTCACCACCAAAGCCGCGGTTGGTTTGGCGCAGAAGAAGAACGTCGAAATGCCGATCACAGAACAAATGTTTGCCATCCTGGAAAACGGTAAGTCGCCACATCAGGCCATTGAAGACCTGATGACGCGCACGGCAAGGGCGGAAATTTATTGATCGCGCCTGCGGAAATGGATTTGATGCTAGACGGCCCAGCCTCACGGGCGTCCTCGATATAATCAGGATCCATGGTTGCGCTTGACCATTCCGCAATGTTGGCGGTCGCGTTGGCAGAAGCTCGCAAGGGACTGTCCGAAGGCGGCATTCCCATCGGAGCTGCGATCTTTGATGCCAGCGGAAAGCTCGTCGGCTCTGGTCATAATCGTCGCGTGCAGAATGGGGACCCTTCCATACATGGCGAGACCGATGCCTTCCGCAATGCGGGACGGCAACGCAGCTATCGCAGCCTGACCATGGTTACCACGCTTGCGCCTTGTTGGTATTGCAGCGGACTGGTCCGGCAGTTTGGTTTCGGTTCGCTGGTCGTCGGAGAGAGCCGAAATTTTCAGGGCGGCTTGGTGTGGCTTCGCTCGCTGGGCGTGCGCGTCTTTGATCTTGATTCTTCGGAGTGTGCCGAGTTGTTGGGCGAATATATCCGCAGAAATCCTGAAGTGTGGAACGAGGACATCGGAGAAGAGTAGGGTCGCGGTTCTGATTCCTAACTCGTTCCTGAGCGAGAAACGTCACCTCAGCGGCTAAAGCCGCGTTCAAGACAATGCAGTCATCGCAGCGGTAAACCGCTGCGCCATCCAGAATCAAACGCTACCCTAAAGCAAACGCACAATTCAATTTTTCCGAAAGCTCCTAGAACTGGACTCGCAGGGTCATCTGAATCTGGCGGGGGCTGCCGATGGTTTTGTTCGTGATACCCAAGCCAGACGGACAGTTGTAAAAGCCATTAACCGCGCCCGGAGTGCCGCAACCGGTGGGCGCCGGAGTCGTCCCTTGTACCGGGAAATTGTTGTAGAACGCGTTCTGGGAAACATCGTCGATAGGGATGTCAAAGCTGGTGGTATTGGTCAGGTTGAAAATGTCCAAGGTGTATTTCAAAGAGAAGCGCTCGGTAAGCTGGGTCAGCTTTACAAAAGAAATGTCAGCGCGCTTCTGCCAGGGCTGACGAAAAATGTTGCGCTCACCGTTGGTAAAGTTGGTCTCGAAAGTATCGTTGGCCGGGATCGCGCCGTTAAGATCCCCGGGGCTGAGCAAAGGCAGGGTGAAGCAGGAAGCCTTGAGCGCCACGTCACCATTTCCAAAAGCGCCCGAACCGCCAGTAACCGCGTTCTTTGCGGTACAGCCAGCCGCGAGCGGGACGATCGGATTGGTGATGCCGTCGTAGACGCTGTAGTAGATGCTACCCACCGCTCCCGTGTAATCGATGATGCTATACGGCTGGCCGCTTTGAAGCACGGTGATCCCTTGAATAGCCCATCCATCCGCTACTTTACCTTTCAGCGTGGACGCCGGGAAAAACTTCGGGAGTTCGTAAGAGTAGCTGAAATTGAAAACATGGGTGCGGTCAAAATCAGACGATCCGTATGCCGAGCGCAGGTTCAGCGGGTTGTTGCCGTTGAAAAACAGACCCATACCGCTCTGCTCGTCCGTGGAATGCGAATAGGTGTAGGAGAAACCGAACTGCAATCCGTGGCTCATGCGTTTTTCGATATGCGTCTGCAGTGCGTTGTAAGCCGAGACCCCAGCGGCGGTGTAACTCTCCGACTCCGCCGAATAACCGATGTAGGGCACACGCAGATCCACGTTACCGCCTTCGAAGGTGGTAAGAAAGCATGCATTGCTCGGCGTTACTGGGCAGGGAGCGCCGGTCTGCAAGTTGATCGGTGGGCCGTACTGATATTGGGTCACCGTGTAGCCGTACGTGTATTGCTGGGGGTAGAGAAAAGTGGGGTGGATGGGGTTGGCCGGCGTAGCGATTCCCGGCTGGTTAAAGGGAACGGGAATCACTTCGTGCCGACCCAGGTTGCCGACGTATCCGACCTCGATGGCCAAGTCGTGGCGCGGCTGCCATTGGATGTCGAGCGTGTCGTTGATGGTGTAGGGCAGCTTGTTGGCGCGGTTATAGGTGGCAAAGGAGAAGAGCGGCGCGCCGTTAATAATGTTTGCTTCGTTGGGCAGGTACTGATCGATGTCTGCCGGATTGCCGGTGGGTGCAGGTCCGAGAGTCGGGCCCCAGGGATTGGAAAATGGGTCATTGGAATTTGAGTAAGGCGGGGCAGGCGCGGGGCAGGTGGGTATGTATCCCAAGTACAAATTTGAGCTTGAGCCCGCGCACGACGTTGTATTGACGAAAGGAGGCGTCTGGTTAACGCCGAACGGTCCGCCATCGATCACGCCCTCAGCGTAGCCCGGTGAGAGATAGGAGAAAAGTTCGCCGCGGTCGTAGTAAATGCCCGTTCCCGCGCGAACCACGAGCTTGTCGTTGAAGTACTTCGGACTCCAGGCAATACCGAGGCGCGGCGCGAATCCCCATTGGCGGCCGGTCAACGTGGTATTGCTGATACCCTTGGTCGGAAAAAGTTTGTTGTTACCGGCGATGATGATGCCGTTCAAACCAGTGGCCGAAGGATCGATGGTATCGGTCGTGTTGTCGTAGGTATAACGCGAAGGATCGAAATTGAAGATGCGGCCGTACTTTTCGGTGAGGCCGCCATCCCAGTCCCAACGCAGTCCGGCCGTCAGCGTGAGATTGGAGCGGACCTGAAATTTATCCTGGAGATAGGCGCCGGACTGGCCGGCGCGATAGTAGCGGTTGGCGTTGCCTTGCATGAACTTGGTGGTGGTGAAGTCGTCGTTGGTGTCGACGAATCCCTGAATAAACTGGGAAAAATCGGCGGAGGAAATAATGCCCTGGTTGGTTCGCTGGTCACGGGCATTGAGCTGAGTGTAGGCATAGCTTCCGCCGAGGGTGAAGGTGTGTTTGCCGTGAATCCAGATGGCATTCGCCGACGGCATGATGCGATTCTGAAAAACTCCGGTAAAAGCTCCCTGCGAGGCTGATCCCTGGCCGATGACCAAAGGCTGTTGGTTGGATATAGGGCACGCAACGGTGTTACAGGTCGGGCCAAAGCCAGTGTTGGCCGGGCCATCTACCCCGAACGGGTCCACGATGCTAATGCCTGGGAAAAAGGAAGAACCGAAGGTGTTGATCGGCGTTGTCCCAGTTTGAGTGGCGAAAGACTGCGGCGTGAAAGGCTGCCCGATGGTGCTGTAAACCTTCTCTCGAAGAATGCCCAGCACTTCCGTAATGCTTAGGTTAGGCCTGAGGGTCTGCGTGTTGGTGAGCGACGCGACCTGGCTGCCGGCATCGAGATTCTGAGGAAAACCTGCGACGTTAGAGTATGCGTAGGGGGCCCTGCTCGGGTCGTGCTGGTAGTAGTATTTTGCCGACACCGTGTCCTTGGGGCCCTTGTTCCAATCGAGATTGACGACGGCCTGATCGGAGATGAAGTAGGCGGTACCCGGGCTGATAGCGTTTTCCGGAAAAGTCGCGTCGGCCGTCTGGCCGTCCCAGGAGGGGATCAGGTACTGACCGTTGGGTAATTTGTACTGAAAGAGCGCAACCGCTATTGGGCTGACGTCGCCGACCCCAGTAAGGCTGGTACCCCAATAGGTGTTAGCAAGCGTAGCCAAGCCCTGGGGCGTGCGGTTCGAGTCGGTGAGGCCCTGCGGAACGATCAAACGCGAGAGGCCGATATCCTGATCGGAATCGTGAATGTGCTGATAGCTGACAAAAGCGAATAGTTTGTCCTTGATGAGAGGGGCACCGAGCGTTCCGCCAGCAATGTAGCGATGCATTTCCGGATTCTTGTCGTAGGAGGGAATATTCGGGTCTTCCTTGTCGAAAAACGGCGCGGCGTTGAGCGCATCGGTTCCCCGATGCAGATAAAGCTGGCCGTGAATTGCATTCGTACCGGATGTGGTGCTCATGTCGATGTGAGCGCCGCTGGTCGCCCCCTGTTGCGCATCGTACATGGAAGTATTAACGCGCAATTCCTGAACGGATTCTGGCGCAGGTGTTGGCAAAGCCTGGCCAACCGCGAGATAGACTGAGGCCGTGCTCTGGACTGGTGCGGCGGTGGTGCTGTTGGGATTGGCGACTCCGGTGTTGTTTACGATGCGAGCCGAGGCGACCTGGCTGGTGCTCTTGCCGTTGAAGAGGTTGCTGGCATCGACGCCGTTGAGCAGGAAACTGTTGCTGGTATCGCGCTGACCATTGGCCCAGATCGGCTGGTTGCCGAGACCGCTGTTTACGCCGGTGCCCCCGGACAATTCGGCATTGACTCCGGGGGAAAGAATGGTGATCCCTGTGAAACTGCCAGTGGGCAGCGGGACAGCCTCAATCTGCTGGTCGTCCATCACGTAACCATTCGTGGTATCGACCGCGTTCATCATCG
>CAVZDM010000069.1:0-7369 GCA_963773955.1 uncultured Acidobacteriaceae bacterium | reverse complement strand
GCCAAGAGGAAGAGCGGCCATTTCCATGACAAAAACTCCTCATTTAAAAGGTGAAATCCGCCGGTTTTTCCCGGCCCATCCGCGATCATAGCAGAATCATGCTGGAGCATCCCCCAGCCGCGAAGCGGCGAAACAAGAAGCTGAGTGCCGGCTATCCGGAATTGAAACAGATCGAGTCCCGCAAGGGACGGCACCCTGAGCTACTTGGACGACCTCACAAAGCAGCCCGCAAACTCCTTCGCAACCGCACCAAGGCCGCCCCCAGCGCCGCAATCCCCGCAACCCAGACGGCGAGCGTAGTATCTACCGCCCAACCACGGAGCTACTCCCACCCGGCGCAGCAGAAACGGCAGAAAATTCCAAGTCGTGATGTGAACGTAATCCCAAGGGCCCCCGACCCCATGGCCATCCGTGTTCAACCCCCAGGCCTCCATCCTGCCCAAAGCGAAAGGCGACGATGTTCTTGAAGCGCAGAGCGATGACGAACGTCGGGTGCCCGCAGCGTCTCCATCTGGTAAATTTCCAGCGGCAGCCACAAGGCAAGGGACGCCAACTGAATCACCAGGCTGACCGCGACCAGCGCCCATCCCGCCCGCCAGACCATTTTGCCCAGAACCTCCCGATAGCGCATGAGCAGCGGCACGGCAACCAGTGTCGTCAGTTCCACCGAGGTAGAAACATAGCGGTCGCCCCAGGCAAAGTCGCCGCTCCAGAAGGTGTAGCGCGCATAAAAGCAGATATAGCCGAGCAACAGCAGAAGCGAGGCCACCCCATAGGCGCGCACCACCGGAGTCAGCCGCTTCCACAGCAACACCAGGAGGAGAATAGCCAGCACCAGCAGCGGATCGAAAAGAAAGACAGACTTCTCCGGCTGGAACAGCGCGCCGAAAACGCCCGTATGAAAGGGCGTGCTCCAGGGAAAGTTCGCTGGCAGCGTAGGATCGATCCGGCGCTGTTCCTGGGCGAATAACGTTATGTAGGTATTGGTGAAGGACCCGAAGCGGTAAAAGTGGTAGACACGATCGGCCAGAATAAAAAATGCATACACCGGGGCAGCAACTCTGCAGTAGTCGAGAAGACGCCGCCAGAACACTGGGTTTGACGGTTGAGCGCCGGGCGTCGTTCCCGCCCGGCCACCAAACTGCGGGACGGGCGAGACGCCCGTCGCTCCACTTAGATCTTCTCGAACGAAAGCACTAGTAACAGAAAGACTCCTCCAGTAAATACACGAAACCCGGTGGTAAGACGCGTAAGCAAGTTGAGCCGCAGTGCGCCGGATCCCGAGAAAAGCGCGCGCCGGCTGTCCGTGCGCAGCCACTCGTACTGAAATGAAAATCCCGTCAGCGTCAGCAACAGGATGTAGTTGTTCTCCATCATGTTCTGCGTGTAGTGAAGATGAGTGGTGCAGAACATCAACGCCAGCACGCCCGCCACCGACTCTTTCAAGCCAAAACGCAACTGGCGCAAGAACCGGAAGGCGACCAGCGCCGTGAGCACGTTAACCAGAATGCTGGTGATGTAGCTGACCACAATGCTGCGCACCGCAGGGTCGTCTTCATACTCCGAGAAAACGGACCAGTGCGCAATCCAAGTCCCCAGCAGATCGGAGGGCAGCATGAGCAGCGACTGCCCGATGCCATACCAGCTATAAAGCCGCCCGCCCCGTCCGTGCAAGCCAAACTCCGGATACTCGTTGGGGAACACCGCGGCTCCGAAGTCCACAGCCAATGCGTGGTTTGCAACCGATGCGCCGTGTCGGAAGTCCCCAACTCGCCCGATTGCACCACAAAAGCAAGCAGCCCTACAGTCAGACACAAAAGAAAAAGCGGATCACGCAGCCACTGTGCGAGGGGAGAAGTCATCGCATGGATGGTAATTCGAAAACGATGATTTTAGAAATACCGGCGCGCAATTCCATGTAGCTCGTGAAATCGCTGATTACGTCAGTCATGCTGGCGCTTCTCTCTGGTTGCGTTACACTGGGCTTGAATACATGAATCGCCTTGTGAGTGTCCTGCTAAAACCGCATTGGGTTTTCATCTTGCCGCCCCTCCATTTTGCTGGATGCATTGCTACCGCGATCACCGGACTTGAGTGGATGCCGGTAATCCTGAGCGAACTACCCTTTGGCATTCTCCTCACGGGCATTGTTTGGCGTTTCGGTCATCCACTGTTTTGGTTCGGAGTCTTCGGTACGCTATGGTGGTGTTGGCTAAGCCGAATATTCTTCGAGTACCTATCGAGGCCGGACTGACTCCGCAGCCGATGATTGACGAAGAATCTAATTCTTACTGGGATGCATCCTACCCCACCTCCACCAGCCCTTAACTCATCGCCCAGCAACCCCGCATCTCCCGATTGCCCCATCGATCTCGTCTTCCGAAATTTCCGAAACGCACCTCCCCGCCGCCTACGGACTATAATTCCACTCGCGGTCACGGCATTCGCAACCAGGCGGGCAGTGGGGAGAGCAGCATGTCTCTGCGCAAACTGTGCTTTTTCACAATTCTGGTCACGATGGTTGCCTTCGTTGCAGTGAGAAGATTCAACGTTCCGATCAACAAATTTGATGTGCCGACACCCAATTCGCGGCCACACGATACGCTCTCCCCAATGCGTCGCTCTGGCACATGGGCCAGCCGTGAAATAAACCAGGCCGATCGCACGGGGTGACGGCCTTCCGCGCCGAAAGTGAAATCCCGTCCGCCGTTTTTCTTCCTGTCCAATCCAAGAATGCCAAGGATTTGGGCGCCGGAAAGTTGCTGGTCGCAAGCCGAGACCTCGGCGATCCGAATTTCGCTGAGGCCGTAATCCTCCTGGTCCAATACGATGAAGAGGGTGTGGTCGGACTGATTCTCAACCGGCGCACGGAAGTCTCGCTTTCACAAGTGCTGAAGGAGCCCAAGGAGGCGAAAGACCGTTCCGATAAGGTCTATCGCGGAGGTCCGGTCGAAACTCCCGCGGTGTTTGCGTTGCTCCAGTCGCCGGCGAAAGTCGAAGGAGCTCAGCACATTTTCGGGGCAGTTTACCTGATTTCCACGAAGGCCCTCTTCGAACAAACCATCTCGGCTCGGCCTGACCCAAGCACTTTTCACGTGTATCTGGGCTACGCCGGATGGAATGCGGATCAACTGCAGAAGGAAGTGGAACTGGGCGCGTGGTTCATTTTTCGGGCGGATGCCGGAACCGTTTTCAATTCTGATCCGGATTCCCTGTGGCCGCGAATGATTCGGAAAACGGAACTAAACTTGGCAGAGATAGACCCTGAGCCTGCGCGCGCAGATCCAAGCGACTCGGCGGAGGGGAACCCTCTGGCGCAGCCAAGTCGCGGCGGCCGCTACCCTACCTCCACCAGCCCATAACTAAGCGCCCAGCGCGACCGCATCTCCCGAAGCGCTCGCTCGATCTCTTCTTTCGATATTTCTGCGTTTGGCCGCCGAGATCGCAAACGCAGCCTCGCGCTTGGCCGCCTCCAGCAATTGCCGGTCCCGGATGATGTTAGCCACGCGAAAGCTAGGAACGCCCGCCTGCTTGGTCCCGAAAAATTCGCCGGGCCCGCGCAGTTCAAGATCAAGCTCCGCGATCTGGAAGCCGTCGTTCGAGCCGACCATGGCGTCAATCCGGCGCTCGCCTTCTTCAGAAACCTTTCCCCCGCGCATCAGCACGCAATAAGATTTCGCCGCGCCCCGTCCAATGCGTCCCCGCAACTGGTGGAGTTGCGCCAACCCAAAGCGGTCGGCGTGCTCGATCACCATAACGGTAGCGTTAGGAACGTCGACGCCAACCTCGATCACCGTAGTAGCGACCAGAATCTCGATCTTGCCTGCTTGAAAGTCGCGCATCACACGTTCTTTTTCGTCGGCATCGAGCCGCCCATGCAACAGCCCAACATGGAGGTTGGGAAAAATCTTCTCCCGCAACTGCCGGTGCATCTGCTCGGCAGCCTTCACTTCCCGATTTTCTGTCTTCTCCGGGGTCTCCTCAATCACCGGATAAACGATGTACGCCTGATGTCCAGCGCCAATCTGCTTGCGCACAAAGTCCCAAACCTCAGGCGCGCGCTCGTCCGCCACAGAGCGAGTGACCACCGGCGTGCGTCCCGGAGGAAGTTCGTCCAGAACCGAAACGTCCAGATCGCCGTAAAGAGTAAGCGCCAGCGTACGAGGAATAGGAGTAGCCGTCATAACCAGCACATCCGGCTCCGCGTCGGATGCTCGTGTGGGGGCGGGCGACTCGCCCGCCCCGCGGCCATCATCCGATTTCTTCATCAGCTTCAGCCGCTGCATCACCCCAAACCGATGTTGCTCGTCCACCACAACCAGGCCAAGCTTTTCAAACTCAACGCGAGCCTGAATCAGCGCATGCGTCCCGATGACGAGTTGCGCATTCCCCTGCGCAATGTGCCGCCGCACGTCGCGTTTGCGATCCTCTTCCAGCGAGCCCGTCAGCAGCACGATGCGGTATCCGGCACGTTCCAGAATCTGCCGTGCGGAAAATAATGCTGCTGCGCCAGAATTTCCGTCGGAGCCATCAACGCCACCTGATAGCCGTTTTCGATGGCGATGATCGCGGCCTGGAAAGCCACGATAGTCTTGCCCGATCCCACATCGCCCTGCAGCAAACGCCGCATCGGGCAAGGTGTCTGCATGTCGGTGGCAATTTCTTTCAGCACCCGCTTCTGGGCCGCCGTTGGATGAAACGGCAGTATTTTCTTAATCGCCGCGCGAACCCCATCGTTCAGCTGAAAAGCGACTCCAGTTTGCGCCTTCTGCTCGCGGCGCTTAAGTTCCAACCCCAACTCGATGAAAAATAATTCATCGAAAATCAGCCGGATATGCGCCGCCGTGCGCGACGATTGCAAATCGGCAAAGCTCTCGCCGGCATCCGGCCAGTGAACCTTAAACAACGCTTCCCGCGGAAACGCCAGGCTCAAATGCCCACGCACCGCCGCCGGAATTGGATCGGGAATATCGGGGTTCAGGTTCTCCAGCGCCCCGCGAATAATGCGCCGGAACCAGCGCGGCGTAAGTTTGCCCTGCCCGGTCGATTCGTAAATAGGAACAATCCGCCCGATTTCGAGCGAGGCGGCTGCTTTCTTTTCAGCCCCGTCCGCGCCGCCCTCTTCATTAATGTCGCCAAGAATCTCAAATTGCGGCTGCACAATCTGCAATTCGCCGTCGCGGCCCTCTTCCACCTTGCCGTAGAGTGCCAGCATCTGTCCCGGCTGGAAGCGATCCTGAAGATACGTGGCGTTAAACCATATACACTTCAGACGGTTGCGGCCCTGACCGACCGTGAGCTGGAAAATAGGCATCCGCCGCGTGCGAAACAGTCCCGAGTTGCGCACTTCGGCAATCACCGTCGCCATCTCCCCGGCGCGCAGTTCGGCCACCGAACGGGGATTCAGCCGGTCTTCGTAGCGGAAGGGCAGGTAGTGCAGCAGGTCGTCGACAGTCCGAATGCCTTTCGCGGCAAGCACCTCCGCCAGTCGCGGGCCGATGCCTTTCACATACTGCACTGAAGTGGACGGGTCCAGCATCTCAAAGGATGTTAGCAGCAGGGTTCGTATCAGGGCATCGCTTTAGCGATGCCGCCAGCGCTACATTATGAAAACGCCTTCAGGCGCAGCGGCTGGAAATCGGATATTCACCTGAGCTCCGGCGTGAGTGCGCGGTGAGTACAACGATGAAGAATTTTCTCGATGCGCTCGTGGCCGTGCTGTCAGGCAACGCGATCTACTTCCTCCTCATGCCCCATCTGCCTGCCGTGGCGCGCCACACGCTTTTCCGGGAAGACTGGGGCCTCGTCGTGGATTTCGCCATCTGCACCGCGATCTTTGTCGCGGTAAAGTATCTGAGGCAGCGTGGACAATGACTGTCGTAAACTCATCCTCATGTTCAGGTACATGTCATGCTGAAGCCGCGAGATTCGATTGCCGGGATGAGCCCTTACCACTCGCCCATCGTGAGCCGCGCCGGGCTGAGTCTCGATCTCAACGAGAGCATGGCCGGATGCTCGCCGCGCGTCCTGTCGCGCCTGCGCTCGCTAACGGCGGCCGACGTGTCGCTGTATCCAGAGCGCGAAGTCGGTGAGCGGATGGTCGCGAATTTCCTGGGCATTCGGCCCGAACAGGTCTTACTCACCAATGGAGCAGATGAGGCGCTATCGCTGCTCTTTGCAACCTACCTCGCCCCCGGTGATGAACTTCTGTTTGCCGATCCCACCTTCGGGATGTATCCCATGCTGGGCGAAGCGCTCGGAGCAAAGTTGGTGAGCGTGCCGTCGGGCGAAGACCTGGCGCTTCCTACCGCCGATTTACTGACGCGAATTTCGCCGCGCACTCGGGCAATCACGATCGCGAATCCCAACAACCCCACCGGCCTGGCAGCATCGCGCGCGGACTTGCTGAAAATTGCAGAAGCGGCGCCCGATGCGGCGGTGTTGATTGACGAGGCCTACTTCGAGTTCTGCGGCGACACCCTGCTCCCGGACTTGCCGAGCCATCCCAACCTGTTCGTCGCGCGCACGTTGTCCAAAGCCTACGGACTAGCCGGCCTGCGCCTGGGTGTCTTGACTGGCACTGCCGAGCAGATCGGCTATATAAGGAGGCACAGCGCGCCCTTCAATGTAAATTCCGTTGTGATGGCTTGCCTCGAAGAAGCGCTAGGCGACCAGGCATTCGTACGCAATCACGTAGCGCAGGTGAAACAAGGCCGCGAACAACTGGAGGAGTTGTTCGCCGAGCTGGGCCTGTGCTTCTGGCCAAGTCAGGCGAATTTCGTTCTAGTGCAAGTAGGCACCACCGCGAAAGTGTTCGTGGAGTCGATGCAGCGGCACGGCATCCTGGTCCGCGATTCATCGTCAAACCCAGGCTGCGAAGGCTGCGTCCGAATCACCGTAGGCACGCCCAGTCAGATGGATGTAGTGGTGCAAGCCATTCGCTACTCGATCGCAGAAACCCAGCGCTGATAGTGGAGAGCCGGGCACCCCCGCCCGGCCACCACAGAATTGGATGCCCGGCGCTTCACCGGCTCGAAGCGTGCAACCGAAGCCCCGGATCCGGCAACATTTTTCCCCATGACCCCGATTCTGCCCCTGACCCCCCCCAACCTCTTCATGACCTTTGGGTGGTTTGGCCATCTGAAGTTTCGTCCGGCCCCCCTGTTGAAAGTCATCGTCATCAGTTGGCTCATTGCTTTCGCCGAATACTGTTTTCAGGTGCCCGCCAACCGCATCGGCTCCTACGAGTCCACGACGGCGCAGTTGAAAACCATCCAGGAGGTCATCACCTTAACCGTGTTTTCGATCTTCTCGGTCCTCTATCTTCGTGAACCGCTGAAGTGGAACTACCTCGTGGGCTTTGCCATGA
>CAVZDM010000068.1:0-4442 GCA_963773955.1 uncultured Acidobacteriaceae bacterium | reverse complement strand
ACAGCCGCCCTCGGCTGTCCGCGGGGCGAAGCCCCGCTGTTGATCCTCGGCTGCATGGATGAACCGAACAAAAACCTGCGAGCTACGCTCGCCAGGACAGCCGGGGGCGGCTGTCCCTACGCAAAACTAAACCGCCGGAACGCCGTGCGGCTTCACGTGCTCGCGGATGAACTTCACGATGTCGTCCATGGGAGTGCCGGGCTGGAAGATGCCGGCCACGCCGATTTTCTTGAGGCCTTCGATATCCTGATCGGGAATAATGCCGCCGACCAGTACCAGCACGTCGTCCATCTTGTTTTGCTTGAGCAGGTCCATGACGCGCGGAACGATGGCGTTGTGCGCACCCGAGAGAATCGAGAGTCCGATGACTTGGACGTCTTCCTGGAGCGAGGCGCTGACGACCATCTCCGGCGTCTGGCGAAGACCGGTGTAGATAACTTCCATGCCAGCGTCGCGGAGGGCGCGCGCGATCACCTTGGCGCCGCGGTCGTGGCCGTCGAGGCCGGGTTTCGCTACAAGCACGCGGATCTTAGAGTCAGTGGCCACCGAGATCATTTAACCACAGAGACGCGTACGCAGCACAGGCCCGAAACAGACGAGCGGGGTTCGTCTACCCCTTGCTCAGAAGTCAGTGGGCTTGGTCATCATTACGATGAGGTGAGGATTGGTCACATTTAGCGCACTGCCGTCTCTGGTGAATTTCACTTCCAACACGTACTTCTTGTTGCGTTCGCCAACAAAATGTCCGAGGAATCTATCTATCGATGCGTCTGCCCAACCCCCTCGTCCGTCTCTGCGATGAACCGAACCGTGGTCTACGACTTGCCCCTCATCCCAGACGACCCAGTCCGCCTGGAGCAGAGGCTCTTTGTTGCAGTTGGGGTCGGGCATCGCCGACTGTAAGCCCAGCATACAGTTCAGGTCGTCAAAGGGGAGGCGCCTCTCTGCTCG
This sequence comes from uncultured Acidobacteriaceae bacterium, assembly GCA_963773955.1. Classification (GTDB taxonomy): domain Bacteria; phylum Acidobacteriota; class Terriglobia; order Terriglobales; family Acidobacteriaceae; genus Acidiflorens. The sequence continues at coordinate 3,491 of CAVZDM010000068.1, read as the reverse complement.
GATCATGATTAGATAAGGCTGACGCTTGACGAGGAACTCCGGCGTTCTAACCGTGCCTACCGCAAGGGATACCGGAATATCTACTGCGGCCTTCCGGCAACCCCAACAGACACCCGCCCACGCCTTCGTTCCCATTAAACCAACTCCCAGCACTCCACAGAGGCTGGCAATCAGCTCGCGTCTGGACATCCGTTTCGTTACATCACCTCTGATGCGTGGGTGCACGCGCCTTCGTGTTGTCGATTACGGCTTCACGCCCAGCTGCCAGAACAGGAACGAATACATATCCGTGCTCTCCTCAATCTGCTTGGCGACCGGCTTCCCCTGGCCGTGTCCGGCCTTGATGTCGATGCGCAACAGGATTGGCCTTTGCTGACTGGCGCCGTTCTTGGCTTCGGCCTGCATGAGCGCGGCCATCTTTTTGGCGTGCATCGGATCGACGCGCGTATCCGTATCGCCCGTCATAAAGAGAATGGCGGGATACTCCTGCCCCGCCTTCACGTGATGATAGGGCGAGTAAGCGTAGAGCCACTCGAACTGCTTGGCATCGTCGGCTGAGCCGTATTCTGGAATCCAGAGTTTCGCGATCTGGAAGTTCTGATAGCGCAGCATATCCAGCAGCGGCACCTGGCATACTACCGCGCGGAAAAGATCGGGACGCTGAGTAATCATCGCACCCATCAAGAGGCCGCCGTTCGAGCCGCCTTGAATGGCCAGGTGATCTTTGTCCGTATATTTCTGAGCGATCAGGTATTCGCCGGCGGCAATGAAGTCATCGAAAACATTCTGTTTCTTCTCGAGCATGCCGGCGCGATGCCAGTCTTCGCCGAACTCCGCGCCGCCCCGCAGATTGGCGACCGCGTAAATTCCGCCGTGCTCCATCCAGAGATACATACTGCGGCTGAAGGCTGGCGTCAGCGATACGTTGAAACCGCCGTAGCCGGTCAGCAAGGTTGGGTTTTTGCCGTTCTTCTCGATCCCCTTTTTGCCGACGACAAACATCGGAACTTTCGTGCCATCCTTCGAGCTGTACCACACCTGCTGGACGTCATAAGCGGAAGGATCGATGGATGGCGCATCGACTTTGGCCCAGAGCGCGCTCTTCACGTCGCTCAGGTCCACCCGATAGATCGACGGCGGCACGGTGAAGGATTGGAATCCGAAAAAGATTTCGTTGCGGTCGTACTTCCCGGAGGCGCTGAAAACACTGCCGATGGCCGGCAACGAAATGTCGGCGAGCTTCTTGCCGTCTAGCCCGAACAACTTTAATTCAGAAGTCGCGTTGTGCTCATACTGCGCCAGCAGCTTGCCTCCGGTCACGCTCACTCCCTGCAACACCGCGTCCGATTGCGGAATGAGCTCTTTCCAGTTTTCGCGCTTGGGATTGGCCGCGTCGGCGACAAAGACGCGATAATGTGGCGCATCTTCGTTGCTGGTGATGTAGAGTTTGCCCTCAAAAAAATCGGCGTCGTAAAGGAAATTCTTGCCGGTCGTGATCTCGAGAGGCGGATTCTTCGACTGGAGGTCTTTCAGATACATCTCCGTCTTCGTCCAGCCTTCGCCAACATTAATCAGCAGCCAGCGGTCGTCTTCGGAGAGACTGACGCCGGGGACATCCTGTGGATTGCGGCCTTCGCCGAAGATGAGCGGATCCTTGGCGGGATCGCCTCCGAGCTGGTGGAAGAAAACCTTGACGTGGTAGACCTCTTCTCCGTCGGGAACCTCGCCTTTCTTGGGATGGCGTGTGTAGTAGAAAGCGGAGCTGTCCTTCATCCAGGCCACGCTGGCGAAGCGCGTGCGCTCGATGACATCCGGCAACAGCTTACCGGTGGCGCTCTCGACGATGCGGAGCGTGCTCTCTTCCGATCCGCTGGCGGACGTCCCGTAAGCGATGTACTTGCCGTCTTCCGACGCATACCACCAGTCGAGCGCGACGGTGCCATCGGCGGACATTTTGTTCACGTCGACGAGCACGCGGTCCCGGTCATTTAATCCCTCGCGCACATATAGGATGGGCTGATTCTCATTGCCCTCGCGGCGGGTATGGAAGTAATACTTGCCCCCCATCTGCGGAGCTCCAATATTGCCAATCTCAAGCAATTGCGAGAGGCGCGCATTGATCTTGTCGCGTCCGGGCAGCGGGTCAAGGATGGAGCGCGTGTAGCTGAGTTCGCGCTCGACGTAAAGCTGGGTATCGGGATCATTCGGGTTTTCCAGGTAGCGGTAGCGATCGACGATTTTGTGACCCTGGACGGTGTCCTCGACCGGGGCAACTTTGGCTTTCGGAGGACCGGAAGAAGGCCCGGAAGGAGGACCAGAAGGAGCGGTGGAATCCCCAGCCCGCGAATCCTCTGCGCAAACCAGGCCAACCGCACCGACGAGAAGAATCAGAGAAACAGTCAGCAAACGAGAACCTCCCAGCATGAACACCTCACTCTTGTTGTGGACGAGACGCCGAGAATTAGGTTAGCAGAAAAGCAGCCTGACGAACGCGCCCTCGCGGCAACCGCAATGACCCAAAGTGATCCATGAGCGCAAGATGCAGAAGAATAGTATCGGCCTCTCGGGAACGCGCGAAATGCCCACGCTCGGGGTTCCAATCGACGGCAGCCTCTGATATGATTTTGTTGGCAAATCAAGCACGCATACAAGCGTGCTCCCACTCCTCAGTAGCTCAATGGCAGAGCATCCGGCTGTTAACCGGAGGGTTGTAGGTTCGAGTCCTACCTGAGGAGCCATTTCTTTCAATGGCTTAACCCTCATTGCGCTGCGTTTGCGCTCCGTTTACCTGGAGAGCAAGCCGAGCGATCTTGCGCAGTCATCTCATCGGTTACAACCTCACCGCAAATATTCAGTGTGGTGCGAGCATCTGCGTGCCTCACCATCATGGCACCACAGGTGCGCTCACCAAGCAACTTCTGCTACCATGACCGTTCGATGAGGTGGCCATGCCCCAATTTGTGATCGAGCGTGAGATCCCGGGCGCAAGTAGTTTATCGGATGCGGAACTGCAGGCAATCGCCAGAAAATCGGTAGGCGTGCTGAAGGAGATGGGACCGGAAATCAAGTGGCTCCACAGCTACGTCGCCGGCGATAAGTTCTATTGTGTGTACCTGGCGCCGGACGAAGAAACCGTTCGCGAACACGCACGCCGCGGAGGTTTTCCGGCGAATCGCATCTCGGCGGTGCGGCGCCTGATCGATCCCAACACCGCAAATTGAGTTAAGCAGAGTCTCGAGTCCGAAGACCTGGTTGCGCGTCGCCGTCAAGCGCCTCGCGGACCGCTTGCTCGACCGGCATCGCCCAGCCTTCCATCCACGCCGTCAGACCCGCAGCATTGCCCAGCGTTCGGCGTGCGAATTCCAAGGCCTTCTCCAGCCGTGGTTGCTCGGTCGGCGTGAGCGGCGCGCCCAATCGCTGGCGAAGAGCGGCGGCGGCTCCCGCCAGGTGCAGCGATTGTTCTGCGTTCGATTGCGCAGCGGCACTTGCAG
>CAVZDM010000067.1:0-7554 GCA_963773955.1 uncultured Acidobacteriaceae bacterium | reverse complement strand
GCGTAACTGATTGCTCAGCGCGGGCGGGCCGATGCCAATGGCCACACCGATTTGAGCAAACGATGCTGCCGACATCGACAGCACGACGAGCACGAACAACAGCGTACGAATGAAACGATTATGCATGGTGACTCCTCTGGCCCGTTATCCCTCGCTTGCTCGGTAACGCTGTGCTGACGCGGGTTGCGTGGATCGAGGGCCAATGATTGGGACGAAATATGGTGCAGACTCCGTCCCGCAAGTGGTTCCGGAAGAAACCTTCGCATTTCGGAGATGTCGAAATCTGTTCAAAAAAGCTCACTTCCTGCGCGTCGTATCAGGATGCCGGTCAGGCCAGACATAAAAAAGCTGACCGAAACCGGTACGCGGCTTCGGTCAGCGGGAATCGTGTCTTACCAACCATGTTGACGGGCATCACTTTGAGGAGCCGGGGATTGGTGGAACCATGAGGTGTGTGGCAAGCGCTGCAGCCTTCGGTCTTCACCGGCACATGCTCGTAGACGAAGGGTCCTTGCTTATCGACGTGGCACTTGTAGCAGACGAAATCGCCGCTGGGCAGGGCCCTCAGCTGAAGGATCGTTCCGGTCCCATGCGGGTTGTGGCAGTCAGTGCATTGCACCAGACCTCGTTGACCCGGTGGTGATAGGGCTTGGCAAAATCTGCCTTGGCCGAGGTGTGGCATGTGTAGCACAACTGGGGCTGGTTCTGGACCAGCAGGTGTTGTTTGTCCTTAGCGTGATGGGGATCGTGGCAGTCGAGACATCCGACATCGCTGCTGGAGTGGGCGGATTCGGCGAAATGGGATTGTTCATGAGCTTCGCCATGGCAGCTTAGACAACGAGTGCTCGTCTCCTGCCGTGATTTCCCCTCGAACACGAATATCTTGGTTTTGTCGCCGCCGCCGGCCACGTGGGCCGCACCCGGACCATGGCAACCCTCGCAACCTTGCTTGGAGGGCCCACCCTCCTTATTAAGTGTGGTCTTCCAGTGAGGCGTCTTCTCCCAGGCGTTGTAAATTTCCTCGTGACAGGTCTTGCAGGTTTCCGCTCCCAGGTACTGGGAGCCTTCGGATGAAAGTGCACTGGCCACGGGTGGGTTCGTGGATTGAGGGTTGGCTGATGGAGCGTTCTTATCGGCGGCTGGCGGGCGAGCCTGGCCTGAAGCGAAGGCGACGAAGACGAAAAAACATAGAACCGAGAACAGAAAAACTCGAGTGGTCCTTGACATGATATGTCCCTTTTTTCTTTGTTCCTCGTTCCTCGGGATCCGAGTCTAACAATGGCATCGTCATTCTTCTGAGCAAAAGTGATCACCCGGTCTCGCCAATCGGATGGCAGACCACTCTGTGACCCAATTTGGAAATGTGTTCCTTAATTGGACCGAAATGGGTTTGCGCAGTGTCTTAAAGACGTCCTGCTGGATCACCGAGCGCACCACCGGGATACGCGCCTCGGTCAGCGACGTCGAGAGGACGTTGGTCGCTGGTCCTTGCCATCGGCCTCAGTGCGGCACACCAGACTGGGCAAAGACGCGCCCAATTCGAAAATGAATGACGCCATGCCAGTGACCTCCGTGACGCTCCTGAAAGCCGGACTGCCCCTGGCTGTCGCGCTCAGGCTATAATTTCAGCTTCGAAAGTCATGCTCAGTTCACGCTACGCGTTGGTCAGCTACGTACGCAATCCGATTGGCGAGTTTGTGGAACAGTTGCGCCGGGAACTCCACCCGACTTTGCCGCATATGCCCGCCCATCTCACAATTCTCCCGCCGCGGGAGTTGACTATGACCGAAGCGGCTGCGGTGGAATTTCTGGAAGAGGCTTGTGGCCGCGTGCTCCCGTTCGACGTCGAACTGGGAGATGTGGAAACATTCCTGCCTACTACTCCGACATTGTTTATCCAGGTGAAGCGGGCGGCTTATCGGATGCGTGAACTGCATGATCAGCTCAATGGGCGGCTATGCTGCGAAGAAAGCTGGCCCTATATCCCGCATCTCACGATTTTGAAAACGGAGCGGGATGAGCAAGCGCGTGCGGCGTACCTCATTGCGCGGGAGCGCTGGGCGAAGTTTTCGGGGACGCGCCAGGTTCGTGTGGACAAGCTGATGTTCGTCCGCGAAAATGGCGATTTCTGGCAGGACGTGGCACCCCTGCCGCTGGGACACGGCCAATTGTCCTCCAAGTCATAGCTCAAAAAGCTGCGGAAACAAAGTCTGCAAAAACCCCTCAAAACCCGGAACTAGCGGGCAGTTTCGCGGTCCGGCGGGACATGTACTTTCCGCCCGTTGCCAAGTCCATTGGCTTGATTACTATAGATTCAACGGGCTCGAAACCAAGCGCCGGATCCCAGGCTGCGGGTTTGTTTGGAAGAGAAAATATGCAAATTGGGGTTTATGGATCCGGCTACCTCGCCACAGTGATCTCCGCCTGTCTCGCAGACTTCGGCACGCCGGTTTGTTGCTGCTACGCTGACAATACGCGCATCCTCGACGTTGCCAAGGGCAATATACCTTTCTTCGAAAAAAATCTTCAGGAAGTGATTCGGCGCAACGTGCGCTCGGGACGCCTGGTTTACTCCGTGGATCCGGAAGAGTTGGCTCGCCGGGCACAGGTAATTTTTCTCGCGGAAGATTCCGCGCAGGGGCTGGAAGAAGTCGTACTCCGGCTGGCTGGCGCGGCGGGGCGCTTCCAGGTGCTGTCGATCGTCACGCCGGTGCGAGTGGGTTCAACGACAAAGATTGAAAAAAGGCTGAAGGACAAAGGGCTGAAGAGCCTGCTGGTGTGCCAGCCGATGTTCTTCACCAACGGATGCGCGGTGGAAGACTTCAACTGGCCCGACCGGATTATTCTGGGAACGCCTTCGAGCGAAGCGGTTTCTTCATTGAAACAGATTTTTCATCCGCTGGTGATGCGCGGAGTTCCGGTGCTGGTCACGAATTACGAAACTGCGGAATTGACGCGCGAAGCGACCACGGCGTTTGTGGCCACCAAGATTTCGTTCATCAACGAAATCGCGAGCCTGTGCGAACACGTGAACGCCGATGCGGTTGGCCTGGCGCTGGCGCTGGGGCTGGACAAGAAAATTGCTCCGCGCTGCCTGCAGCCGGGCGCCGGCATGGGGGGAATTTTCGCCGAGAGCGACATGGAATCGCTGACCGGGCTGGCGCGAGAAAACCGCGTCGACCTGAAAGTGCTGAATGCCGCTCGCGAGGTGAATCTGGACCTGGCGAACCGGCTCCTGCAGAAAGTGTCGGCTGCGATCGATACCGTGCAGAACAAAGACGTCGGCATTCTGGGACTGTCGTTCAAGCCGAACACCAATTCGGTTGCCGGATCCGCCTCGGTGCAACTGGCGCAGAGCTTGCTGGCCGGGGGAGCGCGGGTGCGGACTTACGATCCGGTGGCGATGCCCGATGCGCGGCTGCAATTGAATGGCATGGTGAAGTACTGCGAATCAGCTTACGGAGTGGCTGAGGGCGTGGATGCCCTGGTCGTAGCCACCGGCTGGCCTGAGTTCCGGACGCTGGATTTCGCGAGGATCCGGCATCTGGTGAAACGGCCGATCATCATCGATACCAAGAATCTGCTCGACTCGTCGCGTCTGCGCGCTATGGGATTCCAGTACATGGGCGTGGGACGACAGTAGCTCGCATTTAGTTCAATGCGATGGGCAACAAACGCGAAAAGTCACGGCAACAGTGGGAGCAGGAGATTCGAGCCCGGCAGCAGAACATTACCCCGGCTGACTATCCTGAGGGTCTGCATTATGCGCGAGCTGACGGTCTACCAAAGGTCGTTTCACAGTGGAGATTCTGGTTCGGAATCGCTCTGATAGCCGTTGGTGTATCGGTGTTTCGCTCCAGCATTCCCGCAAGCGTTGCAGGTATTGCCGCCGGCTTGTGCCTGACTGTCACAGCAATGCGGTGAAACGACATGCTGCGTTCGCTGTCCTCGCGACGTCGGGCCCTCAGGGGCTAAAGCCCACGTTTTTATCGTGTCTGAACGGCACGGCTGAAGCCGTGCCCTACCCAGAACCTCCCCGAACCAGAGTTCTCCGGTGATCCCAGACGGGGCAAGCCCGTCTCTACCCGAGTTTTTCCGCAGCCTCTGAAGCCGTGCCCTACCCATACCGATTTATGAGACCAGTTCTAGTCATGGGATGCTGATTGCTTTCCTGGCCCCAGCAGGGCGCGGCCGGGGAAGACATCCGGCACGATCTTGCCCTCGTCGACGACCACGGTTCCTCCTACGACTAAGTAACGCACTCCTATGCTCGGCTCCATCGGCTTCTCGAAGGTGGATCGGTCGGTGATGGTCGCGGGATCGAACACCACGATGTCGGCGTCGGCGCCCTCCTGCAATCTGCCTTTTCGACGCGCGTCGGGAGTCGAACGCTCCAGCATTTCGGCGGGCATGAGACTCATCTTGCGCAGCGCGTCCATCAGCGTGATCGTTCCTTTTTCGCGGACGTATTGGGCCAGCACCCGCGAGTAGGTTCCGGCGTTGCGGGGATGGCCTTGCTCGCCATCGCTGGCGATCATCACCAGGGGATGGGGAATTACTTTGTCTACTACTTCCTGCTTATTGTTGAAAATTATCACCAGGCGCGCTGCGCTGGAGTTGTGCAACTCGTCGAAGCGCTCCTTGGTTAGGTGCTCGCCAGTCTCGGGGAGCACGAGCTGCGGGTAGCTGATGCCGAGTTTTTCCTGCCAGCCGGGGTTGAAGAGCGCTGAGTTGATGGTGGTCATGCCGGCGATGTAGGGATAGGCCTCAGTGGTTACATCGAGGCCGCGGGCGCGGGCGCCTTCTACCAGGGAGAGACAATCCATAACGTCGCGCAGGCAAGTGCTGTTGATGTGCACGATGTGCAGCGAAGCGCCGGAGACGGCAGCGGCTCCGATTACTTCGCTGATCTGCTGAACGGTGGGGCCGGGCTCGAAGCGGCCGGAGCTGCGGGCGTGAGTGTAGACCGGCACTCTCCGCTCGGCGGCAAGACGGAACATGTCGATCACTTCCAGTCGGGTGGCTCCGGGGGTGTACTCGATGCCCATGCCTACGGCTAAGCCGCCGGCGTCCAATTCTGCGCGCAGACGTTGGCGGATCGACTCGATCTGCTCGAGGCTGGCGGGCTGGTCGGTCGCCTGGCCGCTCTTGGGGAGGATTTCTCCGGACGGTAGCGGCGCTCCGAATACCAGAGCTCGCGCGGCGGCGTGGCTGGCGGAGGTTCCGTAGTGAATCAGCGAGTGGCCTTCTTTGGTTTTCAGGAACTGGGTGACATCGGGCACGCCGATTTCCAGTTCGAGCGCGGAGGTGACACCGTCGAGCGCCTTGACGCGTTGGCTGGCGAGGTCCTGGCCGTGCTGGTGCAGATCGATGAAGCCGGGAGCGACTACCAGTCCGCTGGCATGAACGACGCGGCGTCCGGGGAGCGCTTCGGAGGAGATGCGGACAATCTTTCCGTCGCGGATGCCGACGTTGCGCACGGCGTCCAGGCCGGTTTCGGGATCCATGACGCGTCCGCCTTCGAGCACGAGATCGTACTGCTGGGCGGCGACGAGGGTGGTTGAGAACACCAGAAGACAGAGAGAGAAAATCAGCCTGCGCATGAGTTGCTCCGTTGCGACCAGCGATTGAGACCAGCGATAATATCAGGATTCGGTTGTGGGTCGGTGTAGAAGCAAACAGCGTACTGCAGCCGGCAAGAAGCAGGTCCTTCGCTCCGCTCAGGATGACAATTCATTTGTAGGGACAATCAAACTCAGCCACTACCCAGGATTCACAGGGAGCGCGGGACGCAGTGGCACTTGCTATAATCGTTATCGTTATCTGTACAATCGAAATCTGTATCATCGAAGTGTGCGGTGGGAGTAGCTCAACTGGTAGAGCATCGGACTGTGGCTCCGACGGTTGCGGGTTCAATTCCCGTCTCCCACCCCAATGTTTCCGTGAGTTGCAGAGCCTTCCGTGGCGCACTGGCCCATGGTGCGATCAGTCTGCCACCCACCCTTCGCAAAGTACGCGAAGGATGGGGCACCCCTGCGTTAGCAGTGCCAGCGGGATCATAAGGAGTGGGCCACCCGCCAGCCCTTCTCTCCGCTCAGGATGACAAATCTCAGATAAGGTTTACAAATCTTAGAATGACAAATCTGGGTGGTTGAGGAAGCGAGCTACTCGACCAGACTCAGCTGCGCGCTCCAACTTCTTCTTTGTCTTTTTCCCTTGCGGCGTAGTGGGAGTCTACGTAGTCGTCGAGAATCTTGATGAACTCGGCTACGATCTTGTCACCTTTCAGGGTGGTGAAGAGGCGGCCGTCCACGTAGACGGGGGCTTTCGGTTCTTCGGCTGTGCCAGGCAGAGAAATTCCCAGGCTCGCGTGTTTTGATTCTCCGGGGCCGTTGACCACGCATCCCATCACGGCGACTTTCATTTCTTCGACGCCGGTGTGGGTCTGTTTCCAGACTGGCATCTGATCGCGCAGGTAGGTTTGGATCTGCTCGGCCATTTCCTGGAAGAAGGTGCTGGTGGTGCGGCCGCAGCCGGGGCAGGCGGTGACTTGCGGGGTGAAGCTGCGAATGCCCAGCGACTGCAGGATTTGCTGCGCCACGCGAACTTCTTCGGTGCGATCGCCTCCGGGAGCGGGAGTGAGCGAGACGCGGATGGTGTCTCCGATGCCTTCCTGGAGCAGCACGGCCATCGCAGCGCTCGACGCCACGATGCCTTTGGCGCCCATGCCGGCCTCGGTGAGTCCGAGATGCAGCGGGTACTCGCAGCGCGCGGCCAGGATGCGATAGACGTCGATCAGATCCTGCACGCCGCTGACTTTTGCGCTGAGGACGATCTGGTCGGGGCGCAGTCCGTGCTGCTCGGCCAGCTTCGCTGAGGTGAGCGCACTTACTACGATTGCTTCCATGGTCACTTCGCGGGCGTCTTTTGGCTCCGGCAGAAGCGAGTTCTCGTCCATCATTTTGGTCAGCAAAGCCTGATCTAACGATCCCCAGTTCACGCCTATGCGGACCGGCTTCTGATACTTCACGGCGACTTCGATCATGGTGCGGAAATTGTCGTCACCCTTGCGGCCGATGCTGGAGTTGCCGGGATTGATGCGGTACTTGGCCAGGCCTTCGGCGCAGGCGGGGTATTTGGTGAGCAGGAGGTGTCCGTTGTAATGGAAGTCGCCGACGATGGGCGTGCGCAGGCCTTGCTTCGCTAGCCCCTCGACGATGTGTGGGATAGCCTTGGCGGCATCGTCGTTGTTGACGGTGACTCGGACTACCTCGCTGCCGGCGCGGGCCAGGGCGGCTACCTGCTTGATGGTGCCGGGGATGTCCGCGGTGTCGGTGTTGGTCATGGACTGCACCATAACTGGTGCATTGCTGCCCACGCGGACACCGGCTATGGTGGCGGTAACGGTTTTTCTACGCTGGATTTCGGCCATATGGGAAGCTCTATTTTAAACCAGGGTGGGGGAAAGCGCGAGGTGGGCGTTCATTCCGGACGGTATCTGTGAACGACCCTCAGCGGCTAAAGCCGTCATCCGGGAACAGGCCACTAATCGCA
>CAVZDM010000066.1:0-4314 GCA_963773955.1 uncultured Acidobacteriaceae bacterium | reverse complement strand
CGGATCACGGCGCTTGCCGAGACGCTGCGCTCGCAAATCGTTCAGAAACTGCTCCGCGGTCAACGACGGTCCCTCGCGAACCAGCCCCAAAAGCGGGTCGGGTGAATCATCATCCTGATCTTGCGCCGCTTCGGGTGCTGGATTCCGCGTCGCGTGCTGGCTCTCTTTGTGGTGTTCTTTTCTCCCCACGAAAATCCTGGGAACCTCGCGACCGCTGGTCAGCCGGCCAATCAACTCCTCCACTCGTGCTCGCCGATCATGAGCCGGTGTTCCCGTGAATTCGACTCCCATTCCCGTTTGCGGGTGCGACACCCGCACCACTCCATCGAGCAGACACTCCGTGTTCATCGCCCGAATACTCAGCAGCACCGGAGTTGCGGCAGGAAAGGGCGAGGCCGTCTCCAGGTAGCAGGCGCCCGCGCTGATGTCGGTCAGGCGCCAGCGCGACAAATGAGCCGGCTTGGTCGCCGCGCTCCGCTCTTGATCTGACTGCCGCTCCTCTTCCGCGGCACGTTCTGCGGCAGACGACAGGTTCTCCTCGACCTTCCAATCTGAAGGGGCATACTCGATTCCCCAGAAGTTGCCGGGAACGTCGAGTTCCAGCCCCACCAGCCAGGTCTCGGGATCGCCGCCCAGCGGAACCACCTCCGAGACCCGCGCTGTGGTGTGCCGTTTTGCCGAAACGATTTCCAGCCGGACCTGCATGCCGTGCGTGAGCACGCGCGAAACGATCAGCCCGCATCCGTGCGCGTTCACCAGCGTGGTGTTGCCTTGCTCGGAAAATGGCTGGGCGGGATCGAGGCTGGTCACACGCACCGGAACTTCCAGCGGCAGCCGCGTGCTACGGCGAATGGCGTGCTGTGTTTTTTCCGAGGAGCTCATAAAGTTAGCAGAAGAATTCTTCGGCCGACAACCGTCCACTATCCATGCTAGATCACAAGAAAGCCCCGGGCACGGAATTTCGCCGCCCTGTTTCCAGTTAGACACTAGGAACAGATTCAAGGCTGCTGGTTTGATCTCTGAAACAACCCGGGAAAGACGTGGCTCCGCCGAACCAACTACCCGATCTTGATCCCCGTATCGGGTGCCTGGAAGGCAATCTTGTGACTGCCGTCGCAGAAAGGCCGGTTGGCGGAAGCGCCGCAGCGGCAGAGGGAAAACGCGGTCTTCCCCGTCAGGTCGTATTTGTTGCCCTCGGCGTCCACCATTTCGACAACGCCGTTGGGATCGTCTATGCGCAAAGGACCGTTGTTGCGCACCGTAATCGTGACTTGCGCCATGCAACCTCCAGAAGGATGAACAGCTTTCAAACTATCGCAGAACGAAAGAAGTTGCCAGTGGAGAGCCGAGCGTCCCCGCCCGACTGGACGGGCGAGGCGCCCGTCCCTCCAGCATCTCACTCATCACTCGATCGCGGTACTACCGCCAGCGATCCACCGCTTCCCACCATACAATCTTCAACCACTCATCAAGAGTGGTTTTCGCCCATTCGCGCTTCGTCCACCAGGCGTCGCCGAATTGCGTGGCATTGCGGGCCGCCGCCGCGCTGAACTGATACTGCGGCAAACGATGACGGAAGATCATCAAGGAGCGGCGGGTGTGAAATTCCGAGGTCACGATCAACACCCGATGCGCACCCACCGACTGTAGGCATCGGCTTACGTCGTTAACCTCGGCAAAAGTAGAAAAGCTGACGATCGGACACACCGAGACGCGGTTTGCTTCCCCAAGACCGTTCACGTATTTCTGCGCTATCCCGGCCAGTTGCTGATCGTAAATCGGATCGTCGTGAACATTCAAAAACACGTGCGGCGCCACCCCCTGGCGCAGCAGTTCCAAAGCGTGGGCAGGACGAAGGTTGGTCTCCCCAGCCAGGACCACAATCGCATCAGACTTTTCCGGTTTGTCCACCACTAAAAAGCGCGCCGCCTGGCTGGCCAGTGCAAGAAAAATCAGGAGCACAATAATAAGGAGTCGTAAGAATCGCATCAAGACGCATGTTACTAAGAAAACCGCTGCGCGCCCAACTCGGCACGACCTGCAATGCTAGAATTACCTCGCGTATATGGACACTCAACTCACCGCTTCTTCCCTCTTTACTGATCTGAAAAGCCGCATCGGCAGACGCCAGGCACGAGTTGGAATCATCGGCCTCGGCTACGTCGGCTTGCCGCTGGCCTTGCTCTATAGCGAGCAGAAATTTCCCGTCACCGGTTTCGATATCGATCAACGGAAAATCGATACATTGGCGAGCGGCGGCACTTACATTTTCCGCATTACGCCCGCGGAAATCGCCGCGGCCAAATCGAACGGCTTCAAAGCCACGGCCGACTATTCGCAGATCACCGCCATGGACGCCATCATCATCTGCGTCCCCACGCCGCTCAACGAATATCATGAGCCCGACCTCAGCTACATCACCAACACCGCCCACGCCGTGGCGCCCCATCTGCGCGCCGGCCAGATCGTCATTCTCGAGAGCACCACGTACCCGGGCACGACCGAAGAAGTTTTGGTTCCAATCTTGGAACAAGAAAACAAGGCCGGCCTGAAAGCGTCCCGCAAAGACGCGGCCGCCGACAACGGTATCTGGGTCGCGTTCTCGCCCGAGCGCGAGGATCCTGGTAACACCCAGGTGGCTCGCCACGATATTCCGAAAGTGATCGGCGGACTCGATCCCCAGGCCAGTGAAATCGCAGCCGCGCTTTACGGCGCCATTTTCCGCCGCACCGTTCCTGTGTCCTCACCCGCCGCCGCGGAAATGACCAAGTTGCTCGAGAATATTTATCGCTGCGTCAACATCGCGCTGGTCAATGAACTCAAGATGCTCTGCCTCCGTATGAACCTCAACATCTGGGAGATCATCGACGCCGCTGCCACCAAGCCTTTCGGCTTCCATCCCTTTTATCCCGGGCCGGGTCTTGGCGGACACTGCATTCCCGTCGACCCGTTCTATCTCTCATGGAAGGCGAAAGAATTCGACTTCCGCACCCGCTTCATCGAACTGGCCGGCGAAATCAACGTGGCCATGCCCTACAACGTAATCGCCTCTACCATCTCCGCGCTCAACCGGCAGAAAAAGGCCATCAACGGATCCAAAATCCTGGTCCTGGGCGTTGCCTACAAGAAGGATATTGACGATCTGCGCGAGTCGCCCGCTCTCACCATCATCGAACTGTTGCAAAAAGAAGGAGCCGCAGTCAGCTACAACGATCCCTACTTCCCCTTCGTTGGCCGCGGCCGCAAGTACGACCTGCAGATGAAGTGCTCCTCGCTCGACAATCTCGGCCAGTACGATTGCGTACTCATCGTCACCGATCACACCGACTACGATTACAAGAAGATCGTCAGTGAGTCGAAACTAGTGGTAGATTCGCGTAACGCCACCCGCGGCATCAAGAGCGACAAGATCGTGCACTGCTAGGGTACGAGCGATACCCTTTCATGGATTGTCATCCCGAGCTAAACGAGGGATTTGCATTTCGCGGCAAACTGCAGATCCCTCGTTTCGCTCGGGATGACAAATCCTGCTAAGAGTTTCTTTGTTCCCCCCGTACCCCTCGGAACCCGCAGCCGTGGCAAACGGCACAGTAGGTCGTGTACATTTCCTTGCCCGACGCGTGGCGACGTGGACTGAATGGTGGCGTGCTGGATCACTTTCTGATTTTGATCCTGCGGTTGGTCCTGCGCGGCGACCGTGCAGGTGATAACGATTAGGGCAGTAAAGACTAAAGCCAGACCTTCTATGGACATCGCATTTCTCCTTCGAACCGAGACTGTCTTTTCTTCAGTCCAGGCATACTCAAATTTAATGGCCGACTACGTTGTACCTTCGACTGTTACCAGCTATTGCGCCGAGATCTTCCATCCTTGGTCGGCCCGCACCAGCGCTAACGTGGATTTGTTCGGATTCCCATGATAGAAGTCGGCTTCGTATTTATTGATCAGGGTTTCACGATCCCAAAGGTTGAAACCCTTCACCAGCGAACCGCCGGCGTCGAAGAGATCTCCCATTTGGTTCGGCACCCATTTCCAGGTGTACTCGATGGTAGCGTTGTTCACTCCGCTCATGTTGACAGAGGTGATGCTCACCAGTTGCCGCTGCGCCAGGGGAACTTGATAGGAGAAGGTGCCATCCGTTTCCTTCGATTTCCTCACCCCTGCGAGCACCGCCATCAGATGTTCTCCTGCGGGCGTGAGCGAGATCACTTCGCTGCCCCGGGGTGCCGTAGCCAATTTCACAATGCCAGCCTTTTCCAGCAATCGATAATGAGGGTCGCCCGGTCTGTCATAGACGCTGGGCTTTACCGACGG
>CAVZDM010000065.1:0-20967 GCA_963773955.1 uncultured Acidobacteriaceae bacterium | reverse complement strand
AGTGCTCGGCCATCGCGTCGAAGGACAGCGCCAGCGCGGCCGCGACGAAGGCCAAACCTTCACCAAGAAGGTGAACGAAAAAATCCTGCCCGAATTCCTCAGCGTCGCCGACGATCCCACGCTGCATACCCTCGCCGGCACCGAACTGTCGGGCTTCTATCGCTTCGACGACGAAGGCATGCCCGCGTCGCGCGTCGAGGTGGTTAAGGACGGCATCCTGAAAAATTTTCTCATGGGACGCTTGCCGGTAAAGAACTTCAGCAACTCGAATGGGCACGGACGCGCCCAGTCCGGTCTGATGCCGGTCGGCCGCCAGGGCAATCTAATCGTGACTTCTTCCAAGACCATGCCCGACGTCCAACTGCGCACCCGCTTCATCGAAGAAATCAAAAAGCAGGGAAAGCCCTACGGCCTCTACTTCGAAGACATCCAGGGCGGATTCACCCTGACCACGCGCGAACTGCCGCAAGCCTTCCAGGTATTGCCGGTAATGGTTTGGCGGGTCTATGCCGATGGGCGGCCCGATGAACTGGTGCGTGGTGTCGACATCGTCGGCACTCCGCTCACCGTGTTAACCGAGATCGCCGCCACCGGAGACACCACCAGCGTTTTCAACGGCATTTGCGGAGCCGAATCCGGCAGTGTTCCCGTTTCCGCAGCCGCTCCCGCCATGCTCTTTTCCGAGATGGAAGTCCAGAAGCGCAAGTACGGCGACACGCGTCCTCCCATTCTTCCACCCCCGCCCGGAGCAACCGATGACAAAGGAGGCAAGCAATGACGCGGCACAAAATGATTGGCCAAGTCTTGTCGATGTCACGCACGCTTTTGGGTGGCGCAGCGCTTCAGCGCTGCGGTAAACGGCTTACTCGTAGATCCGGCTTTAGCCGCTGCGGTGCCCTGTGCGCACCCAAATCAATGTTTGCGCTCCTCGCATGTGCGATCCTCTGCGGCCTGTCAACTTCCGCCCGCGCTGCTAACCCCGCTACCGGCGACGTCGTCCTCCGCGCTCTTCGCGAAGAGATGGACCGCTCCAAAGCGAAGCTGAAAATGGAGAACGTGGCCGCTCCCTATTACATCGAATACCGCGTCACCGAGATCGACCAGTACGAAGCCAACGCCGTTTTCGGCGCCCTGCGCAGCCAGCAACACAATCACGCCCGTCTGTTGCGCGTCGTGGTCCGCGTCGGCGACTACAAGCAGGACAGTTTCTACGGCACCGGAGAAGGCGCCGTCGACCTGGTTTCATCCGATGACGACGTCTTCGCCATCCGCCACCGCATCTGGCTCGCCACCGATCGTGCGTACAAGGCAGCCAGCGAAGCGCTTTCCACCAAGCAAGCTGCCCTGAAGCAGTTGAAAGTCGATGAGCCCGTCGACGATTTTGCCAAGGCCACGCCTGTCGAAGCCATCGAGCCTCTCGCCCATTTTTCTTCCGCCGACTTCACGTCGTGGATTCATCTCCTCGAAGAGGCGTCGGCCCAATACCGCTCCGACAAAGAACTCGAAACCTTCGAATCCGCGCTGCGTTTCACCGCCGACAACCGTTACTTCCTGAACTCCGAGGGCACGGTTGCCCGCTCCGGTCACACCCACTATGTCATCTCCATCTCGGGCTCAACCCAGGCTTCCGACGGCATGTTGCTGCAACGCTCGCACGCCGATCAGGGAAACGATCTCAAGGAACTCCCCACCCGCGAAGAATTCCTGAAGACCACTGCCCGCATCCTCGCCACTCTGAAGTCGCTGCGTGATGCTCCCGTAGTCGACGAGGAATACCGCGGCCCAGTTCTGTTCTCGAACGATGCTGCCGCCACCGTCATCACCGAACTGATTCAGCCGAATGTGCTCGGCAAGAAGCCCCAGCTCGGCGAGAACGCCCGCACCACCGGGAAATGGTCGAGCAGCTACAAATCCCGCGTCCTCCCCGATTTCATCAATGTGTTCGACGACCCGACGATTTCCACCATCTCTGGCCAGCCTCTGTTCGGAAACTACACGCTCGATGACGAAGGCGTGAAAGCCCAGCGCGTCTCCCTCATCGAGAAAGGGCAACTCGTTTCCTACCTTATCGGACGCCAGCCCATTCGCGACTTTCCTGCTTCGAATGGTCACGGACGCGCCGCCCCAGCCGCCTCGCCCGCGCCTCATCCCGGCAATCTTATTTTGCAATCAACCG
Organism: uncultured Acidobacteriaceae bacterium; assembly: GCA_963773955.1. Taxonomy (GTDB): domain Bacteria; phylum Acidobacteriota; class Terriglobia; order Terriglobales; family Acidobacteriaceae; genus Acidiflorens. Next base: position 18,791 of record CAVZDM010000065.1, on the reverse strand, counting down.
ATCCTCAGCCCGATGCCGGCCTTAAGGCAAAGTTGATCGAACTCTGCAAGAACCGCGATCTGCCCTACGGACTCTACGTGGAAACCATGGGCCCGAGCCTCGAGCCGCGGCTCCTCTATCGCATCTGGACCAAAGATGCGCGTGAAGAACTCGTTCGCGGCGGCGTCTTCGGAGATCTCGACGTCCGCTCCCTGCGCACCGATCTCATCGCCGCTGGAACCACGCCCCAGATCGAAGATCGCTCCGAGCCCGTCTGGTTCAGCGTCGCCAGCCCCGCGCTTCTGTTCGACGAGTTGCAAGTCAAGCGCTCGCAATCCGCCAAGCAGGAACTTCCCGAGTATCCCGCGCCCGCGCTCGGCCAAGCGAACAAGCCGTGAGCTGGATCGGGCCGTCGAATGAGCGAAGTCCCTTGTGTCTTTGACTTTCGATGACCCGATCACCCGATGGACCGATCACCCGATCCAGTTGACGCCCGATCTCCCCGCGCTTAGGATACTTGCTTGACTTCACGCGAGATGAGGGTCTGTGAGCCGCGACTCTGCATCTCGGCAGGCAGCAATCATAGGCAGTAAACATAGGCAACAAACACGGGCAGCAGACATGGATAAGAAGAAACTAGAGACGTTCAGGAAAAGACTGGAAACCCGGCGCAACGAACTGCGCCACATGGTTGTCCGCAATCAGCAGGACGGTCGCACCGCCGACGATGAGGCCACTCAAGACGTTGCCGACCGCGCCGCCAGTTCCTACAACAAGGAGTTCCTCTTCAGCCAGAGCAACAACGACCGCCAATTGCTCAACATGGTCGAAGGCGCTCTAGCGCGCATGCGCGAAGGCAGCTTCGGAGAATGCGTCTCCTGCGGCAAGGAAATCAACGCCAAGCGTCTCGAAGCTGTGCCCTGGACCCGCCATTGCATCGAGTGCCAGGAAAAAGCCGAAAAAGGCTTGCTAGAGGCCGCCCAGTAAAAGTGTAGCGCGGGCGCCCTCGCCCGCGGCCTTTGACTTTCTCTCAGGAGGGAAGATGCGATGACCCGCCTTGAGGATTCCGTATAAGCCGCGTGGAATCAAGGACGTAGCCTGGAGCCCCCGGTTATCCCAAACGCTAGAAATATGGCCCCTTTGGGCCATGCGGTCCCCAACTTTCCCCGGCGAAATCACCCCGGCAGTGGTATGATTTGGTATCCCCACCCACGCCGCGCCTGGGGCTCGGCGAGGAAAATCCTAGACCAAAAAGGTGATAGTTATGGCCTGGACCAGTCCGGTTTTCGAAGAAGTTGTTCTCTGCTGCGAAATCAATTCCTACGTGAGCGCACAACTCTAAATCTGCGAAAAGAAGATGCGCATTCAGATCCTCGGTTCTGCGGCCGGGGGTAGGTTCCCGCAGTGGAATTGCGGCTGCGGAAACTGTGTCGCCGTACGTGAAGGAAAATTTTCCGGCAAGGCCCGCACCCAAGCCCAACTCGCGCTGAGCGCCGACGGCTACACCTGGTTTCTAGCCGGAGCCTCTCCCGACCTGGCCTTTCAAATCGAAAGCTCTCTGGAGCTTCATCCGCGTGCCCCGCGCCATTCTCCAATCTCTGGCGTGGTGTTGGGGAGCGCCGATCTCGACCACGTTGTGGGGTTGCTCCTGCTCCGCGAACTCCAGCCGCTGCGCGTGTATGCCGCTCCCTCGACCTTGCGGATTTTGCGCGAAGAGAACAGCATGTTCGGCATGTTGAACCGCGTCGATCCGCAAGTGGTTTGGACGCCCCTGAAGTCAGACGCGCCCTTTTCCTTATTGTCCGCCGACGGAAAAGACTCCGGACTGCGATGTGAGGTCCACTACCTTTCCGGCCGCTATCCGAAATATGTTCAGACTCAGACTAAGAACCTGGCCCGCGATGAAGCGACGGCTGCGTTGTTCTTCGAGTCCGCTTCGGGAAAACGAGTCGCGTATATCCCCGCCGTCGGCAGCCTCAGCGACACGCTGCTCCAAAAGATCGACCACGCCGATGTGCTCTTGTTCGACGGCACCTTCTGGAGCAACGACGAACTACAACGCGTGCAGGGCAGCGGCGAGACCGCGCACCAGATGGGACACATTCCGGTGGAAGAAAGCCTGCGCCTGCTGAAAAATATTAGTATTAAGAACGCCGGGCGCAAAATGTTCATTCATCTCAACAACACGAATCCAATCCTCAACGAGGCGAGTCCCGAAAATAAGGCCGTGCGCCAGGCCGGCTGGGAAGTAGCGGAGGACAATTGGCAACTGGACCTATAGTTCCTGAAAAAGCCACCGGAAAAACGCCAGATACTGCCAGGCTGACGTTTACGGAACTGCGCGCGGTGCTGCGCCAAGTGGGCGAAGAGCGCTATCACCACAAGCATCCCTTCCACCTGCTCATGCACGAAGGCAAACTCAGCCGCGGACAGTTGCAGGCCTGGGCTCTGAACCGTTACTACTACCAGTCGATTATTCCAATCAAAGACGCGATCATTCTTTCGCGCGCCACCGATCCGGCATTCCGCCGCGTCTGGCGCAAGCGCATTGTGGATCACGACGGCGACTCGCAGCGAAGTGGCGGAATCCTGCGCTGGATAAAACTCGCGGAAGCGACCGGCCTCGATCGTGACCGGGTAACGCGTGCCGATGAAATTCTGCCTGCTACGCGCTTCATCGGAAATGAGTATCTCCACCTGGTGCGCACGCGGCCTTTTCTGGAGTGCGTAGCTTCGTCGCTCACCGAACTTTTTTCCCGCGACCTGATCGCGCTGCGGATGGAGAAAATGCGTCAGCACTATCCCTGGCTCACTTCAGCGCTCGATTACTTTGAGGCGCGGCTGACGGAGGCGCCGGAAGACGCCGCGTTTGCGATCCAGTACGTGTTCGACCATACCGCCACGCGCGAGGAGCAAGAGCGCGCGATTCAAGCTTTGCGCGACAAGTGCGACATTCTGTGGGCGCAGCTCGACGCACTCTATTTCGCCTATGTCGAGCCGGGCTGGCCGCCGCCAGGCGCTTTTCGAATTGGGGACGGGGCCAAGCATGTCGGGGGAACTCGTGGCTGAGCTCGTCGACGCGAGCGTTCCGAAGTTTGCCGCCGGATGCCGCTGGGGCGGAACCATCGAAGCCCCCGTCGTGCTCTTTCCAGAAGGCGCGATTCGCGTCGAAGGAACTGGCCGCATCATCCTCGAACTCTGCGACGGCCATTTCTCGCTGGCTGAGATTGTGCAGAAACTGGAGGCGCAGTTCATGCTGGCGCCGAAAGGCAAGATCCGCGCCGACGTCCAGACATTTCTGGAGCAACTGCACGCCAAGCGCATCATCGACTATTGAACGATGATCATTGACCGGTGCAAGTGCTAATCCTTTATGAATTGTCATCCCGAGCGAAGCGAGGGATCTGCAGTTCGCCGCAAGATGCAGATCCCTCGCTTCGCTCGGGATGACAAGACTTGATTGAGTAGCTTTCCAATGCCGAATCCGCTGGCCCTGATAGCCGAGATCACGCACCGCTGCCCCCTGCACTGCGTGTATTGCTCGAATCCGCTGGAACTGACTTCGCGCAAAGAAGAGCTCGCAACCGCCGACTGGCTGCGCGTTTTCGGCGAGGCCGCCGCGCTCGGAGTTCTGCACCTTCACCTCACCGGAGGCGAGCCGCTGGCGCGTCCCGATCTGGCCGAACTGATTGAGGGAGCGCGCAAGTCGCGTCTCTACACCAACCTGATCACATCCGGAATCGGCCTTTCACGCGACCGTCTGGCCCAGCTCGTGGAATCAGGTCTCGACCACATTCAACTCAGTTTTCAGGATTCAAGCGAAAGCGACGCCAACTGGATAGCCGGAGCCCGCGCACACGCGCACAAGCTCGAACTAGCCAGATGGATCCGCGATCAACGTAATCCCATCGCCTTCACCACCAATCTCGTCGTCCACCGGCAGAACATCGAGCATCTCGAAGAAATGATTGCCGCGCTCGAAGCGCTTCATCCCGATCGCATGGAAATCGCGCACGCCCAGTACTACGGCTGGGCGCTTAAGAACCGGTCAGCGCTGCTGCCCACGCGCCCGCAACTCGACCGCGCGGTAGCCGTGGTTGCCGCCGCCGAGACGCGTCTGCGCGGCAAGGTTCGCATCGATATGGTCATCCCCGACTACCACGCCCGCTTCCCCAAAGCCTGCATGGGCGGCTGGGGACGCCAGTTGCTGCTGATCGATCCAGCCGGCCGCGCACTGCCCTGTCACGCAGCGGGAGTGATTCCAGGCTTGCGCTTTGACAACGTGCGCGAACACACGCTCGATTGGATCTGGCAGAACTCCGAAGCATTTCAGAAATTTCGCGGCGAAGACTGGATGCCCGAACCCTGCCGCTCCTGCGACCGCCGAAAAGAAGATTTCGGCGGATGCCGTTGCCAGGCTTTTCTGCTTACTGGCGACGCCAGTGCGACAGATCCGGTGTGCGAGCTGGCGCCTTTGCACCACATAGTCGAAGATGCTGTGCGCGAAGATGCGACACCCGGTTCAACGCCGGAAGCGCACGAAGCTCCCTTCCATGTTCTACAGGAGGAGATGGCCAGCTTCTGGAGCTACCGAACCGATCCGAAGTGAAAATCTCAGGCAATAATCCCCTCCGATTGCCATCCACGCCAGCCCCCGCATACAATCCTTGTTTCTTCGACCTTCTCTTCGACCGAGGCCCTGTGAAGCGCATCAAAGCCATCTATCCCGGATCGTTCGATCCTCCTACCAACGGCCATCTTGACCTGATCGAGCGCGGCAGCAAGATCTTCGACGAACTGGTCGTTGCCATTCTTCGGAATCCCGAGAAAGACCCGCTGTTCAGCGTAGCCGACCGACGCAAGATGCTGGAGGCGATGACCTCGGGCTTTGACAACGTCTCGGTCGACACGTTCGCCGGTCTCACGGTGGATTACGCGTTGCGGGTCGAAGCCCGGGTAATCCTGCGCGGCATTCGCGCCATCAGCGACTACGAGTACGAACTCCAGATGGCGCTGATGAATCGCAAGCTCCAGCCCGGTCTGGAGACGGTGTTCATGATGCCCGCGGAAAAATATTCGTACCTCAGCTCGCGTCTGGTACGCGAAATCGCTCAACTCGGCGGATCCATTGAATGTCTGGTACCCGAACTCGTCGAACAGAAGCTTCGTGAGAAAATAGATGTAGCTAACAAATTCGAGAACGGCGAGCAGCCCGCGGGCAAGACGCCTTCCGAAGCCAAGAGCAAGTCCAGAAAAAAGAAGTTATAAAGGATAGTAAGGAACTCATGAGCACCGTAATCGCACCCGTCACCCACCCCGTCCGCCTGACGGAACGCATCAATCGCATCGAGCCCTCCGCCACCATGGCGGTCGTGGCCGAAGCCGACAAGCTGCGTCAGCAGGGTATTGATGTCGTGGATTTCGGCGCCGGAGAGCCTCACTTCTCCACGCCGCAACACATAAAGGATGCCGCCATCGCCGCGATCCAGGCGAATTTCTCGAAGTATACCCCGGTCGGCGGCACCGCCGAATTGAAGGACGCCATCGTCCACCGTCATGCCGTCGACTTCGACTCCGATTACCGGCGTGAAGAGGCCGCTGCCTCCGTAGGCGGCAAGCACGCGCTCTTCAACGTCATCTCGGTGCTCGTCGACCATGGCGACGAGGTCATTCTCCCCGTCCCCTACTGGGTTTCGTTCAAAGACATGGTGCGCTATGCTGGCGGCAACTGCGTTCTTCTCCAGAGCGACGAATCCCAGGGATTTCGCGTCACCGCCGACATGGTCGCAAAGCTGGTGACGCCGAAAACCAAGCTCATCATCCTGAATTCACCCTCCAATCCTTCCGGAGCCGTAATGAGCCCGGAAGATATGACCGAAGTTGTCCGCCTGGCCCACCAGCGCGGCATCTGGGTAATTTCCGATGAGTGCTACGTCTATCTGAATTACACCGGCAAGCGCTTCTCGGTCGGTTCGTTGCGCGAGTACCGCGACCGCTTCCTGGTCGTAGGATCGCTGTCGAAGACCTACGCCATGACCGGCTGGCGCCTGGGATTCACGCTCGGCCCGGCGCCCGTCATCACCGCTGTTCAGAAACTGCAGAGCCAGTCCACGTCGAACCCGACCTCAATCGTGCAGAAAGCCGCGGTAACGGCGCTTCGAGGCCCACAACAATGCGTGGACGACATGCGCGCGGAGTACATCAAGCTGCGCGATCACGTAGTGAAGGGGCTGCGCACCATACCCGGCGTGAAATGCACGCTGCCCGAAGGCGCGTTCTACGCCTATCCAAATGTTTCAGAATTCTTCGGACGCAGCGGAATGAACTCAGCCTCCGACATCGCCGGCAAACTCCTGCGCGAGGCGCACGTAGCCACGGTCCCCGGAGAAGGCTTCGGCACCAAGGAACACATTCGCATCTCCTACGCCACCTCGATGGCCGAACTCGACCGTGGCTTGGAGCGCATGCACAGATTTTTTGGCGCGCTTTGACATCGTGCTCCATAAATTCGCGACATAAGTATGGGTTGTCATCCTGAGCGAACCGGGGTCCCCAGCGCGCCCGCTTTTGGCGCGATGGGGTGGAGAAGCGAAGGACCTGCTGTTCGCCGCAAGATGCAGATAGTTTGCCGTGCATGACCCAACTCTACCCACTCCTAATGCAGCCCGCCTTCGACCCGCGCCCCTGGGGCACGCTCGATCTTTCCGCGATCTACCCCAATCACAAATTCAACGAACGCATCGGAGAAGCCTGGCTAACCGGCGACAACTGCATAGTCTCAAACGGCCCGCTGGCGAAACGAACGCTAGCCGACCTGAGCAAAGATTTCGGCTCCGAACTAGTAGGCACAGCCGCACCCGACCCGCAGCGCTTTCCATTGCTGTTGAAGTTTCTATTTCCCGAGGAAAAACTCTCCGTCCAGGTTCACCCCGACGACGCCACCGCGCAACGCTTCGGCGAGCCCTGGGGCAAAACCGAATGCTGGTACGTGGCCCACGCCAAGCCCGGATCGCAGATCGCTCTCGGACTGAAGCCCGGCGTTACCGTCGCTCAGTTCGAACAATCGATCCATGAGAAGCGCGCGGAAGAGTTACTCAACTGGATCAACGTCTATCAGGGCGAAATGATCTACGTCGCCGGCGGCACGGTGCACACGCTGGGACCAGGCTCCGTAATTGTCGAAACGCAGCAGCAATCCGACACCACCTACCGCCTCTACGACTACGGGCGCCCGCGTCCGCTGCATCTGGAGCGCGGTCTAGCCGCAGTCAAGGAGCGGACCGCCGCGGGCAAAGTGATCCGCCCCGCGCCGGTCAGTATTCACGGCGGCAAGAGTCGTCAGTCTTCCATGATCGCCGCACCCTACTTCACGGTGGACCTGTTTGAACTAAAGGAGCCGCATGTCTTCTCAACCGCCGACAATTCCGGCAAGACGTCCGCGCAAATCCTCGTCGCAGTCGAAGGCTGCGGAGTTGTCGAGGCCCAAGGCCGTGACCCGGTGACACTGGCCAAAGGCGACGCGGTCGTGATTCCGGCCGTGGTGCAAAGTTTCATGGTGCGCCCCCAGTGGGCGGTCGAGTTCCTGAAAGCCAGCGTGCCCAGCGGGACGGTGCCCGAGCCCGCCACGCGCATCTGAGACTCTGGCCAGTGGCGCGCCGGGCGCCCCCGCCCGGCCACAACAAGCCGGCTTTCCCCCGTGATCCCCCGTGGTCCCCCCGTGCCCTCTGTGGTAAAGATTTTGCCCTCCAGCGCGCAAATGGTAGGCTTCGTACGACCGTGAAGACGAACCCGCACTTCTATCCCGTAATCCTCGCCGGCGGCCGAGGCACGCGCTTCTGGCCGCTGAGCCGCAAGCGCCGCGCCAAGCAACTGCTCGCGCTCGACGGCAAACAGACCATGATCCAGCAAACTGTCGCGCGCCTGACGCCGATGGCCGCACCCAGCCGTTTCTGGATCATCACTAATAACGACCTGCGCCCCGCGATTCTTCGCCAGCTTCCGAAGCTCCCTCCAAAGCAGATCCTCGCCGAGCCCGCCGGACGAAACACCGCGCCGGCGATTGGATTAGCGGCATTTCTCTTGCTTCGTGCCGATCCCGATGCCGTGCTCGGTCTGTTTCCCTCCGACCACGTAATCGCCGACCCTGCCCAATACCGCGCAACGCTCAGCCGAGGAATTGAAATCGCTGCCGCAGGAGACAATGTCGTTGTGCTCGGCATCCGCCCGACCCGTCCGGAAACCGGCTACGGCTATATCGAGGCTGGGGCTGCAGATCATGATGGGACTTTGTCCCTGCGCGTGCGACGCTTCACGGAGAAGCCGGACCGCGACCGAGCCCGTCAGTTTCTTAACGCGGGCAACTACTTCTGGAACAGCGGCATGTTTCTCTGGCGGGCCGACACGCTGGCGAACGCGTTGCGCGAGCATCTTCCCAACACCGCTGTGCTGCTTGAAAAGATCGCCGCTGCTTATGGCACGCGGAAGTTCGCCGAGACCTTTCGCAAGCTCTATCCGAAGTGCGAAAACATCAGCATCGATTATGCCGTTCTCGAACCCCGTTCCGCGATGGGAGCAGGCCAGTCTCGCATCTTCTGTCTACTCTCCGATTTTGGATGGAGCGACCTCGGCTCTTGGACCGCGCTGCATGAACACCACGTGGCGAAGACGAAATCTCGCGACGGAAGACCGGTCTCGGCATCCGGCAGTTTTGCCCTGAATGCGAGGAATAACTATGTTCACGCGCCCGGCAAGTTTGTCGCTCTGATCGGCGTGAGCAACCTGGTGATTGTCGAGACTGAAGACGCCCTGCTCGTTACCACGCTCGACCAATCGCAGGATGTAGGCAAAGTGGTGAAGCATCTGGATGAGAAGAAACTGAAGAATCTGGTTTGAAGAGGCAGTCGTTGGAATGCGGCCGTTGGTCGATTGTCGTTAGTGGTTAGCAAGCTTGTGTAAATTGTCATCCCGAACGAAGTGAGGGATCTGCAGTTGCGAGCGGCCGACGATCAACGATCATAGGCCTTTGCCAACGACCAACGACGAACGACCAACGACGGGACCCTATGACCCAAATCAAATTCGGCACCGACGGCTGGCGCGGCCTGATCGCCGACGACTTCACCTTCGACAACGTGCGCCGCGTGGCGGGCGCAATCGCCAGCTACGTTCTCAAACACGAAGATCCGACGCGCGGCGTCATCATCGGATATGACACGCGTTTCCTATCCAGCCGTTTCGCTCGTACCGCTGCTGATGTAATCGTTGCCGCAGGCGTCCCCGTGAAGCTGGCCAACGACTACGTGCCCACGCCCACGGTTTCCTACAACGTCAAGAAGCTGGGAGCCGCCGGCGGAGTCATGGTCACGTCGAGCCACAATCCGTGGAACTGGAACGGAGTGAAATTCAAAGCCAAGTTCGGAGGCTCGGCCACGCCCGCGATCATGAAGTCCATCGAAGAAGAACTGGCCGCCAACGCCATGCCCGGCGGCCACGTTTCGAAAATCCCCGACGCGAAAATCGAAGAAGTAGACCTGAAGCCCGCCTATGTCGAAGCCGTTTCCCAGTTCGCCGATCTCGATCTCATCCGCCGCGCGAATTTCAAATTCGCCATCGACTCCATGTACGGCTCCGGTCGCGGAGTTCTGACGAAAATATTTGATGCGCACGGCATCCGCTACGTAGCCATCCGCCAGGAAGCGAACCCGCTATTCCCGGGCATCAACCCCGAACCGATCCTGCCCCACGTCGCCCTCTTGCAGCAGACCGTAGTGAAAGAAAAGTGCCACGCCGGCCTGGTAACCGACGGCGATGCCGACCGCATCGGCGCCGTAACTGAAGATGGCAGCTTCGTAGATTCCCACAAGTGTATGTGCGTTCTGCTGAATTGGTTGCTGCAGTACAAGAAGTGGCCGGGCGACGTCGTGCGCGCCTTTAACACCACCGGCATGATGGACCGCATCGCCGCGAAGTACGGTCGCAAGTTGCACGAGTGCAACATCGGCTTCAAGTACATTGCCGATCTCATGATGGACCATGAAATTCTGATCGGCGGAGAAGAATCCGGCGGCATCGGATACGGCCGCTTTCTCCCCGAACGCGACGGCATTCTCAACGCGCTCTTGCTGGCGAATGTGATGGCAGAAGAAAAGAAGCCGCTAGGCCAACTCGTCGCCGACCTGCAGCGCGAATTCGGCCCGCACTACTACGGCCGGCGCGACTTGCACATCTCCGATGAGATGAAGAACGGCGCCATCCGCCGCGCCGCCGATCCGCGCACGACGAAGCTCGGCGCCTATCCCATCCTGCGCAAAGAGGATCGCGACGGAGTGAAGTTCTACCTCGACGCTCCCAAGCACGGCAACGGCGCCGACCCGTGGGTATTGTTTCGGGCCTCCGGCACCGAACGTATGTTGCGCTGCTACGTTGAAGCGGCCAAGCCGGAACTGGTCGAAGAAATTCTTGAAGCCGGCGAAAGCTTCGTACGACAGCTATAGACGCAAGACGTTTTTAAGGAGATGAAGGATATAATCTGGCTTGCTTCCAGAAGGAGCAAGCGGAGGGAACCAAATGGATCAACTGTTATGGATTCCGTTGGCAATCGTAGCTTTCATTGTTCTTTACCTGATCCTGGGAAGCTTCTTCACCGTGCGCACCGCCGAAGTCGCCGTAATCACCCGATTCGGCAAGTTCCTTCGGGTCGCCGACCCTGGATTGAACTGGAAGCGGCCGTTCTTCGATTCCGTGACCGGCACCGTGAGTCTGCGGGTGAATCAGATCACTCTGACCATGGAGACAAAGACCAAAGACAACGTGTTCGTCACCATTCCCATTTCCGTGCAGAATCGTGTTCGCCCGGAAAAAGTCTACGATGCCTACTACAAGTTGTCCGATCCGGTGGCCCAGATCAAGTCCTACGTCGAGCAGGTGATCCTGGGGCATGTTCCGGGAATGACGCTCGACGAAGTGTTTGCCTCGCAATCCAGTATCGCCGCCGCGGTCAAGCAAGAACTGGATGCCGACATGGCAACATTCGGATACGAAATTGTAAACGTGCTGGTGACCGATATCGTTCCCGACGCCAAAGTGAAGTCGGCGATGAACGATATCAACGCGGCCCAGCGCGAACAGGTAGCCGCCAACGCCCGGGGAGAGGCGGAAAAAATTCTGGTGGTCAAGAAAGCCGAGGCCGAAGCGGAAAGCAAGGCCCTCCAGGGACAGGGCATTGCCAATCAAAGAAAAGCCATCATCGAAGGCTTGCAAGCTTCGATCGAACAGTTCCAGAAGGTAGTAGAGGGCGCGTCCGCGAAAGAAGTGATGCAATTAGTGATGGTCACACAGTACTTCGATACCCTGAAGTCGATCGGCGAGAGCGACAAAACCAACACCCTGTTTTTGACTCACTCGCCCGCGGCGGTCAAGGAAGTCTCGGATCAGATTCTGCAGTCCATGCTGGTGGCGGAGAGAGCGAACGGCTAACAGGCCGTGGTGTAAGTGCGTTTCGTATCAGGGCACGCCTTCAGGCGTGCCGTAAGTTCCGCGTGATGAACGCGTCTTCAGGCGTCGGGGGAGGCCGTTGGAGTCAACTCGACGCCGAAGCACATCCACGTCCAAGTATTCCTGCCGTTGGTCGTTACTTTCGCGTTCTAGCCAGCCCGGAACGCGATAGGATAATGTCTTCAACATAATGGCCACCAAGGAAATAGCTGTGGTTCTCGCCGATTCTCCGGAATCGCGCCGCTACAACCGCACCAAGCGGTGGCTGGGCATCGCCGATTTCGCCGTCGGCTTAGGGCTGCTCATCGTGCTCCTGGCCACCGGTTGGACGGGAACGCTCCGCGATATGGCCGAGAGGGGCGCTTCGCAGAATTACTCGTACGCCGTTTTTCTCTACGTCCTGATGCTGATGCTCATCAGCAAAGTGCTTGGAACCCCGCTCGAGTACTACAGCTTCCGGCTCGAGCACCGCTATAACCTTTCCAACCAGAGATTCGGCTCGTGGCTCTGGGATGAGTTCAAAGGCCTGCTCATCGGCCTGGTCATGGCCACGATTGTGGTCGAACTGCTCTACATGCTCATGCGCGAGACTCCCCAGCATTGGTGGATCATCGCCTGGGTCGTTTTCCTCGGACTCGTCGTGCTGCTCGCGCAACTCGCGCCGGTTGTGCTGTTTCCGATTTTTTACAAGTTCGAACCGCTGGAAAACGAAGAACTCAAACGCCGCCTGATCGTTCTCAGTGAACGTGCCGGCACGCGCGTGCGCGGCGTCTACAAGTGGCATCTTTCCGAAAAAAGCAAAAAGGCCAACGCCGCGCTGACCGGCCTCGGCGCCACCCGCCGCATCATTCTCGCGGACACTTTACTCGACAACTATTCCGACGACGAAATCGAAGCCGTGCTCGCCCACGAACTCGGTCATCACGTACACCGGCACATTCTGAAAAGTATTTTCGTGCAGGCAGGGATCACGCTCTTCGGTTTCTGGCTAGCCAACGAAGTTCTGCGCTTCGCCGTGGAGCGCCGCAACATGTTCGAGACCATGCACGATTTCGCCAATCTGCCACTGCTCATTCTGGTCTCGACCGCGCTCTCGTTCTTGCTGATGCCCGCGCTCAACGCCTACTCGCGCTTCAACGAGCGCCAGGCCGACCGCTATTGCTTCCAGTCCGTCGCTAGCGTCGAACCCTTCGTTTCGTCGATGAACAAATTGGCCGAGCAGAATCTCGCCGAAAAAACCCCCTCGCGTTGGGTCGAGTGGTTACTCCACTCCCATCCCGCGATCACCAAGCGAGTAGCCGCCGCCGAAGCCTGGGCCAAGTCGCACTGAGAAGTCGCACTGAAATGTAGCGCGGGCGCCCTCGCCCGCGTTCTGACATCTAATCCGCTGCTAGCGTTGAGCGCTCGCGCGCAGAATCTCCTCCACCCGCCGAACATCTTCCTCCGTATCGACGCCCACCGTATCAAACGCTGTTTCCGCCACGTAGATTGGAACGCCGTTCTCCAAAAAGCGGAGCTGCTCCAGTCGCTCACTACGCTCCAGCGAAGACTCCGGCCAGCCCACGAACTTGTCCAGCGCGTCCTTGCGATAGCCATAGAACCCAAGATGTTTGTAGTATCGCGGGCGCGCGCCATCGCGGTCATGGGGAATGGTTGCCCGCGAAAAATACAGCGCCCGGCCGGTCGCGTCCGTCACCACCTTCACCGCGCTCGGATTGTCGATGTCCACCTCGGCTGCCGGCGTCTTCAGCGTCCCCACCTCGACCCCCGCTCTCTGCATCACCGCAATCAAACTCTCGATATGATCGGGCCGCGTCAACGGCTCATCGCCCTGAACATTCAAATAAACGTCTGCTGCAAGCGCGGTCGAGATTTCATGCACCCGCTCCGTGCCCGACCGATGCGCCGACGAAGTCATGCGCGCGACAAACCCTCGCTGCTCGCAGAACCGCATGATTTCATCCGAATCCGTCGCGACGATGACCTGTTCGAGCGACGAACACCGCCGCACTCCCCGATACACCCAAGCCAGCAACGGCTCGCCAGCGATCTCGCGCAACATTCCCCCCGCCGCGCCTCCACCATCCGCGCGAAGCGGTCGCAGTGCACGGGCAGCTTCAATCCGCTGGCGTACAGCGCATGCAGCGCCGCGTAGGCGTAACCCGCGGCGTCGAGCGCCTCGTTCCGCGCGCCGGCGGGCTTCCGCCATTCCTGCTTCGGAAAGCCGTTGTGATAGCGCGTGAACTTCTTCTCCGCCGTCAACTGCTCGAAGTACTCCAGATCGCGCCCGATCGGGAAGTGGCAGTATCCCGGCCCCGGCTCCCGGATCTTCAGCCGGTCATAGATCGCCGTCTTCGCGGCATCCACGCCGACCATGAAGAACGGCGTCTGGTTCTTCCGGCTCGGCTTGCGCGGCCAGATCGGAGACTCGCCCGCGCGTCCCTTCACGGCGTACACGCGGCGCGCTGTAGCGGTCGCGCGTGAACCGCAGCACCGTGCGCGTCCTTGAATCCGCAATCGATGCACGCCGCCACGATGCGCATGGCCAGGCCGGATTCGTGCAGGTACTCGGAGAGCAGCAGGCCTTCCAGGTGATCCCACACCTCGTTGCGCATGACGTCGCCGGGGATCACGTGATAGGCAATCGACCAGGACTCCTCGTCGCGTCCCCATCCGACGATCTCCACCTCGAGCCGGTCGGCCTGCACGTCCACGCCGGCCGTGATCAGCGCGACGCCATCCGGCGCCTCGGCCTCGAACGGCTCGCAGCGATTCCACAGCGCGCGCGCGTCCGTCGGAGTCTCGTGCTTCTCTTCCCACAGTTCGGCGAGCACCGTGTTCACGAACGCCTTGAGCGTCTCCGGCGACTTCTTCGCCGCGAGGAACTCCACCGCGATCGATCCCCAGGACTTCTTCGGCGAGATCAACTGCGAGACGCGGAATCCCGGAATCGGCGACGACGGATTCTGCGCGCGATACTCGCCGCGCTCGACCATCCGGCTTTCTGGTGAGGAATCAGCTCGCGGCACCCGGCGCAACGGTACGCCGCGTCTTCGGGTTTCCCCTCCGGCCACACCAGACCCGGCCCCGTGCCATCGCCGAACACGAGCACCTGGTAGTGACCGCACTTCGGGCACGGCACGAAGTAATCGCGCTGGTCGCTTTCAAGCCACGCCAGCTCGATCCGGCTGATGCCCTTGATCGTCGGCGTCGAAGCCATGACGATCTTCTTGTTGTGCGGCGAACTCCGCGGTGCGCTGGATCGCCAGCGACACCGGATCGCCCTCCGTGCCCGCGCTCGCCGGGTAACGGTCCACCTCATCGAGCAGCGCATACCGGATCGGCCGCATCGCCAGGCCGGAGGGCGAGATCGCCCCGGTGAACGTGATGTGCCCTGCGCCGTTGGCGAGAACCTTGTGCAGCGTGGTGTTGTTCGAGTCGCGCGACTTGACGGGCGCGATCTTCCCGCGCAGCGCAGGCGTGGCGCGGAACATGGGCGCCACGCGATCCTTCGAGAGCGCCTTGGCATCCTCGGTGCGCGGCTCGACCACCAGCACCGGCCCCGGATCGACATCGGCGATGAAGCCGATGAAGTTCAGCAGCACCTCGGTCTTCAGCATCTGGGCCGCCGACAGCAGCACCACCTGGCGGCACGGATGGCCGGGGCTGAGCACGTCCATCGGCTCGCGCTGGTACGGCCGCGTGCGCCACTGGCCGCGCTCGGCCGCCGCGCCGCCGGTGAGCACGCGGTTCTCGTCGGCCCACTGCGAGACCGGTGATGTCGCGCGGCGGCAGCATCGCCGCGGCGCCGACTTCGTGAATCGAGAACGGCTGCATCTTAAAGACCCGCGTCCGCGACCGACTTGCTCACCTTCCGCAGCACGGCTGTAACCTCGGTCGCCAGCATTCGATGAATCGTCTTTCTCGTCATCCACGGCCGCCAGCATCGGCGCCAGGCGATCCGGCATGCGCCATCAGGCCGTCCTTGACGATCGCGGAGAAACGTCGCCGCGTACTCGGAGGCGCGCACCGCCTGGATCAGCTTGCCGGCGCGCTCCTCGTATTCCAGTTGGGCCGTTCGCGCCTCGAAACTCTCTTTGACCGCGCGTGCCCGCAGGTACGCAGCAACCGGATCTCCCGTTGCAGCCGGCGGACTCGTGCATCGGCGGAAGCGCGCTCCGCGGTGCGGCGGCTCGGCTTCGATGGATCGTCTGGCCGGCGAACGTGTTCTTCGCCCACTCCTGGTTGGCGCGCTCCGGATCGATGCTCCCGTCCGGGAGTTCGGCGTGATCCGCTTGCTGGCGATGGCCTTCTGAACGGCGCGTCAGGCTGCACCCGCGCAACCGTGCGTAAGCCCGCTGAGAGACGCCAGTCATATGGACACCGGACGGTCAGTTAATCCCACGATCGCCGCCATTGAATCTTTCTTCCGAAAAGTCGAACTTCGGACTTGCTTTCCGCCGCGACCGAAGTGATGTATGTGTTCGATGCCACGCACCGCCAAGACCACCAAACAAACCGCCGCCGCCTGCTACGCGGAACGCCACGCCGAATGCCAGGACCTGCTGAAGCGCATCGCCAGCCGCCTGGAGCAGCACCAGAAGGACCAACTCAGGAACCCGCCAACTGGGGGTACGCCGGCGACCTCGGCCGCGTCACCGAGGAACTGGCCTACGTCCTCGCCAGCCTGGGCGACCGCAGCGCGGTGGAGCCAGAAAGGACTGGAGTACTAACCATGCAAAAGCAAAACGTACACATCGGAACGACCTACATCGTCAAGGTCAGCGGCACGCTGGCCAAGGTTCGCCTCACCCGCGAACACCCACGCGGCGGATGGTACGGCACCAACCTCGCCACCGGCCGCGAGATCCGCATCCGGACAGCCGCCCGCCTCCGCTCGGAGGTGAAGCCGGCTGGAGGAGAGTGCCCCGAGCAAAGTCCGCAACCCGCGCTTGCCGGACTTCAGCGCCGACGAACTGCGCCGCGTTGTGGAACGGGCCAAAACCGAGATCCTCGCGGACGTCGCCGCCGGAACCGTCCCCAGCACCTGCGCCTCCTTCAGCGAACTGCACGACTACACGGACGCCAACGGCTACGGCGGGGCGTTTGAGCGTCCCTTCGACAACGACGAGACGGACTTCTGGAACGCTGTCCAGGATGCCGTTGACGCATGGATCAAGCAGGGAGGCTTGAAACGCCTCACTGACGAAGAGGCGCGCCGGATCGTCGACGAGATCGAATTCTGAAACAGGAGACCAACCATGACGACTTTCACCATAGACACCGACAACAACATCACTGCCTTCGCCGCCGCCGAGCAGGATTCCAGAAGGCCAAGATCGTTTCGCCACCGAAAAGGAGTTCGCCAAGCTCTCCGCCGACTGGCCCATCACGCGGTTCGTCGAAGTCTGGAACGCCTTCGCAGGCGCGCCGCCCTTCGGCGAACTGAAGCCGGTCAAGAAGTTCACGGACCGCAAGACGGCGGCCGCTCGCATCTGGAAGGCCATCCAGGCCCTGACGCCCACCCCCGCGCCACAGGCCGCCCCGGTTGCGCCGAAGAAGGCCAAGGCGACCAAGGCGGCCACCGCCAAGGACGCCGACGCCCACGGCGCGCGACGGCAGCAAGAAGGCCATCGTCCTCGACATGCTGAAGCGCCCGGACGGCGCCACGCTCGCCGACATCATGTCCGCTACCGACTGGCAGGCGCACAGCGTCCGCGGCTTCATCTCCGGCAGCCTCGGAAAGAAGATGGGCCTCACCGTCGAATCCTTCAAGCGCCCCGATGGGGTGCGCGCTTACAAGGTTGCGCAGTAACAGCCCCGCACCGAAACGCGCCGCCGGCTTCAATCGCCGGCGGCGTTTCTGTTCTTCAGATCCTCCGCCATGAGCGGCGAGCCTTTCGTGGACCAAGTTGTTCCCGGAGCTGGCACTCCCCCGAGCGGACATAGGTTCCGTTGATCCGCGTAATGATGCGATTCTCCAACTCCGCCAGCTCCTTACGCACCTCGGCCAGCAGCGCCCGGTTCTGCAAGCCGACATACGTCCCGATCAGGCCGGAGACCAGCCCGGTTGCCGGCATCAGAATCTGAAAGAAGTGATCGTTCACGTCTCCCCTCCAGAATGCGCAACTCAGCGGACCAGTCCGACAGCGCCAGGCACAGGCCCGCGACATCCGGGTGACCAGCACGAAGCAACGCTTCGACGGCGGCGATCTCGGTGCGGCACCGTGCCATCTCACGTTGGAGATCCGGCGCCGCGGCCTGCTACTTCGCCGTTGCAGGCGGCGGCTTCGGCGGGCATTTGTGGCCCGTCTTCGCGAGGCATCCGATCTGGTGACCCACCTTCTTCACGCCATGCACGCGTCTTCTGTGCTCCGATTACCACCAGAGCGACCGCCATCGCGGCCACACCTGCGACAAGATCATCGGTTCCACGCCCGGAATGAATCGCGTCTATGAGCTCATCCGCAGCGTGACCAGTCTCAATGCCGCCGTCCTGGTCACAGGCGAAAGCGGCACCGGCAAGGAACTCATCGCCCGCGCCATCCACAACCTCGGCAACCGCGCCCAGAAGCGCCTTTCGTCGCCGTCTCCTGCGGCGCCATCCCGGAAACCCTGATCGAAGCCGAGCTCTTCGGCCACGAGAAAGGCGCCTTCACCGGCACCGTCGGCGCCCGCGAAGGCTACTTCGAGCAGGCCGGCGGCGGCACGCTTTTCCTCGACGAAATCGGCGACCTCAGCCTCTTCACCCAGGTCAAGCTGCTCCGCGTTCTGCAGCAAATGGAGTTCAGCCGCCTCGGCTCCAGCAAGCTCACCCCGTTGCGCGCGCGCCTTATCTTCGCCACCCACCAGGATCTCGCCAAGCTCGTCGCCGAAGGCAAGTTCCGTCAGGACCTCTACTACCGCATCAATGTCATGCGCATCGAGGCACCGCCGCTTCAGGAACGTGCCGAAGATATTCCGCTCATCGCCGGCCATTTCATGCGCCACTACGCCGCCGTCTTCCAGAAGCCAATGGAGGCGATCGAACCTGCGGCTCTCGAAATGCTCCAGACCTACTCATGGCCCGGCAACGTGCGTGAGCTCGAAAACGTCATCCAGCGGGCCATCATCCTCGCGCCGGGCAACGTTCTCCGCTCGCAGGATCTGCACCTCGCGAGATCCATGACCGGGAGGACTCGAAACCGACATCGAAGACATCGTCGATATCGGCGACTACCAGCCTGCCGGATCGTTCGAACGCCAGATTCGCGACTACAAGATCAAGCTCGCCGTCAATGCTGTCCGCGAGCACAACGGCAACAAGACCATGGCTGCCC
>CAVZDM010000064.1:0-12682 GCA_963773955.1 uncultured Acidobacteriaceae bacterium | reverse complement strand
CCACTTCTACGTGGCCATCGAACCGGATGCGGTCGGGGGCTAGGCGGAAGGTTGGGGGCTTGCCTACGTCGTGCAGGAGCGCTCCCCAAGCTAGCGTCTTGGAGCAATTGGGCGGGAGTTTTTCGAGCAGGAGCAGCGTGTGCACGAAGACGTCGCCTTCGGGATGGTATTCGGGCGACTGTTCGACTCCTTTCATGGCGGCGATTTCGGGCAGAACTTCGCGCAAGAGGTCGCTGGTATCCAGCAATTCGAACGCGCGGCTGGCGTGGCCCTCGGTCAGCATCTTGGTTAATTCTTCGCGCACGCGCTCGCACGAGACCTGCCGGATTTGCGGCGCCAGCTTTTGGATCGCCGCCATGGTTGCTGGATCGATCTGGTAATCGAAACGCGCTGCGAAACGCACGGCTCGGAGCATGCGCAGTTTGTCTTCCGCGAAACGACGATTGGGATCGCCGATGGCGCGTACGATTCCGGCTTTCAGATCTTCGCGGCCGCCGACGAAATCCAGAATCTCGTTGGTTGCGGGATCGAGCATCATGCCATTGATGGTGAAATCGCGGCGCTGCACGTCTTCGCGGGGGTCTTTGGTGAAGCGAACCTCGTCGGGATGACGGCCATCGGAGTAGCCTACGTCGGAACGGAAGGTGGCTACTTCGACTGTGGCTTTGCCGTGCTCGCTTGGACGGGCGGGGACGCCCGTCGCTCCATCGGCGTCCGGGATCAGGACAACTCCGAATTGCTCGCCTACGGCGAAGGTTTGCGGGAAGATTTCGATGACCTGCTGGGGAGTCGCGTCGGTGGCTACGTCGTAGTCGGCGGGCTCGCGGCTGAGAAGAAGATCGCGGACGCAGCCGCCGGCGAAGTAGGCTTGGTGCCCGTGCTCACGGAGCGTGCGAACGATTTCGGCGGCGTGTTGTTTGGCGTCCGGCAAGGGCACGGTCTCCGTCAGTTAGACTAGCAGTTGCGCATGATGTACGACTGCGCAAACAGAAATCTTTACCACAGAGAGCACAGAGGAACACAAGGGAAAACCGCCATCATTATGCCTGACGCACACATCCTCGGCATTGAGAGTTCCTGTGATGAGACGGGCGCGGCGGTGGTGCGTTCGGGACAGCAGATTTTGTCGAACGTGGTGGCTTCGCAGATCGCTACTCACCGGCCCTACGGTGGAGTGGTTCCGGAACTGGCTTCGCGCGAGCATTTGCGGGCCATGGTTCCGGTGGTGCGGCAGGCGCTGGCCGAGGCGGGACAGACTTATCAGTCGGTCGACGCTATCGCGGTCACACAAGGGCCGGGGCTGGCGGGCGCTCTGCTGGTGGGCATCAGTTTTGCCAAGGCGCTCGCTTTTGCGCTGGAGAAGCCGCTGATCGCGGTCAACCATCTGGAGGGACACATCCACGCGGTGTTGCTTGAGCAACGGGGCGAAGATGGCGAGCTTCAGTTTCCGGTGCTGGCGCTGGTGGTGTCGGGCGGCCACACGCATCTTTATCTTGCGCAGGTGCAGGAGAATCTCTGGACCTACCGGAACATCGGCCACACTCGCGACGATGCTGCTGGAGAGGCGTTCGATAAAGTCGCTAAGCTTCTGGGGCTGGGGTATCCGGGAGGACCGATCATCGACCGGCTCGCTCCGCATGGCGATCCGCTGGCGCTCAAGTTCCAGACTTCGCAGATCAAGCACCGGGACCGGCGGGATCACGGGCAACCTCCGACGGAGGACGACGGTCCTCGCTTTGATTTTTCTTACAGCGGAATCAAGACGGCGGTTTTGCGTTACGTCGAGACGGAGGGCTTGAGACCTGCGATTGAAGCTCGGCGCCGGGCGCTCGCGGGTATCGTCAAGCCGACGCTGGAAGATTATCTTCGTCAGTCGGACCGGCAGATTCTTAATCTGGTGGCTTCTTTTCAGCGGTCCATGGTCAACGATCTGGTGATGAAGACGCTGGCGGCGGCGCGCGAGTATGAGGTTCGAACGCTCTTCGTAAGCGGCGGCGTGGCCGCTAACCGGGAGTTGCGGAGCGCGTTTGAGCGGGAAGCGGGGATGCAGGGGCTTCCCGTTTTTTTCCCGTCGCGCGCGCTTTCGACGGACAATGCGGCGATGATTGCGGCGGCGGCGTTTCCGAAGTTGCTGAGGCGGGAGTTTGTAGCAATGGACTTTTCGGCGGAGGCGGGAATGGCGCTGCGTTAGCGGACGATGGCGGGTGCTCCGGGCGTTCGTGGTGCTGCACGCGTTTCACCTGGGTATCGAATTGAAACATTTCCCAGCTACAATGGTTCGCGTGAAACCTACGATCTACGTGGTGGAAGACGACCCCGATATTTCCCGGCTGGTTCGTCATCATCTGGAAGCGGCCAGCTTCAACGTGCGACTGTACTCGACCGGGAATCTGGTGGTGGTCGACGCGGAGCGCCAGCGTCCGGCGTTGTTTCTGCTGGACATCATGGTGCCGGGGAAGGACGGTCTGGAGCTTTGCCGGCAGATACGGCAGTCGGTGTCGCTGGCGCCGGTGCCGGTGATTTTCCTGACCGCCAAGAGCAGCGAGGCGGATCGCGTCTTGGGATTGGAGCTGGGGGCCGACGATTACATCCCCAAGCCTTTCAGTCCGCGCGAACTGGTGGCCCGGGTCAAAGCGGTGCTGCGCCGTTTTGAGCGGCCGTTGCCGCCGCTGCCAACAAAGATTGATGAAGTTCACATTGATCCCGGCGCGATGACGCTGACGGTTCGCGGAAAACAAGTGCCGACCACGGCTACTGAATTCCGGCTGCTCGACTACTTCATGCGGCACGCGGGACGCGTGTTCACTCGCGACCAGTTGCTTGACTCGGTGTGGCGCGACACGGCGTACGTGACGCCGCGCTCGGTGGACGTTTATGTGCGGCGCATCCGGGAAAAGATTGAGCCCGATCCGGAGAACCCGCGTTACCTGAAAACGGTGCGAGGGGCAGGCTACCGCTTTGAGGTCGCGCGTTGAGAAGTCGCATCTTCTTCAAATTGATGTTTGTTTTTCTGCTGGTGATCGGCGCAACCGCGATCACGCTGCAGTTGACCGTGCACAGGGTCTGGGAACGCACGCTGCGCGAGCAGATCGAGCGCAATCTCCAAGAGAAAACCTTGATGTTTGCCCACCGCGTGGAGACGGACCGGGACCATTCCCTGGCCGTGATCACGGCCCAGGAGGGCCAGGCGGCGGGAGCCCGTGCCACGGTTATCGATCCCACCGGAAAGGTGCTGGCCGATTCGGAAGCCGATCCCAGCACCATGGAAAATCACGCGCATCGCCGGGAGTTTGTTTCCGCCCTGGCCGGCAAGGTCGGTCTGGATGAACGCAGGAGTCAAACTCTCCAGATTCCTTTTGTGTACGTCGCGGCGCCGGTTACGGGAGGAGCGGTGCGTCTGGCGTATCCGTTGCCGGAGATCGAAATTACGGATCGTCCGCTGGGCAAGGCCCTGTTCTGGGGATCGTTCTTCGCTTTCCTGTTCGCGGTGATGGTGGCCGCGGTTGCTGCGCAATATGTTGGCCGGCGTCTGCAGCGGATCGTGAATTTTGCCGAGCGTGTGGCCGACGGAGATCTGACGGCGAGAATCGCATCCACGGCGACGGACGAGATCGGGCAGGTGGCATCGGCACTCGATAAGACGACGCACCGCGTGGAAGAAAGTTATGCTCGCGTGCAAACCAGCCAGCGCGAGTTGGAAACTCTGCTCAACAGCATGCAGGACGCCGTGATCGCGGTCGACTCCGACGGGCGCGTGCAGTGGGCGAATCGGGGCATGGACCGATTGCTGCTGCGTGCTCCGCGGCTGAATGCGCCGTTAATCGACAGCGTTCGCGACCCGGAGTTCCTGGCCGCGATTCAAGAAGCGGCGCGCGATCAGGTGGTAACTTCGGCGCGCTCGAACACCATCGCTTCCGGACGCACCTTTGACGTCACTGCGGCACCCATGCCCGGAGGGGGCGCGGTCGCCGTACTCCGCGATCTCACCGAGACCGAGCGCATGGAAAAGAGCCGGCGCGATTTCATCGCCAACGTTTCGCACGAGCTGCGCACGCCGCTGACTTCCATCCAGGGATACACGGAGACGCTGCTCGATAGCCCTCTGGCAGACAATCACGTACGCGACTTCCTGGAAATCATCCGCAAGAACGCGGCCCGCATGTCCCGCCTTACGGAAGACCTGCTCACGCTGGCCCGCGTCGAATCGGGCGAGCAGAGGTTCGACATGCGGCGGGTAAGTGCCGAAGAACTGCTGCAGGATGCTCTGGAAAGCTTCCGTGAAGTGGCGCGGACTTATGGGGTCGAATTGGTGATTGAGAACTTAGTCCCCACCGGCGAGGTAAATGCGGATCGCGAAGCGATCCATCAGATTTTTTCCAATCTGATCGAGAATGCACTGAAGTACGCGGCGTCGGGAAAGAAAATTGTTCTCGGGGCCCGGGCGGCGGAGCGCGGCGTGGAGTTTTATGTCCGGGACTTCGGACCCGGGATTTCGTCCGAGCATCTGCCCCGTCTTTTCGAGCGCTTTTATCGCGTCGATAAAGCTCGCTCGCGGGAATCCGGGGGAACGGGGTTGGGGCTCGCCATTGCCAAGCATATTGTTCTGGCACATGGGGGAACGATTCGCGCCGAGAGCGAACTTAACCATGGCTCAAGTTTTTTGTTCGTCCTGACCGCTCCCGAGCTGGATGCAGGATGAAGTGCTGGCCTGTAGGGGTCGGAGACGACCCTTTACACTAGACGTAACGATCCATCCCCGTAGCTGTCGATAAGACCCCACTACACTCATCTGGTTTTTCTTGCTGCCCTCTTCATAGTTCAGACAACAGCCCTCAAACTTCGCCCGAACTGCCCGCGCACTATGCATCCTGTGCACTTCTGACTCATGACAGCAGCAGGTTGTCGAACGCATTCGGAGCGAGCTCGGCAAGCGAGTGCGTTGCGAGGTCTGCGGGCAGGGGCTTGCCGTTGCGGGTTACGCCGATGCTTTTCATGCCGGCGGCGCGGGCGGCTTCGATGCCGTGCAGGGCGTCTTCGACGACAATGCAGTGACTCGGAGGGACGTTGAGTTTGGCGGCGGCAACCAGGAAGACTTCCGGGTCGGGCTTGCCGCGGTGCACGTCTTCGGCGGAAACGATCGCTTCGAAACGGTCGGCGCTGTGGAGGGCTTCGAGGATGGTTTTGACATTCTTGCGCGGGGCGGCGGAGGCGATGGCTTGACGCCATCCTTGCTGGTGCAGGCGGCCGACCCACTGGGAGATGCCGGGAAGCGGCTCGATGCCTTGCTGACGCACATGCTGGCGGTAGAGAGCTTCTTTGGCGTCGCCGACGCGCTCGATGAGTTCGGGGGTGGCTTGGGCGCCGAGCCATTGGCGGAGGATGGAGTCGTTGCGCTGGCCGAAGGTGGCGAGGAACTGGTCGTGGGTGATGGGATGGCCTTCGCGGGCCATGGTGTCGCGCCAGGCCTGCCAGTGGTAGTCGGCGGAGTCGACGAGGGTTCCGTCCATGTCCCAGAGTACGGCGCGGGTGGGGGTCATCGGAGATTTGATGTTAGAGCATTTTGAGGGATTCTTGTTGGCGCGGGACGCGTCGAAAGGCGTAAAGCGAAAGGAGGGGTGATGAGTGCAATCGCCTGGTTCCGTCAACGGTGGGGATTCCGTCCACTCAGAACGGACCGTCATTCATTGGAAACGCATGCCATTGTCCGTCGACTTCTTTAGTTCAACCCACTTTTCGTTGGGTATTTCGAGGAATACCTTGACGATCCGGGGATCGAACTGGCCCCAAAGCCAGGGTTCGATTTCCTTCCGGGCGGCTTCAAATGTTTGTGCGCGGCGATAAGGTCGATCAGAAGTGATCGCGTCCAAGGTGTTTGCTACCGCCACGAGCCTTGCCCCAAGGGGTATTTGTTCGCCCTTCAGTCCCCGAGGATAGCCGCTTCCATCATAGCGTTCTTGATGCGAGTAAACGATTTCGGCAGCGTCAGCCAGAAACGGGATTCGGGAGATGATCTTGAAGCCGTGATAGACATACTGGCGCATCGTCTCAGTTTCGTCGGCTGTGAGGGGTCCCGGCTTGAGAAGGATGCTATCAGGGATAGCCAGCTTGCCAATATCGTGCACGAACGCCCCGCGTGCAATCACCTTGATCTCTTCCTTGGGCAGGCCCATTTTGCGGGCAATGGCGATGGTGTACGCGGTGACGCGCTTCGAGTGAGCCTCCGTTTCAGCATCTCTCAGGGCCAAAGCGTCACCAAAACCTTCCAGAGCGATGTCGTAGGCCTTCTCCAAATCGGAAAGCGTCGTCTTCCATTGCTGGGTACGGGCGGCAACGAGTGCTTCGAGGTTGGTGCGATAAGCATCGGTTTCGCGCTTGAGGCGGCGATGTTCCAGTGCCCGGCGGACGGTCGCCACCAGTTGGTTGCGTTCGAAAGGCTTGAGCAAGTAGTCGCACGCGCCATTCCGCAGGGCGTGCAGAGCGACCTGAATCTCATGTCTCGCCGTAACGATGACCACTTCGATGTCGGGATAAAAACCCTTGATGTACTCCAGCAACCTCATGCCGTCAAGGCTGGGCAGCACTAGGTCGGCTAACACGAGGTCGAACGTTTCGCCCGAACCAAGTATTCTCATTGCTTCCAGTCCGTCTCCGGCCTCACGATAATCGTAGTTCACAGGAGCGAGCAGGGACTTCAAGCTGCTGTCGTCCGCTACTTCGACACAGTCATCGACGGGGGAACTGAGCATGGAAATAATTCGTCTGCGGATTTCTTCTTCAGCGTCAACGATTAGAATGCGCTCTGCCATTTGGTGGCGAATCTTACGTTGGCGAAAGGGCTAAGTCAATGAACGCCGGGGAGTTGGCAGTATCTCAAAAGGGTTGTTGTCGAAGAATCCCCATTACACTCATTGACGGGCCTCGCGTATAGTTCGCGGGCGACCCCAGACGGGGCAAGCCCCTTCTCTACGCGGTATTTTGGGGTCTAAGCTCCGGGGTGAATGAATCGCACCAACCAGAACGCAGTTGCGGCGACCAGCGCCGCTGCTGGGATGGTCACAACCCAGGCCCAGACGATGCGGGCCGCGACTCCCCAGCGCACTGCCGAAAGCCGGTTTACGGCTCCGACTCCGACGATCGCTCCGGTGATGGTGTGGGTGGTGCTTACGGGAATGCCGGCCAGCGCAGTGGAAAACAGCGTGATTGCTCCCGCCGCCTCGGCGCAGAATCCTCCGACTGGTTTGAGCTTGGTGATGCGCGACCCCATGGTGTGAACAATGCGCCAGCCGCCGAAGTAGGTTCCCAGCGCAATCGACAAATGAGCGGCCAGGATGATGGGCCAGTGGAATTTCCCCCAGTTGCCGGCCAATTCCTTCGAACTCAAATAGTGCGCACCATACAAGGCGCTGGCCACGATTCCCATGGTCTTCTGCGCATCGTTACCGCCATGGCCCAGGCTGTAGGCGGCGGCCGAGAGGAGTTGCAGGCGGCGAAACCAGGCGTCGATACGTCGGGGGGCCTTATCGCGCAGAAGCCAGAAAACGGCAATCATGAAAGTCAGGCTGAGAACGAGTCCCATGACGGGCGCCACCACAATGAAGATCAGGGTTTTGTACCAACCCTCGGCAATAATCACATGCCATCCGGAGCGCATGACGGCCGCGCCCGCGTAGCCACCAATCAAGGCATGGGAAGAAGAAGTCGGCAGTCCCCACCACCAGGTCAGCAAATCCCAGACGATGGCTCCGAACAGGCCCGTGATCACGACATACTGGGTGACACTTTCGACGTGGATCATGCCTCCGCCGATGGTCTTGGCGACGGCGGTTCCGAGGAGAAACGCGGCTGCAAAATTGAAAAACGCTGCCCACAGTACGGCCAGCTTGGGGGACAAGACGCGCGTGGAGACTACGGTGGCAATGCTGTTGGCGGCGTCGTGAAATCCATTCAGGAAATCGAAGATCAGTGCGACCAGAATTGTGACGATCAGCAGAAGCAGATCAGGCTTCACCGGGTTTCCTATTTGGATAGTTATGGGCCTTCATGTGTTTTTCAATACAACTGTTTCGAGCACGTTGGCGACGTCTTCGGCTTTGTCGGTGGCGCGCTCGAGGAATTCCAGCAACTCTTTAATTTTTATGAGGTTGATGGGATCTTTTTCGTGTTCAAACAAGATGGCGATGGCTTGCTGCGACACCACGTCTGCCTCGTTCTCCAAGCGGTTGATCTCCACGCAATGGACCAGGATATTGCCATTTTTCTGCATGAGAGACACAGCCTTCTGCAGTTCCTGGCTTTGCATCAGGATGATGTTGGCGAGTTCTCCAGCGGCCGGTGGAGGAGTCGAAATCCGATACATCACGATGCGGGAGGCGGCAGCATTGATGAAATCGAGGACATCGTCGAGCTTAGAGGCCAACTCGTGAATATCTTCCCGGTCGAAGGGAGTGATGAATGTCTGGTTGAGTTTGGTGAGGATGGCGTGAGTGAGTTCATCGCCCTCGCGTTCGATGCGGTGAATCTGTTCGATTTGTTTCTCGACCTCCTGATAGTTGGCGAAGAGATCGACCAGGGCGCGAGCGCCGGCGATGTTATTGTCAGACATCGCGGAGAACATCGCGAAGAAGCTGTTATCCCTGGGAATGAGGCTGAACATTTTGGAAGCTATGAAAATTTTACGTTGACAGTCAGTTGCGGCGATCGAAGCAGGAAACTATCTCACGTGGCATCGAATTGAGTCAAATGGGGGAACGTCAGTTATGGCGGCGAGTTAGCGTATTGCCCGGCGACTGACGGCGATCGCCGAACGGCGGGGCAACCCGAGCCAGATGACCAGGAGCAAAACAAATACCGTGCCGACTCCGACTGCGATTCGCTGAAGGAAATCGAGAAAGAGCAGATTCAATCCCATTGAGAGATTGTGCAGCTATCGAGAAGTCTAAACGAGATAACGATGGTAATACTTGCCGGTACTACTTGTTCCCGGTGGCTTCTCTCGCGATCCGGGCAGCGGCTTGGCCGGCGTCCTCGCGTTCGTGGACGTGCCTGAAATGTTCCCGGAACTGGTTCCTGAGATCTTCCTTTCGTTCGCGCGCAAACGCGGTTGCACTAGTGTTGAATAGAACGTCTTTGCATGAGGAACAGGTGCCCTGAATAGGGTTTCCGTCGATTTCCTTGACAATCACTAAATGCGGTTTTTCCATGTAAAGCAGTTTCCCACAGGTCGGGTCCCAGCTCAATCCCTGTGGACACGACTTGAAACGGGGCGCCGACAGGAAATTCACCGCGTTGTAACCTGCCTCGATACGCTGGCAATTATGCTTTTGCTGGGAGTGTGTGTCACACTCTGGATTGGTGCCGCTTGCGTCTCGCAGAGCAGGTCGGGCATCCAATGAAGCGAGGCAGTTTTGTCTATGAGCACAGCCTTGAATACTCCTCCGCCTGAGCCCTCGCACTCAGACCTGGTGCGGCGGACGGTGGAAGCCTGCGAACTTGCGCGCGAGGCGGCGGCCATTGCGGCCGAGGGAATCGCAACCGGATCCATGTCGCGGCTGAATGCCATCCGGCAGTGCGAAAAAGAACTCGATGCCATCGATTTGGAAGTGGACAATGGCGTGACCACGACCATCACCCGCGTTCCGGAGGCCGAAACCCGGCAACTGCTGGCCTGCATGAAAGTGATGATTGGACTGGAGCGCATCGGGGATCTGCTTTTGAGTTTTGCCACCAGCGCGCAGGCTGCGGGAGCGCGTCTGGACGCGCAGGATGCGCGCGACTTGACGCATATGGCTACGGTTCTGGAGAAGATGCTGGCGGATGTCGGGCTATCGTTTTCGCAGCGCGATGTCAAGAAAGCCATTGATGTGCTCCGCGCCGATGCGGAGATGGACCGGCTCCGCAATATTATTTTTCTGCGGCATATCGAGAATCCGGAGAACATCGCGCATCACTCCAGCCTGCAGGTCATCTTCATGACGCAGTCGCTTGAGCGCGCGGGCGACCATGCCAAGAACCTTGCGGAAGAAGTGTGCCACTTTGTCAGCGGACGCAGCATCCGGCACCTGCTCATGGCCTACGACAAGCCGAAGGAACAGATGTTTATCGAGTGGCTGCGGCACAAGGAAGAGAAGTCGTAGGAACTTCGGTCGCGGGTGCCCCATCCTTCGCGGCCTTTTGCGAAGGGTGGGTACCCGACTGATCGCGCCATGGGATTCGCTTTTCACGCCGCGCGCGCCCGAAACGAAATCTTCCCCCAGCCCTGATTCACGCACACCGGCCCCGCTTCGTCGAGCAGATAGAAGCGATAACTGCTCCAGCGCCAATCTTCGGGTTCCGCCACCAAACCCCGCTTCACCGGATTCCGGTGCATGTACCTCAGCTTCTCCACCCTCTTCTTCTCCGTCCGGACGTTGAAGTCGTGGAAACGTGTCTGCCAGAACGGCGCACGCGCAGAAATTTCGCCAAACAGCTTGCCCTGACGTGGATCGCGTGGCCTATTTTTCGGCAACAGGGCACGAGCCGTGCGCTGTTTCAACACTTGCATCACTGTTGAAGGAGTTCCGACCTCAGGTTCGCTCAGTAGCAAGTGGATATGTTCCGGCATGACGACAAACTCCACCACCACAAAGCGGTAGCGTTTGCGGGTTTGCTCCAACACGGAAAGCAGACGGTCGCGGCTCCGCGAAGAGCCCAGAAACGGGAGGCGCCGATAGCAAGAACACGTGATAAAGTGCAGTTGATTGGCGCCGTAGTAGCGATGCAATCCGCGAGGCATGATCAAGAGAATGCTATCAGCAGCATCGCTGCCCACCCTTGCAAAAAACGCAAGGATGGGGCACCCGCGCCACCTGCGTTACTGAGCCTCTGAACCAATCTGCCAACAGCCAGAACCAACTTACTGGCATTTCCTATGACATCGCAGGCAACGTTCTGAACGACGGGAATGGCAATACGCCGACCTATGACGCAGAAAACAGGATTGCCACCGATGCGGGTGTGACCTACTCCTACGATGCCGACGGCGTGCGCATGGAGAAGTACGCTCCCTCGGGAACCGTGTACTGGCGTGGCCCGTCGGGCACCTTGGCCGAGACCAACATATCCGGCATAATCAATGAAGAGTACATTTACTTCAATGGTACGCGCATTGCCCGCGTGGACCGTCCGAGCGGGACCGTGCACTACTACTTCTCCAATCATCTGGGTTCCCATACCATGGTCGTGAGCGCCACCGGAAGTTGCGAGCAAGATATCGACTACTACCCATATGGCGGAATTGTGACCGACCATTGTCCAAACGTTGCCCAGCATTACAAATTTACCGGCAAAGAAAGGGATACCGAGAGCGGTCTCGATAACTTCAGGGCTCGCTACAACGCTTCCAGCATGGGTCGGTTCATGTCTCCGGACCCAGAAGAGGTGAGCGGATTCGACAACACGGACGACCCGCAAGCGTGGAATGGTTATGCGTACACCCGGAACAATCCGCTGGAGTACACGGACCCTGATGGCGAGGATTATCGGGTGTGTGATACTAAAGGACATTGCACTAACTTTACCGACGACCAGTGGAAGCTGTACTTGAGATGGCTGCAATCTCTTCCTGATGCTGCGAACTATAATGTATCGCCCAGCGGACAGATCACCTATACGAATGACAATGGTTCTCAAACCACATTGGGGACTGAAACTTGGTTCAACGGAAAAGCAGTCGACCAAACTAACAACTCCATTGGCATGGTTAACGCGTTTGCACTGAGCGAAGTTACGCAATCAGTCTTTGGATTCGCCGGTGCTCGCTTTGCTGGCTTCTTAGAGGGGCGGTTGGCGGCGAGAGCCGCAGCAAGGGCGGCAGCGAATACTGACGTCGATAACCTTACCAATAAAATCATCCGAGACATGGTCCGCCGCGGATTCACCAAGCAGGAGATACTGGATACAATACAAAACGCGGACGCGTATGCGGTGACCAATAAAGAAACTGGGGGGCCAGCAACGGAGTACGTGAGTAAGGCTACCGGTAAATTCGTCGTCGTAGATGATGCTACAGGCCGTGTGCTTCAGGTCGGCAGTTCGAACATGAGCCAGAACCATTGGGTGAAATGAACGACGATTTCGGCGATTTCGAATCGATTCCAGCGGTCGTTGCAGCCGCTGTCGGCGCGATGGGCAGTGAGTTGACTTTTACATTTCCTGAAGTGCTCGACGTAATTCGAATCTGTTCGGCGAACCAAATCGCGGTGCTGGGGCCTGATCTTTTTAGGCTTCGAAGCGACGGCCTTTACGAAACCGAGAAGCTGTCAGGATACCATCTCCACATGAAGGCTGATCCGCGCCGAATCGAGGAATGGCCAGACTACGTGCGGACGAACAACTCGCTGGCGGAGGAATTTGTAAGAGCAAATCCAGCCGGAGACGACCACGTCTACGTTCTCACCACTGCATCATGGAGAGAGTTCTGTGGGATTCAGGAATTGAAAAGACACTGAAGACAGACTGTTGAAGCGGACGGCAATCAGAAGAAGTCAACACGAACTGTTTACTATCTCGACAAGTGCATATTCCATCCCGTGGTGTTCTCACCCCCGCCAGCCCTTGACGGGGTGAGAACAGGACGGGACGGAATATGCACCCCCCATACGCTGGCTGATAGTGCGGCGAGCTTTGCGGCTCGCTCCTGCCGATG
>CAVZDM010000063.1:0-9812 GCA_963773955.1 uncultured Acidobacteriaceae bacterium | reverse complement strand
GGCGAATGGTCTGGATCACTTCCTCTTCCTGTAAGGGAACGACGCCACCAGCCCATGTTCCGGATGAAGTTCCGGCAGCCGTTCCGCCAGAAGCTCCGCCGGGACCCGAGCCCGTGCCCATGCCAGCGGGAATAGGGACGGTGGGGACACTGCCGAGCGGCGCGCCGCCGGGTGTGCCGGAACCGCCGGCGCTTGCTCCCTGCGCGGCGGCGATCAACTGCAGAAGTTTCTGAGGGTCGTTGAGCCACTGCTTGAATTCGGGGCCGAGCGCCTGGGCCGCAAGTTGGGCGGCGATGGAATATTCGCCGGTGGCGGGATCGGCGGCGACGAATTTGACCTCATTGATACGGATGGAGGAATTCTTGTTGTCGCCGAGCGTTTCCTTAATCTGTTTGGCGAAGTCCTGCGCTTTGGAGCCGCCCATGGCAAAGGCGCGGACCAGGCGGGTAAAGTCTTCGATCGTGACTTTGTTCGAGAAAAGGATGCTGGAGAGCCCGGCCGCAGTCAGCAACTGCGCGAAGCTGCGCTCGGCTTGTCCGGCTTCGAGCGGGATGCCATCGAGAAGAAGTTTGTCTTCGGAAACGCCGAGCAGAAAACCAGTGTCGCCGCCCTTGGGCAGCGCCTGCTGGAGTTCGTTCCAGGCGACCTGGAACTGGCCCTCGGTGCGCTTATGGTTCACTCCGTACAGCCGTGTGTACTTCACCAAAATATTGAGGCTGTGGAGGAAGGAGCGAGCAGAGGCGCTGCGACCGGCGTCAGTTGGAGCGGCGTTAGCGATAGCAGTCTCCTCTCGGTGAATGGAGCGATGGGAATAAGACTAAGCGGGAAAGTGACCTAATGCACGATTACGGAGGTAATTGACCCGAACGGTTGGGTCGGTCGCCCTCCCACACGGAGGGACAGGTCCTTCTGGGACGCGGGCGCGCTACACTGGTGGCGCCACCGACGCGTCATCAGGCGGTTGTTGCTATTCAATCCAAGCTTTCCGGTGGAGCGCCGGGCGTCCTCGCCCGGCCACCCCGGGCCGGACGGGCGGGATGCCCGTCGCTCCATCGTATGATTCACTCTGCGGTCGCGTCTAGGGTGGCGTGAGACGCGGCGAGCCGCGTCTCTACGGGAAAGTCCGATGAAGATTGGCGTGCTTTTTTTTGGCGTATTAAAAGATGTGGTAGGACGGGCGGACGAAACCGTGAATCTGCCGGAAGGCGCACGGGTGCAGGAAGTGCTCACCCACTACGCGCAAGAGGCTCCGCGCTTTGAAGCAATGGCGACGTCGCTGGCGATTTCGGTTAATCAGGAATATTCAGGAGCGGACCGCGTGCTGCGCGAGGGCGATGAAGTCGGGCTGTTACCACCGGTGAGTGGCGGGTCAGCGGAAGGCGGTAAAGTCCCGGGCGGAGTTCATGGCGAATTTCCGGGCGAAGTTCATGGCGAAGTCCGGATTGTCCGCGAGCGGATCGATGCGGAAGCCGTGGTCGCGCGGCTGAAGCAGCCGGCCGATGGAGCCGCGGTGATTTTCGACGGCGTGGTGCGAGACAATTCGCGTGGGCGGCGCACGCTCTATCTCGACTATGAAGCGTATGAAGCAATGGCGCTGAAACAGCTGGAATCTCTCGCAGTGGAGGCACGGGCGCGCTTTGGGGTGCGGGCAGCGTCGATCATCCACCGGCTGGGGAGGCTGGAGATTGGGGAGACGAGCGTGCTGATCGTGGTGGCTGCGGCGCACCGGGGCGCGGCGTTCGAGGCCTGCCACTGGATCATCGACACGCTCAAAAAGACGGTGCCGATCTGGAAAAAAGAATATTTTGAAGATGGAGCGGTATGGGCGGACGGGGAGGCGTTTCCCGAAGAAATTCGATCGCCCGGAGGCACAGCGGGGAAGCGGCCTGCATCATAATGATTGAATCATTTAGCCAATAAATCATTGAGTCATTGAAAACCTTGGAACCTTGGAATCTTGTGATTACTCGCGTCCGACAAATCTTATTTGTCTTCCTCTCGATCATTTACCTCACCGCTGGCTTGCTGGCGGAGGAACCGGAAACCACCATCAAGGTCGATGTGAAGCTGGTCAACGTGTTCGTGACGGTGACGGATGCGAGTGGGTCCCCGGTGGCGAACTTGCAGAAAGAAAACTTCTTGCTGAAAGAAGACGGCAAAGAGCAGAAGATCTCCATCTTCAGCCGGGAATCGGCGCTGCCGCTGTCGATTGCGCTGGCGGTGGATACGAGCCTGAGCACCAGAAAGGATCTGCCACTGGAGTTGATCTCGGCGCGCAAGTTTGCGCACGCGATCGTGCGGCCACAGGACGGACTCGCGGTCTACAAGTTCAGCGAAGAAGTGAGTCTGATGGTGCCGTTCACCTCCGATTTGAAAAAGATCGACGCCGGCATCGATCGGGAGCGCAATGGCGCGGCGACGGCACTCTACGACGCGGTTTATCTGGGATCGAATGCGCTCAGCCGCCGGCAGGGAAGAAAAGTGATGGTGGTAATCACCGACGGCGGAGACACGATGAGCCAGGTGAATTACAAAGAGGCACTGCGCGCGGCCCAGGAGGCGGAAGCGATTATTTATAGCATCATCATCGTGCCCATAGAAGCGGACGCGGGACGGGACACCGGCGGCGAGCACGCGCTGATTCAGATCTCATCGGATACGGGCGGAAAACATTACTACGCCAAGTCGCTGGCGCAACTCGACGACGCCTTCCGCCAGATCAGCGACGAACTGCGGACCCAGTATCTGCTGGCGTATTATCCGTCCGAGCGCTATTCGAATTCGGACTTCCGCCAACTGAAGGTGGATCTGACAAACGCGCCGGCGGGAGGTCCGTATCAGTCGCACTATCGCGCCGGGTACTACACGCGCAAGGGGACGTTCTGAGGAAGCGGTCTCTGCTTTCCCGTAGAGACGCGGCTTGCCGCGTCTCGGCAGCGAGGCAATCCGGCGGTGCAGCCCTCTCTACCGGATACCTTTCTCCCCCGCCACAAAAACGCATACATCGCACCGGGGAAGTGGGCGCATCTAGTAAACTGTTCTATTCCATTTGCCGTAGAAATTAGGATCCTTAGACGCGGAATCGCTTCCAGGTTCTACTTGAGGTTCTGCCCCCAGGAGAGTGGCACTTTGTTCGATTGCTCTGGCTCGATGGTCCGTCGTTCCCTGTTCGCCCGCATTGGCCTATGTCCATTGTTCGTCGCTTTGCTCACCATCTCGCTCACGATTCCGTCGTGGGCGCAGGAAATGACCTCGGAAAATCCGACCACCGGCACTATTCAAGGCACGGTTCGGGATAACGACGGCAACGTCGTGCAAGGGGCGCGGGTTTTGTACGGCTCGCGTACCACCGACACCAGCGGCGTGACGCGCACCGGTAAGGACGGTACGTATGTATCCGAAGCGGTTCCGGCGGGTCCTTATGTGGTGCGAGTGGAAGGCCGGGACATGGCGCCGGTCAAGAGCAGGGTGACCGTGGTTTTAGGGACGGCCGTCACGGCGGATTTCAAGTTGGAATGGATCAATCCGGGGCCGCTGCGGGTGGAGAGCAAATTCAGCGGCGAAGTTCCCGACAAGATGCCGATTGACGGGCGGAACTATCTGAATGCGGGGCAGCTTGAGCCGGGTGTGCAGACGGTGGATGGAAGGATTTTTGATCCGGGCAAGAGCGGCACCCAATCACTCTCCATCGACAGCCAACTGGGACGAACCACGCACTACGACATGGATGAAGTCGAGGTGATGGATGAGACCAGGGGCGCGTCCACACTGGCCTTGCCGGCGGAAGCGGTGCGCGAAGTAATCGTGTCGCGGGTGGCGCCGGAGTTGTTTCAGTCGCTGAACGCAACTGGTGCAGTGCGGATTACGACGCGTTCCGGTGGAGACGAATGGCACGGCAATCTGTTTGGAAATCTCGAAGACCAGGTCTTCGGCCTGGCGGGGTTTCCGTCAGGGAACTCGGATTACAGCCGGCAGCAGTACGGATTCGGGGCGGGCGGCGCGGTGATCAAGGACAAGGCGTTTCTATTCGTCGGCGGAGAACGCAGCAAGCAAGATGGCTTTTTGCCGATGACGTATCAGGATTTGATTTTGCCGGACTTGAACCCGGCCAATCCAAACGCTTTTAACCAAACCACCCTGCGGAGCGCGTATTTTCGCGAGAACATGCTGACGGCGCGGCTGGATTACAACTTCAGCGACAACATGAAGGGATTCGCGCGGGTCAGCTACGACAACGCCAACCAGATCGGGCCGCCGGATAGCCTGTCGAACTTCCGCAATCAATTGAACGTTCCGGCTGCGGTTTTCGGGCTGGATTGGAACCACGGCCGTTTTGTGAACAGCGCGCGCTTCGGCTATCAGAAGATGGTGAACGCGATCAATCCGGATCTGCAAGATTCGGCGGCCGGCGCCCTTCCACATGCAGATTGGAACGTTTGCCCTGGGGCCGAGCGTGACCGGACCGCGGCAAACGATTCAGCGCGACCTTTTCGGGCGCTATGACAGCAGCACCATCTACCACGTCTATCACTCCATACGCTTCGGGGGAGCGATCCATCGCATCGCGCAGGGCGATTTCTATGCGCCCGTAAATTATGCGTCGGTAACCAGTTCGAATGGACTGGACGTGATCAACGCCATTAACGGCAACCCGCTTCTGCTGCCGCTTTACCCGGGCGATCCGCGCGGAGCGGCGGACAATCCATTGAACTATCCGGTGGGCACGGTCACGATTTTCAACGGCCTCGGAAATTTCAGCGAGAAGTCGGCATTCAATCGCTCGACCGGAGGTCATTTCGACACGCGGCTCGAGGGGTACGTGGGCGACACCTTCAATCTGTTTCCCAGCCTGAACATCAGCTTCGGAGTGAATTATGTGCGGGACAGCGGGCGCACGGACAGCGACCTGGTGCCGGTGCCCTGCTCGGCGATCAACACCACGATCGTGACCACTCCAATATGCACGAGCGGTTTGATTCTCGATCAATTCGGTTTGCTTCCGCAGCAGGGTCTTAATGCGTACCAACCGCTGGGGCAGAGAATAAACCAGCCGAACTTTAACTTTGCTCCGCAAGCGGGTGTGGCGTGGGATCCGGGACGCAATGGGCGGACGGTGGTGCGGGCCAGCGGCGGGCTGTTCTATGACAATTTTCTGCTGCAGAACTTGTATCAGGATCGCGTCAACCGATTGTCGAACGGGCAATACAACCGCAGCCTGACGCTGTGTCCGACGGGGTCGGTGCTGTTTCCCGACGGGTCGGTGGTGAGTTCGGTCGCTGCAGACCAAGTTGCTATCTCGCAACTCTGTGGCGCGCCGATTGGAGGCACGATTCTCAACGTGGCGAATCAGCCGGTGGTCGTCTCGCAAGCGATCCAGGATCTGCAAACGCAGTTCACGACGGCGCAGTCGGCAGCGACGGGCGCGAACATGTACTCGCTGGCGAACAGCGTGGCGGATTTTGGGGGCATGCTCGCGCCCGGTTTCAAGACGCCCCGAGTGGTGCACCTCTCCGCCGGAATTCAGCATCAACTCGGCGAGCGCGGCATGTTCTCCGTCGACTATCTGAGGGAGATGGGCACGCAGTTTCCGCTGGGGATCGACACCAATCACGTAGGAGACGCGGGCTACCTGACCGACGGTGACAATCCCACCAACCCTATACTCAATACCTATGCGGCGGAGTTGTCGGCGATCAATAACACGCTCAAGGCAGGCAATTCAGTGGCGCAGACGTGCTCGCCGGCACTGTTCGCGGGCAGCAGTTCGCAGGCCGCGGTGAATTGCTATTTGGCGGCAACGCCCGGAGCGACCATCACGGATTTCGCGCGCCAGGGTCTGGATTCGTCGAGCGCGTTCTGCGGACCGTTTCCCTGCTCGGTATTAGGCAAGCAGCAGGCGGCGTTCGGCGGAGCCAATCCGGCGGTGGGATCGAACATCATGTACTTTCCGAGCGGTCGGTCGCGGTATACAGCGGTGCATCTGCAATACCACGGCATCAGCGGGGTCAACACGGATCGACGCCTGCAACGGCTGGAAGTGGCAATTTCGTACACTCTCTCCCGTTATCGCAGCAACATAGCCGAGCCGAATGGCAGCGGTGGAGACTATTCGCTGATGAATGTTGCGGAAGATTACAACCGGCCACACCTGACACATTGGGGGGACGCGGGGCTGGATCGGACGCACCAGCTCACCTTCATTCCGACGGCAGACCTGGCGCACGGGCTGCGGCTTTCGATGATCGCGCACCTGGCGTCGCCCCTTCCGCTGAGCGCGTACCTTCCGCAGCAGGACGGGGGCGGAGTGGCGGGAGAAATCTTCCGCACCGACGTGACTGGCGACGGCACGGTGGGCGACCTTTTGCCGGCAACGATTATTGGAAGCACGGGAAAATATTCGACCACCAACATGACCAAGGCAGTCGCCTTTTACAACGCCAACTATGCTGGGAAGTTGACGCCGGCTGGCGAAGCGCTAGCCAACGCCGGTCTGTTTAATGGGCAGCAATTGGTGTTGCTGGGTGCTTACTCGCCTCCGATTCAAACGTTGCCGGGGCATTATGCGGAGGCGACCTGGCTGAAGACGATGGATCTGCGGCTGAGCCGGCCGTTCCAGGTTGGGGAGCGGGTGAAGCTGGAGCCCAGCGTCGCTGTGTTCGACGTTTTCAACTGGGCCAACTTCGGAGGTGCCGGGAACCAGTTGAGCGGGGTGCTGAACGGCGCGCCGGGCAGTTCACTGAATAATACGAGTTCGGCGGGATACTGCGGCAACTCAACCGGTTATTGCACCTCGCGTCTGGACCGGGTTCTGGCCGGTTCGGGTACGTATGCGAACGGGGCTCCGCGGCAAATAGAATTCGGACTCCGGATCACATTCTAAAGTCAGCTCTCGCTTCTCGCCGAGGCGCGGCCAGAACGTCCCGCGATGCCGATGATCCCGGGAACCATCGTCCGAGGAACCCGCCTGCGGAAACTATGCGCTCACACTCAGGGCATTGCTGGAGCCACTCGCAGTCTGGCTCGTCAAGGTGGAATTGAGCAGGTTTAGAATGAGCTCGTAGCCGTTGTTGCCCTGCGGGTTGAGGTTGATGGTGACCGGCTCCGCCGAGATGCCATTTTGTCCTTGTGTGGCGTCAATCGATACCTGTGCTCCTGAACTGCCGCTGCTGATACTGATCGTGACCTCTTCGGGAGCAGTGGCGGAAGAACCGCTTCCCTGGCCGAGATCGATGACAACTTCCGGTGTTGCCGATCCACTAGCTCCCGTGGTGCCCGGCGCGTTGCCGAGGTTGATGACCACTTCCGCGGCGGGTGTATTGGAGGAGGAGCTGTTTTCCTGGCCCACGTTGATGACGATTTCTGGTGTTGCGGATGAACTCGCTGCAGTGTTGCTGGAGGTGTTGCCCAAATTGATGACGATCTCCGGGATGGCGG
Source organism: uncultured Acidobacteriaceae bacterium (assembly GCA_963773955.1). GTDB lineage: Bacteria > Acidobacteriota > Terriglobia > Terriglobales > Acidobacteriaceae > Acidiflorens. The sequence continues at coordinate 2,378 of CAVZDM010000063.1, read as the reverse complement.
GGTTGGAATTGTAGGCGGATATGGCCGTCTGGGCCTGCACGCTTTGCTGGCCAAAGGTGCCGGAAAGATTGGCGAACGCCGACTGGGCTCCGGCAAGATCGCCGGATTGCAACGCTTGTCCGATGGCTTGGAAATCCTGTTCGCGATCGGCCCTCGAAAATGTTTGTCCGTTCTGATTCGGGCCGCTCTGGCCAAGTGCGGTCAGGGCGTTGAAATCCTGCTGCGCTGCGTTCACGTTACCGGCTTGCAGGTCCTGTCCGAGTTGGGTGAGTTCCGCTTGGCGCTGTTGCTGATACGCCTGCAGTTGCTGGTAGATCGAAGAAGCTGTATCGGCGGTTGCGGCGACGGCTGTGGTGGCGCTGCTTGGCTGCACGCTGGTGAGGTTGACGACCGCGGCCGGAGTCGGCTCCGGCGGAGCTGCCCGGTTGCCTTGGGTGGTAAGCGTAGCAAAGGCTGCCTGCGCGCGGCCCAAGTCGCCCGCCTGTAAGGCCTCGCCGATGGTGTTGAAAGCCTGGGCGCGGCTGGAATTGGCAAACGGCTCGGAGTCGGCGAAGGGCCCGTTCTCTCCAAGCACAGCCAGCGCCTGGTAGGCTTGCTGAGCACCGTTCAGGTCCCCACTTTGCAGAGCGCTGCCAAGCTGCTTAAGATCGGCCTGGCGGCTCTGCTGGAAGGCCTGAAGCTCCTGAAAAATCGATAAGCTGGAAACTGCCGCCGTTGACATAATCCTTCTCCCAATCGCACGTTGTCGTTACATCGGAACAGCGACTTAATCGCCGCCCTCAACCATCATCCGGTTGGACGAGGAAATGACTTTAGAGGAAACCGAGTCTAGCAACGGGAGTTTGCCAACCCTCAATCGCGATGCAACCGGAGTAGGGTGCGAGACAGAGTCAAGCCGCACGAGCCGGTCGCTCGCGAATCAGTACCGGTTGCTCGCGGAATCCTTTCACTGCAGCAATGCCAAGCGCGACGAAGAGCGCCATAACCACCACCTGCGTGACCGCGAACGGCGGTTCCGACCCTTTCGGCGCCAGCGCGTGCAGGAATGACACCTTTTCGAAAAGCTGCACCACCAGTACGAAAACATTAAAGTAGAGGGCAACCACGGCGCTGATCACATAGGTCCGCCGCCAGCCGCCCGCGAGGTGACGACGGTAGCGTGCAACGATCGCAAGCCCCAGCACCACCAGCGATATGGCGCCGACCACATAGGACGGTTTAAAGCCCTCGAAGGGGAAGAAGAATCCGGTGACGCTGGTCGCGACGGTCGTGGTCAGAAAGATCGCCGTCCAGCTGTCGAGTCGTTTTCCCGCGAGCAGGCCTACCGAGACAACCAATCCCGATAAAATCCCCATCAGACTGATTACGACGTGAACAAAAGTGAGCGTTGTCATACCGAAAATCATGATGGCCCCCTTTCGGATTCCGAAGATATTACGACATTACTGCGGAAAGTTCCAAGCTGGAGACCGATGTGGTCAGGCGGTTCGCCGAGCGCGAGGCGCTGGCGCCTGTGGTCCCATTTTCCTTTTTCCCACTGCGCCATTATAATCGCCGTTCACCGTAATCCTGTGTAAGCGCTTGACGTACAGAGAGGCCCCGACCAGGAGGGAGTTCATTCCTGGAGAGGCTGGCCCCGGTCAGACCCTGGTTGCCAGTTCGATCCTGTAGTCGGTCGGTTGTGCAATTTTTGCATTCCCTGGAGGCGTGGTAAGGAACATGGAAAAACTAGTTCGCATCGCTCTGGCAGCTTTCTTTCTTCTAGGCATCGCTTCCGCCCAGAACATTCCCCAAATCAACGTATTCGGCGGCTACTCGTACCTCAACTTTGACCTGCCGGCGAACCCGAGCACGGGTACGACCTCGCAGCGCCTGGCTCATAAACGGCTGCGATTTCTCCGCCTCTGTCAACCTGTTTCATCACTTTGCTGCCGAGGGGGACTTCAGCGGCCACTCGCTTAGCGATTGCACTGGCATCTCCACTTTGAACTGCAGCGATTTCTCTTACATGGGGGGGCCACGCTACACGTTTGGGACTCGCTCAGGCAAAATCACGGCCTTTGTACACGGCCTGGTTGGTCGAGACAACGCGGATCTTCCGGGACCCTCCGGAGTTTCCGTGTCAGATGCGTCGGTGGCGGTTCGCTGCCGGCGGTGGCATTGATTATTGGGTCTATCGCCACAGTCGGAGTTCAGTTGGGGCCGGCCGATTTTATGTATACCCGTCACCTGAACGTCGACGCCGTTCCCAGCCAGAACAACATTCGCGTCTCTGCCGGAGTCGTTTTCAGATTTGGCGGTGAATCTTCTGGTGAACCCTCGCCCAGGGCCAAGCGTGAGTCTTCTTCGAACGCGCGTGCGGCCAGGAATGCGGCTCC
>CAVZDM010000062.1:0-16901 GCA_963773955.1 uncultured Acidobacteriaceae bacterium | reverse complement strand
GCCAAGGGGCTGGAGTTTCCGCTAGTGGTTCTCGCGGGCATGGAAGAAGGCTTGTTTCCGCATTCACGCACCATGCTTGAGCCGGATTCAATCGAAGAAGAACGGCGGCTGTGTTATGTGGGCATGACGCGCGCCATGGACACGCTGATCTTGTCGCGCGCCGTGTATCGGCGGCGCTATGGGACGGATATGCCGGAGGCGAGCGTGCCCTCGCGATTCCTGGACGAAGTTCCTCCGCAGTTGGTGGAGGAGATGGGTGGATCACGGCGAAGCACGGCTCGTTTGGGGACAGGTCGTGTGGGGACGGGCGCCCTCGCCCGTTCAGCGGGGCGAAGCCCCGCAGCCGCCGAAAGCACCCACTACTCGTACGAGGACGAGGACCAGAGCGCTGCCTGGAATCCGGCGCGAGTCAAGCCTAAGACGGCGACTCCGTTCGGGAACTACAACTCCATCGACAACATAGCCGAATTTTTTGCCTCGCGCGGCAAGAAGTTTAATGTTCCGAAAATGCCGTCCGAGGAGCCTAAGGGTAGGCGCGGATTCCGCCCCGGGCAGAAGGTGAAGCATCCGAAATACGGGGAAGGGACGGTCTATCAGCGCGAAGGGGATGGGGAAGACGCCAAGATTACGGTACAATTCCCTCGCTTCGGTTTGAAGAAATTGGTGGAGAGGTACGCGCAACTGGAGAAGGCGTAGGTAGGGCGCGAGATCTCCGCGGGAGCAGGAAATGCAGATCCCCCGCTTCGCTCGGGATGACAAACAGTTAAAGAGTTCGAAATAAAGCTGCAAAAACTACAGCAAGAAGAGAGAAGAGAAACGCACTGATGGCAAACACGACGAAGCTAACCAAAGAAGAACGCAAGAAAAGCAAGCGCGCCGCCCGCAAGAAGATGAAGGCGGAAAAGCCGAAGAAGCCCCGCGATTACGCGCGCGGATCGAAGAAGCGCAAGGTGAAAAAGCTGGCACGCGGTCAGGCGAAACGGTAAACCGCTAGCCTGAGCTGTGAGCAGTGCCGGGCATGGGCAGCGCCCATGCCCGACTCCCGCTGTGAGGAGACAACGAACTCTTGTCGCAATCTACTGAGCCGGCAGCTCGCGTTATCCGCACCTCCGACAGACAGGCATTCTGCTGTAAGTCAATCGACAAACTGATTTCGGACTCCGAACACCCGGAAACCCGGCTCAGTAAGACGCTGGGGCCGTGGTCGCTGACCGCACTCGGGATCGGCGCCATTATCGGTTCGGGAATCTTCGTGCTTACGGGAACGGCGGCGGCTGGAGAATATTTTCAGGCGCCTTCTATCCTGCACGCGCAGGCGCTCGATTTGATCGTAAACTTCCTGCGCACCGGCAGCACGGCGGGAGCGCTGATGCACGGCCGTCCGCCGGCGGGGCCTTCCATTGCTATTTCGTTTTTTCTGGTGGCGATCGCGTGCAGCTTTGCCGGGCTGTGCTACGCCGAACTGGCATCGATGATTCCGATTGCCGGCAGCGCTTACACCTACTCGTACGCGACGCTTGGCGAGATCTTTGCCTGGATCATCGGCTGGGACCTGATTCTTGAATATGTAGTCAGCAACGTCGCGGTAGCGGTGGGTTTTGCCGGCTATACGAAAGCGCAATTTGCCGCGTTCGGGATTATCTTGCCGGATAAGTGGGCGAGTCCGGTCTGGGCCTCGGGACAATGGACGGGCGCTTACTTCAATCTCCCGGGTTTTCTGATCGTATTTATTCTCACGCTGCTCCTGGTGCGCGGCGTGAAGGAATCAGCGGAGACCAACAACATTATGGTCGCGATTAAAATCGGCGCGATCCTCACGTTTCTGGTGGTCGGCGGAATGTTGGTGAAGCCCGCGAACTGGACGCCCTTTGCGCCTTCTGGCTTTGCCGGGATCGTCACCGGGGGCGCGATTGTCTTCTTTACCTACATTGGATTCGATTCGGTTTCTACCGCGGCGGAGGAATCGCGCAATCCGCAAAAAGACTTGCCCTTCGGCATTATCATGTCGCTGATTGTCTGCACTCTGTTGTATGTCGGCGTCGCCTTAGTGCTGCTCGGCATGATGAAGTACACGACCTTCGTTTCCGGAGCAGCTGCCGAAGCGCCCGTGGCCTATGCGATGAAGTATCTGGGAGTGCACCCTCTCTTCCGGTCGGTGATCGTGATCGGTGCGCTGACGGGGATGATTTCCTCGTTGCTGGTGTTTCAGTACGGGCAAGCGCGCATCTGGTACGCGATGTCGCGCGACGGACTGCTGCCGAAACTGTTCTCCGCTGTGCACCCTAAATATAAGACGCCGCACTGGTCCACCTGGATCGCGTGTTTTGCAGTGGGAATTCCCGCTGGGCTGGTGGATATTGGGGATGCGGCCGACCTCGCCAACATTGGAACTCTGTTTGCCTTTGTGCTGGTTTCGTTGGGAGTCATCTTGCTGCGACGCAATCAGCCTGATCGTAAGCGGGCGTTCCGCGTGCCTTTTGTGCCGTGGTTTCCGCTGATCTCAGTGATTCTGTGCGGCGGGCTGATGTTCGGGCTTACGGTCATCACCTGGCTGCGTTTTGTGATCTGGCTGGCGCTGGGACTGGTGATTTACATCTTCTACAGCCGCCATCATAGCGAGTTTTGCAAGAAAGATCGGGTCATCGGGTGAAAAATCTTGTGTGGTGACGGGGCTCTGCCCCGTTCCGCGGGGCGAAGCCCCGCCACGACACGACCCAATCCTTTAGAATCGCGGTATGCCATCGGAGCCCTCAAGCGTCATTCGCACGCTGCCTAAGGCCGAGCTCCATCTGCATCTTGAAGGCTCAATCGAGCCGTCTACCCTGCTGGAGCTGCGCCAGCGTCATGGGATGGATGGGGCGTCGCTCGCCGAGGTTGAGCAACTCTACAACTACAAAGACTTCGCGGGCTTCCTCTCGGCTTTCAAGGACGTGACCGGACACCTGCGGACCCCGGAAGACTACGAGTTGATTACGTACCGGTTGATGGAACGGCTGAAGGCGCAGAACGTTCTTCACGCCGAAGTGATTGTTTCGGCTGGTGTCTGCCTCTGGCGCAAGCAGGATTTCCCGGCGATTTTCGAGGGGCTGGAGCGTGGCCGCCAGCGCGGGGAGAAAGACTTTGGCCTGTCGCTGGTATGGATATTCGATGCCATCCGGCAGTTCGGCGCCGAGAAGGCACAGAGCGTGCTCGATCTTGCCATCCAGTTTCGCGATCGCAATGTAGTTGCCTTCGGCATTGGCGGCGACGAGCGGGCGGGGCCTCCGGAGTGGTTCGCCGGAGTTTACGGGCGTGCCGCCGAGCACGGTCTTCATCTCACGGCGCACGCCGGTGAAAGCGCCGGGCCGGAATCCATCTGGGGCGCGCTGAACCTGAAGGCGGAACGAATTGGCCACGGCCTTACTGCCGGGCAGGATCCAGAATTGATCGAAGAGCTGGCCGAAAGCCAGGTTCCAATTGAAATCTGCGTGACCAGCAATTTGCGGACGGGCTGCTGCGCGGAACTGGCGCAACATCCCGTTCGGCGTTACTTCGACGGGGGCCTGATGCTGACTCTCAATAGCGACGATCCCGCCATGTTTCGTACGTCGCTGGTTGAGGAATACGCTCTGGTGCAGGAGGCGTTCGGCTTCACCGATGAGCACCTGCGAGAGTTGGCGCGTAATTCCTTCGAAGCGTCTTTCCTGCCGCCAGACAAGAAAATCGAATTCCTGAATCTGTTCGACTCCGCAACCTTGCGGGCGTAAGTCGGACACCGCATCACACGGCCCTGTGGCATTCGTCACACTTTAAATGTTTTGGTGCGCGCCTATAATGGCTGCCTATGAAACTCCAAGAGAAGATTGCCGAACTTAAAAAACGAGACCAGATGGCGCAGGAAGGCGGAGGCGCGCAGCGGCGCGAACGCCAGCACAAAGAGGGCAAGATGTCGGCGCGTGAGCGCGTGGAGTTTCTGCTCGACGAGGGCACCTTCGAGGAAACGGACAAGCTGGTCACGCACCGCTGCCACGACTTCGGGATGGCAGAGCAGAAGTATTACGGTGATGGTTTCATCACCGGTCACGGGCGGGTGGAAGGACGACTGGTGTTTGTTTTCGCGCAGGATTTCACGGTGTTTGGCGGATCGCTCTCCGAGGCGAATGCCGGGAAGATCGTCAAGATCATGGATCTGGCGGCCAAGATGGGCGCGCCCGTTATCGGACTGAACGATTCGGGAGGCGCGCGCATTCAGGAAGGCGTGATGTCTCTGGCCGGCTATGCCGACATTTTCTTGCGCAACACGCTTTATAGCGGAGTCGTCCCACAGATCTCGGCGATTATGGGCCCTTGCGCAGGAGGCGCCGTGTATTCGCCAGCGATTACTGATTTCATCCTGATGGTGGACCAGACTTCGTACATGTTCATCACTGGGCCAGACGTGATCAAGCTGATGACACACGAAGAAGTCACCAAAGACCAACTCGGGGGAGCACATACGCATAATGAAACTTCGGGCGTCGCACACTTCATGTGCCGGGACGATGCCGAGTGTCTGTCGATGGTCCGCGAGCTGTTGAGTTTTATTCCGTCGAATAATCTGGAAGAGCCGCCGCGCAAGGCCTGCACCGATCCAATCGATCGCCTGGACGAGAAGCTCGATACGTTGATTCCCGATCAATCGAACATGCCGTATGACATGAAAGACGTGATTCACACGGTGGTGGATGATGGCTACTTTTTCGAAATTCACGAGCACTATGCCAAGAACATCGTCGTGGGATTTGCGCGCTTCAACGGGAAGCCGGTCGGGATCGTGGCCAATCAGCCGGCGATGCTTGCGGGCACGCTCGATATCAATGCGTCAGTGAAGGGCGCGCGCTTCGTGCGCTTCTGCGACTGCTTCAACATTCCGCTGGTGACGTTTGAAGACGTGCCTGGATTTTTGCCCGGCACGCAGCAGGAGTATGGCGGGATCATCCGGCATGGCGCGAAGTTGCTGTATGCGTTCGCGGAGGCCACGGTGCCTAAAGTGACCGTGATCACTCGCAAAGCCTACGGCGGAGCGTATTGCGTTATGGCGTCAAAGCATATCCGCACGGACGTGAACTATGCCTGGCCGAGCGCCGAAATCGCGGTGATGGGGCCGGAAGGCGCGGTGGATATCGTCTACAAACGTGAACTGGACAGCGCCGAAAATCGCGAGGCGGTTCGCCAACAGAAGATCGAAGAATTCCGGGACCGGCTGGCTAACCCTTACGTGGCGGCTGACCGCGGATTCGTCGATGCTGTGATTCAGCCGCGCGAGACTCGCAAGAAACTGATTCAGGCGCTGGAGATGCTGGAGACTAAGCGGGATAAGAACCCGGCTAAGAAGCATGGGAACATTCCGCTGTAGCCATTGTGGCGCGGGCATTCCTGCCCGCGAAAGGTCCGTGGCTAAGCGCTCCGCCTGCGGCACATAACATCTACCCTGTTACCCCGCGTCTTCGCGTTCCAGTCTGTCAAACACCCCATTTGCGGGACGCCCCATGCCTTTGCGAGCCTGTGCAAGACCGCGGCGAATGCAAGCCACTACCTGAAACTGGACTTTTTCTCTACGCTGAAGATACTCGACGATCTCGAACAAGTTACGCGCCTGCGGGTTTCCGGAGGGGCTCAGCATCCGCATCAGGCTCTTGGAAGAGTGGTGCGTGGCTTCCGCGAGTTTGGCAAAACCGATGGTGGCGTTAATGTAATCTCGCAGCACAGCCTTGCCGGTTTCGATGTCTCCCATGAGGAAGCATTCGACACTTTCACGCAGGAGTTCCCTGCGGAACGCGGCGTCGCGCTTTACACGGGCTTGAATCGTTTCCTTGAAACTGCGGGTTAAGGGCATGGGTGAATCGCGGCTCGCATGATGGTAACGTAAATGATACCATGGACAGCGATTAAACGCGGTTGCCCTAACAGCTATTGAATCGAATCCGACAATCTGCGAAAATTGCATCAAGTCGTGGGCGAATGGAAAGCGAATTATGACGCGTTCCACCCGACAGTTCGACGAAATTGGATACTGGTCAGAGATTAAATTAGAGATCGTGCGCGACTACGCTGCCGCATATTCCACAATACTGGCGAAGAAGAACCTGCCGCACATCTACGTGGACGCGTTTGCGGGTGCCGGACAACACATCTCTAAGAGCACCGGAGCATTCGTGCCGGGAAGTCCCTTAAATGCCTTGAACGTCCAGCCTCCGTTCCGTGAATACCACTTCATCGATTTAGATGTCGCTAGGGTCGAAAGCCTTCAACGTATTGCCGGTGCCAGGAGCGATGTCCATGTCTACGAGGGAGACTGCAATGAAGTTTTGATTAAGAGCATTTTCCCAACCTTGCATTTCGAAAGCTATCGGCGTGCCCTCTGCCTGTTGGACCCTTACGGGCTGGATTTGAATTGGGACGTAATATTCCAGGCCGGACAACTCGGGACGATAGACATGTTTCTCAATTTTCCCGTTATGGACATGAACCGAAATGTGCTTTGGAGGAATCCGGGTAGGGTGTCGGCCGAGCAACTTGCTCGGATGAATGCTTTCTGGGGCGGAGATTGGAAAGATGCTGCCTACACGACAGAGCGGAGCCTTTTCGGTGAGCTTGAGAAGGAATCGAACGACGCGGTTGCAGAAGCCTTTAGGCAGAGACTGCAGAAGATCGCCGGGTTCAAGAACGTGCCTGTGCCTCTGCCGATGCACAACAGCAAGGGAGCCGCTGTTTACTACCTGTTCTTCGCGTCCCAAGTAGGTGTGGCTGAGAAAATCGTCACGGATATTTTCGTGAAATACCGAAACAGGGGAGGCGTCTAGTGTCGCTCAACTCTCATATCGAATGGACCGACGCAACCTGGAATCCCGTTCGTGGCTGCGTCAAGATCAGCCCCGGATGCAAACACTGCTATGCCGAGACGTTTGCCGAGCGGTTTCGCGGCGTTAAGGGGCATCCTTACGAACAGGGGTTTGATTTGCGGCTGGTGCCGGAGAAGCTTACTGAGCCTTTTGGTTGGCGCTCTCCAAAGTTGGTATTCGTGAACTCGATGAGCGATCTATTTCAAGCGGGGGTGCCGGATGAATACGCGGAGGCTGTTTCGCGCGTGATGGCGACGGCGAATTGGCACACCTATCAGGTGCTGACTAAGCGGTCGGAGAGGCTGCTGCAGTTGCTCTCGGGTCGGCTGCGTTTTGCGGCGGAATTGGAAAACATCTGGTGGGGCGTCAGTGTCGAGGATCGGAAACATGGTCTGCCGCGAGTGGATCATCTTCGACAGGCTCCGGCTAGGGTTCGCTTTCTGTCCATCGAGCCTTTGCTGGAAGACCTTGGCGAGATTGATCTGTCTGGCATCACCTGGGTGATTGTCGGGGGCGAGAGTGGGCCGGGGGCGCGCCCGATGAAGCGGGAGTGGGTCGTCTCCATTCGGAAGCAATGCCGGGATCAGCGAGTGCCGTTCTTTTTCAAGCAGTGGGGTGGGGTTCGAAAGGCTAAGAACGGTCGACTCCTTGATGGGCGGACTTATGATGAGTACCCGGAGCGCGTTCTAAAGCCCGTGCCTGAGAGAGCAGATTGCCTCGCTTGGGCTGAGGAGTTCGGAGTGCGCTTTCAGGCTTCGGCGCTTGCGGCGGGGTAATGCTGACTTCCGGGAGGGTTGCCGAGCTTCGCTCGGCTGGACGGGCGAGGCGCCCGTCCCCACACAACCTCAAATCTTGGCAATCTTAGCGCACAAATAGAGAGTCCCGAGGTGATGTTGAACTCATTCCTCTCGGCCAGTAGCTCGCGTTTAGACCCTTGCTGACCTTATTCCTACAACTCCCTTGCGGGTTCATTGTAAGCCGATCTTGCTCGGGCTCCGGGCTCACCGCCAACCGGACAAATTAGTTCAACGCCTCGGGACTCTATCCTGCCTTTAACAGAGGCTCCTGTTCTCCTCAACCAGCGCTTGGCTATAGACCCTTGCTTGCCCTCCCAAACTCACCTCGCGGTTGTCTGAGTGACTTCGCTTGAGCCCCGGACGCCGCACCAACCGGGAAAACTTCAGAACGTGTCAAAGAACGATTATGGTTTTAACACTTCTATTTTTTACGTCAACGAAAATCATGCGTCTGTAACTGCTTATTCATCAATCGAGTGCAGCTCATGCACAGCCGGGTGACTCGGAATTTGTGCACTTGCCCGCACCACACTCCGAAATCCCCAGCAGCCATGCGGTTTTTCGCGGTTTCTGCGCGGCAATGGTCCGCATTCCTCCTGAAATCACATTTGATTGTGATTGTGCAAATCGACACCTCACCCGCATGAATACTGTTCGTTTCGTACGCCGCGCTCCGGTTCTCATGCGGAGACTTTCGTCCTACAATCGCTTTCTCTACAATTCCGGTGGACGGGATCGGTGGTTGGAGGCCTTTTTGTGATGCGAAGCCTGCGATTGACGGCGATGATTTGTTTCCTGGCAGTTCTTTCCCTGGGAAGAAGTTCCTCGGCGCAAAGCCCTGAAGACAGGACGGCGAAGTATATGGAATCGGTGCGGCACCAGCCGGGGTTGCTGCTGGCTTTTTTGCAGCAAATGCCCAAGGGCGGCGATCTGCATGTCCACCTGAGCGGCGCGATCTATGCGGAGAGCTTCATCGACTGGGCATCGGAGAACGCGCTCTGCGTCGACCGGAGCACTTCGAAGCTGATTCGCTCGGCGTGCGACTCGTGCGAGGCCTACACGAACAAGCCATCGGTGCGTTGCGCTTACCAGGATCACATTCTTTACGACCAGTTGGTGGACGCGTGGTCGATGCGCAACTGGCACCGCGAGGAGGAATCGGGGCACGACCACTTCTTCGCTACCTTCGAGAAGTTCAGCCCGGCGATGGAGAAGCACGTCGGCGACGCATTGGCGGAGGTGGCGTCGCGGGCGGCCGAAGATCATTTGCAGTATGTGGAGGTGATGCACACCGCCGATGGGATGCAGGCGGCCATGCTGGGCGGCAAGATGGGATGGGGCGATGGATTGACGACTGACGACTTCGGGAAGTTCCGTGACAAACTGCTGGGCGGGGGAATGGCGGATGTGGTGGCGGCGGTGCGCAGCCAGCTTGACTCCGATGAGGCGCGCAAAAAGGGAGTGCTGCATTGCGGGACGGCGCAGGCGGGTCCCGGATGCGGAGTTACGATTCACTATTTGTACCAGGTGTTGCGGGGGTTGCCGCGCGAACAGGTTTTCGCGCAGATATTGCTTGGGTTTGAGTTGGTCAAAGCCGATCCGCGGTTTGTCGGCTTCAACCTGGTGATGCCGGAAGATTATTACGTGCCGATGCACGACTTCGATCTGCACATGCGCATCATCGAGGCTTTGCGCAAGTTCTATCCGGCGACGCATGTGTCGTTGCACGCCGACGAACTGGCGATGGGGCTGGTTCCTCCCGAGGGGCTGCGATTTCACATTCGCGAATCGGTGGAGCGCGCCGGAGCGGAACGGATTGGGCACGGCGTGGCGGTTATGAGCGAAGACGACCCGATCGGGTTGCTGCGAGAGATGGCTAAGAAAAATGTGCTAGTTGAAATTTGCCTGACTTCGAACGACGTGATTCTGGGCGTGAGCGGGGATCGGCATCCGCTGCCGGTGTACATGAAATACAAAGTGCCGGTGGCGCTGGCGACCGACGACGAGGGCGTTTCGCGGGGCGACATGACGCACGAATATCTGCGGGCGGTCGAGACTTATGGCTTGTCGTATGCGGAATTGAAACGCATGGCGCGCGCGAGCCTGGAACACAGCTTTATTCCTGGTGATAGTCTGTGGAGCGATGGACGGGGTTTGCAGCGCGCGGCGGCTTGCGCGGATGACAAAACGTCCGGCGATCGCGTCTCGTCAAACTGTGAGAAATTGATTGGTGCGAATGAGCGCGCTCGCGTGCAGTGGCAGTTGGAGCGAGCTTTCGCGGAATTCGAAAGGAATCACTAAATAGGGTTGTCATCCTGACCTTGAGCGAGCCGAAGGGGAAGGACCTGCTGTCTTTCGCGGCCGGCAAAAAAACAGGTCCTTCGCTTCGCCAGGATGACAACTTGTATTGAGAACGATGTGCATTTTATGAAACCTGACCTGTTCACTCGCGCCGAATCCGCTGCAGCATTTGTGCTTTCGCAAACTAAACTGCGCCCGCAGATCGGGCTTGTCTTGGGCTCCGGTCTTGGATCGTTTGCCGACGACCTCACCGGAGCCGTCCGCATTCCTTATGCTGACATCCCGACATTTCCGCGTTCGACGGCGATTGGACACGCCGGGCAGTTGGTGATCGGCAAGTCCGGCGACGTTGCCGTGGCCGTGATGCAGGGACGTGTGCATCTGTACGAGGGGTATTCCGCCGCCGAGGTGGCTTTCCCGACGCGGGTGCTGGGGCGAGCCGGAGTACGCGCGTTGATTCTTACCAACGCCGCCGGGGGCATTAACGTCGAGTACGGACAGGGCGCGCTGGTCATTCTGCGAGATCACATCAATCTTCAGGGACAGAATCCGCTGACGGGGGCGAACGACGAACGCTTTGGCCTGCGCTTCCCTGACATGACTTATACGTATACCAAGCGCTATCGCGAGATCGCGCTGGAGGAGGCGAAGAAGCTTCCGATTCCGCCGCGCGAGGGCGTGTACGCGGCGCTGGCCGGTCCGAGTTATGAAACGCCGGCGGAGATTCGTTACCTGCGCTCGATCGGCGCCGATCTTGTCGGCATGTCGACTGTGCCGGAGGCAATCGCCGCGCGGCACATGGGGATGAATGTTCTGGCCATCTCGTGTGTGACGAATATGGCCGCGGGAGTTCTCGATCGTGTTTTGGTGCATGAAGAAGTGCTGGAAGTGGGACGACGAGTGATGGGACAGTTCATTGCACTACTGCGGGCGGTGCTGCCGCGGATCGCGGGGGAGTTACGGAAGGCGGGGTAGGGCGATGTTCACGTGGTAACTGGCCTCTGGCCCGTCCGGTTTGCGTAGGGACAGCCGCCCTCGGCTGTCCAGGCCGAGCGCAGCTCGGCCAGAACTCAGTGCCCTTTTCGCGGTATGAATATCGGTTGGGGAGGATCTATACCGTACACCGCGGCGAAACTCCCCTGATTTACGGCAAAGCTGGCTCGTCCGCGCGAATCAACGAAGAGCAACGGCTGTTTCAGCGGTACATCGCTGAAAGTGTTGACGAACGGCATTTCGACTTCGTGGCCGGCGATGGTGGCTTTCAATTTATCTCCACGCTGATAGCCGAGCCTCAGAAAATCTTCGGCGCTGATGTTTGTGACCAGGTTGCCGAACGGGCCGTCGAGGGCGATTACTTCTCCGGTCAGACCCTTGTCGTCCACGGTGACGGGCTTCAGATCGAGCCGGACTAACTGCTTGACCGCGGGGCCGACCTGGGTCCAGTCGTCGCCGCGGGCTATGTGCGCTCCGACGGGAGAGAAAATGTCCCGGCCGTGGAAGGTGGAGGAAATTTTTGCGCCGACCATCCAATCGGGGTTGGTGATCTCACGAATGCTTTCGATGCCGTCGCGGTCCTCGACCAGCGTCATCAGCCCGTTGTCGGGCAGGACGAAGAATTGACCGCGCTTCGATTTCACCACCACCGCCTTGCGCGAGCTGCCCACGCCCGGATCGATGACCACCACGAATACCGTTCCGGCGGCGAAGTAGGGCGATGCGCCGGACAGATAAAGGGCGCCGTCGCGAATCGAAAAAGGAATCACCTGATGGGTGAGGTCGACAATGCGGAGGTTGGGTGTGATGCCGTACATGACGCCTTTGCAGAGGGCTACCGAATCGTCGATCACACCGAAATCGGTCATGAAGACGACGGTTGGCGGTTGCGCGGTCGACGGCTGCGCCAGAAGTTGGGCGGCGAGCAGGAACAAGAGGGCGCACCACAATCCCAGCGCTCGCGTCGATCTTACTAGCGAGGTTAGTGTCGTCTGCATAAAATCCGACCCTCCGAGAGAACCGTGAAGCCCATGATTCTACCCGCTAGAGAGCCAGAACCCAAACCTCGCTCCGGGCATCTATAATCGGGGCGGCAAAAAACAGCCATTATCGGAACAACTTAAGGAGAGCCAGCGATGTCCAAAGTGATTCCTGAAAAATACCTCGACCTTTTCCAGAAGCGCGCTTTCGCCAACCTTGGGACGCTCATGCCGGACGGACGGCCGCAGGTCACTCCCGTGTGGTGCGACTTCGACGGCCAACACGTCATCTTCAACTCGGCGCGCGGACGTCAGAAAGATCGCAACGTGCGGCGCGATCCGCGGGTTGCGCTGGCCATCGTTGATCCCGACAATCCATACCGGTATATGGAGATCCGCGGCACCGTGGTTGAGATTACCGAAGAGGGCGCCGACCATCACATCGACAAGATGGCGAAGAAGTACATGGGCCTCGACAAGTATCCCTACGCCAAGCCGGGAGAGGTGCGCGTGATGTACAAGATCCGGCCGGAGCACGCCACGGTAATGGGCTAGCAGCAGATAGCCCCCTAAACGGGCGTCTGATTTCGAATGACCTTCGGCATCGCCAAAGCGATACCCTGACACGTGTAGCGCGGGCGCCCTCGCCCGCGGCCCTTGGCAGCATCCGACCTAACCTTTCTTTGCCTAACGAGTCCAACTGCTAATGGAACTTCGGAGGGTCACTCCGCGTATTACAAGACTAGAGTCGAGGGTTCTCGCCATTGGCTGTTGGCGGGAGGAGGAGTTTATGGAAGTGGGGAAAAATAGCTACGGTGGCTTACAGGCGATCGATGCTGCCAATAACGCTTCGGCGCAGCAGGTGGTGAAGGCCGCGCACGAGGAACTCCTCCAGCTCATGCGGCAGCGTGCTGAGATCATGAAGCGCATTGGCACGGTGAAGCAGACGATGGCCGGACTAGCAAATCTTTTCGGCGAGCAGGTGCTCGGCGACGACTTACTGGAACTGATCGACCGCAAGTCCAATGGGCGCCAGCCGGGTTTTACCAAGGCTTGCCGGATGGTGCTCATGCAAGTTGGACGTCCGCTTGGAGCGCGCGAGGTTTGCGTGGAGCTGCAACGACATGCTCCGGCAATTCTGGCGCGGCACAAGGATCCGCTGGCGTCGGTGACAACCGTTTTGAATCGTCTAGTCAATTATGGCGAGGCCCGCAGCCTGAGCAACGATCGCGGACGGCGGGTGTGGGAGTGGATCAGCGACGCTGAGGCTTCGGCGGGCGCGCTGGCTTCGCGAAGAACTGCGTGAGCGCTTCCCTCGACGCTAAACAGATTGCGGAAAAATGCCGTGTAGAGACGGGGCTTGCCCCGTCTTGGGTCACTTCGGAACTATGTTCGAGCACGAATGGGTAGGGCATGGCTTCAGCCGTGCCGTCAGGACCCTCCACACCGCCGGCTAAAGCCGCATTCAGAACGGCTCAGTTACCGCAGCGCTGAAGCGCTGCGCCACCCAAAAGCAAAAACGAAACCAGCGTCTTTCAGCAGTCGGAGACGGGGCAAGCCCCGTCTCTATCCTGGTGATTCTAGGCGGGCAACAGCCGTCCTTTTTCCAGATGCCGGGTTACGTGGGCATACTGGGCGGCGTGCGGATCGTGGGTCACCATCACGATCGTCTTGTGAAAACTTTCATTGAGGCGCTTCAGAATCTCCAGGATGTCGGTGGCAGAATTACTGTCGAGGTCGCCAGTCGGTTCGTCGGCGAGAATCAGCGTGGGATCACTGACGATGGCGCGCGCGATGGCGACACGCTGTTCCTGCCCACCTGATAGCTGCTTGGGCAAGTGATGGACACGATCCTCGAGTCCGACGAGTTTGAGCGCGGTCATCACGTGGTCGCGGCGCTGCTGCTGCGTCATCTTGGTCAGCAGCAACGGCAACTCTACATTCTCAAATGCGGTCAGCACCGGGATCAGATTGAAAGTCTGGAAAACATATCCGACATGAGTGTTGCGCCACTTGGCGGACTGACTGTCGTTGAGACGAAAAATGTTTTCGCCCATTACCAGCAGGTCGCCGGACGTGGGGCGATCAATGGCTGCGATCATATTCAGCAGGGTGGTCTTTCCCGATCCCGAAGGCCCCATCAGCGCCAGAAACTCGCCGCCGGCGATGTCGATGGAGACGTTGTCGAGCGCCGTCACCTGGAAGGCATCGCGCTTGAAAATCTTGCTTACGCCACGGGCCTGGACGACCTTGCTGCCCACGGCCGGTTGCGTCGGTGTTTGCGTTATCGCACTCATGAATTCCCCTTGATAGTGATACGAATCTTTTGCCCGTCCTGTAAATCCGCGGGCCCTGCCGTGATTACGCTTTCACCGCCGACCAGCGAGTCCACCAGATAGCCTCCAGAACGCTGGCCCTGAACATGAACATTGCGGCGGAGAGTCTTGCCGTTGAATGCGAGCAGCACAAATTTCGTCCCATCCTTATCGCGCAAGGCGGCGGTGGGCACGAAAACATAAGTTTGTTTCGTGCCGGCGTTTTTATCGTCGGTGGCCTTCGCCTTGAACTGCACGGTGGCATTCATTTCCGGGCGCAGGTAAGAGTCGGGTTGCAGAATCTGCACTTTGACTTGCACGGTTGCTTTTTGGCGATTGGCTTCCGGCGACATTTCGGCGATTTCGCCTTTGTAGGAGCGATCCTTGAAGGCGTCGAGGGTGACGATGCCTTCCTGTTTCGGAGACAGTTTGGCAAAGTCATCCTGTGCGATATCGAGTTCGACCTGTATATCGTTCAGGTCGGCCAGGGCGACCACCGATCCACGCGGGCCGCCTTCTGCGCCGCTGGCGAATTGAGCGGTGACCAGTTCACCTTTCTCCGCGGTGCGTTCCAGAATCGTGCCGGTGACGGGGGCGCGAATCACGGTGGCGTCGAGTTGAGACTTGGCGTACGCCATCTGGCCTTCAGCCTGCAGCAAGTCGCCCTTGGCACGCTCAACCTCTTCGGACCGCGGTCCTAGTTGCATGAGCCGGAAGGCCCGCTCGAGTGAATTCATTCGTTGCTGCGACGCGTCGTTCTTGGCGATGGCGTCATCCAGATTCTGCCGCGACATTACTCCCTGAGCGACCAGATCGCGCGTGCGATCCAGATTCAGCTTGTCGTTCACCGCAGTCGCTCGCGCTTCGGAAAGATTGTGATCCGCCTGTTGGATCTCCTCCGGACGCGATCCATTCTGCTGTTCGAGCAGTCTGGCTTTGGCGCTCTCCACTACACCGCTAGCCTGTTGGTACTGGGCGCGGAATTCCTGATCTTCGAGGCGCACCAGAACTTGTCCTTCCTTTACCTTGTCGCCTTTTTCCACGCCGATCCAGGCCACGCGGCCGGTGACCTTGGAATTCACGCTGATTTTGTGATGCGCGACAACGTATCCGCTGGCCGAAAGCACGGTGCTGCCCGCGACGTCGCTGCCTTCGGCCGTGGCGCGCGCCACCTCCACTTCGGGTGCGTCCGAGGCGAGCACGCGGTAGGCCAGAGCAACGATTCCCAGCAGGACGACCACGGCGATTCCGCCGAGGATGAAGCGGCGCGACCACGCAGGCGGTGCTCCGCCTCCGTCGCGCAGCGAATGATCGATGCGCAGGCTTCGCAGGTCGTCGTGCTTCGTATCCGGGGGTCCGAGGTCCGTCGGCATTGCTTAAGGTACGCTCCCAACCTGTTAACGGTCCAAGATCTATATTACGAACAATTGTACGAACTATGCCGCATTTATCGATGCGGCGACGGCATCTTCGATGCACAGGCCCTAATAGGCGCCGGCCGTGAGACGGGGCAAGCCCCGTCTCTACCGCAGACTGGTTACGCGCGCAGCGATGTCAGAATATCCTGCCGCGCCGCATGCCAGGCGGGTGCGAAGCCTCCCAGCAGGCCCATGATCATGGCAAAGACAACCGCTGCCAGCGCGACTCCCCAGGTCAGGTGCAGACTGAAAACGGTTTCGCTGAAGGTGAGCTGGTTACCGATTCCCGTGGTCGTGCCGTTGAACGGCAATATCAAAACAATTCCCACAATCGCTCCCAGCAGCGAAAGCAGCAGCGCTTCAATCACGAACGAGGTAAGAATGCTGGGGCGGGAAAATCCTATGATGCGCAGGGTCGCGATCTCCTTCGAGCGATAGGCGACGGCCGCGTACATCGTATTCATGGCGGCGAAGCTGGAACCGATCGCCATGATAATGGCTACAAATGTGCCGATAAATTTGATCGGTCCACCAGAACTGGTTTGCTTCTCGTAGTACTCGGTTTCGAGCGTGCCCTCGAGTTTCAGTCGCTGATCGTCGCTGACGCGGTGCTTCAGCGCGTCGGCCGCCACCGGATCGGTGGCCCGCAGATAAGCCGAAGCAAAGCCGCCCTGACGGTCAAAATCAGCGGCGATCTGGTTGACGTCACCCCAAAGTTCCGAATCATAGGCGGTGCCGCCCGAATCGAACACGCCGACGACTTTCCATTGTCCCTTGGCAAAATCCATGGTGTCGCCTACGTTGGCTCCGTTGAAACGGTCGTGGATCGCCTTGCCGACGACGATTTCGCGCTGCCCGGGCGTAAACCAGCGGCCTTCGACCAGCTTGGCGTTGGGACGCAGAGTGAGGCCCTCCGGCATCAGGCCGCGAACCGACACGTTGACTTCGCCGGTGCCATCCTTGCGCGGCAGCACCACCACCACCACCCATTCGCCGGAGGCGATGGGATCTCCCTGGGCGTCTTTGGCAATGCCGGGCAGCGTTCTTAACGTGGGGAAGAGATTGGCGTCGAAGCCTCCGGAAAGCTCGGCAGTGGAACCCTTGCGCATGACGAGGACGTTCACCGGATCGCCGCTGGCCATGAAGGCCTTCTTCAGACCGGCCAGCAGGGCCATCAGGAAAACCGCTGTGGTCACGGTGAGCGCAATACCGAGAGCCGTCATGATGGTGAGGCCCT
>CAVZDM010000061.1:0-5976 GCA_963773955.1 uncultured Acidobacteriaceae bacterium | reverse complement strand
TTACTACTTCGCATCCGCGCGATTTTGGACGTGATATCGTCGATGTGATCGATGCCGTGCCGGCGCTTTGCGACCACGTGCATCTGCCCGTCCAGAGCGGATCGACGCGCGTGCTTGACGCCATGCAACGGCTCTACACTCGCGATCAGTACCTGGAACGCATTGCCTGGATTCAGGCGGCGCGCCGTGATATATCGATCACCAGCGACCTGATTGTGGGATTTCCGGGCGAGACGGAACGGGAATTTGAAGAGACTTTGAGCTTGATGGATACGGTCGGGTATGACAGCGTGTTTACGTTCAAATATTCGCCGCGTCCGAACACGCCGGCGTTGCGGCTGGATGATGCGATCCCCGATGCGGAGAAGGCGCGACGGCTGGCGGTGCTCAATGACCGGCAAAAGCAGATTGGGGCGCGGCGCAATCAGCGGCACGTGGGGCAGGTGCTCGAGGTGATGGTGGAAGGGAAGAACCCGGCCCGCGGACAATGGATCGGACGCACTTCGCAGATTAAGGTGATGAACTTTACGGTTCCTGAGGGGGTCGAGTTGGCGACTGGGAGTTATGTGCAGGTGCGAGTTACGGGAAGTTTCCCGAACAGCTTGGTGGGAGAGATGTCCGACGGTGGTGTCTGCTTTCCGGTAGAGACGCGGCTTGCCGCGTCTCCTGCCGCAGAGTGAGACGGGGCAAGCCCCGTCTCTACCGGTGGTTTGTTGAGGTTCTTATGGAAGTCGAAATGAAAATTCGCGGACTGATGATGGATCCGGTTTCGAACATGCCTATTGTGCTGCTCAAGGATGTGGGCAGCGAAACGGTGCTGCCGATCTGGGTGGGCGTGTACGAAGCCAACGCCATCGCGTTTGAAATTGAAAAAGTCAGCACGCCGCGTCCCATGACGCACGACCTCATCAAGAACGTGCTCACCGGCCTGGAAGCGCTGGTTCACAAAGTGGTGGTCACCGAACTGAAAGACGATACCTTCTATGCGGTAATCTGGCTGGAGAGGGAAGGCCACGTGGTGTGCATTGACTCTCGTCCGTCGGACGCGCTGGCGCTCGCGTTGCGCGTGGATTGTCCCATCTTCGTTGATGATGAAGTGCTGAAACACTCGAAACAGGCCGCCAATCCCGTGCCCGCCGTTACCAGCGATGAACTGCGCAAGTGGCTCGAGGACCTGGGCGATGATGACCTGGGCAAATACAAGATGTAGCAAGAGCGGCTCTCAGCCGTCGGCCCTTCGCTGATTTTTCTCCATGCCTGATTCCGCCGAACAGCTCCAGCGGCTTTACCTTGCGGGTTTCGAACTTCAGACCTTCGAGCGCTTTCCGAAATGCATTGGCGTGATTCGCGAAAGCTGCGTGGCGCTGCTTGTCCCAGGCGTGGACGGATTGCAAATCCTGGGCACTCCCGGCTGGCGCATGGGCGAAATCATGGGCGTGCTCACGGAAAGGGAAGGACGCAAAGTGTTTCAGGCGAAGAGCGAAGTGCTGGAGGCTACGCCGGAGCGGCTGTCGATACTGCAGAAGTTCCGCGACGACCTCGCGGAATCGATGAGCTCGAAGTGATCCAGAGGTAGATCACGTAGCACGCCGCAAGGAACCGACCGGCGCTTCTCTGAATCCGAGGGGCGTCAGTCACGAGAAGTTGATCATTGCGGCTTCGGATAGTTCACATAATACCTGTTATCGGACGTTGATGATCTGGCGTTGTTTTACGTAGTCCCAAGGACGTACACGGCCCAGGGCGCGATTTCCACCTCACTCACCCAACTGTAGGGCTCGTCTGCACGGGCCAATGGTTCGAACTTCCCTCGCACCCGTAGCCCGGCTTCTTCGAAAACCTCGAGGTACGCCTCATCCCTCCACAGAATGTCCTCGACCGGGCGGCGATCGCCGTGGTCGGTCACGATAATGCGCACTTTGTCTCCCGACTTCGCCCATTGGTTCTCGGGAAAGGCCTTGGTCGAAAACGACGCCCACTCGTGCGTGTAAATTTCCGGCCTCGAGACGATCTGTACCAGCCTTCCCTCTCGGTTGAGGAGGCGACCCAGGTCGCGCAGAATACGCACCTTGTTCTCCCGGCCAGCGATGTTGTCGAAAGTGAAAGCAGCGAGCACCAGATCGTATGTGCCATTAAGAAGCGTGCTTAAGTCGTCGCCGGGAATCAGGCGGTAGTCGCCGGAGGGGTCGAGTTCCCGCGCCTTGCGGATCATATCCTCGGCGATATCAACTCCCGTAACCTCGAAGCCGAGTTCGCGCAAGAAACGTGTAGACCGTCCGGCGCCGCAGCCGAAGTCCAGACTCTTGCGGCCGCGGACCTGCTCCCTGAGGATGGCCGGGATGTCCCGATACGCCAGGTGGTAAGTGTTCTTAAACTCCAGCGTAGCGTAGGCTTCGGCGCGGGCACCATCTTCATAGCAGTTGGCGAAAGTCACGGATTTCCCCCCGGCGAGGACACAACTACTCCCCTGGTTCGGAGTATAGCGCCTCGGAGTATAGCGCCCCCCGTTCCGTGCCTGTGACGTGTCGTCAGGTCGCCGCGTATGGCAACTACCGGGAGTTGTTCTCGCTTGTGAACACGATTCCGGGGTGGAACAGCGTCCCTGCGATCCGTGTGGCGATGGCGATCAGGTCGCGCTGGCCGTAGAAGACCTTGACCTGTGGAGCACGCGACATTTCCGGCAGATTCACAGCGCGGCCGCTGCGAATGAGGCCTGCGCTTTCTTCGTTGGCGGTGACACACGGCAATTGCGGCACCAGCATTCTGGGATGGACAAACAACGACTCAATAGTTCCCTGCCGCATCGCGGTTTCTAACGCCTCGAGCGAGTGGGCGTCTTCGATGGTGAATTCGGCGGCGGCGGTGCGTCGCAAACTGACCAGATGAGCGCCGCAGCCCAGCTTCTGGCCCATGTCGTGCGCCACCGACCGTATGTATGTGCCCGAGGCCACGCGGGCGCGGAAGGTGGCTTGATCTTTTGTCTGATCCCCCGGAGCGTCCAGAATCTCGAACTCCTTGATCTCTACTTGTACGGGCTTGAGCGCGACGTCCTGTTTCTTGCGGGCCAGCTTGTAGGCGGGGACTCCGGCAATTTTCTTCGCGGAAAACGGCGGGGGCATCTGCTCGATGGTGCCGCGAAACTGAGCGGCCAGGGCGCGCACTTCATCGCACTCTATGTGCACATCCTGCAGCGGCGTGGTGGGCTCGCCATCGGCGTCGTAGGTGTCGGTGGCGAAGCCGAAGCGGATTACGCCTTCGTAGGTCTTCTCGGAATGAACATAAAACTGCGCCAGCCGCGTGAGGTTGCCGATAACGACCGGCAGGACTCCCGTGGCCGAGGGGTCGAGGGTTCCGAGATGACCGACCGAGCGCTGACCGAGAATCCGGCGCACACGATTGACCACGTCGTGCGACGTCAGGCCGGCGGGTTTATCGATGACCACGACACCATTCATGGGGATTTGTAATCTGGTAATTTGTAATTGGTAATTTGGAAGCGAGACCGGCATTCAGATTATCTATTACGAATTGCCAATTGCTAAATAAATGATTCCTCTCCGTGACGATCAGCCCACCTTCTCGACGCCCTTCGTCAACTATTTTCTGATCGTCCTGAATGTGCTGGTCTTTGGTTGGGAGCTCTCGGTCAGCCATCGGGCGTTGAATACGTTCATGATGGAGTTTGGCGTGGTTCCTCACCACACCCTGGCCGTCCTGACCGGGCATTCCTACGACGGGTTGGCTACCGCCGTCCTGCCTCTATTTACCTCAATGTTTCTGCACGCCTCATTCTTACACGTTGCTGGCAATATGCTCTTCCTGTGGATCTTCGGCGACAACGTCGAAGACTACCTTGGACACTTCACGTATCTGGTGTTTTACCTCGCCAGCGGATTGGCGGCCGGCGCCACGCACATTCTCCTGAATCAGGGCTCGCGCGTGCCTAGCGTCGGGGCGAGCGGCGCCATTGCAGGCGTTATGGGTGCGTACTTCATTCTGTATCCGAAGGCGCGAGTGCTGATCTGGTTTCCTCCTATATTTTTCTTTCACGTTCCGGCCTGGCTGATGCTGGGCTACTGGTTCGTTGTAAATTTCCTGAGCGGCACGGCTACGGCCGTCGCCGAGACCAGCCAGACTTCGGGCGGGGTCGCCTTCTGGGCCCATGTGGGAGGGTTTGTCGCCGGTGTGGTCATGGTTAACGTGTTCTCGGAGCGACCGCACCGGTATCGGTATGGGACTTGGTAGAGGGCGGTCGATGGTCGTTAGTCGTTCGTCGCTGGCTCTCAGCGCCGCGGGTCTGTGGCGGGACCAGGCGGCAGAATCTCCGGCTCACCCGAATTAGAGACGGAACCAGAACTCGACCCAGAGTCGCCGCTCAGCTTGTGGCGGGTTACGAACCATACGGCGGCGGTCCAGGTGGGGAAAAGATCGCCAACGGGGAGAAGTTTCGCCGCCGCCGTCGGTAAGAAAGCCCAGTGCCATCCGAGCAGACGAATCATAACGAAGGCAACAATCAGATCGAGCACCGAGTCTGCTGGAGACATGACTCCCTCGGCGAAGAGCGGAAACGCGGCGATCTGGAGGACGTCGGCGGCGATAGCGACGGTCCACGCCACGCGGTGCTCCGCTTTCAGCGATTTAAAGTAATCGAGGAATGACATGGTCTCTTCTTGGTCGATGGTCATTGGTCGCTCGTCGTTAGCGAACAACCGCAAAGGCTAACCAAACTGACCCTCTTGTTGGATGCTCTGTCTTGCGCCCGCGTCGCCACTTCCAACTTCGCTACAGTGTACCGCCTGACGGCATCACCACGATTTTTTCTACGGTTGTGTTATCCGGCAAGAGCAACGCGTCGACCACCGTTCGGGCAACGGTTTCGGCGGAGATCATTTTGCGCCTGGGCGCTTTGGGCCACATCGCATCCCAGATCGCCGTATCGGTTGCGCCGGGCATGAGGGCGATCACGCGAATGCCCTTCGGCCGCAGCTCTTCGCGCACTGTGTCGGTAAAGCCGAGCGCTCCGTGTTTCGACGCATTGTAGGCTGCCGACCCCGGGAAGACGCGCTCGGCGGCGATGGAAAGATTGTTCACGATCGTGCTTCCGCGCGTCATCACCGCGAGCGCCGCCTGCGTCATCCGGAACAGGCCGTTGAGGTTGGTGTCGATCACTTCCATCCAGGTGGGATACGGCAACTCGGTGACGGTTCGATTGGGATGTCCGATGCCGGCGTTGTTGATGAGAACATCGAGAGGCGTGTGCAATCCACGGACGAGTGCTAAGAGATAGTCGACCGAGTCGGGGCTGCGGACATCGCAGGACTGCGCCAGAACATATGCGTTCCTCTTCTCCGGCTGGAGTTTCTCCAGTTCAGCGCGTGCCTTGTCCAAGGCGCGCTCGTCGCGGCCGGTGATGATCAGGTTGCATCCTTCACGCGCCAGTGCGCGGGCGATGGCGAGACCAATGCCGCGGTTGGCGCCGGTGATCAGGGCGAGGCGGCCGGCGAGACTGGGATTAGCTTTTTTCAAGCTAATCTTCCCCTGCGAATCGCGCTTTCACTCGACGTGCGCATCGATTCTTTTCCGGTACGTCATCACGCACAAAGCGACTCCGCCCAGCGTGGCGGCCGCGTACGAGGCATTGTGCGCCCACCAATCTGCCATGAAAGCGTTGTAGGAGCTTCGGTCCAGTCTTTCCGTCACCCATTCGGGCGGGGCAATCAGGCCTCTTCGAGCCAAAACGTAGCCGGTGGTTCCGAAGAACAAGGCGCTCAGAGCCATCACAGCCAACAGCCGTAGTACCGGGCGCGCGAGTTCCCTGGCAGTGATTTTTCGTCGATCGCCGAAGCGGGCCGAGATGGCCAGCACTACGCCCAGGAATGCCCCCAGCCACCAGGTCGCGATTACTCCCCAACCCAGGGCCAACAAAGTTGGATTGGCAGTGGGAAAGACCGGAGGATGAAAAACGCTAAAGTATTC
>CAVZDM010000060.1:0-25495 GCA_963773955.1 uncultured Acidobacteriaceae bacterium | reverse complement strand
TTCTGCGGGTACAGGTTCAGGTTCGGATCCTGCGGGAGCGCGCCGTGCAGCTTGTTGGAGATCACCGATAGCTGGTAGTAGTAGTCCGGCTCCCACAGGTTGGGCAATGCCTTCTGGGCATAGGCGCCGAAGGCCTGGACGGCCGATGCCGAGGAATTGACCTCGGTCGCCGCGATCAGGGCGTCCATCTCCGGGTTGCTGTAGCCCTGCACGTTATTGGCGCCGTCGGTGGCGAACCACGGTCCTCCAGTCGGCAGGTACTCGGGCGAGTACGTGGGCGTCTCGCCAGGCGAGCCGAAGTTGGCCATCTGCCAGACGCAACCGGAGTTGCCGTTCTTGCACGGAGAGAGGCTGGCGTAGATGGCCCCGGGTGACTCCTGGCGTAGGGTCACCTGGATCCCGGCGAGCGACCAGGCGGACTGCATCGTCTCCGTCTCGGCGGTGAAGGGGGCCGACCCCGTGGCGACGAGCTCGTTGAAGCTGAGCTTGCGCGCCGGCGGCGATCCCGGCTCCGCACTCGTTCGAGGCGGTCCCGGGCCGGGCACAGGTGGAGGCCCCACCTGGGTGCACGGTCCATCCGTGCGAGGACAGGAGCGATTTCGCCGCCTGAGACGCTGTAGGGGTACGGATTGCTCTTCATCTGCTGGGTGACGTACGGGTTGGGGGGCACCGTCGGCACAGGGCCGTAGTCCGGATAGGCCGCCCCGTGGAAGATGTCGTTGGCGATCTCCGGCTGATTGATCAGGTGCTGCATCGCCTGACGCACGTAGAGCTGTTTGAAGATCGGCCCCACTTGGGGGTTGGTGAAGTTGACGAAGAAGTCGTTGAACCCGAAGTCGGTCCACTTGTCGATCGTGTAGCCACGACTCGTGAAGGACCTGGCCTGATTGATGTCCTCGGAGGGAAGGTACCCGTAGTCGAGCTGTCCCGAGCGCAAGGCGTCGAACTCGGCGATGTCGCTCGTGAAGGGGAGTTCTTCGAGCTTGGCGATCTTGGGCTTGCCCGGGCCGCCGTAGGTGGGGTTGGGAACGAAGGCCGAGTAGCCAGTCGAAGGGCTGAATGCCGAGAGGTTCCACGGGCCGTCGACGACTTTCCACAACGGGTTGCTGGTGTAGGTCGCCTGTTGGGTCGACTGTGTATTGAGGAATTTGTAGACCTTCAGTGCTCCGGCCGGCGTCATATCGTAATTCCCGACCGGCCCGGAAGCCGAGGTCTTGTCCCAGCCTGCTGGGGGATGGGGGTGATCTGGCTCAGCTGGTTGTAGAGCAGCCATAGGTGGCTATAGGCCTTGTTGAAGGTGATGCTGAACGTGTAAGGCGTGCTGCTCGGGAAGCTCATCGACGTGACGTCGTCGGGAATGCTGCCAACCGAATAGGCGAGGTAGTTTTGCTTCTCGACCTTGAAGATGTTCATCCAGAGCTCGACGTCGCGGTTGGTGACCGGCTTGCCGTCCGACCACCGGTAGTCGCGGTTGACGGATGTTTTTCAATTCCTGGCTTCCGAGAGCATGCCGCCAATCCTGGAGCAGGCGGCGCTGGCGTCTCCGATTTTTCAAACCCGCTGGCGGTGGGATGCAACGCGAGCCCTCGCTCTACTGCGTTTTCAAGGCGGCAAGAAAGTGCCGCCGCAGATCCAGCGCATGCGCTCGGACGATCTGCTGGCCTCGGTTTTCCCCGATGTGGCGGCATGCTTCGAAAACATCGAAGGTGACATCAAGATTCCTGACCACCCGCTGGTGCGCGAGGTAATGAAAGACGTGCTCACCGAGGCGCTGGATATCGAAGGCCTGGCCGATGTCTTGCGCGGAATCGAGCAGGGAAGGATTCGTTGCCTCGCGGTCGACACGCCGGTGCCGTCGCAATTCTCACACGAAATTCTGAATGCGAATCCGTACGCCTACCTCGATGACGCGCCGCTCGAAGAGCGCCGGGCGCGAGCGGTCGAGATGCGGCGCGTATTGCCGGCATCCGTGCTCGAAGAAGTCGGCGCTCTCGATCCCGCAGCCATAGCGCAGGTGCAGCAGGAGGCATGGCCCGATGTCCGCGATGCCGATGAGCTGCAGGATGTGTTGCATACGTTGGTGATGGTGCCGGTGGAGGGAAGCTCGCAGCTCACCGCCAACTGGAATGGATTCTTCGATCGCCTGCAACAAGAAAATCGAGCCGTAGTCGCCGAAGCCGCGGGCAAGCGCTATTGGGTAGCCGCCGAGCGAGTCGAATGGTTCCAGGCACTGCATCGTGTGGTGACGGGGCTCCGCCCCGTCCCAGCGGGCCAAAGCCCCGCCACCACACAGCCGGTGAATTTCGACGATGCCGTGCTGGCTGCGGTGCAGGGATGGATGGCACATCTCGGCCCCACCACCGCGTCAGAAATAGGCGACCTGCTGGGACTGCCCGCGTTTGAGATCGAAAAAGCTCTACTCCGCATGGAAGCCAGCGGAGCCATTCTGCGCGGCAAGTTTCGTCCCACTGATTCGCGCAAAGATGATTCGCATAAAGATGACTCGCGCCTCGTATCGTCCGCCGCGAACGAACCCGAAACCGAGTGGTGCGAGCGCCGTCTACTGGCCCGTATTCATCGCCTTACCGTCGCCACGTTGCGCAAACAGATCGAGCCGGTAAAAGCAGCCCAGTTCATGACGTGGCTTTTGCGCTGGCAGCATCTCGCTCCGGGCACGCAGGTGCGCGGAGAGCACGGCACGCTCGAAGTGATACGCCAGTTGCAAGGCTTTGAAATTCCCGCCAGCGCGTGGGAGCGGTTTGTGCTGGCCCGCCGAATCTCGGACTACGATCCCGCTCACCTCGATCAACTGTGCCTGACCGGCGCGGTCGGATGGGGCCGTCTGTCGCCCCATCCGGCGACGCTTGAAGCAACGGGAACCGATGAGACAGGCCGCGAAACCCGGCGCCGAGTAATTCCAACGCGCGTCGCGCCCATCGCCTTTTTCGTCCGCGAAGATGCCGACTGGCTTCGTCCCCACCACCCCGGTGCGGAAAATTCCACCACTTCGTTCCTAAGTCCGGCGGCACAGGCGCTGCTCGAACTCTTGAAGCAGCGGGGCGCTCTGTTCTTCCCCGACATGGTGCGAGCCACGGGCCGTCTGAAAGCCGAAGTCGAAACCGGACTGTGGGAACTGGTAGCAGCCGGCCTCGTGACCGCCGACGGATTCGAAAACCTGCGCGCTCTGGTAACGCCCAAGAGCGCCTCTGGCAGCGGCCTCGCAAGAGTGATGGGAAAAGTCCGTCGCCCGCGCCATGCACCCGGACGCTGGTCCCTCCTGCACACCGAAGGCGCCGATCGCGACCGCAGCGTCGAGTCCTGTTGCTGGATGTTGTTGCGCCGCTACGGCGTGGTCTTCCGCGACCTGCTGGTACGCGAAACGAATCTGCCGCGCTGGCGGGAATTGCAGATCGGCTACCGTCGCCTCGAAGATCGCGGCGAAGTGCGCGGCGGCCGCTTCGTCGATGGATTTCTAGGAGAGCAGTTCGCGCTTCCGGTGGCCGTCGAATCCTTGCGCGCCCACCGCAAGTTGCCACAGAATGCAAATGCCGAGCGCGTCGTCATCGCCGCGGCCGATCCGCTAAACCTGGTCGGAATCGTCGTTCCCGGCGAGCGCATTCCCGCCATCTCAGGAAGAAGCGTCACCTTTCGCGACGGCGTCTGGGAAGCGGAAGACGCGTTGCTAGCGTCCGGCTACTAAGGTCATTCTGCTCTTAGCGCCACCCACACTATGTCATCCTGAGCGGAGCAGAACGATTCGCGAAGCGAATCGCTCCGCGGAGTCGAAGGAACCCAGCACCATGGCCATCTCCACCGCCGCCGCAAGGCATTCTCCCCGTGCTTCTCGTTTCCTCACGGCAGATTCAACTTCAGCAACACCTGCGGATCCAGATACACCCCCTGCCAGCGCAATGCCAGATGCAAATGCGGCCCCGTAGCGCGCCCCGTGCCTCCGCTAAGCCCGATCGGCTGGCCTTTACTAACATTGTCGCCTTCTTTGACAAGAAAGCTAGACAGATGCAGATAGATCGTCAGCAGTCCCTGGCCATGGTCGATCACCACGAAATTGCCTTCATAGAACATAGGTCGCGCCAGGATGACGCGTCCGCTATTCACAGCCGCGACCGAGGTTCCACCAGGCACGCGGAAATCGAGTCCGAAATGCGTGCTTTGTACCGAGCCATTGAACACACGCTCCGATCCAAACACGTCGGAGATCTCGGCACTCACCGGAGCTGCAAACGATCCTTCCCATCCGCGCGCCGCGGTGAGCGTCTTAAAAGCCTCGGCTTTAGTTTCCTTGTCCTGTTCGATCTGGTGCAGGTCTTCCGGGCTGGGCGCAGTGTAGCGCCCCGGAACTGTCAACACCGCGTGGCGCGGATAGCTTTGGCGTCGCACTCGAATTTGTTTTTCGAATGAAATCGCCTGTCCGGCAGATGATCCGGATAAAGTTTCGGCGTGAAGCTCGATAGGGTAAGCTCCCGGCTTGGTTTCCAGGCTGACTCCAGCGAGCGCAAACCATGATTTGTGGTCTGCGTCAAAGCTGAACGCAATCTCATGCCCCAGCCAGCTGGCCGAAAGCGTGCGAACCGGCTTCGGCGTAGTGACGCGGAAAAGCACCGGTGCTCCGTTGACCAGGCGGGCTGGCTGGCTTGCGACACTCCATTTGCTGACGGCGGAGTGAGCCGAAGTTGTCGCCGATGAGCTTGCAGCCAGCGAAAGGACGAACGCAATCAGTGTGACGGGATGGAAGAGGCGATGGCGCATCCGTTTCAGGCTAGAACCGACCAGTTCTACTCGTCGTCTTCCGCTTCTTCGCTGATTTTGATGCGGAGCGACTTGAGGAACTTCATATCCTGATCGCTGATCTTGAGTTCAGGATTGGTGCTGAGGGTAGACACCAGGGAAGTTTTGTCGGTAGCGTGCTCGCCCTGCTTGCTGACGCCGATGGTCGCTTCGAGAACCAGGAAAATGTCGTAGCCGCCTTCCTTGATGCGGGCCACGACTTCGGCGATCTGTTCGGAATCCGACAGTGACTCGTTGATCGCTTCTCCGAGATCTTTCATGAGCTGCTTCAGTTGCTGATCCACGAGTCCCCCTGGAATCGGACGCCGCTGATGGTGAACATCACAAGTGTTTGTGACGCCGCCCATCGTCATTGTACGCCCGGCCGCTGCTAAAATCGACTGAACGCGGCCGACTACTGATGGCGATCGAGTATGGTGATCCAATAATGATGAACGGCCAAATAATCGACGGTCAATGGGCAAGAAAGATCAAGCTGATTTTCCGCGCGGCCGCCAACCTGCTGGAGCGCAGCCGGACGGGCCGGGCCGTGCTGTCGGGCATCCACGCGACCGCGCATTCCTTCGGGCGGGTTCTGCACCAGCTCTGGCTCGAAGTCACCGGATTCATGTTTCTGGCGATTGCCGGAATCGGGGCGCTCGCCGGCATGCGCGAATACGGCAAGTACCAGGCTGGCCGCGCGGCGGGACCGGGGCGGTTGCTGCTTGCGGTATGCTTCACGATCTCCTTCGCCTGGTTCGGTCTGAGCTCATTCTGGCGAGTCAAGCGAAAAGCTAAGAGCTAAGAAATATGACGGATCTCAAGACGCCCGAATCCCGAAGCAAGCGGAAAGCCAGCCCGCCGGTTCAAGAGACGTCCTCACACATCCCGGTACGCCCTCTCTACACGCCCGTCGATCTTGCGGCGGAGAACTCGAACGTGGACTGGAACTACGACCGCGACGTGGGTTATCCCGGAGAGTTCCCCTACACGCGCGGCGTCCAGGCCACCATGTACCGCGGCCGCCTCTGGACCATGCGCCAGTACGCCGGCATGGGCGACGCCGAGGAGTCGAACAAGCGCTACAAATATTTGCTTGCGAACGGAACCACGGGGCTTTCGGTAGCCTTCGATTTGCCCACGCAGATTGGCCTCGATTCCGACAATCCGCTGGCTGTGGGGGAAGTTGGCAAAGTCGGCGTGGCCATCGATTCGATCGAAGACATGCAGCGCCTGTTCGATGGCATTGACCTGACCGCGATTTCAACATCGATGACCATCAATGCCACGGCGTCGATTCTGCTGGCGCTCTACGTAGCTGTGGCGCGGCGGCAGGGTCGCGACATTCGCAAGCTCTCCGGCACCGTGCAAAACGATGTGCTCAAGGAGTACATCGCGCGCGGAACCTATATTTATCCGCCGCACCAGGCCATGCGCATCATCACCGACATGTTTGCTTGGTCGAACGAGAACGTGCCGGAGTGGAACACGATCTCGATCTCGGGCTATCACATGCGCGAAGCGGGATCGACGGCGGTGCAGGAAGTCGCCTTCACCCTGGGCAACGGCGTCGCCTATGTGGAAGCGGCGATTCGCGCCGGCCTCGATATCGATAAGTTCGCGCCGCGACTTTCCTTTTTCTTCAATGCCCACAGCAATTTTCTGGAAGAGGTCGCGAAGTTCCGCGCCGCGCGACGGATGTGGGCGAAGATCATGCGCGACCGCTTTCAGGCGAAGAATCCAAAATCGTGGATGCTGCGTTTCCACACGCAGACGGCCGGTTCCACGCTGACCGCGCAGCAACCGGAGAACAACATCGTGCGCACGGCGATCCAGGCCATGGCGGCGGTGCTCGGCGGAACGCAGTCTCTGCATACGAATTCGTTTGATGAAGCGTTGGCCCTGCCCACCGAGGCGTCGGCGCGGATCGCGCTGCGCACCCAGCAGGTGATCGCGTTTGAGTCAGGCGCGCCGCAGACGGTCGATCCGCTGGCGGGCTCATATTACGTCGAATCGCTGACCAGCGAAATCGAGAAACGAGCCGACGACTATCTGAAAAAAATCGAAGCCATGGGCGGCATGCTGAAGGCCATCGAACGCGGATATGTGCAGCAGGAGATCCAGAACGCAGCCTACGAGTATCAGCAGGCGGTCGATCGGCAGCAGGCAGTTGTAGTTGGCGTGAACCGGTTCCAGATCCAATCCGAAGACGAAAAGTCGGTGCCCATCCTGCGCATTGATCCGGCGCTGGAGCCGAAACAGGTAGAGCGCCTGCGAGCGCTGCGTGCGAAGCGCAACGCCGAGACATGGCAAGCCGCGATCCGTGCCGTCGAAGACACGGCGCGCTCGGGAGAAAACCTAATGCCTCGGATACTCGCGGCAGTGGAGGCAAATGCAACGGTCGGCGAAATTTCCGATGCGATGCGAAAGGTATACGGGGAATATAAGGAAGCAGTGGTGATCTAGGCGATCACGCCTGTAGAGACGGGGATGCCCCGTCCCCGCCGCGAAAGACCCGGCAATCCACGTCTCTACCGGAACCCCGATCAAGTCAGCTCGGGGAAGGGCACGGCTTCAGCCGTGCCGATTTAAGCCAAGAAATCCGGGCTTTAGCCCCTGACGCAGATTCAGTTTGCCGTTTTGTAGTCGCAGGCGGTACGGCACCCTTCGCAGTAAAGCAGGCCGTCGGTGCAGAGGCGCACGTCGAGTTGAGACTGACAGTACACACAGTATTTGTCGCACTCGCAAGCCGCTTCAATCTTTTCGCATTGGGCGCAGAGGACGCCTGGTTTACTTAACCCTGGTTTAGAGGACATGGTTCGAGTTTAGTTCGGCGCCGGCAGGGAAGGAATGTAACGGAAGTCACCCAACAGCAGGTCTCAGGTGTCAGGTCTCAGGAAGAGCAAAGCAAAAGACAATCCGGTAACGGAAGCAAGGTGTTGCTTTTTCCTGAGACCTTAAGACCTGACACCTGAGACCTGCCCTTGAGATTTGCCGCCCTCCCCGTCAGGTGTTAAGTTAATCAGTTCCAGATTCCGGCAGCCCAGTCGCTGTCTGAAAGACGTCCGACAGAGGTTCTTCTTGTCTGCAGTCGAAACAGTTCCCGCTGTCCGCAAAACCGCGCTGAACGCCGTCCATCGCCAGATGGGCGCGAAAATGGTGGAGTTCAACGGCTGGGATATGCCCGTCGAATACCCTGCCTCGATCGGATGCGGCATTGTTGCCGAGCACATGGCGGTGCGCACCGGCGTTGGCATTTTTGACGTCAGCCACATGGGCGATATCCGGTTGGCCGGGCGTGACGCGCTGGCCGCCGTGCAGCATATCTCCATGAATGACGCGTCACGATTGGCGATCGGCCAGGCGCAGTATTCGGCGTTGCTCTATCCGCAAGGCACCTTCGTTGACGATGTCATCGTTCACCGTCTCGGTGACGATGAGTACCTGCTCGTGATCAATGCTGGCACGCGCGAAAAGGATTTCAACTGGGTTCGCGATAACGTGCGTGATAACACGCGCCGCTTTGACTGCAAAGTCGAGCATCTCTCCGACGACTTCACGCAGATCGCGATCCAGGGTCCAAGGGGCGTGGATGTCCTGCAAAAGCTAACCGATGCGGACCTGAGCGCCGTGAAATTCTACTGGGTGACGCGCGGAACTTTATGCGGCATGAAGAATATCCTGATGGGCCGCACGGGATATACCGCCGAAGACGGATTCGAAATTTACATCCCGCCGGACGAGAAGACCAGCGCGCGGGTCTGGTACGAGATTTTGGATGCGGGAAAAGAATTTGGCGCTGTCCCCTGCGGATTGGGCGCACGTAACACGCTGCGCCTCGAAGGCAGGCTCCCGCTCTACGGACACGAAATCTCAGACACCATCAACGTCTGGGAAGCCGGCCTGGATCGTTTCTGCAAGATGGAGAAGCCAGATTTTATCGGCCGCGCCGCGCTCGAGAAAGCGAAAGCTGAGGGCATAAAGAAAACGTTGGTCGGCCTCGAGATGGTCGATCGAGGCATAGCCCGAGACGGGTACAAGATTCTAGACGAGGGCGGACGCGAGATCGGCTACGTCACCAGCGGTTCTCCGGCGCCGTTCCTGAAGAAAAACATCGCGTTGGCCTATGTTCCGCCCGAGCATGCCGCGATCGGGACCACGGTAAAAGTAGAAATCCGCGGACAGGCTGTGAACGCGCAAGTGGTGCCGACGCCGTTTTACAAGCGTCCGAAAAAATCGTAGCGCCGCCGTCCCGGCGGCTGTCCGGGGGCCGTCCTCGGCCGTCGCGCCGAGGGTCAGATGCCTCGAGACAGCCGGCAAGATGCCGCCGCTACAAACCAGGAGCCAGAAGCCGACATGCCCTACCCGACCGACCGCAAATACACAAAAGAACACGAGTGGATCACCGCCGATGGCACGATCGGCATCACCAGCCACGCCCAGGACTCGCTCGGCGACATCGTGTTCGTAGAACTCCCCAAGGTGGGAACGGAGATCACCGTGGGCAAACCCTTCGGCACGGTAGAGTCGGTAAAAGCCGTCTCCGATCTTTACGCGCCGGTTTCAGGCACCGTGGCAGCCGTGAATGAGGATCTGGCCACCGCCCCGGAACAAGTGAACAAAGATGCGCATGCCGCCTGGATGCTCAAGATCAAAGTGAAAGATCCGTCGGAGATGAATGCGCTGCTCTCAGCGTCAGACTACGACAAATTTGTGAGCGAAGAGGCGGGACACTGAAGAATATCGCAGAGGTTAGAGGTCAGATTGCAGAGGTGAAAACCTCGACTTACCCAGTCGCTGGAAGCGGAGGTTTTTACCTCTGCAATCTGACCTCTGACCTCTGCAATCGCACCCAAACGGTCGCGTCCCAGATCCAATATGGTTTCCTATGAGATATCTGCCTAAATCTCCCGCGGATCGCGCCGCCATGCTGCAGGCGATCGGGGTCCGCTCCGTCGACGATCTTTTTTCGCCGATTCCGGGCGAGTTTCGCCTGACCCGCGATCTCGCGATCCCTCCGCAAATGGCGGAGTCGGAAATCGTGGACTGGTTCAAGCAGCGGGCGAAAGAAAACGGCGAAGGCTATACCAGTTTTCTCGGAGCCGGAGCCTACTTCCATTATCGGCCCGTGGTCATCGACGCGCTGGTGCAACGCGGCGAATTCCTCACCTCCTACACCCCGTACCAGGCGGAGTTTGCGCAGGGCACGCTGCAAGCCATCTTCGAATTCCAGACCATGATTTCCGAACTCACCGGCATGGACCTGGCCAATGCCTCGATGTACGACGGCTCGACGGGAGCGGCTGAGGCCGTGATGATGGCGGTCCGCATCACCGGCAGGCATTCGGCGGTGATCGCGCGCAACCTGCATCCCGAATATCGCGAGGTGCTCAATACCTATGCGACCCACCAGGCGATTCCACTGAAAACGGTCTCATTCACGGACTCGGGACAGATCGATTTGAAGGAACTCGAGAACGCAGTAGGCGACGATACAGCGTGCGTCCTGATTCAGTCGCCGAATTTCTTCGGAACGATCGAAGACGTCGAAGCCATTGCCGAGATCGCGCACAAACGCGGAGCGCTGCTGATTGTCTCCATCGCCGAAGCGGTCTCGCTCGGCATCGTCGAACCGCCGCGCACCGCTGACATCGTGGCCATGGAAGCGCAGTCGTTCGGAGTCCCGCTCGGATTCGGCGGTCCCTACTGCGGCGTGCTCGCCACCAAAGAGAAATTTGTGCGGCAGATGCCGGGACGCCTTGCCGGTCAGACCGTCGACAAGAACGGCAAACGCGGTTTCGTGCTCACGCTGGCAACGCGCGAACAGCACATCCGCCGCGAGAAAGCGACGTCGAACATTTGTACCAACCAGGCGCTGGTCGCGCTGATGGTCAACATCTTCATGACCGTATACGGCAAGATCGGATTGCGGGAACTGGCAAAGCAGAATCTGGCGAAAACCGCGTACGCCGCTGATCAGTTCAGCAAACACGCCAAAGTGCGCTTCGCGGGCGCGCCACGATTCAACGAGTTCGTGGTCCAGACCAGCGAAGATCCTTACGCCATCAACTCGCGGCTGCTGGGACACAAAATTGTCGGCGGCCTGCCCCTGAAGAAGTTTTATCCCGAACTCGGCCACGCGGCGCTGTGGTGCTGCACGGAATTGACCACGCGGTCCATGATCGATACCGCGGTCGGCCTCGTCGCCGAAAGCGAACGTTCGGTGCTCAGTAAAGATGCCGAGCCCGAAGAGGTGACGCGATGAAGCACATAACTCGCAAAGCGACGCGTCACATCAGCCAGAACGAAGGCTTGATTTTCGAGAAGTCGTCGCCCGGAAAAGCGGCCTGGAAGTTGCCGCCGCTCGATGTTCCGGAAGTCGACACGGCAAAGTTGCTGGGCAAGCAGGAGCGCAAGGATCTCGGCGACATGCCGGAAGTGAGCGAGATCGAAATCATCCGTCACTTCACCCGGCTCTCAACCTGGAATTACGCCATCGATCTGGGAATGTATCCGCTCGGCTCCTGCACCATGAAGTACAACCCGCGCGTGAACGAATTTGTGGCGCGGGTCGAAGGCCTAGCCAACGGACATCCCTATCAGGCCGAGAAAATCTCCCAGGGCGCCCTCCGCATCATCAAGACGCTGAGCGACTGCCTGCTGGAAATCACCGGCATGGATGCGATCACCCTGCAACCCGCCGCCGGCGCGCACGGCGAGCTGACCGGATTGCTGTTGGTGCGCGCCTATCATCAGTCAAAAGGCAACGCGCGCAAGAAAATTCTCATTCCCGACTCGGCGCATGGCACGAATCCCGCCACCGCGGCCACGGTAGGCTACGCGGTCGAAAATTTGAAGTCGAACGACCGCGGCATGGTCGACGTCGCTGCGCTGGCGGCGCAGATGAATGAAGACGTCGCCGCGCTGATGGTCACGAATCCCAACACGCTGGGCGTTTTCGAGCAGGAGATTCACAAGATTGCCGAGCTCATGCACGCCAAAGGCGGCCTGCTCTATATGGACGGCGCGAACATGAACGCGCTGGTCGGGAAAACCCGGCCGGGTGATTTCGGCGCCGATGTCATGCATCTCAATCTGCACAAAACTTTTTCCACGCCGCATGGCGGAGGCGGTCCCGGGTCGGGGCCGGTCGCGGTAAAGAAAATTCTTGAGCCGTTTCTGCCGACGCCGGTCGTCATCACCAAGCCCGACGGCACGCTGGGCTTCGAATACAACCGTCCGCAGTCGGTGGGGCGGGTGCGCGCCTTCTACGGAAATTTCGGCATGTTCATCCGCGCCCTCGCCTACATCTTTGCCAACGGCCCTGACGGCCTGCGCCAGACGACCGAAGACGCGGTACTCAACGCGAATTACATCCGCAAGGGTCTCGAAGGCGTCTACGATCTGCCCTACTCGACGCCGTCAATGCACGAAGTCGTGTTCAGCGACAAACTGCAATCGAAGAAGGGCGTGAAGACGATGGACCTGGCCAAGCGCCTGATCGATTACGGATTCCACCCCTACACAACCGCCTTTCCGCTGATCGTAGCGGGCGCGCTGATGATCGAGCCCACCGAGAGCGAGCCGAAAGAAGAACTGGACCTCTTCATCGAAGCCATGAAGTCGATCGCGGAAGAGGTGGAAGAAGATCCGCAGTTCGTGCTCGACGCCCCCCACAACACGCGCATTTCCCGTCTCGACGAGACCGCGGCCGCGCGCAAGCCAGTGCTGCGCTGGAAGCCAGAGCACGCGTAGGGACAGCCGCCCTCGGCTGTCCAAGCCGAGCGCAGCTCGGCAGTCGCCAGAGATCGCGAGCTTGGATGCGCGACCGCCCCCGGCACATGACTAAAGTCCAATTCACACCCCCGCACCTCCTGTTCTTTGCTCCGCAGCCATATGGACGTTATTCTTTAGTTAACTCGAATATTAGTCCGAGTCTCCCCTCGCGAGGATC
The DNA here is from genome assembly GCA_963773955.1 of uncultured Acidobacteriaceae bacterium. Taxonomy (GTDB): domain Bacteria; phylum Acidobacteriota; class Terriglobia; order Terriglobales; family Acidobacteriaceae; genus Acidiflorens. The sequence continues at coordinate 12,756 of CAVZDM010000060.1, read as the reverse complement.
CCGTGAACAAACATCTGGCCTTATTGCTCTGTATCGCTGCTTCTCTGTCGTCCGCGCTAACGTCCGCGCAGACGTCCGCGCAAACCTCAGCTTCCTTTTCACCGAAACCCGAGCCCGTCGTCCGCACCACCAAAGCCCTCCACTACCGTCCGGGAACAAACGTCAAAATTGAGTTTCGCGGCACGGAATTGATGCAGAATGCCTCCGGCGAAGCCAGGATCGAAGGCAAGAAAACCAACATCGAAGTGGACGCCAAGTTCGAAGGAATGGACAGCGCCACCAAGTTTGGCCTCGAGTATCTCACCTACGTAGCATGGGCGATTTCTCCGCAGGGCCGCGCCGTGAATCTCGGCGAACTCGCCCTCGATCACGGCAAGGGCCACCTGAAGGCCTTCACCGACCTGCAAACTTTTGGCATGATCGTAACCGCCGAGCCCTATTCCGCCGTCACCCAACCCGACAACATGGTGGTGATGGAGAACGTATTCTCAGCCGACGCCGGCGGCGAGGAGATCAGCGCCAAATACGAACTGGTCCGCAGCGGAACCTACTCTTCCTCCAATACCCATATTCAGGATGCAATCTTCGGCATCGACCCGAAGACTCCGCTGGAGCTGTTTGAGGCACGCAACGCAGTCCGCATAGCACATGTTGCGCAGGCGGAACGGTACGCGCCTTCCATCCTCTCGAAGGCCGAACTGCAGCTGCGTCAGGCGGAGGAAGCTTACAGTCACAAAGAAAGCAAGAGCGCAATCGAAGCGGCTTCGCGCGAAGCAGCCCAGACTGCCGAGGAAGCGCGCGTGATGGCCGTCCAACAGAAAGCGCAAGAAGAAGCGCAAGCTCAGGCCGCCGCGGAAAAGAAAGCCGCCGAAGAGCGAGCCGCCAAAGCGCAAGCCGACGCGGAAGCGCAAGCTCGTGCGCGGGCGGAAGCCGAAACCGCGCGAGCCCAAGCTGAAGCTGCCAAGGCCGAAGCGCAAAAGGCCGCCGAAGAAGCGGCGCTCCAGCGTGAAGAAGCCGAGAAAGCGAAGGCCGAGGCACTGGCCCAGCAGCAGGTGTTAGCCGCCGAAACCGACAAAGCGCGCCAGGCCGCAGCCCAGTCCGACAAGCTTCGCGAGCAAGCCGAAAAAGAAAAGCAGGAAATGCGCGCCCGCCTTCTGCAGCAACTCAACTCCGTTCTCTCCACCCGCGACACCGCGCGCGGTCTGATCGCCAACATGTCAGACGTACTCTTTAAAAGCGGCAGCTTCGAATTGTTGCCCGGAGCGCGTGAGCGGCTAGCCAAAGTATCGGGCATCGTACTCGCCTATCAAGGATTGCGCTTGGCGGTCGAAGGTCACACCGACAGCATCGGCACCGACGAATACAACCGCCGCCTCTCGGAGCAGCGCGCCGACGCCGTCCGCGCCTACCTGGTGCAGCAGGGCATCGACGGCGACGCGATCACGGCCAGCGGATTCGGAAAAAGCGAGCCCGTGGCCTCCAACGACACCCCAGAAGGCCGCCAGCAAAACCGCCGCGTCGAACTGGTAGTCTCCGGGAATGCCATAGGCACGGTAGCAGAAGCCAATCCCGAAGCCCACGTGTCCCCTCGCCCTCAAAACTAGAAGGTTTTGCTCGTGTACCGCGGGCGCCCTCGCCCGCGAAGGCCGCGAGAGAGACTGACGCCAGTCTGGGCAGGGCACGACTTCACAACGTGCGGAGAAATGCCGTGTAGAGACGGGGCTTGCCCCGTCTTGGGTCACTTCAGAACTATGTTCGAGCACGGATGGGTAGGGCACGACGTCAGCCGTGCCGATAAGAGCCACAATAGATACGGGCTTTAGCCCCTGAGGGAGCTCAGGCGAGCATGCTCCTTGCTAGAATCAGCCAAGCCCAACCCTATGCCCGAAGATCCCTCCCACCCAGAAACCGCTCGCCAGCAGGCCGAGCATCACTATTACGCCGCCCTCGACCTGGTTCTCGAAGGCCATCACGAGCAGGCGGTCAAAGAGTACCGGCAGGCAGTGGCGGCCGATCCCAGGTTCACCGACGCGCTGCACGGACTAAGCCGCGCCCTGCAGGACCTCAACCGCTTCGACGAAGCGATCGTGGTTGCTCAGCAAATCTCAGCGATCGATCCCGACGACATTCTGGCGCACACCAGCCTCTCGATCCTGTATCAGAAAAAGGGGATGGTTCCCGAGGCCGAGGCGGAAGGCAACAAGGCGCGGGTGCTGGGGTGGAAGCAACAGTTGAAGAAGGGCGGCGGGTGAACGATTAGAACGCCAGTGCCCAAAAAGGTAGAATGGACAGCGTGAGGTGGCGATGGCTCAAATGACGCCGGAAGTGTCCAAGTTGCTCGAACAGGCGCTTTCTCTCTCGGTAGAGGAACAGGAGGCGCTGGCGGATTCCCTCATTTCCAACCTCGGCGGAAAAGTAGACGAGGCGATCCTGGCGGCTTGGGACGACGAGATCAAGAAGCGCATTACCCAACTGGATTCGGGCAGGGCGAAAACCGTTCCTTGGACGGAAGTCCGCCAGCGAAATTTAGCGAAGCTGCCCCGTGCCCACTAGGGCGGTGGACATGCACGAAGAAGCCGCCGCCGAATATGATGCGGCATTTGATTGGTACGTTGCACGCAGCCCGGACGCGTCCCTCAAGTTCGACGCGGAATTCGATCGTGCGCTGGTCGAGATTGCGCAAGCCCCTCAGCGCTGGGCGGGCGGTCCTCACGGTACCCGCAGGTTCTTGCTGCGAAAGTTTCCTTTCCTTTTGGTTTACCGGGAGAGGAGCGGCGGAGAAATCCAGATCGTGGCCGTCGCTCACACCAGCCGCAAGCCCGGATATTGGAAAGAGCGCATCTGAATGCGGGAGTCTTAGCTTTGGCGGAGTCCCTGCCGCTGCCAATTTCAGCAATCGATCCCGACGACATTCTGGCCCACACCAGCCTCTCGATCCTCTATCAGAAAAAGGGAATGGTCCCCGAGGCCGAGGCGGAAGGGAACAAGGCTCGGGTGCTGGGGTGGAAGCAGCAATTGAAGAAGGGGAGCGGATAGTGGAGCACTCGGGGGACGATTAGGAGCGGGACGATGAAGCGTCGCGACGAGCTACCGCAAGATGTTGGGATCGCCGCCCTGATATTGCTGTGTATCCCCGTCGGCTTCCTGATTACCGTGGCTGGTCTTCTATACCATTTCCCGACGCCCGGGATCTTTGTCGGGTGGTTGTTCCCAGCTCCACCTGGAGTCGTCACCCTTCCCATACTGATTGCCGTCGGGTTTGTAAACGGGGTTTGCTGCTATGCGATCATATGGGTTCTGCTTCGTGCTGTGACGCGCCATCCGAAGGGAAGACCCTGAGCGCCGGGTGCCCCACTCATCGCGCACTCTGCGATGAGTGGGAGCGCGCTTGACATTGACCACGTCTCGGATAGGATGAAAACGAGAAGTGCTCCCCAGTGCGGAGGACCGGGCAATGAATATTGAGATTCGCAATTCGGCTCTTGAAGCCCGCATCCAAAGGCAGCTCCAGGCGACCGGTGCCGCCACCGTTGAAGAAGTGTTGCTGCGTTTGCTGGAAACGCAAGAAGAGCAGGATCGATGGCTGGCGGAGAATCGAGAAGCGATCAATGCCAAGATCGGGCGTGGCATTGAGCAACTCGATCGGGGCGAAGGTGTCCCCGAAGACCGCCTGGACGCCTATCTGGCAGAACTGAAAGCCAAGCCTGAATGACCGTGCGCTACGTTCTTGCGCCGGAAGCCGCGCTTGATCTTGTTCAAATCTGGCGCTATATCAAAAAAAGAGAGCAGCGTCGAGATGGCGGATCGCGTTGAAACAGCCATCCGGGAGAAGATGGTGTTTCTGGCACAGACGCCTGGCGCCGGACATCAACGTAAGAACCTGACGGACCACGACGTGAGGTTCTTCTTGGTGTATTCCTACTTGATCGTATACCGACCCTATACCAAGCCTTTGCAAGTCGTTTCCATCCTACATGGGCGTCGTGACGTGGAACGCATCCTGAGGAACCGCTTGTAAGCGAGGGTGCACGCCCCCACACGAGCCGTTTGCGAGTTAAAATTGAGTCATGCGAGAAGTCGTAGTAGTTTCCTCCGTCCGCACTCCGGTAGGCCGCGCGTCTAAAGGCACGCTGCGGGCTACGCGCCCTGATGAACTGGCTGCCGTTGCGATCAAAGGCGCGCTCGATCGCGTGCCGCAGCTTGACCCCAAGGAAATCGAAGACGTCATCCTGGGATGCGCCATGCCCGAGGCCGAGCAGGGGATGAACGTAGCCCGCATCGCGTCGCTGCGCGCAGGCCTGCCGGTGGAGGTGTCGGCCGTGACCATCAATCGCTTCTGCTCGTCCGGATTGCAGGCGATTGCCATGGCCGCCGAGCGCATCATGAGCGGCGGCGCCGAGGTGATGGTGGCCGGCGGCACCGAGTCGATGTCCATGATCCCCATGGGCGGCAACAAGGTTTCGCCGAATCCGTGGCTGGTGGATCATCATCCCGGTACTTATCTTTCGATGGGCCTGACGGCGGAGCGACTGGCAACGCGCTTCGGCATCACGCGCGACCAGTGCGATCAGTTCTCGCTGCGCAGCCATCAGAAAGCGCTGGCAGCGATTGCCGCGGGCAAGTTCGAAGAAGAGACCGTAGCCGTGCCGGTGAGCTTCACCACGCCGAACGGATCGAAGCCGAAACGGACTGAAATCATCTTCAAAGTGGACGAAGGCCCGCGCGCCGATACTTCAATCGAGGCCCTGGGCGCTCTCAAGGCCGTGTTTCACGTAAAAGGCGTAACCACGGCGGGAAATTCTTCGCAGATGTCGGATGGCGCGGCCGCGGCCGTGTTGATGTCGGCCGAGCGGGCCAAGGCTCTGGGCATCACTCCGCTGGCGCGCTACGTCGCGTTCTCGACCGCCGGATACAAGCCGGAAGAGATGGGCCTCGGCCCGGTGTTCGCCATCCCCAAAGCGCTGAGGCTGGCCGGGTTGAAGCTCTCCGACATCGACGTGATCGAACTGAACGAGGCGTTCGCGGCGCAGGCGCTGGCGGTGATCCAGGAAGCCGGGCTCGACCTTGAGCGCGTGAATCCGAACGGCGGAGCGATCGCCCTTGGCCATCCGCTGGGATGCACGGGCGCAAAGCTGACCGCCAGCGTGATCCGTGAACTGAAGCGCCGCAAAGGCCGCTATGGCATGGTGACGATGTGCGTTGGCGGAGGCATGGGTGCGGCGGGCATTTTCGAAAACCTGGCGTGATGCTTTTACTCGATCTTTACCAATCTCTATGTTCTTTGACGCTGTTTTAGAGTAACGTTTTGGTGTCCTTAATGCCGTCCAAGTAAGTAGACGACCACGACAAGGATTTGATCGACCCGCCTCAGTCGGTTGGGAGGTCCTTTGTGCGGCTCTCCGGTCTTGTCATCGCAACTATCTTCTTCGCTTCAACGACTCTTCTGGCACAGCATTCCTCCGGAGGTGGTGGTGGCGGCTCAAGTTCCGGTGGCGGCTATTCCGGCGCCGGTTCTTCAGGGGGCTCCTCTCACAGCGGTTCGGGTTACTCAGGCGGCTACTCAGGCTCGAGCTCTTCGCACGTCAGCTCGGGAGGTGGCTCCGGGAGCTCACGGGGTTCCGGGAGTGCCTCGTCTTCCAGTGTAAAAAGCAGTTCAGAAAAGGCAGGTTCGAGCGTCCGCGCCCCTAACGAAAGTTCACGGGCGAGATCGAATGCGAGCACTCCCTTCAGCACGAAACCTGAGAAGAGAAGTTTCGCCTCGTTACTGCTGCACCCTTTTAAAAGGCCAAAGGTGGTTGCGACGGTCGAAACCAAGCGTCCGCTGTCATGCTTGAAAGCGCCGTGCCCGGTCTGCCCGTCGAGACAATCGCGCAGTGGCTCTGGTGCTTGCGCGGTCGCGACCAGCGCCTGCGCGCCCGGGTTATCCTGGAACGGGTTTGCTTGTGGCGTGCCCTATCGGTTTAACGATTGCGGCGCCCTGGCCGCGCAACTGGAGGCAGAGCGCCGACACATGAAGGGGCAATCTGACCCCGGCCAGGCCCTGTTCTATCGGTTGCTGCTACAGCAATACGAGTCGTGCCTGGCAAATTCCAATTCTCGCGCGTTCGGCAGTGCGTTCTTGCTCGATTCGCCGTTCGATGCTCCCTAGGCGCCGCGCGACGGCCATTAGCGCTCCAACCTAAGGATCCCCCATTTGTCTCGCCTCCGGCGTTAGAATGGTTTCAGTCGCTTGCTCGCAGTCCACTCAGCAGTCTTCATTAAGCGACCTAATTTTCGAGTTCAAGTATTCGAGATCGAATTTTCGAGGTCTAAAAGAATGGCCACCACAGCACTACCCAAGACCAAGATTCTGGGCGGCAGCTTCCTGCTCGAAGAGCGGCAGACCGCCGATGTATTCACCCCGGAAGATTTCTCCGAGCAGCAGCGAATGATCGGGCAGACCACCGAAGAGTTTGCGGTCAACGAAATTCTTCCCCAAGCCGAGAAGATCGAACACAAGGATTACTCGATTTCCCGCGATCTGCTCAAAAAGGCCGGAGACCTCGGCCTCAGCGGAGTCGAGGTTCCCGAAGCCTACGGCGGCCTAGATATGGACAAAGTCACCGCCGCCGTCATCGCCGACCACATGGCCAAGTACGCCGGGTTTGCCACCACCTGGGGCGCGCACACCGGCATCGGCATGTTGCCCATCGTTTATTTTGGCACCGAAGAGCAGAAGCAAAAGTATCTGCCGCGGCTGGCCACGGGAGAAATCGTCGGCGCGTACGCTCTTTCCGAAGCGACGTCCGGCTCCGACGCCCTCAATTGCCGCGCCCGTGCCGTGCTTTCACCCGACGGCAAGCACTACGTCCTGAACGGCGAGAAGATGTGGATCACCAACGCCGGCTTCGCCGACCTGTTCACCGTGTTCGCAAAGATTGACGGCGAAAAGTTTTCCGCATTCCTGGTCGAAAGAACTTTCCCAGGATTCTCCACCGGTGCCGAAGAGCACAAAATGGGCATTCGCGGATCTTCCACCTGCCCCGTCATTCTCAACGATTGCAAGGTCCCAGTCGAGAATCTGCTCGGCGAAATCGGCAAGGGGCACGTCATCGCCTTCAACATTCTGAACATTGGACGCTTCAAACTCGGCGCCATGTGCGTAGGCGGAGCCCGGGTTTCGATCGAGAGCGCCGTCGCTTACGCCAAGCAGCGCAAGGCATTCGGCAAGACGATCGGCGAGTTCGGCCTGGTGCGGGAAAAGATCGCCAACATGGCCACGTTGATCTATGTCGGCGAGTCGCTCGTCTATCGCACGGTGGGGATGATGGACGCGCTGCTCTCGGAAATCGACTCAACCAGCGCCGATGCAACAAGAGAACGTCGCAAGGCGATCGAGGAATACGCCGTCGAGTGCTCGATCCTTAAAGTCTGGGGCTCGGAGATGATCGATTACGTGGTCGACGAGACGCTGCAGATCTATGCCGGCTACGGCTTCGTGGAAGAGTATCCGGCGGAGCGCGCCTACCGCGACGCTCGCATCAACCGCATTTTCGAAGGCACGAACGAGATCAACCGCCTGATCATCACCGGATTCCTGCTGAAACGCGCAATGACCGGCCAGTTGCCGCTGATGCCGGCGATCAAAAAGCTGATGGACGAAGTGCTGAGCGGGCCGTCTGCCGGCGAAGACATCGAGGGACCGCTGGCTGAAGAGCGCAAACTGGTCGCGCAGGCAAAAAAGCTTGGCCTGTTTGTTTCCGGCGCAGCGACGCAGAAATATATGATGGCGATTCAAGACCAGCAGGAAGTGATGGGCGCAATCGCCGATATGACGATCGAGATATACGCCATGGAGTCGGCCGTGCTGCGCGCGCAGAAGATGGTCGAACAAAAAGGCGAGTCGGCGGCTGAGTTGCCGATTGCGATGACGCGTGTCTACCTGACCCAAGCTCTCGAAAAGGTCGAAGCGGCGGCCAGGAAAGTCATTGCCGACGTGGCCGAAGGCGACATGCTGCGGACGCAGTTGGCGATTGTACGTCGTTTGTCCAAGCACGAGCCCTTTAATACGATTGCGCTGCGCCAGCAGATTGCGCAGAAGACAATCGAGGCAGGGAAGTACCGGCTGGCGTAGACGCAAAGTGATGGGTCATACAATGGAGAGCCGGGCGTCCCCGCCGCCCGGCCACCTCGACTTGGACGGGCGAGGCGCCCGTCGCTCCACCGCACTTTATTCCTTCGGAAAGTTCGCGTCCGCCTTCACTTCTTCAATCTGCTTCGTGTGGCGCTCGGAGTGCGCCGAGATCAGCAGGATCCACTGATAAGCATCGAGCGTCCCGAGCAGCGGGTGCGGACCGAAGTGATCGCGCAGGTCGTCGTTGGTGGTGCGGATGTAGTCCATCGTTGCTTTGCGGCTGTCTTCGAAGGCCTTGGTCAGCTCCGCCTCAGTCGCCCAGCGATTGGTTGGCATCAGAAATTCCGGTGCCTGCGCTTTGCGACTGCGGTCCGGAACCTTCTCCATGATGATCTGGTCTTTCCCCGCCGCTTCGGTACGCTTGGACGGGTCAGCCGGCGACATCATGAACTTGGTCTGCACCAACCCCAGAAGCGTGGATTCGGACACCGCAATATGCTCCGACACTTCGGCGACTGACCAGCGGTCCGGAGCCGGCTTGAATCTCCACTGCTTCTCCGATAATCCGGCGATCGATTTCAGAAACGCGTCGTGAGTCGCTTGCAGACTGGTGAGCGCGGCTGCGCGCTCCCCGGCCGACAAGGTCGTTGGTGCCGGGGCGGCAGCGGAAGTATTTTGGGCGACGCTAGCTAGCGTCAGCGTGAGGACAAAGCACAGCACGGCAGCGAACTTCCATAATTGAGATTTCATTCCTTACCCCTGTGAGATTGGAAATGCGGTAGGTCAATTATGAAGGGCGGACCGGCAAAGCGCAAATCCGCCCCGGCGACTTGGCCCTTCGGAATTGCGTAGGGACAGCCGCCCTCGGCTGTCCAAGCGAGCGCAGCTCGCTCCCGCCGAGGCTCACTCGAACCAGCCGCTGCGGTAAGCCAGCCACCAGGACGCGTAGCCAATCGGAATGGTCGCGCCCAGCGCCCACCAGATCGGCAGGATAAAATCGGCAGCCAGCCCAAGCACGGTAAAGGAGAACCAGAAGATCTTGCGCTCCATACCATAAATTGTAAGTCTTTCCCGCCACTTGCGATTCCGCGTAACAGCCTGCTGAAAAACTTTGGTGTAGAGACGGGGCTTGCCCCGTCTCAGACGCTAAGGCGCAGCAACCTGCCATCAGGCTTTGGGTTTAAGTTCTTCCATCACACTCTGAATCAGCTCTTTGGCGTCAGTGAGATTTTTCATGATGAGCTGCACATCCATGACCGGCTTGCCCGGCCAGCGCTGGCTCTGGCAGTAGACGCCATGTTGCCCGACCAGGGCCATGGCGTCGGTGACCAGATCCATGGTGACGGCGAGGCGTCCGCGGGGCACGCCCATGCGGATTTCGTAGTGCTCGAGTTCTTCCTGCTTCTCGTTGAAGACGGCCATGGACAAATTGTAACGGGGATGTGGGTATAATTCTCCTGCAGCTCTTAGCTCTTCGCCGTTAGCTCTTCGCCAACGCCAAAAGCTAAACGCCAATCGCTAAGCGTTATCCCAGGGAGGAACAAATCATGAAGAAATTCGTCTCAATCGCAGCGTCACTCCTCGCAGTTGCAACCCTCGCCTCGGCGCAAATGAACATGGCGGAGGACAAATCCAAGCGGCCCAGTCCACCGGCCAGCGCCGCGTGCAAGTTTTCGGATGGCAAGACCATCAAGATCGACTATTCCAGTCCGCGCGCAAAAGGCCGCAAGATCTTCGGCGATGCGAGCGAGAAGGCCTTGGTGGCGTACGGAGAGATCTGGCGCACCGGCGCGAATGAAGCGACCACGTTCGTCACCGATTCGAACTTGAAGGCAGGCGGCAAGGATATTCCAGCAGGCAACTACACCATCTTCACCGTCCCGAAGGCCGGCGCGTGGACGCTCGTCGTCAGCAAGAAAACGGGCGAATGGGGAACGGATTATCCCGGCGAGAAGGAAGATCTGGTCCGAGTGCCGATGAGTGTTTCGAAACCCGCAGCGCCGGTGGAGAACTTCACCATCGCCTTCGACCAGGCAGGCAGCAAGTGCGCGCTACGCATGGAGTGGGAAAACACCCGCGCCGGCGTAGACATAACCAAGTAGAAACCTATCGGTAGAGACGGGGCTTGCCCCGTCTCGCCCGCGCTATACTAATAATCGATGGGGCCCATGTTGCGCTTTCTCTGGAACTCCACCCGTGGCCACCGGATTGCCCCTTGGCGCAGTCCCTTTCTTCTATGGCGCATCGAAACCTACACCGGCGTCAAAATGACGCAGATAGGATTCCTGGAATTCTGGACGTTTCTGTGGACGGAGCGAACCAACCTGTGGCGTTTCCTGAAGTGGACGGCGGAGATGGATCGCTACGTCCATCCCGGAGCAAAGAACGCGTAGGGACAGCCGCCCTCGGCTGTCCAGCGGGGCGAAGCCCCGCCACGCTCTCGATCGTCAGTATGAACGAACGTCAGTAAGAACGAACGTCATCAAAGGATAGACGAACCCCAGGCGAGCTGGCGCTCGCCTGGACAGCCGGGGGCGGCTGTCCCTACGTTCGCTTCTGCTTCACCCCATCACCACATTCACTTCGCTGCCCTTGCCCGCGCCCAGCAATTGGAAGGCTGATCCGCGGTTGGCGGCGACCTCCAGAAAACCCATGCTGCCCAGGATTCCGAAGACCTCGCCCGGAGACCCTTCCGCATAATTTGCGCACATGCGCGTCGCCTGCCCCTTGTTCCCAATCGCGATCTTGAAAGCGGGCGGCGCCGTCGCGAAAAGTTGTGGCGCATCCTGGGGCGTGATGTTGGTGATGAGATTGCCAAAACGATCGACCTTCAGCACTACTCCTCGCAGCGTGCGCTCATCCACCGGCTTGGGCCGAGGCGCGCCAAAGCGGACATAATCGGTGATCTCTTCGCCAAAACGATTCGCCTGGACTCCCTTTGCGAGTTGGGCCGCGACCGGCGAGAAGATATCGCGTGCGTGGAAGGTATTGCTGCGCGGCTGCAGAAAATAATGTTCGGCAGTGACATGCCGGACGGAGATGCGCTCCTGTCGATCGTAGATCAGCGAGAGCACGCCATTATCGGGAGCCACAAACAGGTGGCGGTCGCCGGTCATAATCACTGGCCGCCGCGCCGCTCCAACCCCGGGATCAACGATCACCATGTGCACGGTACCGGAAGGGAAGTAGGAGTAGGCCTGCGAAATGGTCAGCGCGCCGTCCAGAATGTCGAAAGGCTGCACGGCATGGCTGATGTCAATAATCTGCGCCTCGGGAGCAATCTCAAGGATGACGCCTTTCATGGCGCCGATGAAATGATCGTTGAGTCCGAAATCGGTGGTGAGAGTGATGATCGCGGTGCGTGCCAATCTGTTACCTCGTTGAACGGGAAGTTTTCAGGAGCCCCAACGAAGTATCGGATGGAGCACGATTGCACGTCAAGGAGTAGTCAGCGCTCAGCAGTCAGCACTCCGCATTCAGCCAATTCGGTCTTGGTGTAGTGCACGGCTTTAGAGATTGCGGAAAAACTCGCTGCTGCACTTGATTTTGGGTGGCGCAGCGGTTAACCGCTGCGATAACTAGCCTATTTTCATCGACGGCTTTAGCCGCTGAGGTCACACTTCCTGCGCGGGAACGAATTTTTCCGCAGCCTCTTTAGCCGCGCCGCCCGAAGCCAAAACGACTCGGGCTTTAGCCCCTGAGGGATACATACTCTTAACGCCTCATTGCGAGAAGGCTTCTAGGTTTAGCTGAAAGCTGAATACCGTCTACTCCACTTGCACGTCGCCCGACCCCGTGTGCACGGAAACCATCGGACCGCCGCCGCCCACCTTGCCGACCACACTCTTCCTGTTCTCCCGAATGCGGCCCTGTACCGTCGTGGTCACGGGATGGCCCAGCGTCACGGTTCCGGAATTCGAGGAGATGTCGACATCGAAGGCAGCGTCCGAGGGCAGATTAAGGGTGACGTTTCCCGAGCCCGTCCGAACGCTCCACATATTCTTGGGCAAGCCTTTTCCGTGGATGTCGCCGCTGCCGGCATCCGCTCGAAATCCTCCATTAATGCCGTTAACTGTGATGTTGCCGGACCCGGTGCGGATCTCCACGTCGCCCGCCCCCGTTTCTTCGATATCAATGTCGCCGCTGCCCGCTTTAATCTTCGCGGGCCCGGCAAGGTCGTGCCCCTTAACATTTCCCGACCCCGTCTGGAAATGCATTTCCCCGGTCAGCCGCGCCAGTCGCAGATCGCCCGATCCGCTCTCCAGATCGATATTGCCCTTGAGTCCTTCGACCTTCTGATCGCCGCTGCCGGTGTGGGCACGAATCGCGGTGTCCTCGGGGACAGTGATTTCGTAGTCGATAGAAATGTTGGTCATGTTCACGTAGTCGATGCGGATGTTGTTGCCGTTCTGGTGAATCGGAGGATTGGTCTGCAACTCCTTCACCTCCCCCGCGTGGTCGCCGCCAAACCACGAATTGCCGCTGACGATCTTGGCATGAATCGAGACCGTGCCCGCAGCGCCGTTGCGAACGGTGATGTCGCCGGAGCGAGTCAGCACTTCAAGGTCGACCGGCCCGCTGACCTGGAACGACCGGTCAAAGGTTCCAATGACCGAGGCGAAGCCGGCCAGCGAAGTTGCCAA
>CAVZDM010000059.1:0-16731 GCA_963773955.1 uncultured Acidobacteriaceae bacterium | reverse complement strand
GGCCTTCCTGCGCAAATGCAGCGCTTGCGGCAAGAGCCAAGACGCCCGCAAGGAACGCTTTCCTTTTCATGGAGTGATCTCCTGAGTGTTTCAAGATTTTGTTTGAGAGTCACCGCACTTGCCGGTGACAAATGGGGAGTAAGCTAGCAGGCGTTTGTTAACACCCGGTGAAAGGAAGGTTAAGACTTTGTGAATGGAAACCAGGGGAATTTATAGTGGGTTTGTTCTGCCATCCACCGCAAGCCCGCCGCGTCATTGCCCTTCGTGCTTGTCGATCTTGCTCGCCACTTTCACGCCGCTCAAGCCGTTGACGTACTTGGAAACACCCCGATAGAGGGACTCGGCGATGCGCTGCCGGTGCTCCGAGGTTTCGAGCTTGCGTTCGTCGGTGGGATTCGACACGAACGAGATTTCGGCCAGAATCGAAGGCATATTCGCGCCGATCAGCACGATGAACGGCGCCTTCTTGATGCCGCGATTGCGGATGCCGGCGCTGTTCAGCGCCAGCCCTCCGTAGAGCGATTCTTGTACATCGCCGGCAAACTCGCGCGATTCATCGATCTTGTCCTTCATTGCAATTTTCTTCACCAGATCCTGCAATTCGTGGATCGACTTCTCCGATACCGCGTTTTCGCGCGCCGCGACTTCCAGCGCTTCCGGAGACGAGGTGAAATTCAGGTAGTAGGTTTCGACCCCGCGCGCATCGGAATCGTGGCTCGAGTTGGCGTGGATCGAGATAAACAAATCCGCCCGCTCGCGGTTCGCAATTGCGGTGCGGGTTTCGAGTGGAATGAAGGTGTCGTCCTGCCGCGTGTAGATCACTTCAGCGCCGAGCCGTGATTCGAGCAAGCGGCCCAGACGCTTGGCTACGTCGAGCACCACGTCCTTCTCAAGCAGGCCATTGGGGCCAATAGTTCCCGTGTCATGTCCGCCATGACCGGCATCAATGACGATCTTGCCAATCTTTAATCCAAGTGCCCGTGTCAAAGACCGGTCGCCCGAGGCCGTAGGACGCGCTTCGCGGGTCGCGGCACGGATTTCACCGTGAAGATCCGCAGTGTCGGCAGCGGATGCGGGGGTGGCTGTGGCTGTTGATGTTGATATTGAAGACCGCGCCTTTTTCCGGTGCGGCGAAGGAGAAGGTGATGACGACGAACGCGAATCCGGCTTCCCCGGCTTCGTCTCGTCCGCACCCGAGGCGTCAGCGGCCGCGTTCGTTGTTTCGGGTTGCATCTTCTCGTGCTCCAGCGTGGCAACCGTCGACGGAGTTCTGTCTTTCGGATTCTCGTTCGGACTGTCGTTCGGACTATCGTCCGCCGCAACAATCGTCTTCGGAATTCTCCGATTCGACCCTTTGACCGCAACCGTGGTCTTGGTCACCCCACCGCCGCTCGATGATTTCGCGGATCCGGCCTTGGAATCGGCGCTGGTGTCCTCGGCGGGCAAATCCGTTTCGACGGGCCCCGGCTTCGGAGAAACAATCGCGCCCTTGTGCGAATCCTGACGCCGATTCTGCCCATCAGATTTCGAAACTCCGCTCGACGACGCTGCCAGTTCGCTGGAATCGTCGTCCGATTCCGGAGCAACCTTCGAGGTCGTGTCCATCTTGGCCATCACAGCAGCGCGGTTTTGCTTTCCCTGCGTATCTTTCCCGTGAACATCAATAATGAGCCGGTACGGGTCCGGCAGCAGAAAGGCGTCGTAGCTCGCGAGGTCGTCTACTTCCAGCACAATCCGCGTGCGCCCCGGCTCAAATTCGGCAACGCGAATTTTCTTCAGAAAGCCGTCATCGACGTCGAAGGTTTTCCCCACCAATGTCGAAGCCAGCTTGGTATCGTGCAGGTCGAAAAAAATGCGGTCAGGATGCGAGATGCGCTGCGAAGCGAACGTTACTTCCTGCTCGACGTCAATGGCGACGCGAGTGTAGTCGGGCGTGGACCAGTGGCGAACCCCGGTGACGCGCGGCAACGCACTGCGGCGGGCGCTGGCGTCATTGGCGGATGCGTCCGAGTCGTCGGAATTGGCGTTGGCACCGGCACCGGCATTCCCGGCACTGACGTTGGACTTGGTCAAAGAAGAAGACTGCGGTTGCCGCGCCGCCTTCTGCGCCGAGTGCTCTATCGCGTCCGCCTCGGAATCGATTTCCTTCACTGCCGCGCGGGCATCGTCGGCCAGGCGGTTGCGCGGATAACGATGCAGAAAATTCTCAAAGGTGGAGCGCGCCTCTTCGGGATCGTTGAGATCGTCCTTGTAGATTTCGCCGATCGTGAAGAGCGCGTCGAAGCGGTACTTGCTGCCAGGATATTCCTTGCGCAGGAAGCGATACTGTTCTACGGCGCCGCGCAGAATCTTGTTGTCGTCAAAGTGCCGCCCCATCTCGACCATCAGTTCGGCGGTCGCCACCACGCTCGGGTCCGCCCTCGATGACGCCGGAGAGCCGAAGTAGACGCGCCGGTACGAGTCGATCACACGCTGGTATTCGCGGCGAGTGCGCTCTCCCACGGGACGGCCATTGAGGGCCTCCCGCATGCGTTCCGCCTTGGCAAATTGCTGACGAGCCCAAGAGTCGCTGTAGTGGACGCGCGCCGAGGCGGAAACCAGCGGCAGCAGGACGAGCAACAGCGCTGCACCGAGACGAACGGCGCGGGCGCCTCGAGTTAGGGTCGTAGAAGCCTGGGTCTTCACTTGCCAATTCCGTACTGCCAGTTACCTACTCAGCTACCTACTAGTGATGACAACCCGATGCCAGTCGCGAAGTTGCGGAACTCCAGCTGTTTCAACCATCGCTGCCTCAACAACCGGAAGACGCTCTCGCTACCACACGCAAGCCTTACTCCGTGTTGCTGATGTAGAGCACGCCCCGAGCATCCCGCTCCACGTGGACCGGGTCATGCACCGGATTCCCGAACACGGTGTCGCTGCCGCCGTTGTACAGGTTCGTGATCCGGCGAACGTAATTCTGCGTTTCCCTGAAGCGCGGAACCCCGGCACTGCGCGACACCGCCCCCGCACCAGCGTTATACGCTGCCAGACTCAGGGGAACATTGCCGCCATAGTTATCCAACAGTGCTCTTAGATGCCGAACCCCGGCATCGATGTTCTGTGCCGGATCAAAAGGATTGGAAACCCTGAGCGAGCGAGCCGTCGAAGGCATCAGCTGCATCAGCCCCATGGCGCCCTTGCGCGAAACCGCATTGGGATTGAAATCCGATTCCACCTTGACCACCGAGCGCACCAGGCTCGGATCCACATTATGCCGCGCCGCCGCCTGTTCAATCGCGGCGTCGATATCCTCCTGGGTAAACGCACGATTCAGAATCTGGTGGGGCTGCGCTCTGCCGTCGAGGTAGGTGTTGACTTCCGAAGCCGCCGAACGCGCCGCACGCATCACCGCTCCGCTGGTCGGAACCGGTTTGAAGCGGTGTTCAGTCGAACTCCAGTAAACCAGTGGAGATCGCGAAGGCGCCGCCTCCGCCCTTGCGGACGCGGAAGGCGCATCCCCGCCAACCTTATCCTCGTTAACATAGATTTTGCGGCCGGATTCGTCGGTAGTCGGAGTAATCCCTCCCGCTCGCACAGCAGGCTCGGCGCCTGACTGCGCGCGCGCCGGCATCGCCGAAAAAAGCACGGAAAGAGAGAGAAAGGAGATCGCCGTTAAGCTGGCCATCAGCGCGATTTGCAGGCGTCTACGCATACGGGTTCAGGTCGACCAAATTAGGTCGATCAAATGAAGATCGGCCAAAAGACACACTTACTTTAGGGCCCACCTACCCGAGCACCTGCCAGAGAATCCAGAACCAGAGTAACGCCAGTATAGGGCGCGCCGGGGACAGTAGCAATCTCTCCAAAGGGCGTAGAACCTCTGGAGTAATCTGCCTAAGTAACTGAAAGTACTTGATTTTATGGCCGAGTCGGGGCCCTCGCAGCCCTGATTTCCCTGTCTTTCCCTGTGCCCCTCTGTGCCCCCTGTGGTGAAGGTCTTCTGCAAGCCAAACCCGACCGCAGCCATCTACAATAACTCCTGCAAACTATGAACGCCGAGACGTTGAAAAAACTGTTCGCCCAGGTGCGCAGCGGTAAACTCTCTCCGGACGACGCCGTCGAGCGCCTCCGGCACCTGCCATTCGAGGACCTCGGTTTCGCCAAGCTCGACCATCACCGTGCCTTGCGCCAGGGCATGCCCGAAGTGATTTTCGCCCAAGGCAAAGCGCCGCGCCAGGTAGCAGACATATTCGCCCGTCTAGCCGCCCACGGCGGCAACGTGCTGGCAACGCGAGCCACTGAAGAACAATACGCCGCAGTCGCCGCCAGCGTAGATCGAGCAGAGTATCGTCCCCTGGCGCGTGCCATCGTCCTCAAACGTGATCGCAAGAAGCGCGGTAAGGGCGTGATCGTGGTCGTGTCGGCAGGGACCAGCGACATCCCGGTTGCCGAAGAGGCAGTCGTCACCGCCGAACTGATGGGCAACGAAGTTCAGCACATCTACGATGTAGGAGTGGCCGGCATTCACCGCCTGCTGGCCCATCGCGGAGCGCTCGCCAAGGCCCGTGTGATCATAGTCTGCGCCGGAATGGAAGGCGCTCTGCCCAGCGTGGTCGGCGGCCTGGTAGGGGTCCCGGTGATTGCCGTTCCGACCAGCGTAGGCTACGGCGCAGCCTTCAAGGGCCTGGCCGCTTTGCTAGGAATGATGAACTCCTGCGCCTCCAACGTCAGCGTAGTAAACATTGATAACGGGTTTGGAGCGGGCTACGTCGCCTCGCTCATCAACCGCCGCTGATTCTGTGGCAACACATCGAAACTGCTCGCGTAGGGACGGCCGCCCTCGGCCGTCCAGCGGAGCGAAGCTCCGCCCGGCTAGCATCGCGCCGAACCAACCGAGCGGTCGCTGGTCCGCCGTCTTCTGCTGCTACAATTTCCAGTTCGCCATCCTTCCCAGACGCAGCAAGCCGCGTCTCTGCTACGAGGTGTCTCCATGCCGGAAACTCTGCAACTCGCGAATCCCACGCCGCTCACTACTCTTACTGAAGACGAGATTCTGTTTCGCGACAACGTCCGCCAGTTTGCCGAGGACAAGATTCGTCCGCTGGCCAAAGAGATGGACGAAAAGGCAATCTTCGATCACGACCTGCTCGACCAGTTCTTTCAGTTGGGGCTGATGGGGATTGAGATTCCGGAGCAGTACGGCGGCGCGGGCGGCAAATTCTTTGAAGCGATCTTAGCCGTGGAAGAATTTTCGCGAGCCGACGCGTCCGCCGGAGTTATTGTCGACGTGCAGAACACGCTGGTGGCGAATGCGATTCTGCGCTGGGCAAATGAAGACCAGAAAAAGCGTTACCTACCGAAAATGGCCGCGGACACGGTGGGCGCCTATGCGTTGAGCGAAGCGGGTTCGGGATCGGACGCGTTCGCGCTGCAAACCAAGGCCGAGCTCAAAGGCAGTGACTTCATTCTCAACGGACGCAAGCTCTGGATCACGAATAGCAAAGAAGCTGGGTTGTTCATTCTGTTTGCTACCGTCGATGCGTCCAAGGGCTACAAGGGAATCACGGCGTTTCTGATCGAGAAGAACTTCCCCGGATTCACCGTCGGCAAGAAAGAAGACAAGCTTGGGATTCGGGCTTCGTCAACCTGCGAATTGATTCTGGAAGATTGCCGCGTGCCCAGAGAGAACGTGCTCGGCGAAGTCGGCAAGGGATACAAGATCGCAATCGAGACACTGAACGAAGGCCGCATAGGAATTGGCGCGCAGATGCTGGGCGTAGCGCGCGGCGCGTGGGAGTACGCCACGAAATACGCGCAGGAGCGCACGCAATTCGGCAAGCCGATTTCTGAATTTCAGGGAATCCAGTTCCAGATCGCGCAGATGGCAACCGAAATCGAAGCGGCGCGGCTGATGGTTTATAACGCAGCCCGCATGAAAGACGCTGGCGTGAATTTTGTGAAAGAAGCTGCCATGACCAAGCTATTCACGTCCCAGGTAGCCGAGCGCGTAACGTCGCTGGCCATAGAAATCTACGGTGGATATGGTTTTACAAAAGATTATCCCGTAGAAAAATATTGGCGCGACGCCAAAATCGGAAAAATCTACGAAGGCACGTCAAACATGCAGCTGGCAACCATCGCCAAGCTGGTGATGGGGAAATGAAGTCAGAAGTCAGAAGTCAGATTGTAGAAGTGAAAAAACTCAGTCGTTGGTTCTTACTTCTGCAATCTAACCTCTGACTTCTTCAATTTTTGCTATGTCGCGATACTGGCTGCGGAAATACAACAATGGCTCCCCATCCCGGACCACAACTTCTTCCACCTCGGCGATGAAGATGGTGTGGTCCCCGGCGAGTTGCGTTGCGTGTAATCGACACTCGAGATAAGCCAGAGCTCCTTGCAGCACAGGCGTTCCTTGTGCGGTGCGCTCGAAGCTGGCGCCCGCGACTTCCGGATGCTGATGGGTGTCGTCAGCGCGCGCGTAATATTCCGAGATAGCCTGTTGATCGCGGCGCAGCACGTTCACTCCAAACCGCTTCCGGGCATGCAGATGAGCATGCGTCCGCGCCCGGTGATCGACGCACACCAGAACCAGCACCGGATCGAGTGAGACTGCGGTGAAAGCATTCGCGGTCATGCCATGAACCTCGCCATCGCCGTCCTGGTCAACGGTGATCACCGTGACCCCGGTCGCGAAGCATCCCATCGCCTTGCGGAAATCACTCGCGGTAAGGCTCATGTCGGAACACGCTACCACAGATGGTACAGTCTGCCACCCAACGACAGGGATTCACTGTGTCCGTTATGATCTTTCCCAGTATGCTTTGCCAGTCTGCTTTGCCAGTATGATCGTTGCGTGCGTTGGATTTCGATGAAACGAATTCCGAAGTAGCGACGTATGGCCACCTTTTCTCCAGATGCGCTCTCCGCGATGGCTGCCGAGTTGGCGAACGCCGGCAGCGAGCCGATCTCTCGTGAAGCGGCTTGCCATCTGCTGCGAGCCGACGACGACATGCTGCCTTCCCTGATTTCGGCGGCACAGCTGGCCCGCGCACGATTCAAGCCCGGAATCATCACCTATTCCCGCAAAGTGTTTCTTCCCCTGACGAATCTTTGCCGCGACTACTGCGGCTACTGCACCTTCCGGCGCGATCCCGGCGAGCCCGGCGCTCACACCATGACGCCGGACGAGGTAATGGAAGTGGTGCGAGCAGGAGAACGCATGGGATGTACCGAGGCGTTATTCAGCTTGGGAGATAAACCAGAGCTGCTTTTTCCTGAGATGCGCGATACCCTGCGGCACCTGGGATACAAGTCCACGCTCCATTATCTGGAGGCGATGTGTGAGAAGGTGCTTCGCGAATCGAGCCTGCTGCCGCATCCGAATCCGGGATTAATGAGCGCGGAATGGCTGGAACGGTTGTCCCACGTGGCGCCCAGCATGGGGCTCATGCTGGAAACGACGAGCGCGCGGCTGCTCGCAAAAGGTGCAGCGCACGACAATGCTCCCGACAAAGAACCGGCGAAACGCCTGCGTGTTATTGAGGATGCGGGACGGCGGAAGATTCCTTTTACCACCGGAATTCTGATTGGCATTGGCGAGACACTGGAAGAACGCGTGGATGCGCTGATCGCGATTCGCGACTTGCACGTGAAGTATGGCCACATTCAGGAAGTGATCGTGCAGAATTTCCGCGTCAAGAGTGGAACGCCGATGGCACACTGGCCCGAACCCGGCCGCGAGGAAATGCTGCGCACGCTGGCCGTGGCGCGCTTGCTGATGCCGAAGATGAATATTCAAGCGCCGCCCAATCTTTCCGATCCCCACTATGCCGATCTGCTCGATGGCGGCATCAATGACTGGGGCGGAGTTTCGCCGTTGACGCCGGATTTCATCAATCCGGAAAAGCCCTGGCCGCATCTGCAAGAATTGCAACAGCGGACTGAGGCAAAAGGATTTGAGTTGCGCCAGCGGCTACCGGTTTATCCTGAATTCGCAGAGCAAGCATCGACCCATGGCAATTTGCTGGCCGAGCGCCTAAGCTCCGCCGCTGACGCTGCGGGCTACGCTCAAAATCAAAAGAAGAGGGCGGCATGATCACCGTACTGACCGGCGGCACTGGCGGCGCCAAGTTTGTGGATGGACTCCGGCAGATCGTTCGTCCGGACGAACTCACCATCATCGTGAATACCGGCGACGACTTGTTGTGGTGGGGCTTGTACGCTTCGCCCGATCTGGATTCCATCACTTACATGCTGGCCGGGAAACTGAGCCAGGAGCGCGGCTGGGGTGTGAAGGGCGACACTTTTTTCTGCCTGAACGCTATGGGGCAGCTGGGACAACCAATATGGTTTCACGCCGGCGATCGCGATTTGGCCACGCACATTTTTCGTTCGAAGCTGCTGGCCGATGGCAAGACGCTCAGTGAAGCCACGGCCGAGATTGCAACCCGGCTTGGAATCAGGACACGGATTCTGCCGATGAGTAATTCGCGAGTGGAGACGCGGGTTCTGACTCCAGCGGGAGATTTGAGCTTTGAGGAATATTTCGTCGAGCGCTGGTACCAGGATCCAGTGGAATCGGTTCGGTTCGCCGGCGCCTCGGATGCGGAGCCGGGCCCGGGAGTAATCGAAGCGATACGTTCGGCAGACCTTGTGCTACTGGCACCGAGTAATCCAGTGACCAGCATCGCCCCGATTCTCGCCGTGCCGGGAATTCGCGAAGCGCTGCGCGAGAGCCGCTCCCGCATCGTGGCTGTGAGCCCGATCGTGGCCGGAGCTCCTGTCTCCGGGCCAGCGGGAATACTCATGGCAGCGCAGGGCCTCCCGGTTTCTATTGCGGGCGTTGCCGACTTTTATCACGACTTCCTCGACCTGCTGGTGGTCGATTCTGAAGACGCCGCGGCTGCCGAGGAGTTGCGCAAGACCGGCATGCGCGTGCATTGCACCACCACCATCATGCGCAAGAACGAAGATAGAGTTGCGCTGGCCAAGAGCGTACTGGACGCGGCCAGGCAACATCCGTCCGCTCAGTCGGCTGTGGAGCGGCCATGATTCTCGTCCCCGTAAAAAACCTCGCCGACGCGAAACAGCGGCTGTCGCCTGTTCTGAGTCCGGACGAACGTTTCGCGCTGGCGCAGGCGATGTGCGAGGACGTGCTGCAAGCCCTGGCGCGCTGGCAAGGCCGACCTCAAGTTGCCGTGGTAACGAACGATTCGTTTGCTCGCGACTTGGCGTTGCGTTTCAATTTCGAGGTCGTTGCCGACGACAACTCCGGAGAGACCAGCGCCATCGAAATGGCGACGGCCGTTAGCCGAGGGCGCGGGGCGGAAAGCACTCTGGTAGTTCCGGCCGATATTCCTTTGATCGACAGTTCGGAACTTCAGAGGATCGTGGATAGCGCTCCTCACTCTCAAGGTGGTGCTGTGCTGGTGCCGGACGCAGCCGGACGCGGCACGAATGCCGCCTGGCGATCTCCCGGCGATTTGTTTCCGCTTCGCTTCGGGAACGACAGCTTCTTGCCGCACCTGGGGGCCGCGAAGGCCACGGGCCTGCCTTGTGTGGTGCTCGAACTGCCGGGAATTGCGCGCGATGTAGATCGTCCTGAAGATCTGCGCGAATTGGCGGCTGCCAGCGGAGAACGGCGATCGCAGAAGCTGGTGCGCAGCTGGAACCTTGGCAGCCGGAGTCTGGCCTAGGATGTCGAGCATCGCCAGGCACGCGGGTAGGCGCGCGGCTGGCGAAGTTCGCATTCTGCCAGTCGCGGTCAGCGGAGAAATCCGCGCCGGAGAATCGCTGGGTGCGCGGTTGCTGGGGGCGATGCGCAGCTTGAGGCTGCGCTTGCAGGATGGCGACATTCTGGTGGTGAAGCACAAGGTTGTTTCCAAGGCGGAAGGCGCGGTGGTGGCGCTTGACAAGGTCCGGCCCTCGGCGGCTTCACAGACTTGGGCCCGCCGCCACGGGCTCGACGCACGGGTCGCGGAATTGGCGTTGCGTGAGAGTCGTCGCATCGTGCGGCGAAAGCGCGGCGTGCTGATCACTGAGACCAGGCTGGGCTTCGTTTGCGCGAACAGCGGCGTGGATGTATCGAACGTGGATGGCGGGCGGCACGCGGTGTTGTTGCCGGTGAATCCCGATCGGTCGGCGGCAAAGTTGCGGCAGGAACTGAAAAAGCAACTGGGGATCGAGATCGCGGTCATTGTCAGCGATAGTTTTGGGCGTCCGTGGCGGGAAGGCTTGACGGAAGTGGCGATTGGCGTCTCCGGCATGCGGCCTCTGGTCGACTACCGCGGACGGCGTGATGCGCACGGCTACTCGCTGCATGCAACGGTGGATGCGGTAGCCGATGAACTGGCTTGCGCGGCGGGACTGGTCTGCGGCAAGCTGGCAGGCACTCCCGCGTGCATCATTCGCGGCTATGCGTACGACCGTCGAGGAAGCGGCGGGGCGCGGGAATTGATCCGGCCCGCGAAGAACGATCTTTTTAGGTAGAAGCCTTTCGATAGGAGAATGTATGGCCTGGCAATCCTCAGAACTCGAGCAATTCCCCGCGCTGACCTGGGACCAGATTGCACCACAGGCGGCCGTGTCGATTCGCGGCGCTCTGGAACGCGTGCTGGAAAAGCAGGACGGAGCATGCCTGACGGACGATGAGCGCTATGCACTCGCGAGCTGTGACGGCACCGACCTGCTCGCGCTGCTCGTAGCCGCGGACACTCTTCGGCGCGACCTGGTCGGCAACATTGTCAGCTACGTGGTGAACCGCAATATCAATTTCACCAACATCTGTTTCGTGGGCTGCAAGTTTTGCGCGTTCAGCCGTGGGCCGCGCGAGGCCGACTCCTATTTTCATTCGCTCGAAGATATGGGACGCAAAAGCAAAGAAGCGTGGGAACTGGGAGCGACCGAAGTCTGTATTCAAGGCGGTCTGCCGCACGGTCTGCCGCCGTTTTATTACCGCGACATTCTGCGCGCCGTGAAGAAGGCGGTGCCCGGCATGCACATCCACGCGTTTTCTCCGATGGAAATTGTGTACGGCGTGGAACTGACCGGCATGGCTCTGCGCGACTATCTTATGATGTTGCGCGATAACGGACTGGATACGCTGCCGGGTACTGCGGCTGAGATTCTGGATGACGAAGTGCGTCACGTATTGTCGCGCAACAAACTTTCGTCAGCGCAATGGCAAGAGGTGATTCGCACCGCCCACGCCTGCGGCATCACCAGCACCTCGACGTTGATGTACGGACACATGGAAACTCCGGACCACTGGGTGCGACAGCTATCTTTGTTGCGGCAGATTCAGGCTGAAACCGGCGGCTTCACCGAGTTTGTGCCGCTGGGCTTTGTTCATCAGAACACGCTCTTGTTCCAGCAGGGGCTGGCGCGCTCGGGACCGACGCTCGCCGAACATCTCAAGATTCATGCGCTCGCCAGAATTCTGCTGGCCGGTTCGATTCATAACATCCAGGTTTCGTGGGTGAAGCTGAACCGCAAGCTTTCGCAGCTTTGCCTGCACGCCGGCGCCAACGATTACGGCGGAACGCTGATGGAAGAAAATATTTCGCGTGAGGCGGGAGCGACAGCGGGCCAGTACACGAGTCCGGAAGACTTCCAGGCGTTGATACTGGAGATCGGGCGCATTCCGGCGGAGCGCAATACCAGGTATTCACGGATGAAAATCAAATTGCCCGCCGAAGTAGCAGCTTCCGAAGCGTCCTTTGAACACGCGCTGGCTGCGGAGTTCGCATGAAAGATGGCATGAAAGCCGGCATCGGCCGCGCCATCGCCGTCCTCGGCGGCACCGGCCCCGCTGGTACGGGCCTCGCGTTGCGCTGGGCGCGCGCGGGAGAGACCGTCATCATCGGCTCGCGCGATGCGGCGCGGGCACAGCAAACGGCGGAAGCAATCCGAAAGCGCGCGGGCGCGGACGCCCGAGTTTCCGGGATGGAGAATTCGGCAGCTTGCGCGGCCAGCGATCTGCTGGTGCTCACCGTCCCATTCGAAGGCCAGGCAGCGCTGCTCAAGCAGTTGAAGCCGGCGATCCGTGCGGGCAGCATCGTGATCGATGCCACCGTTCCGCTGGCTGCGAGCGTCGGCGGACGCGCCAGCCGCACCATCGGCGTGTGGCAAGGCTCGGCCGCGCAACAAACGGCTGAGCTGGTTCCGAAGGGCGTTTCGGTGGCGGCGGCATTCCAGAACGTGTCGGCCGAGCAACTGAACGGCGATGAGGATATCGATTGCGACGTGATCGTGTGCAGCGACGATCCCGATGCCACGCAGGTCGCGATGGAACTGGCAGCAAGAATCGCGGGCGTGCGATCCATTGACGGCGGCAAGCTTGAGAATGCGCGCATTGTCGAGCAGATCACCGCGCTGCTTGTCGGGCTCAACATCCGGCACAAAGGTCATGGTGGAATACGAATCACCGGACTGGCCGACGGCGCGTATAAGATCGGGTCGGTTACGCGGTAGTACACGCTCATAGGAATTTGAGAGTTTCGGTAGCACCGGCAGCTGCCGAGCTTCGCTCGGCTTGGACGGGCGAGGGCGCCCGTCCCCACACGAGCAAACATGACTGCTCCTCCCAGCCACGAATCGAACCTCGAAGTAGCTGCCATCGAATTCGATCATGCTTCCTTCCGTCTGAACGGGCGTCCGCTGCTGCAGGATCTCGTGCTCTCCGTGAAGCAGGGTGAAACCCTGGTGCTGCTGGGGCGAAGCGGCTCTGGGAAGACGACTACTCTTAAGCTGATTAACCGGCTCCTGCTGCCTACTTCGGGCGAGGTGAGGGTCAACGGGCGTCGGACTGCCGAGTGGGATCCGATCCGCTTGCGGCGAAGCATCGGGTATGTCATTCAGGACGGCGGCCTGTTCCCGCACTTCACCGTCGAGCGCAACATTGCGCTGGTGCCGCGGATTGAAAACTGGCCGCGGGAGCGCGTGGAAGCGCGGGTGCGCGAGTTGCTGGCCACGGTCGGACTGAATGCGGATCTGGTATCGCGGTATCCAAGCCAACTTTCCGGAGGTCAGCGGCAGCGCGTGGGAGTCGCGCGGGCTCTCGCGGCCGATCCGCCTATTCTGATTCTTGACGAACCTTTTGGCGCGCTTGATCCGATCACGAGATCGGAAATGCAGAAAGAATTTCGCGCTCTGCAGCAGCGGATGCGGAAAGCGGTGATCTTTGTCACCCACGATCTGCGGGAAGGCTTGCTGCTCGGCGATCGTATTGCGCTGATGGAAGAAGGCCGACTCATCGTGGACCTTGCGGTCGCGGAGTTTTCGCGTTCGCAAGACCCACTTGTGCGAGCATACGTGGAAGCGTTCTCCGCGTTGCCGGATCCAGCGTAAATTAACCAGAGTAATTAACAGAGTAATTAACAACGTGATCACGAGGTGATCGGCATGAATTTCTTGCAGTTCATGATGGCGAATCGCCAGCAGGTGCTTGATCTCACGCTCGAACACATCACGCTCGCAGGCGTGGCCACACTTTTCGCGGCGCTGGTCGGGATTCCGCTGGGCATTCTGATCACGCGCGTTCCGCAACTCAGCAAGCCGGTGCTTGGCGGCGCGAACATCATCCAGACCATCCCAAGCCTTGCCTTGTTTGGCTTTCTCCTTCCCGCGCCTTGGATTGGCGAGCGCGCGGGACGGCTTGCGATACTGGCGCTAGCGCTTTATGCTCTGCTGCCGCTGATTCGCAATACTTATGCGGGCATTCGCAGCGTCGATCCCGCGGTGGTCGAGGCCGGACGCGCCATGGGATTGACCGATCGTCAATTGCTTTTCCAGGTGGAATTGCCGCTGGCCTCGGGTGTGATTGTGGCTGGGGTGCGAATCGCTGCCGTGGTCTCCATTGGACTGGCAACGATCGCGGCCGCGATCGGCGCGGGCGGACTGGGAGAATTCATTTTCAGGGGATTGGCCATGGTGAACAACCAGGTGATTCTCGCGGGAGCGGTTCCGGCGGCACTGCTGGCGCTCTTCGCCGACTTTGTGCTCGGACGACTGGAGCGACGGTTAGGATCGCTACATACGAAATCGTAAACGAAGATCAGTGACGATTGATTCCATGCGTTCCCACTCGGAACAACTCATTTGCAAATTGCTGTTGCTCGCCTTACTGCTTTTGCCGGTCGCGGGTTGCGAACGGCATGCGGATCGGATTGTGGTGGGATCGAAGAATTTTACCGAGCAGCTCATTCTGGGAGAACTGTTCGCTCAAATCATCGAAGCCCGGACTCACCTGCCCGTGGAGCGCCGTTTCTATCTGGCTGGCACGTTCATCTGCCAACAGGCGATCCTCGCCGGACGAATCGACATCTACCCGGAATATACGGGCACGGCACTGACGGCGGTTCTCAAACAACAACCGAACAACGGGCAAACCAGCGGCGACAAGCTGGAAGTTTATCGACGCGTGAAGCAGGGCTACGAAACGAAGTTCGGCCTCACCGTAGGACCACCTCTCGGATTTGACGACACCTTCGCCATGGTGATCCGCGGCGACGATGCGCGCCGGATGCACTTGAAGACGCTCTCCGAGGCGGCTGCATTTACACCGCAATGGCGCGCCGGTTTCGGATACGAGTTCATGGAGCGTCCGGACGGATATAAGGGCCTGGTCGCCAGCTACGGCCTGCGCTTCGCGGAGGCGCCGCGCATCATGGATCTGGGGCTGATTACGCGGGCGCTCAAAGACGGGCAAGTGGATCTGATTGCCGGGAACAATACCGATGGATTGATTCCGGCCCTCGACTTCGTTGTGCTGGAGGATGACCATCATTATTTCCCGCCGTATGAAGCGGTGGCGGTGATGCGCGGAGAAATGCTGAAGAAGCACCCGGAAGTGGGAGCGGCGCTGGGCGCGCTGGCGGGAGCAATCTCCGATGAAGACATGCGGCGATTGAATTTTGCGGTCGATGGCGAACATCGCGACGCGGCGGCGGTGGTGAAGGAGTTTCTTGTACAGCGTGGGCTGGCTAACTAAGGCCTGCAGGGTGCGCTTTTTTCATCACAAACAACCAGTGACAGCCAGCACAGACCGCCCAACCCCCTCCGTGCGAAAATCCTATTGATGAGCGCAGCCCTGACGTGTGCCCGTCTTCAGAAACGGCGCGAGAGGCCGTTCGGCCCGCTCCGTTAGTAGCTCTTTGATAACTAAATTTGAAGCAACAATGCTGGCGTCATCTTCCCAAAATGGTGCCCCAAAACAGGAATTTGGACCCAAGATCAAGCTAAGCCCTTATTCCGGAATATTTTGAAAATAAGCCCTTTGCGCTCTAGATTTTGGCGGAGAGATTCCCCATAACCCTCTGATTCTCAAAGATAGGGGGGAGGGGGGTAGTGTAAACACGGATTAACATCTTAAGAGTAACTCCGTGGTCATCCCGCGTGCAGGGGTTAGGCCCTTTCGCAGCGGTGAACCGCTGCGCCACCCAAAGGCAAGTACAGCGCCTACTTTCTCCGCAGCTTGCGTGGCGAAGTCAATGCGTAGGTCCTTCGCTTCGCTCAGGATGACAATCCATTTTGTTCGGGGGAGATCAAAGGCAAGAGCAACTGCAAGAGCAGCGGGCGGGGGCGCCCGCTCTACACTTGGATTTCACTCTTCTACCGGCTGCGCGTTCAGTTCCTGGGCGGGTTCGCCTGCGGCCATGCCCTGGGCTACGATCAGGCGGCGGGCTTCTATGCGCAACTCGGGCAGGGCGCGCCCGAACCAGATTGCACCGATCACGCAGGCTACTCCTCCGACGGCTACGGTGATTGGCGCGCCGATGCGGTGGGCCAAGGCTCCTCCGAAGAAAGCTCCGAAGGGAGCCATGCCCATGAACATCATCGAATACAGCGACATGACTCGGCCGCGCAGTTGGTCGGGGACCATGGTTTGGATCAGCGTGTTCGAGCAGGCCATCTGCAACATCATCGAATAACCGACGGGCAGCAGGAGCGCGACCGATAACCACAATGAAGTGGAGAATGAAAAACAGAACAGGCTGATCCCCAGGCTCATACAACTGATTGCCACCCAACGCCCGAGGCCCTTAACTCCTCCGGTTTTGGCGGCTAGCGTCAGGGCTCCGAACAGAGCGCCTACGCCGGTGGCGCCCATCAGGATGCCGAGGCCGCGCGCTCCGCCGTGCAGAATTCTGTCGGCGAAGATCGGCATCAGCACGGTGTAGGGCATACCGACCAGGCTCACCAGACCAAGCAGCAACAGCAGCGCGCGGATTACCCGCGTGTGGTTGACCCAGCGGAAACCTTCGACGATGTCTTCGATCGGCGAATTCTTGCTGGCGCGCGGGGCGCAGTGCACGTGCATCAGCAGCAGTCCGACGATCACGGCGATGTAGCTGATGGAATTGGCGGCAAAGCACCAGCCTTCGCCGATTTTCGCCACCAGGATTCCGGCTATGGCCGGGCCGATGATGCGTGCGCCGTTGAACATCGAGGAATTCAGCGCGATGGCGTTCATCAGGTCTTCTTTGCCGACCATGTCGATGAGGAAGGACTGGCGGCCGGGAATATCGAAGGCGTTCACTACTCCGAGCAGGGCCGCGAGCGCGAAGATGTGCCACACATGGACACGTCCGGTCAGCGTGAGCCAAGCCAGGATTCCGGCGAGGATCAGGGCGGCGGTCTGGGTGGCGATTATGAGTCGCTGGCGATTGACGCGGTCGGCGGTGATGCCTCCCAAAGGAGCGACCAGGAAGACGGGAAACTGACTGGCAAAGCCGACACTTAGCAAAT
>CAVZDM010000058.1:0-65915 GCA_963773955.1 uncultured Acidobacteriaceae bacterium | reverse complement strand
AGAGTGGGGCACCCGCTTCCCGCGCAATTTTCCAAGGATCGATCTTCCCAAGATCAGTCTTCCGGGGATCAGGCCGCTGATGTGATTGTGGGGGATATTTTTGCCCACACCGAACTGTTGGCGGCTCCGGTATTTGAAGCGGCCAATTCCAACGAGCGGACGCGTCCAAACCTCAAGGTGCAGGACGGATGCGACAACCGCTGCTCGTTCTGCGTGATCCCGTATGTTCGCGGACAGAGCCGTTCGCTGCCGGGGGAGCGCGTCATCGCGGAAGTCCGAACGCTGGTGGAAGCGGGCTATCGCGAAGTTGTGATTTCCGGGATCAATTTGGGCCGGTGGGGAAGAGACCTAAGGGAAGTCGATGGTCGATGGTCGTTAGTCGCTGGCGAACAAGATCAAATCAGCTCAGTGATATCGTCAACCAAGCAGTCTCAGTCGAATCCCGAACGACCAGCGACCAACGACCAGCGACTCGTCTCTTTGATTCGCGCCATTCTCGATAGAACTTCTCTTCAGAAATTGCGCATCAGTTCGGTCGAGCCTATGGATTGGAGTGATGAACTGATCGGACTGGTGGCATCGTCGCGGCGGATTGCCAAGCACGCGCACGTGCCGATGCAGTCAGGGAGTGATGCGGTGTTGCGGCGGATGCATCGCAAATACCGGCCGTGGCATTACCGGGAAAAGATCCTGAAGATTCGAGCGGCCATGCCCACGGCGGCAATCGGCGCCGATGTGATGGTGGGATTTCCGGGCGAGACGGACGCGGAGTTTGACGAGACCCGGCGCATGATCGAAGAACTCCCGTTTACTTATCTGCATGTGTTCACATATTCGGCGCGTCCGGGAACACCGGCGGCGGAGCAACCGGGGCAGGTTCCGGTCGGGTTGGCGCGCGAGAGAAATCGCGTGTTGCGTGAGATTGCATCCAGGAAGAAAGCGGCGTTTATACAGTCTCTGGTGGGGACTGTCGTTGAGGCCATCACGTTGCAATCGGGGGGAGCGGACTTCACCGAAGCGCTGACCGACAACTACCTGAAGATGCAAATTTGTGGGCATCATGCGGCGAACCGCTGGATGGACGTGAGAGCCGAAGGTGCGGATGGCGAGATGCTGCTGGGAGAAACCGTCGGCGGACTCGGCTCCGGAGCCTGCGCGGAGCGATCCGAGATGAAATGTCCCGCATGCAGCCTCGGCGGTAGTGACTCAGGAGTGCATGGAAGTGAACAAACGCATTGACCTATAACCCTTTACAGCTTACGATAACGGAAAATAAAGAAATCCGGGAGTGATCCGAACCCATGTCATCGTCAGCACTTCGCTCTGCTGTGTGCTGTTTACTGGCGATCCTGTTTCCAGCGCAAATGATGCTGGCGGGAGAGACCGCGTCGGCCATGCTCTACACCAATGGTGCGGCGTGGTTGAACGGGAGCGAGGTGCCGAAATCGGCAGCGGTGTTCGCGGGAGACATGTTGCAGACGCGGCCGGATTCGACGGCGAGTATTCAATCGAATGGATCAAGCGTGATGGTGCTGGCGGACTCCCTGGTGAAATTTGAAGGGCCGGCAGTGGAGCTTGAGCATGGCGCAGTGCGGGTGACGACTTCCCGCGAACTGGCGGCGCGTGCCGGCGATGTGACGGTGAAGCCAGTTAGCAATTCGTGGACCGAGTTTCAGGTTACCGACGTGGATGGGCGCGTGCAGATCGCGGCCAACAAGGGCGACGTAACCGTCCAGGACGCCCAGGGAACGACCACCACCGTGACGCAGGGGCAGCAGACCACGAAAGACGACACCGCGGACACCGAGAAAAAGAAGAAAAAGCACCGGAAGGCGGCTGGGGCAGCGCCGGCTGCGGGCGGCGGAATCATGAGTTCGCCGGCGGTGGTTTACGGCGGATTGGGTGTCGCGGGCGCGGCTGCGATCTGGGTATGGACGCGCTCGGAACCCCCGGTGAGTCCGGCGTGCCCGACGAATCCCTGCCAGTGATTTTCATGCGAGTGAGTTCCTGCCCGAAGTTCTCTCCCATGCGTTCTGGAGTGGGTTGTCAATTCTAGACCGTTGAAGCCAGATCGTTGAATCCAGATCACTGAATCGATGGCGCGCTACGTTTCCTACCGAGATTTCGACTGGGTCCTGATGGGCTTCGTGCTGGCGATCTGCGCGCTGGGCGTGGTGCAGATTCACAGTGCGACGGAACACACGAAATTTGCCGGTTCCCACATCCGGCAAATCTACTGGATTCTGGCGGGTGTGGGCGCGATGTTCCTGGTCAGCCTGGTGAACTATCAAGCCCTGCTCGAGCAAATCCATTGGATGTATATCGTAGCGCTGGCATCGCTCATCTCCGTGCTTCTGTTCGGGCAGAAATATCTGGGGGCGAAGCGCTGGATTAAGATGCCCGGAGGCGCGCATTTCCAGCCATCGGAGTGGGTGAAGCTGATCCTGATTCTGGCGGTGGCCAAGTACTTCGCGGATTTACATGAGCGGGAACTATCGTGGTCAGACTTTCTGAAGGCAGGCGCGATCGTTGGCTTTCCAATGCTGATGGTGTTAAGGCAACCGGACTTGGGGACGGCGCTGACGTATCTGCCGGTGGCGGTCATGGGACTATTTCTGGGCGGCTTGCGATGGAAGCAGGCGCTGATTGTGGTGATGATCGCCGGCCTGCTGGTCCCGGTGGCCTGGATGAAGGTGCTGAAGTCGTATCAGAAGGAGCGGCTGACGAGTTATATGCACCCGGAAGCGGACAGCCAGGGCTCCGGATATCAAGTAAATCAATCGCTGATTGCGGTGGGGTCGGGTGGGATCTTTGGCAGTAGCCAGGGGTCGCAGACGCATCTGGCGTTTTTGCCGGTGCCGCAGACCGACTTCATCTTTGCCGCATTTGCCGAGGAACACGGGTTTGTAGGAGCTCTGGCGGTTCTGCTGTTATACTTTATAGTGCTGATGCGGTTGACCCAGAATGCACAAACGGCGCCCGACCGCGCCGGGGCATTTCTGGTGATGGGTGTGGTGGCTGTGCTTAGTTTTCACATCCTGGTCAACGTCGGCATGGTGGTTGGCTTTATGCCAGTCACGGGAATTCCTCTACCGCTTATGAGTTACGGTGGGTCTTCCGTTCTTTTCATGTTTTTGGCGCTGGGGATGGTAATGAACGTCAGGATGCGCCGCTTCGTGAACTGAGACGGTCGGAGGAAGTTGGGGCGCCCTTCTCAACTGGTCTTATCGACTGGTCGACGATGAGAACGACGCCATGAAACAAGATCAGGTACGGAAACAAGATTACGAAGGCCCTCGCGAAAAAGGAGGGCAGAATGCCGGCAGAAGTCAAAGCCGGACAGGATTGAAGCCAGTCAGGCGGGGAACGGCCCCCTCAGCGGAATACGAGAGAGTGGTCACAGACCTGACGGAAGGCTTAACGCGATCAGTGCAGACGAGTAAGAACAATTCACTGCAGTGCGGGTCCGGAGAAGAACTCCAGGACCGCGCCCGCTCCTACCCGGAGCGGCGCTGAACGCTATCGATCTGTTGGTCCGCCTTGCGCTTCTGGTCCGGTGAAGAAAGACCGGAGTAGAAATGAACAAGGAATTGTATGTATCGACCACCCCCCACGAAACCAAAGTGGGGATCACCGAAGACGAACAGCTAGCAGAAATTTACCTGGAACGAGAAAACGAATACACCTTAGCAGGCTCGATTTATAAGGGCCGAGTGACGCGCGTGCTGCCAGGCATGCAGTCGGCTTTTGTGGATATTGGGTTGGAACGCGACGCGTTCCTCTACGTCTCCGATTTCATGGATCTGGAACAGCAGGACGAGGACCTGGATGAAGCGATCCCGGCGAATCGTCCGGTGGTGGACGCGCGTCCGCGCAACGGGGCGGATGCGGCCGGAGGCGGCGCGGCGATCAATACTGATAGTGACGGACAGGTTGCAGAAGCCGCCAACGTGGCGGACGAGGGGGAAGAGCCGGAGGTGGCTGCTTCGGAAGCGCCTGGTAACGCCACGGGCACGGGCATGGCCCGCGACTTTCGCGGACGCCGTCGTCGTCGCGGACGTCGTGGAGAAGCAGGAGACCGGGGCGGGCGCGGGCCGAACACGGGTGCCGACCGCAGCGAAATTCGAAGCGAACCTCGCACTGAAATCCGCAGTGAAGAACGCAGCGAGACCAGCAGTGAAACACGGGGAGAAGGAAGGAATGACCGTTTCAACCGGGGCGACCGTCCGGGACGCAGTGGATCGGACTCGCGATTCCAGCGACCAGCGCCGACCGCTCGGGCCGGTCGCGACTACGATTACGGACCGCCGCCGGGATATCAACCGATCGTGCTTCCCGGCGAATCGATCTCCAAATACCAGCGCCAGGGTCAGAATCAGAGTCCGGTTTTGCCGGCGGAGAGTTCGGTGCAGGGCGTAGCCGTGGAACGGCCGGCGCCGGCCTCGGGCTCAATCCTTGCGAACTTTCCCGAAGACGAGCCGATCTTCGCGGCGAAGGTTGCCGAGCCACTTCACGAACAGCACGAGCATGTAACCGATGTGGAAGTCGAGGAAGAGGTACATCCGGCCGATCCGAGCCCAGCGCCAGCGGCGGATTGGAAAGTGCGCGACCAGGTGCAATCCGCGCTCGGGACTTACACGGCGCCGGAAACTACGGTACACGAGACAGCGCGCGAAGCGGACTTCGCGGCGGCTCCGCAGATGACACAGGATGCTCAGCACGACGTTGCGCAAGGCGCCGTGGAGGAGCAGGAGATCGAGGAAGAGGAAGCGGACCTCAGGGCCTACGGAGAGGAACCGGGAGACGACGCGGGCTTTGAAGAGCTGGAAGAAGAGACGCGGGCGGCCGGTGGAGAGTTGTCTGAATCCGGAGTTGGAGAGGTCGCTCCGGGGCTGGCAGCCGCTGGCGAGCCGGTAGCGAACGGCGAAGCAGTTCCGGAAGCCGTACTGGAAGCGGAAGAGCGAGAAGCGGAAGAACTGGAACTCGAAGAGGCACAAGCGGAAGCTGAGGCGCTGCTGGAGGCCGAGGCGATTGGCGACGGCACCGTGGATGCGAGCGCTGAAGTTCGCGGTCCCGCGCCCGAGGCGAGGTTGTTGCAGCGGACGCAGCGTCGCGGGCCAGATCGGGGGCCGGATCGCGGTTCCGATCGAGGGCGTGGACGGCGCGGTGGACGACGTTTCCGCAGTCGCGAGAACACGGTGGTGCCACAGATCAGCGAACTGCTCAAGGAAGGGCAGGAAGTGCTGATCCAGATTGCCAAGGAGCCGATTGCGAAGAAAGGCGCGCGTATCACCAGTCACATTGCGCTGCCGGGACGCTTCCTGGTCTTCATGCCGACCGTGAACCACACGGGCGTGTCGCGCAAAATCTCGTCGGAAGAAGAGCGGCAACGGCTGAAACGAATCATCCAGAGTGAACGCGAAAACGGAGGCGGCGGTTTCATTGTTCGGACCGCGGCGGCGGGCGCGACGGACGAGGAACTGCGCGCGGATATCCGCTTCCTGAAAAATCTGTGGAGTGAGATCAAGACGCGTTCTGAGAGCAGCAAGGCTCCGGCGCTGATCTATCACGATCTGAACGTGGTGGAGCGGGTGCTGCGCGATCAGGTAAGCTCGGACTTTTCCGTCATCTGGGTCGACACGGAGCAGGAGTACGAGCGCATTGTGCGCTTCGCCAATCGCTTCCAACCGGCTCTGGTGAAACGCGTCAAGCTCTACACCAAGGAGACTCCGCTCTACGATCAGTTTGGGCTGAACGAGGAAATCAACAAGGCGCTGAAGTCGAAAGTCTGGCTGAAGAGCGGTGGCTACATCGTGATCAATCAGACGGAAGCGCTGGTCGCCATTGACGTGAACACCGGCAAGTACGTCGGCAAAACCGCTCGGCTTGAAGACACGATCGTGAAGACGAACGTCGATGCGATCAAGGAAATTGTCCGGCAGGTGCGGCTGCGTGATCTGGGCGGCATCATCATCATCGACTTCATCGACATGGACGAACGCCGCAACCGGCAAAAAGTGATGCAGGCGCTGGAAGAGGCGTTGCGCCTCGATCGGGCGCCGTCAAAGGTGCTGCAGTTCAATGATTTCGGTCTGGTGGCGATCACCCGCAAACGGGTGAAGCAATCACTCGAACGGACGATTGGATCGCCCTGTCCGTATTGCCAGGCCACGGGCTTCGTGAAAGCGGTGAATACCATCTGCAACGAGGTGTATGTCGAGATGCGCAAGATCTCGAAGCATCTGGAGCACAGCGATGTGATGTTGCGGGTGAACCCGGAGGTTGCGAAAGCGCTGAAGGCGGACAACGCGCGTCTGCTGAATGAGATGGAAGAGCTCACCAAGAAGACAATCATCGTGAAGTCGGATCCGGCGCTGCACCAGGAGCAGTTCGATATTCACTAGGACGGACTAAGGATTCCTTGCTTCGCTCGGGATCACGACGCGGAGGAGGGGTGGATTCGAGAAGGAGGGACGGGCATTTTGCTCGTCCCTCTTCTCTTTTTTTGCGCGTGTTTTTCGAGGGCAAGGCAATTCGCGCGAAAATGGCATTGGTGAATGGTAATTACCATGGTAAAATGCCATTATGAATACCACGCTGAATGTCGACCGAGCAGGCCGGCTGGTTCTTCCCAAGCCCGTTCGCGAGCAGCTACAACTCGAGCCTGGCGAACCACTGGAACTAGAGTCGTTCGACGACCATATCGTCTTGCGTCCAGTGCGCGGCAATGCGTCAATGTACAAGAAACAGGGCGTGTGGGTTTTTCGTGGAGGGGCTCCGCTGAAAGCGTCCGTTGTGCGTGAAACCATCCGTCGTGTGCGCAAAGACAGGGAGAAAGCAATATTGGGCAGGAGACGGTGAAATCCTTCTTCGATACATCGGTCCTTGTCGCCACGTCCGTGGAGGTTCACGAACACCACGAGCGCAGCTTTGCTCTCTTTACTGGCGCCGATCGGAAAACTGCCTGTTGCGCCGCACACAGTCTTGCGGAACTATACGCGACGCTGACGCGGTTGCCCGGCACGGCCCGCATGAGCGCAGATCAGGCGCTGTTGGTTCTCGATTCAGTCGAGGAACGCCTGGAAATTGTGTCGCTCGATGCGCGGGAATATCGGCTAGCGATTCAAGACGCCGCGACTGCCGGTATCGTCGGAGGGACAATTTACGACGCTCTGATAGGCTGGTGCGCCCTAAAAGCTCGTGCGACCAGGATCTACACCTGGGACGTTGCCGATTTTCAGAGGCTCGGAACTGAAATCGCCAGGAAAGTGCGAACTCCCTAACAGTCATCGTTGTGGTTGTATTTGTCGTTGGTGCTTCGGTCTTTCTTTTCCGCCCCTCCACCTTGGCCGGCGGGGTTCTTACGCCGCGGCGATGAGCTTGGCGGCTTCAGTGGTGCGCTCGCGCAGTTTTTCAAGCGAGTTGCGGAGAGGCTCGCTATTGGCCTGCGTTTCCGCCTGCTGGCCGACGGCCAATGCGAGCCGGTCCACGGCTTCGGCGAGGTGCTTGGCGAGATCGACGAGGACCACGAGAGAGTCGGCGTGCAGCTTCCAGACCGAGCGCGAATTCTGCGAGCGCTTCAGTTCCTCCACCTCAGTGGTGATGCGCGCGGTTACGGCGACCAGGCGGAGCAGCATTCGGGCAGCATCCGCACGCGGGCCCGTTTGTTCGAGATAGTCGGCAGTGTAAGCCTCAATCTCGGCGTTACTGAGCATCAGGTTGAAATAGCGCATGGGCACGATCTGGCGGAATTTGGGATCGGCGACGCGCACGAAAACGCGGATCGATTCTTCCACTCGGCGCAACTTTGCTTCTTCGGCCGAGAGCGCCTGCGGCGTGATGGCCGCGGGCACATAAGGCAGAACGAGCGCCGGAGCAGGAGCAGCTGCCGCGCCGCCTGGGGCCGCTTTCACGTGAGCGGCGGGAGTGGTGTTGGTGGCGCGCCGGATCGGCGGCCTGCGCTCCAATTCTTTTTTCAGCCGCGAGACGCGCCGGAATTTGTCCAGGGCCGAGCTGTAATCAATCTTCAGCAGAGCTTCCTGGTTCAGCGCGGCGACATCCTCGACCGTAACTTCAACACCGTCGACTGTACTCAGGATGCTGCCTCCGAGTTCTTCCAGACGGTTGGCGAAATCCTTGATTTCTTTTGCGGCGGCGTCGAACAGCGCATGGAAGCGATCGCCGAATGCGGCATTGTAAGGCGCGAGCGTGGCCAGCACTCCGGGGTGATAGATCGATTCGCCGAGCGAGGCCTTCAATTCCCGAACTCGCGGAATAATGCCGGAATCCATGAGCGTGCTGAAGTCCTGGAAGCGATTCGCCTGATCGAGCAAGGGGCCGAATTCGCGCAGCAGCTGCACGTGACTTTCCGGGAGTGTGGGAACGTCCGACTCCGACAGGATTTCAAGCAGCGCAATTTCGAACGGAGACAGAGGAATTGATCCATCGAGGCCGTAGCCACGTTGCTCCCACTGTCCAGGCACGCGCGGATGACGAAACAGAAAAGTCGCGACCAGATCGGTTTTGTCACGGTTGGCGCCGGAATCGTCGCGATGGCGCGCAAAGTAACGCAGCAACGCCTCGGCGACCTCCGGATCAAGGTCGGATTGCACTCCCAGCCGCAGCATGGCAGGAGTGATGGCCATGTCTAAAAGCTGGATCCAGAGCTGCATTTGATCAAGGGTCGAGCGCACGTCCTCGGCATGACTAATGACGTCAGGGGCGAGCTCGCTTGGCGCGGGCAGCTTCCCGCCGAGCTGGTCACTTAGCAGTCGCTGGTAGAAGCTCTGCACGGTGGCCAGCAACGCCAGTTCCCATTTGGGGTCCTCAACCAAAGTCAGCTCCTTCGAGATCGCGGGGTAGTGTTTTCAAATGGGTACCGTCCTTTTAGTAAAACCGAAAGGGAACGGCAGCGCAATCGGTTACCTGGTTACGGAAGTGACTGCACTGTTACCCTGTGCCCAGAAGTCAGCGCCACGGGCCCAGGTGGGATCTCGGGTGCGACTGGATTTGGGCTGTGGGCGGCTTCGTGAGCAATACTACTGAAATACCACTGCCTTATTTCCATACAGCAGGATGCGGTTCTCGACGTGCCAGCGAACGGCGCGCGACAGGACGACCTTTTCGATGTCGCGTCCTTTTTGGATCAGATCCTCGATGGTATCGCGGTGGTAAATGCGGACGGTGTCCTGCTCGATGATGGGGCCATCGTCGAGCACTTTAGTAACGTAGTGAGCGGTGGCGCCGATCAGTTTGACGCCCCGCTGAAACGCCTGATGGTAGGGCTTGGAGCCGACGAACGCCGGCAGAAACGAGTGGTGAATGTTGATGACGTTCTGTGAGCCGAACGTGGCGATGAACTCGTTCGAGAGCACCTGCATGTAGCGCGCGAGGACGACGAGACTACATTTGTGTTCGCGGACGAGGGCGATTTGCTTCTGTTCCGCCTCCTGCTTGTTTTCTTTCGTGACCGGCACGACAAAATAAGGGACGTGGTAGAAGTCGGCGATACGCTGGTTGTCGGGATGGTTGGAAATGATCAGCGGGATCTCGCAGTGGAGTTCGCCGCTCTGGTGGCGATAAAGCAGATCCTGCAGGCAATGGTCATACTTCGAAACGAAGATGGCTACGCGTGGGCGGTCGCTGGAGCGGGCGAGCCGCCAGTCCATCTGGAAGTCGAGGGCGATGGGAGCGAAGCGCTCGGAAAACGCGGCGAGGTTAAAATCAAAATCCGCGGGGTCGAACTCGACTCGCGTCAGGAAAAGATTGGATTCCTCGTCTCCATGCTCATCGGCGAACAGGATGTTGCCGTTGTGGCGAAAGATAAAATCGGCTATCGAAGCAACAACCCCTTTGCGGTCGGGGCAGGAGACGAGAAGGATGGCGGAAGTTTGCATAAAAGGACTCAGTCGGTTTTCCCCTGTGTACCTCTGTGTCCTCCGTGGTTCAAGAACTTCTTTACCAGAGAGGACACAGAGGTACACAGGGGCAACCCATGCTACTTCTTCAGCGCCTTCGCAATCTCGCGCGCGGCGTTGGCGCCGGAGCCGCCGGTGAGCCCGGTCCCAGGGTGCGTTCCACTGCCGCACAGATACAGACGTTCGATCGGCGTCTGATAGCGAGCCCAATCCAGCAGCGGGCGCATGGTGAAGAACTGATCGAGCGCGAGCTCACCGTGGAAGATGTGGCCTCCGGTGAGGCTGTATGTTTCTTCGAGATCCTTGGGGGTGATGATCTGGTGGCGCAGGATGGTCTGCGGCAGATTCGGTGCGTACTGCGCAATCGTCTTCACCACGGTTTCGCCGAGTGCGATGCGCTGGCTCTCCCAGTCACTGTTTTTCAACTTGTATGGGGCGTACTGCATGTAGATGGACATCACGTGCTGGCCGGCAGGGGCGAGCGACGGATCCGAAAGAGACGGAAACGTAATTTCAATGTAGGGATTGCGCGAGAAGTTGCCGTACTTCGATTCGTCGAAGGCGCGCTCGAGATAATCGATCTCGGGACTGATCTGGATGCGACTCTGCAGCAAATTGCCGTTACCCTTGACCTTGAGCGCGGTAAATTCCGGCAGCGCCGAGAGCGCGAGATTGATTTTCGCGACCGTCCCCATGGACCGGTAGTTCTTGATTTTCTGAACGAAGTCCGGGCTGAGGTGCGCGGGATCGACCAGACGCATGAGTGTGCGCTTGGGGTCGGCATTCGAAACCACGGCGCGTGCGGAAATTTCTTCGCCGGAGGTGAGCACGACTCCAGTAGCGACGCCGTCTTTGACGCGAATCTCGGCGATTTCCGTGCTGGTGCGAATTTCAGAGCCTGCCTGCTTTGCCGCCGCGGCCATGGCCACAGTGATGGCACCGGCCCCACCGTTAGCGAACTGAACGCTTCCGGCAGGACTGGGATCGGCTGCGGCGCGCAGCATCAATACGAGTGCGCTGCCCGCCGACCACGGCCCCAGAAATGTTCCGAAGATGCCGCGGGCGGCGATGGTGGCGCGCAGCGGTTCGGTGTCGAAGAACTCGGCGACCAGATCGGCCACGGCCATCGGTCCCCAGCGCAACACACGATACAAATCTTTCTTGCCCAGGTTGCGTATCGAGCGTCCCGTCTTCAGCATTCCCCAGAGATCGCCGCTGTTGGGGTTGTCAATGTTTGGCGGAGTTAGTAAGAGCGCTTCGCCGATGACCTTGCCAATCTTGCCGAGAGCCGCGCCGAAGTCCACGTAGGAGGCGGCGTCTTTTTGCGACCACTCTGCAATTTCCTGTGCCGTTTTTTTTGCGTCGGAGTAAAGGACGAGCGCGCGCCCGTCGCGCAGCAGGGAAACTGTGCTCACATCGGGAGTCGTCAGCTTGAGGCCGTGCTTCTCCAATTGCATGTCGCGAACAATGTCGGCACGAAGAGGTCCGGTGTTGTGGGCTAGCGTGGAGCAACGGAAGCCGGGATGAAATTCTTCGGTGATGGCTGCTCCGCCGACCTGGGCGCGCCGTTCGAGCACCAGCGGTTTGAATCCGGCTTTGGCGAGATAGAAGGCAGTGACCAGACCGTTGTGTCCGCCACCGACGATGACGACATCGCGTGTTTCGGCCACGGGCTATGCCCCCCCGTCTTTCAAAATTTCGAGCGCGGCCAGACGTCCGGGCGCGCCCATGATGCCGCCGCCGGGATGCGTGGCCGATCCGCACATGTATAGATTTTTTATCGGCGAGCGGAATTGTGCCCATCCCGCAACTGGACGCAGGAAAAATAACTGTTCAAGCGAAAGTTCGCCCTGGAAGATGTTTCCTTCAGTCAATCCCCACTCGCGTTCAAGATCGAGCGGGGTGATGACCTGGCGGTGAAGAATGATGTTCTTGATATTTGGCGCGTATTCGGCAATGGTGTCGACCACGTTGTCGCCAAATTTTTCCTTTTCCGTGTCCCAGTCGAGGCCGGGCGCCAGCTTGTAGGGCGCATATTGTACGAAGCACGAAAGAATGTGTTTTCCCGGCGGCGCGAGCGATGTGTCGGTCAGCGTCGGAATCACCATGTCGATGTACGGGTGCGAAGACCAGTGCCCGTATTTCGCCTCGTCGTAAGCTTTCTCCATGTACTCGACGCTGGGCGAGATCGACATAGCGCCGCGCAAATGCGCGCCCACTCCCGGCATGCACTTGAAATCGGGCAAGCCGTCGAGCGCCATGTTCACTTTGCCGGAAGACCCGCGGAACTTATAGCGATTCACGCCTTCCATGAATTCATCGGGCAGATTGCCAGGCTCGATCATCTTGGTAAACGTAAGTCGCGGATCGACGCTGGAGGAAATTACGTCGGCATAAATCTCGTCGCCATTACCCAGCACAACGCCGACAGCGCGTCCGTTCTTGCCGTCATTCTTAACGAGGATCTTCGCAATCGGAGCTTCGGTGCGAATTTCGACTCCGGCCTCGCGAGCCGCGTCGGCGATCGCATTCGAAATGGCGCCGGTGCCGCCGCGCGCGAATCCCCAGGCACGGAAGGCGCCGTCAATCTCGCCCATGTAGTGATGCAGCAGAACGTAGGCGGTGCCGGGCGAGCGCACGCCGAGAAAAGTTCCGATGATGCCCGAGGCCGACATCGTCGCTTTGAGCACATCGGTCTCGAACCACTGATCGAGAAAGTCGATGGCGCTCATGGTCATGAGCTGGACTTGGTTGTATTTGTCCTCGCTCGACATGCCCTGGAAGCGGCGTCCGATGAAGAGCAACTTCATCAATTCTTTCGGATTCAACGTTGCCGGGTCGGGCGGAATCATGCTGAGGATCGGCTTTACGAACCGGCACATCGCCTGCATCGCTTTGCCAAATTCATCGTAGGCTTCGGCATCAACCCGCGAGTGGCGGGCAATTTCGCGATGCGTCTTGCCGTGATCGTTCACGCGCCACAAGTGGTCGCCGTTCGGCATGGGAGTGAAAGTGCCGTCGAGCGGCAGAATCTCGAGTCCGTGGCGGGGTAGATCGAGGTCGCGAATAATCTCGGGCCGCAGCAGCGAGACAACATAAGAACAGACGGAAAATTTGAAGCCGGGAAAGACTTCTTCCGTGCAGGACGCACCTCCGAGGACGTGGCGGCGTTCGAGCACCAGCACTTTCTTTCCCGCTTTTGCCAGATAAGCGGCATTGGTGAGGCCGTTGTGGCCTCCGCCAACCACGATCACGTCGTACTTCGTACCGCTTGCACCAGAAGGCATAGATTGACCGCTCACGTCAGAAAAAGTGACTCGCCATTCTATCGAGAAAGTAGCTGTTTGTCGCTGCTTACGCAGCATTAATGACTGAGGGTCAGGTAATTTACGTGCTTGCAGCGCGCGCGTCGGGGTGCCTATAATCCGGCGTTGGGGATTTCGTCAAGTTGCCCTCCGTGAACCCCTGTGTCTTCTGTGGTAAAGATTTTTTTCTACCACAGA
The DNA here is from genome assembly GCA_963773955.1 of uncultured Acidobacteriaceae bacterium. GTDB lineage: Bacteria > Acidobacteriota > Terriglobia > Terriglobales > Acidobacteriaceae > Acidiflorens. The sequence goes on along the minus strand of CAVZDM010000058.1, from coordinate 52,495 downwards.
GATCACGGGGGTTCACACGGAGGAACACACAGGGGAAACCTCACGAGGTCGACTTTGCCTATTGGAACTGCATTTCACGAGAGAACTTTCGCCCTGTGCCACAGTCTGAATTACCGCGAGTGGTCGGGATACTACACAGTCAGCGTGTATGAAGTGCACCATGAGCACGAGTACAACGCGATCCGCAACGCCTGCGCGCTGATTGATATTTCTCCCCTCTACAAGTATCTGGTCACGGGCAAAGACGCGACTAGACTGGTGAACCGGGTGATCACGCGCGACGTCAACAAAGTCGCCGTGGGACAGGTGATTTACGCCTGCTGGTGTGATGAAGACGGCAAGGTGATCGACGATGGCACGATCACGCGCCTGGAAGAAAACAAATATCGCTGGACGGCCGCCGATCCGAGCCTGCGCTGGTTCCGGCAGAACGGCCTGAACATGGACGTTCAGATCGAGGATATTTCCGAGCAAACGGCGGCGTTGGCGCTGCAGGGGCCGGCCTCCGCGAAACTTTTGAAGACGGTTGCGGAAGCTGACATCGCCAACCTGAAATATTTTCGCAAAACGAGCGGCAGGATTGCCGGTGTGGCGGTGGATATTTCGCGCACCGGATACACCGGCGACCTCGGCTACGAAATCTGGATTCCTTGGGATCAGGCCGTTCAAGTCTGGGACGAGCTGATGGAAAAAGGCAAGCAGTTCGACATTCACGCCGCCGGAATGCTCGCGCTCGATGTGGCGCGCGTGGAGGCGGGACTGCTGCTGATCGAAGTCGATTACACGAGTTCGAAAAAGGCGCTGATCCCGTCACAGAAATTCTCGCCCTATGAGTTGGGGTTTGGGAAGATGGTGCATCTCGATAAAGAGAACTTCATCGGCAAGCGCGCGCTGGCGCGAGATCACAAGCAGGGCGTGGCGCGGCAGCTAGTTGGACTCGAAGTCGATTGGGTGGAAGTGGAGGAGCAGTTCGACAAGTTTGGACTCTCTCCGGCCGCGCCCAGCCAGGCGTCGCGCGTGGCGGTGCCCGTCTATGCTGGCGACAGGCACGTGGGCAAGGCCACGACGACGGCGTTCTCTCCGCTTTTGAAGAAGCTGATTGCGCTGGCCAGCGTGGGCACCGAATATTCCAAGCCCGGCACCAAACTGCAAATGGAGTTGACCATCGAAGCGCAGCGGATGAAGACGACGGCGACGGTGGTGTCGTTACCGTTCTTCAATCCGAAACGGAAGACGACCGTGCCTGTGTAGAGGCACCTTTATCACGGAGACAAACGGCACGGAGGGAATGAAAAACTCCGTGCCGTTTTCTTGTTGGAGACCTCTGTCGTGTTTCTCGCCGCACTCTACGGCGTAAAAGCGTCGTAGATCCTCAGGAACGGGAAGGGTTCAAACTTCAGGAAAGCCGGTGGCGTGGGCACCAACGAATCGCCATTGATGTAAACGTTGTACCCGGAGCCGAGGAGATCCGCGTCATTGTTCAAGTCGTGAACCGTGAGGTCCCTCCATTTCCCGGTCGTCAGACGCAAGTCAAGCGTTTCGAGCGCGGTAATTGTTTCCGCGGGCGTGAATGCGCAGTGACCGGCGCGGTGCACGAATATTTCTTGCAGCATGGCGCCGTCATGCGCCTGGTCGACCACCTTGCGATAGGCGCGCTCGTTTTCCACCGGCACCAATCCGTCGCCCGTCGTGTGCATGGTCAGCACCGGAAATGGCAACTGACCGTTGTAGATGATGTAATCGCTCAAGTAAGCCACGGCGCCCGGATCGGCTTTAATTCGCTTGGCTTTCTTTAGCGTCGCCAGGTCCGCATCCAGGCTCAACCCGGCCGCGGCATACAGCGCCCGAACCTCCGCATAATCGACCGAGTGCTTCAGGTGCTCTTCGTAATCCACGCCCGTATTCCATGAAGGATTGCCTCCGGCGCGAGCTTCCAGTTCGGCACGCAGGGCAAAGAAAAACGGGAAATCCACCTCGGACAACCATAGAAACTGGTTCGCTATCTGGTCGGCGTAGTCGGTGCGCCCTGGTTCCGGAGATAACGGATCGAACCAGCCGGGCGAGTCTCCAAGGGCCGCGGCCAAAGCCACCCTCGCTTGCCCTTGCGCAGTGGTAGAAGCCACATAGAGTATGTCTTCGGCGTTGGTCAAATTCCCATCCGGGTAGGTGATGTCTACGACTTGCAATGATCCGCCGGCCACCAGCGTGTTGAAGGCGAATGCAACATCGAGCGCCCCGTTCCAGGTGCCCACGCCACCGCTCAGCACGCCGCACATGGGAAGCGCTGCGTTGAAGCGACTCGGGTATTCCTGCACCAGTCCGGCGGTAATCATGCCGCCGAGAGAGTGTCCCCAGGCGATGGTTTGGATTGGTGTTCCGACCGCGGTTTCAAAAGCATCAAGGGTTGCAATCTGATCCGGGATCGCCTGCTGAACTGCCCAGCCGGTGGTCGCGTAAGAAGAACCCGCCAGCGCGTAACCCGCCGCCAGCATATAACCGCCCGTGAGCGGATCGCCCACGTCGAGCGCGGGGTTTGACGATCCGGGTACGACATAGCCATGACTGTAAAGAAGCAGAGTGCCGTTCCAGATCGGCGGAACGTCGATCACATAGGTTGCGCCATCCGGCAAGGTGCCAGTGATGTGCTGCTGTGCGGCTGCGCTTCCGCAGAGCACAACAATCAGAATGGCTGTTAGGGCAGACAAGAGAATGCGGCTGATGAGATTCGACATGGAATCCTCCTCAATTAGGCGAGAACCCCTTCCCCAAGCGGGGTTCAGCGTGTACCGAAGCAAAACGTCTGAAAGTTTGTTCCCGTTCCGCGAACTTGTCAAGCGGCCCGAGCCGAACCTTGTGTGGGAGGTGGATATATGATGCTCAGTAGACTTGCGCGATGGCGAAGGAAAAGAGGAAGCAAGAACGCACACTCACCGTGGCGCACGGGTGTGAATGTGACTGCGCCAGCTGCGACATTGGCGCGCACGAGCGCTGCTCGTCTCCGAAGTGTCGCATGCCGAAATGGAAGGATAGAAAGCGCGGACGAAAAGCTAGAGGCAAGTAACTGAATACTACTTCAGGTTCTTTTGTGCGAATTGACGAAACTGGAATTCGAACTCTTCCGGCGAATATATTCCCTTCTGCACGAGAAGAGTATTCATGGCGTAAATGGTAGATCGAAACCGGTCCTCGCGAGACAGTCTGGTCATCGCTTCCTCGAAGCTGATCAGTGTTTCACTCTTATCAAACGCCTTCGCGGGTCTAATCACTGATACGGTTGCCATGATGAGAACTATCCCCCTGAATTCTTCAAACCATTCTGCCTGAGTTGCGCGGTCAAGACAAGAATATATGTTGATGCCTAGGCGGAATCGGCGCGGCTCCTGCGCTTCCAAAACAAATATCCCGGAACGCCGATCAGCACAATCGCGGCGCCCCAAAACGCTTCATTGGGCCGCTGGATAATGGTGTTGAGCGTCCACGCGACTCCGACGAGTATGTAGATCGCGGGCAGCCACGGGTATCCGGTGCAGCGGTAGGGGCGAGGAATGTCCGGTTTTTTCCAGCGCAGCACGAACAGGCCGATGACGGTCAGCGTGTATGAGAGCACCATGCCAAAGATGACGTAGGTATAAAGCTGGTCGTAGCGTCCGCTCATGGTGAGCACCGCTGCCCAGATGCCCTGGCCGATCAGGCTAAATGCGGGCGTGCGCCACTTGGGATGGATGACGGCCATGCGGCGAAAGAACACGCCGTCCTGTGCCATGGCGAGGTAGACGCGGGCGCCCGACAGAGTGCAGGTCGCGGCCGCGCTAAAACAAGAAATCGCGATCATCGCCGACAGCCAGACTGCGGCCGCGGGGGAGAAAAGCTTTGCCGCGGCGGCGTGGGCAATGGTCTCATGCTTTGCTACCTCATTCAGCGGCATGGCGTAAACGTAGGTCATGTTCATGGCGAGATAAATCGCGCCCACTGCGAGCACGCCTAAAACCATGGCCAGCGGAACATTGCGGCGCGGTTCTTTGACTTCGCCGGCGACCCACGTGATGTAGACCCATCCGTCATACGCCCAGAACACGGCGATCAAGCCGACGCCGAGAGCGGAGATCAATTGCCCGGGACTCAATCCCATACTCAAGCCACCGGGCGCTTGCGAACTGAAATTCGACCAATGTCCTTTGCCGATGGCGAATCCCAGGACAACGAAGGCCGCCATGGCGGTGAATTTCGTCCAGGTGGAGACATTTTGCAGAAGCGCGCCCCAGCGCAATCCGACAACGTTGACATAAGTGAGGATGGCGATCAGCAGCAACCCGACGGCATGCGCGCGTGTAAATGGCATGCCCAGCAGCGAAAAAATCACGTGCTCCTGCGAAATGGCAGGAATGATGTTCCCCATGTAGGCTGCTGAAGCAACGGAGAGTGCGGCGATGGTGCCGCCGTTGGCGACCGCGAACAACATCCAACCATAAAGAAAAGCAACCAGATCGCCGTAGGCTTCACGGAGGTAAATGTATTGTCCACCGGAGTCGGGAAACATGGAGCCGAGTTCGGCGAACGCGACGCAGGCGCAGAGTGAAATCACACCACCGAGGACCCACACCAGGAAAAACAATGTCGGATTCGGCAACGGTCCGGCAATGTCCTTGGCGGTAAGAAAAATAGAAGAGCCGATGATGCCGCTTACCAGCAGTAGCACCGAGTCGAGCAAACTGAGTCCCCGGACGAGACTCGGCTGACTGGATGTTTCGGCTTCGGGAGTCAGGGATGCGGGAGTGGGATTCATCTAGTCATGAGCTCTTCATCGGCAGATCAAGTCGTTGGTCGTTAGTCGTTGGTCGTTCGCGATCCGCCGTTCGCCAAAAGCGATGCCTCTGATTGTTGCCAACGACTAACGACTAACGACCATCGACAAACTACGCTTCATCCCATGCCCAATTCGTCGGAAGATTCCAGCGGCGTTCCGCAGCGGCGGCAGATGACGGCCGAGCAATCACCGCAGGTCAGTGGATCGCTGACCTCGACGGCGCAGACCGGACAATAGAACGCCACTCCGGGTTGCTTGTCCGGCGCTGTTTTCGGAGCAATCTCCATAAGCACGAAACTGTAACACAAGGACGACGACGGCGGCTGTCCCTGCGCCGAGTCTCTTATTCCGGCGGCTTCCGCAGGATGAGGTCGCCTTCCGCTGGCGGCAGAGAGACGGGAAATTGCCAGTCTTTGTCTTTCATCCAGACGTGGAAAATGAAATCTTCCCGCTGTTTCCACGGGCCGATCCACTTGTTTTTGGTGGAGAAAAAGACCCAGCCGTGGGCTTCGGGATTGCCTGGGCTCAGCATCACCGTGTTGGGATCGAGGGTTTGCGTACTCAGAAATTCGATGAACTCGGCGGCTTCCTTCTGGTATTCGCGCAAGAGGGCCGTTTTTTCTTCGGTAATCTTGGGGTCTTTCTTGATCTGGCGCTCGGTTTCGAAGACCTTGGTATCGATGTCGTTCTGCAAGGTGTTGGAGAGTTCGGAGGGATCCTCGAGGCCCTCATAGACGTCATGATGACGAACGAAGTCGACGCGTACGTCGGCTGGAAATTCAAATTTGCTCTGACCGGTGTAGGTCACGCTCACGTATACGGCGAGCAGGTGATAGAAGCGGCGGCGGCTCTTGGTGAGTTCCTGCGAATCCACCACGAGCACGACCGTGAGATCCCTTCCGGTCATGGTCCAGCGGTAGTGTCCGTCATCGGTACGCTCGAATGTGCAACCGGGCGCACCCGCGGTCCAGCGCACGGAGGGAGGCTGCTTCTCGCGTGCTTCGCTGAGGGGCGCGGCCAGAAGCACGCAAAACACTAGAGCTAGTCTTGCCTGCCGGAAATTTGTCTTGGCATGTTTCCGCATTTACTTATCGATCAGAATGCCAGAGTAGCTAACCATCCAGCGCGAGAGTGGCGTGTTTACCTTTGCCCATTGTTTGAATTCGTAGAAGTGGGTATAGATCCAGCGCATTCTGCGGATGGCTAAGTCGCGCTCCGCACCGTCCAGCGGGTGCGCCAACGGATAACCCAACTCCTGCAGGTAATCCCCGACCAGCCGCTCGAACTGCACCAATTGGTCTTCTGGGAACTTGTCTTTCCACCGGCCGACCGGGGTAAACCGGCCTTCCTTCAAGTCTTCCTTGAACGAGGTCAGCGGCTGCTTGACCGACCCCACGCTTCTCTCGCGAATTCTGCCGTAGTCCAGATCATGTCCGAGAAATTCGCCAATTTTCTTTAATGTCGACTCGGGCTGCTCCACGAGCGCCTCGTAGTGCACTTCCATGTATTTCGATCCGAGCGCGGGTGCGTAGGAGCGGCCCTTGCGCACTATCCACTCCCAATAGATGCCGGCTGCCAGCAAGCTGCGCTTCTTATCCCAAGGAAGCGGGCGGCTCCACCCGTGCTTATCGAGTGACAGGGCCGCGTCGCGCGCATCGCGGATAATGTGGATGAACTGCGCCTCGGGGAAGTCGCGGTGGATCCGGAGCATGTGGGGGACGTTTGTCGGGGTCGAGTCAATCCAGCGATCCACGCCCTGATGGTGCGCAACGTCGTCCATCACGATCCGCAGGAAGTCGCTGCCGTTGCGACATTCAGCCATCACCTTGGCTTCAATTTCTGCCGCGTCCAGACCCGACACCTGGAACGCTTTGCTCCCCAGCCACTCCCGCATCATCGCTTGCTTGTTTTTGGGAACGCTCAGGTCGCCATAGATCGGCTCCAGCACGTCAAAGACGTTCATCTGGGTATGGAAGGTGGCGAAGCCTCCCGCTGAAAGCAGGAGGTGGTAGAGGAAGCTGGTTCCTGACCGCGGACAGCCAACAATGAAGACGGGAGGTTTCATGGGGCCGGGAGTCAGTATGCCCGCCTTGGGGCCGTTTTATACGGGTTTTGTTATGGTGAGCGCGGCAGGATTCGAACCTGCGACCCACGCCTTAAAAGGGCGTTGCTCTACCACCTGAGCTACGCGCCCTCACCAATTTCAATCTAACACATTTTCTGCGCGAATTTGCCCGGCCGGCGCTGCTGCAGAGTTGAAAGCAGACTTGAGAACGAAGTTGACAGGCATCGCACGTTCTCCCGCCCTAACCAACCTGGATTAGGATATCTCCATGGCCGTCCGCCGCACCGCCGAGCCCATCCTCGACGCCGAAGAGCGCTTTGAAGGTTTCGAAAACCTGATGCCGTTCAAGGTGCAGAACATTCTTCTCGTCTCCAGTCTCTACGATTCTTTCATTCTCCGCGAAGATGGCCGGCTCAACGAGTTGCTCATCGACGAATCGCTTGAACTCAACCTCCGGCAGATCCCGGAAATAACGCACGTTTCCAGTTGCGCGGAAGCGCTTGAACTGGTCAGTTCGCAGCCGCAATTCAATCTGATCGTTACCAATCTCGCCGTGGGCGACATGGACGCGGCGCAGTTGGCGCGCGCGGTGAAGCAGGCCGGGTTGGATGTTCCCGTCGTGGTGCTGGCCTATGACTATCGCGAGATCAAGAATTTCGTGGCGCGGAATCCGGTCACCGACATCGAGCGCATTTTTTTATGGCAGGGCAACGCCCGCATCCTGATCGCGATCGTCAAGTACATCGAGGATAAGCGCAACGTGTTGCACGACACGCGGGCCATCGGCGTGCCCGTGCTGCTCGTGGTCGAGGACAACATCCGCTATTACTCGTCGTTCCTGCCCGTGATCTATACCGAACTGATCAAGCAATCGCGGCGCGTGATCCAGGAAGGCATCAACGTGGCGCACAAACTGGTGCGCATGCAGGCGCGGCCCAGAATTCTACTGAGCTCCGATTTCGAACAAGCAGCCAGCCTGGTGCAGGAATATCGCAATTATCTGTTCGGCGTGGTATCGGACGTGGAGTTTCCCTGGGAGGGCAAGCTGAGTCCGGAGGCGGGCTTTGAACTGGCGCGCATGGTGAAGAGCCTGGTGCCAGACGTGCCCGTAGTTCTGCAAACCAGCCGCACCGAGTTCCGCCCGCGAGCTCATGCCGAGGGCTATTCGTTTCTGCGCAAGCGTTCACCCACTCTGCTAAAAGACCTGGGCGAAATACTGACCGAGCAATTCGGGTTTGGCGACTTCGTGTTTCGTCTGCCGGATGCGAGCGAAGTCGGACGCGCGAAGGACATGAACGAACTGGAAGAACAATTGCAGTTGGTTCCAGAGGAAAGCATCGTCTTTCATTCGCAGAGCAACCACTTCTCCCATTGGCTGATGGCGCGCACCGAGTTTGCCTTGGCGGCCAAGCTCCGTCCTCGCAAAGTTTCGGACTTTCCCAGCCCCGAACATCTGCGTCGCGATCTGATCGAATCGATCAACCAGTACCGCCTCGAACAGAACGAAGTCCTGATCGGCGACTTCAAAGCGGACACGTTCAAACCCTCGGAATCAAGTTTTCTGCGCATCGGTTCCGGTTCCCTTGGAGGGAAAGCCCGCGGCCTTGCCTTCGTGCGCCATCTTTTGCGCAAGAGCCGCATCACGCGCCGATTTCCCGGCGTCCGCATCTCGGTGCCGCCCGCCGTTGTGCTAGCGACGGGTGTGTTCGATCAATTCGTAACCGAGAACAACCTGCTGGACTTTGCCTTGCATTGCGAGGATGACGCTGAAATCCAGAGGGCGTTCCTGGCCGCACCGTTATCCAAATCCCTCACCGAAGACCTGAAATCGTTTCTGGCGGAGGTGACCCATCCCCTGGCGGTGCGCTCGTCGAGCTTGTTGGAGGATTCGCAATACCAGCCTTTCACCGGCGTGTATGAGACTTTCATGCTGGGCAACCAGCAGGCAGACGTCGACCAGCGGCTAGCGGCGCTGAGCGAGGCCATCCGCCGCGTCTACGCCTCCACCTTCAGCCGCCATGCCAAAGCCTACGTGCGGGCCACGCCTTACCGTCTGGAAGAAGAAAAAATGGCGGTGATTCTCCAGCAGGTGGTGGGCACGCAGCACGATTCTCGCTTTTATCCGGATTTCTCAGGAGTCGTGCGCTCGCATAATTTTTATCCCGTTCCTCCCATGAACTTCGAAGACGGCATCGCGGCCGTCGCTCTGGGGCTGGGCCGGGCCGTGGTGGATGGCGGGAAGTGTTTGACTTTCTGTCCACGCTATCCGCGCAACCTAGTGCAGTTCTCTTCGGTCGAAGACATACTGGCCAACTCGCAGACGGAATTCTGGGCCTTGGAGCTGCACGGCGCGTCCGATGGCCGTCCGGGGCATTGGCATGAGAAACGGTTCAGCCTCGCCGCCGCTGAGAGCGACGGCACACTGCGGGCAGTGGCCTCGACTTACTCCAAGGACAACCACGCCGTCTACGATGGTGTGAGTCGGCCGGGCGCTCGCGTCGTGACCTTTGCCCCCATGCTCAAGCACGGCACCTTCCCGCTGGCGGACATTCTGGATGTGCTGGTTCGGGCAGGCGAGGATGCGCTGGGCCACCCGGTGGAGATCGAATTTGCCGTGCGCTTGCCGCAGCAGGCTGACCCAGTTACTGACCAAGCATCCGACCAAGCGGCGGAATTTGGTTTCCTGCAGATTCGCCCGCTGACGCTGGCGCGCTACAGCGAAGACCTATCCTTGGACGATGTGCAATCCGAGCAGCTGATCTGCCAGAGCAGCAAGGTTCTGGGCAATGGCCGCATCGAGGGTCTGCACGATGTCATCGTGGTCGATTCGCAGCGCTTCGAGCGTAGCCGGAGCCAGGAAGTAGCCGAGGCGGTCGCTCAGTTCAATCACCGGCTTAGTGCGGAGCACCGGCCTTATCTGCTGATCGGGGTTGGGCGCTGGGGATCGAACGAACCCTGGCTGGGCATTCCGGTCGAATGGGATGAAATCTCTGGCGCGCGTGCGATTGTGGAGGCCGGATTCCGCGATTTTCGCGTCACCCCATCGCAGGGCAGCCACTTCTTTCAGAACCTCACTGCGTTCCAGGTCGGTTACTTCACCGTGAATCCCGACGCCGGCGAAGGCTCCGTCGATTGGCAGTGGTTAATGGAACAGCCGGCCGCTGAAGAGCAAGGTTGTGTCCGCCACCTGCGATTTGCGGAACCGATCCGCGTGGTGATGAACAGCCGCACCAGTCAAGGCGTAATCTTCAAGCCCGGAATACAGCAGAGCGAAATCGCAAACTGAGGGAGAGCGGCGGCGAGCGGCGCCCGAGCAGGGCCCGGTTTGGACGGGCGAGGGCGCCCGTCGCTCAACGTCCGTGGCGCCGCCTAGACGCGGCAAGCCGCGTCTCTACGAGAAATTTGTTGGGGATTTTACTGAGAACTGACAGCTGATAGCTGAGAACTGCCCTACCCGCCCTGCTTCAGTTCCGTTAGCACCTGCTTGGCGATTTCCTTGAGCGTTTCGAAAACGCCCACGCCCTGAAAAGCTACCGCCTCGACCACCGCCTCGTTTTTCTTTCGTAACTCCTTGGAGAGAGCGTCTACCGGCAGCACATTCGGCAGGTCGCGCTTGTTCAGCTGCAGAACGTAGGGAATCTTGTTGAAGTCGTAGCCGTGTTCTTTCAGGTTCGCCATCAGGTTATCGAGCGCTTCGACGTTGGCGTCCATGCGCTCCTGCTGGGAATCGGCCACGAACACGATGCCGTCCACCCCGCGCAGAATCAGCTTGCGGCTGGCGTCATAAAAGACCTGCCCGGGAACCGTGTACAGGTGAATGCGGGTCTTGAAGCCTCGAACCGAGCCCAGGTCCAGCGGCAGAAAGTCGAAGAACAGGGTTCGATCGGTCTCCGTGGCCAGCGAGATCATCTTACCCTTCTGCTGTTCGGCTGTTTTCTGGAAGATGAACTGCAGATTCGTCGTCTTCCCGCCCAAACCGGCGCCGTAGTAGACGATCTTGCAGTTGATCTCACGTGCTGCGAAGTTGATGAAACTCAAAAGGTTTCCTCAGAGACTCCTGCGAAAAAGACCCTCGCGAACCACTCCCCCAACGCGCGAGCCTCTCGCTTCAAATTCATCTGACTACAGTATCGGTTACTGCTGGTTTTTATACCACACCGAAAGGCTCTGGCGCTGGTTACCCACGTTACTAAAACACCACGGGCTCAAAATGCCTGGCTGTTTAACTCGCTATCGCGCGGTTGGCAGAGGATAATATCCGTGCTTCGCATACACCTTCAAGCCCGGACGCGAAACCACCACATCGATCTCCCGGTAGCCTCCGATGCTCGACTTGGGGGCATAACCAAGCGTGTATTGGTAGCGCGCGTCTCCCATCGCCTGGGCGTATGCCTGCTCGATGCCGCCTTGCGACAACTCGCCGTACACCGTGCCGCCTCCGGTTGCGTTGACGTATTTCGGCAGAATGTCGCTGTAGCCCACCAGTTTCCCCGTCTTCGGCACGTGAATCCGCTGCAGCCGGTCGTAGATCGGGATCGCCGAGCCTTCAACACCCACCGCATACACGGTGATGTTCTGCGTCAGCAGCACTTTCACGGTGTCGGCGTAGCTGGCGGTCGAGCCCTGCTCTCGTCCGTCGCTGATCACGAAGATGATCTTCCGCCGGTCCCGGGGGCGCTTCGAAAGATCGCGTGCCGCCAGCAGGATCGCGTCATTCAATACTCGCGCCACCTTCGGCGGCGTGGAAACCGGGTTTACGGGAGAGTCAATCGGACGCCCATTGATGTAGGGTCCCTGCGGACCGAGCGGTCCGCTCGTCACTGGAGGCCCGTTATTCGCCCCGCTGTATTGTTTGACCAGGTTCAGAGTCGACGTCAACTCCTTGCCCACGCTGGTGAAATCTGCCACCCGGCCTACCGTGCTGCTGTAGGTGTAGATTCCCACTTCATCGAACTGGCTGAACGCTCCCTGCAGCGCCGACAGCGTTTCCTGCACCTTCTTCAATCCCACGTCCGGCATGCCGGTGTCAAAGACCACCGCCGCCGACAGCGCAAACGGATCGCTGGTGAAAAACGTCAGTTTCTGCCTTACCCCATTTTCCAGGACCGAAAAGTCTTTGGGCCGCAAGCCGCCGACCAGCCGTCCATCGCTGTCCTTTACCGTCACCGGAACCATTACGAAAGTCGGGTTCACAACGAATTTGTACCCGACATCTTCCCCGGTTTCCGCATCCTTCGGAACGCTGCCCGCGGGCACCGTCCTGACCGGAGGCATCGGCGGCGGGGCCGGCTTCTGATCCGCTGAATCCGGAGCGCTCCGGGGCATCTCCCGCGAACTGCTGGTTCCCCCATTCGCCGGCGGCGCCTCTGGTTTGGATTCCTCCTCGGCTTCTTGCCGTGGGCTGAGTGGTGCGGGCGGCGGTATCGGACGCGTTGCCGACGGAGCATCCGGGATGTCATCAGGCTTCTGCTGCGCCGCCATGGTGCCGGCCAGCAGCAATGTCAATCCCAGAATCAGTACCGAGCTAACCTTCGTGGACATCCCCGAAATCCTCTGTCTTTTGTCTTTCTTCTTCGACCGTGTGGCCCTGGTGGACCACCGGTCCCGGCGCTTCCCGCTAATTCAGATGCGCGATCGCGGCGCCTTGGTGCATCTAACCGTTACAGGCCCCAACAGGATAGACTAGCAAAGTCTCAGGAAAAAACGCTCATGCCTAAAATAATTTGCAAACCGTGCCTGGCCACGGGATTGCTCGCCTTGATCACATTCGCTTTAGTGACTACGCTGTCGCTTCCTGCAGCTGCGCAGAATGCTCCGATTCCACCACCTCCGGTACCCCCTGCCGCCCCGTCGACCGGCCCTACATCCAATACCGATTCCGCCTCCAGTCCCAGCTCCAATTCCAATGTTCAGGCTCAAGACCAGTCGGTCGAGACTCTGAAGGTCAACGTCGAAGTCGTCCAGCTGTTCTTCAACGTCAAAGACAAGCACGGCGCGCTGATCCCGAGTCTCACCAAGGACAATTTCGACCTGTTCGAGGACGGCAAGCCCCAGACTATCAAATATTTCAAAGCCGAATCCGATCTCCCGCTGACCCTAGGCATCCTTATCGACTCCAGCGGCAGCCAGCAGCGCGTTCTCGATATGGAAAAAGAAGTGGGCGGCTCCTTCCTGGAAAGCACGCTGCGTCCCAAGGACGAGGCCTTCGTCATCAGCTTCGACGTTGACATTACCCTCCTGCAGGATTTCACCAACTCCGTGAGCCGGCTGAGACATGCGCTCAACGTTGCCAAGATCAATACCGGCGGAGTCGGCTGTTCCGGCGGTCCTATCGGCCCCCAGGGACCGATCCCGTGCTCCGCGAGCGGCCAGCGCGGCACCGCGCTCTATGATGCCGTATATCTCGCCTCGCACGACGAACTCAGCCACGAAGTCGGCCGCAAGGCGATGGTCCTGCTTACCGACGGAGAAGACGAAGGCAGCCGCCTCAAGATCAAAGATGCCATCGAAGCCGCCCAGAAAGCCGATGCCATCTGCTACGTGCTGCTCATCGCCGACCGCGGTTTCTACGGGATGGGGGGCTTCGGCTATTCCGGCGATTCCGCCATGAAGAAGCTCACCGAGGAAACCGGCGGCCGCATGATTGAAGTCGGCAATAAGATCGAAAAACTCCGCCAGGCCTTCGACCAGATTTCCCAGGAACTCCGCAGCCAGTACAACGCCGGTTACGTATCCACGAACCCGGCTCGCGACGGCTCTTTCCGCAAAGTCGAGATCAAGCCCAAGCAGGGAGACTACAAAATCCAGGCCCGCAGCGGCTACTACGCAACAGCTGGCCACGAAGACTAAGAGATCGCGTAGGGACGGCCGCCCTCGGCCGTCCGCGAGCGCAGCTCGCTTTGGTTTCGTTGTCCGTCGACGCATCCAGGAGCATGGCGGGGCGTTGCCCCGCAGGACAGCCGAGGCGGCTGTCCCTACGCTTATTTCTTTGGTCGATTCTTGACTGGGGTTACGAACTTCAATCCCGACCAGACGTCGGTAACCGCGCAGACTTTCACGTCCACCAGGCCAGCATCAAGCCCGCGCTGGCGAATCACATCTTCGGTGAGGTCGGTCGGGACGCCTGAACTTTTCTTGGGCCACGAGATCCACAGCATGCCCGCCGGCGCCAGCGCCTTCGCCGCCGGCATCAGTTCAAGTTCCAGCCCCGCGCGCGACTTGGCAAAGAGGAAAATGAAATCGAGATCTTGATTGGTGGTTCCTTTGGATTGGATCCGGCATTTCCCGAGCGCGGCGCGAAGCTCGGTCTTTACGTCGTCGGGTACATGTAGCAGGGCGGCGCAAAAGCCTTCCTTAATTCCCAGTTTCTTGGCCAGAGGAGTCCCAGAATAACCGGGCATAGAAGTTGTCCCTGAGACCTGAGACCTGAGACCTGAGACCTGCTCTACTGCTTCGGAGCGTAGTACCCTTTGCGGGTTCGCACCTTCAGACCCTTATCCTGCGCCAGGATTTCGATAGTGCGGTAGCGGCCATCGGGAACAAAATTTGCCGGCTTGTAGGCCACCGCGTACTGACTGCGGAGTTCCTCCTGAATGGAGGTAAACGCGTCCGACACGTCGCGCATCTGGAAGGGGAAAAACGCGCGGCCGCCCGTCGCTTCCGCTATGCGCTCCAGCACTTTGTCGCCCTTGCCCTTCATGCCGCTGATGTTCGTGCTGATGGTGTAGACAATCACTTCCGCACGCTCCGCCATTTCGATGGCTTCTTCACGTGTTACGTGGCTGAGGTTGTCATCACCGTCGCTTAACAGAATGATGGCGCGGCGCACCGGTCCCACCTGCTCCTGCTTCAACAGCTTGTCCCGGCACGCAAAGTACAGCGCGTCGTACATCGCAGTGCCACCGCCCGCCCGCAACATGCGCACGCCGGCCGAAAGATTTTCCGTATTATCGGTGAAATCCTGTGTAACCTCCGGCGTGGCGTCGAAGCCGACGACGAATGCCTTGTCATAGCGCGGACGAATAATGGCGCTCAGAAACTCGATAGCCGCTTCCTGCTCGAATTTGAAGCGGTCGCGTACCGAGTTGCTCGCGTCCACCAGCAAACCCACTTGCAGAGGCAGATCGGTCTCACTGCGGAAGCTGCGAAGTTCCGCCGGCTTCTGATCGTCGATTACTTTGAAATTTTCGCTCTTCAGATCCTTTATGTAGCGGCCATGCCGGTCAGTGACGGTGAACACCACGCGAACTTCGTTGACCACATGGACGATGGTCGTGACCGACTCATCGGAATCAGATTTAGATGGATTCTCCGGCTGCGCTGGAGCCTGCGCCGCAGGAGCCTGGGTTTTGTCGTTAGGCGGCGGAGCACTCGTTTTCTCGGGAGCATTCCGCGCCGCCGCGGGCGTGGAAGCAGGCGGGGCCGTCTGGCCGATAAGCGAGCCAGCCAGCACTAGAAAAGCAACCAGAAGCAGAAAGATGCGCGATTTCATCGGGACGATTTGATCAAGAAACTGACCACTTCAATTATAGACCGCGGCTCCGCACTCGATGCCCAGAATTCCCGGTAGAGACGGGGCTTGCCCCGTCTCCGCTTGCCGTGGCAGAACGCATCGGGAAGCAGACGCGGCAAGCCGCGTCCCTACCCAGCATTACCGCAAGCAGGCTCCAGCCGCGGACCTTCCTGTCGAGCATTCTCCAGGCTATCCAGCAGATTCTCCAGTTCCTTCGGTAACGGCCGAGTGAACTTGAGCAGCTCCTTTGTCCGCGGATGCGTCAGTTCGAGCGTCGCCGAATGCAGAAAATTTCGATCCAGCGTCAGCGTCGCGGGCATGCCTGCCGACCGCCGTTTGTTCGACTGCGACCGCAGTTCGCCGGGCGCGCCATACAGCGCGTCACCCACCACGGGATGTCCGAGCGACGACATATGCACGCGAATCTGGTGGGTCCGTCCCGTCTCGATCTTGAGTTCGACGAGCGCAAACTTGCCGTAGGGCGCGTCGATCTTTCGTTGCACAACATAGTGCGTTACTGCTTCGCGCCCACCGAATCCTCGCGTCGTCATCCGCGTGCGCCGCTGCGAGTGGCGGCTGATGGCGCTTTGAATCGTGCCCCGCTCCTGCTTTGGCCAGCCGTGGACCAGAGCAATGTAAGTCTTGTGCACCTCGCGCCCGCTGAACTGCTTAGCTAGGCTGCGGTGCGCTTCGTCGTTCTTCGCCACCACCATCAGGCCGCTGGTGGCTCGATCCAGACGATGCACGATCCCCGGACGCGTTTCGCCGCCGACTGCGGAAAGCGTTCTAAAGTGATGCAGTAGCGCATTGACCAATGTTCCGCGGTTGCGGGCATCGTCGGTCGCTCCCGCGCCAGCATGCACCATCATGCCCGCGGGCTTGTTGACGATCGCCAGGTCGTCGTCCTCATAGACGATATCGAGCGCAATCTCTTCCGCCATGGCGCGCAGCGGCGGCGCCTGCGGCGGCCCGGTGACCGTGATCTGTTCATCGCCGGTACCCTTCAGCCGCAGCGACGCCTTCGCCGCAGTCCCGTTCACCAGCACCTCACCCTTGGCGATGAGTTGCTGCACGCGGGCCCGGCTAACCTCCGATTGATTGATTTCGGAAAGCTGCGTCGCTAGGTATTGATCCAGTCGCTGGCCGGCGGCTTCGGAAGATGTGGTTAGAGTCACAGGGAGGTCTGGCATCTGCACTCAGGATTCAGCATTCGGCGAGTAAGTGCAAGGAGAATCGAGATGGGATACCGGAGAGCAGGCTTATGACAGATCAGCAATTGCTCCCAAAAAAGAGAATGAGTCTCGGTTCGACGCTCTATCGGCCAGATCTTAATCAATCTTTCGGTACAGGTTGCCATACCAGTCCATCATGGCCTTGCCGTTGAAAACCGTCTTTGCCTTGGTGCTACTATCGACTTCCACCACTACCGTAGGAGTCTGAACCATGATTCCGCCGTTGGCGAGAGCGACGAAGACGGAGATTTCCGACTCATTAGATTTCCATCTCCAAAGTTCCTTTCCGCTAACGAGATCAAAGGCGGTGAGTAAGCTGCCGCGAGTAGCAAAGGCCACGTTATTTTCGCCAATCACCATGTCGTCCTTGAGTGGGCCGGAATACGCGGGGAGTGGGAATTTGAAAACCAGTTCTCCATCTTGGTTGACACGGTAAACGAACTCGTCCGCCGGTCCGCTTCCGTTGCCGAACGCGACGTTGTGAGATAAGCGCACAGAAATCAGTGTGCCGTTCATGTTGTCTGTAATGACTGCGTTCGTGGGCGAAGCTAGATTGGCTGGGGCCGAAAGCGACTGCTTGGTTTTTGTTGCTTCGACAATAATTGTGCGATAAGAGCCGTCGGGGTCAATCTTCCAGAGCACCAATTTGTCGTCGCGGGCTAAGGCGACATCTTTTGGATCAATCGGCTGTCCAGGTGTGCACTCTGCGGTCGTGAGCGTCCACTCCCTTTGCGCGAAGGCCAGATAAGCGTTCCCGTCCATGTTCACCATAATTCGACTAGCCATGGCGTGCAGCGGATTAGAGACAGTGCCATTCGCGCACGAGATTCTTGATCCGTCTCTTCGCAAATTGATCTGTTTCTCGTGGGAAACAGGCACCGCAAGTTCGAAGTACTTAGTTCCCGTGTCTTCGCCGATACCAATCACCGTGACGTTGTTGCCGTCGCTGGATTGATTGACCACGTGGACGAGGTGGTCGGTGCTGTCCGCAAGTCCTTTGCGAGCGCCCTTCATGGTGTGCTGCCACCGTACTTGTCCATCCTTGCCGAGGGCATACAGGGTGTAGGAGTCCTCGTGGTTGGCACTGATCAAGGCGCCACCAAGCCAGTCGCCGCAAATCAACTCCACGTTGTGGGTTGCCTCCGGGAGGAGCCAGGACCAGATCTGAATGCCATCTTCGCGCATGGCGAGAAGATAGATGCTCCCGTTGGGAAATTCGTCCACCGAGTAAAGATTGGGTCCGTCGGCTGTCGGAACGGCCGGCAGCATGCCAATGCTGCGGCCACCGAAATCATGCGTGGAGTAATTAGTCGTTCCCACTGGAAGAGGTTTAACAGCCGACCAAATCTTGATCTCGCGGGTGCGGATTTCGCCGTGCCAGGAAGCGTTCACGATCACGGTTCCAACTGCTGTCGCGTGCAGTACTGCGCGACCGTCTTCTTCCCGAATCGTCGCCAAGGCGGGATCATCCACAGACCACACCGCGTCATGGAGTTCCTGCGCAGAGTCATCCAACAATTGCAGGGTGCGGTCGTTTCCCATCTGAATGTTGATCTTTTCCGGCTCAATGCGCCAGCCGGGATCCTCTGGAGAATCCTTCTGTTGAACTTGTCCGGCGAGTGGCAAGGAAAGAAGCGCGAGAAGAAACGAAGTGAGAACGGCAGTTCGCGTTGGGCGCAACATGAGTATCCCCCAGAGTGAGGGTATGAGTTGACCAACAGCACAACAAGTTACGGGTGTAACGAAACGCTGCACTGCGAATTTAAAGTGCAGAGCCGGATTTCTGAGGGCTGAGGGCTGAGGGCTGATGGCTGCTCTTCAGCCACCAGATCAATCCACCGCCGATGACCAGCAGAATCGCAATCAACTGCGTTCCCGTCATTAGGCCGCCGAAGACCTCTCCGCGTCCGGGATCATCGCGCAGAAACTCGATGAAGTAGCGCTCGATTCCGTACAGGATCATGAAACTGGCCCACACCTGCCCGTCGAACCGCTTGCGCTTGAACAGCCAGGTCAGCAGCAGAAAATTGCAAAACTCGGCGGCGGCTTCGATCAGTTGTGTCGGTTCAATTCTAACGTTGAGCGGAGTTCCACTGACTGCGCTCGCCAAAGGATTGGTGAAGATGACGCCCCAAAAATGATTGGTCGGCTTGCCATAGCAGCAGCCGGCTGCGAAACATCCGAAGCGTCCGAGGATGTGGCCAAAGGCCACTCCGGGAGCCACTGCGTCCATGGTGCGCAGCGCTGGCATGTGATGACGCCGCATGTACCACACCCCAGCGAGGAGCGCGCCAATCAGTCCGCCCGAAAATACGCCTCCCGCCTGCAGCGTGTTGAGGCTGAAAATCTCCCGCCAGTTGTGCGCGTAGCTGCTCCAGTCGTTGATGACATAGAGAACCTTCGCCCCGATGATTCCGGCGAGGACAACGAGAATGCCAAAATTCCAGGCATCGTCGCCATCGATGCCCTGCTTCTCAGCATTGCGCACGGTAATCCAAAGGCCGATCAGCACGCCCAAGGCGGCCATGACGCCATACGTAGGCAGGTAGAAACTGCCAATGTGAAAAAGTCTGGGGAACACGCTAGTTTAGATGCTCCGAGCGCAGCTTGAGTTCTAATTCTAAAGAGAGTCTAGCAGAGGAGAAAGATCGCAGGTGTCAGGTGTCAGGAAAATGCGCAGCTAGCCGCGTTTGCGGGGCCACCGAAAAGCCGCAACTCCTAAGCAACAGCTCGCCGCCAGAGCCGCGACGCCGAGCGCTATCTTGTGTGGACTGTCGGAGGAAACGACAACAAAACCTGCGACTAGCAAAATGCCACTGATGAACAGCCGTACGAGGTGGGAAAAGTCCTGGATTGGGGCAGGCGATGCAGAGAGTTTCTTTGCGATGATCTGAGCACTGCGCAGTTCCTCAGGAAAAGTAACACTATGTTGCACATCGACTATCTCTTTTTCCCACTCTTCTCGGGAATCTTCTCGGTCGCGCATTGCACCTCGAGTCTTAGGTCGACAGCGCTTTTCCTGAGACCTGACGCCTGAGACCTGACACCTGAAGTAAAAAGCCGACCCACTGGGCCGTGTGGTGGGCCGAGAATGAACCCGTCTCAGACGGTGGGAACCCGCCGCGACCCATTAGGCTTTTCCGCATGACGGAACATAGCACACAGGATCTTTTTGCGAGTCGAGTCCCCGTTCATTCGGCATTGGTTCAAAAATCGGTTACCACCAGCACCAACTCCGCAGGTCGACTTCCACCTTGGATGCTAGGAAATCGCGAAGAGATTCGCAAGAGGAAAATGCAAAATAGTTGGCAGGAAGTTTGCTAGCACGTCCGTTTGGCCCGCATTTGGAGACGAACCAGGTTACGAACGATTATCCAAAGTTTCGTATCAGGTATCGCTTTAGCGATACCGTAAGCTCGAAATGAGAAACCCCTTTAGGGCCGGGCGTCCGAATCTCCGCAACTGCTCAGCCCGCGCGCCGGCCATCTTTTAAAACTTCGTCCAGCGCGCTCGCCAGTTTGTTGGCCCGCTGCCGCGCTTCCGGAGACGACGGCTCCAGTCGCCGCTTCAGTAGATGATATTCATCCGCAATATTCAGCGCTGCCAGCACCGCCAGCCGCACCGAATCGACCGTGGCCGTCTGTTCCGACACCGCGCGCATCTTGCCGTCCACGTACTCGGCTAGCTTCAGAATGTAATCCGCGTCAGAACCCCGGAGGTTATAAACCTGGTCGAAGATTTCGACGCGAACGCTTCCACTGCCATTAACGGCATTCGCAGCCGGAACGTCCTTGGCCGGAATGGGCTTCGTCAAGGCGTCTTTAGCCAACGCATCTTTAGCCAGCACGTCTGTCGAAGGCTCTTTGCTTGCAGTGGCCATGTCACTCCGTTTGTACGCGGTAATCGGTCAGCTTGCCGCTTGCTCTTGCGTCAAGCTTTCCATCTGGCCCAGCATTTTTTCAACCCGGGCTCGTATGTCCTCGCGATCCTTGCGCAGTTGCACCAGTTCGCGGCGCATGGACTCATTTTCTTCCTCGCGCTCTTCCAGTTGCTCCCGCAGCCGCTTGGTGTCGCGTTCGGCCGTGGCTCGCGCTTCTTTGGCGGCCTTGTACAACTCAATGGTGCGGTAAACTTTCTCTTCCAGCGCTTGAAAATCTTCAGCCGGAACCTCGGCAGATACCTCTTCCACCATCTTCACAGACATGGGCACCACTCGCTTTCGGAAAATATTTCAGCGTTGAGGCGAAGTATAGCGCAGTTGGCTGTGGATTTTACGCTACTTTCGTACCAGCTTTTCCAGCCGTCGCGCCGCCTCATCCAGTGTCTCAGGCTTTTTGCAGAAGGCGAAACGTACCTGTTGGGATCCGTCTTTCGGATGCTTGTAGAAACTCGATCCCGGCACGCACGCAATGCCGACGTCCTTCACCAGGTAGGCCGCGAACTCCACGTCATTCGCAAACCCGAAGGCGCTGATGTCGGTCATCACGTAATACGCGCCCCGAGGACGATAACAGCGGAATCCGGCCTTCTCCAGCGCGGGAATCAGATGATCGCGCCGCGTTCGGTACCGTTCGGCCAGCTCGCGGTAGTAACTGGCAGGCATGCTCAACGCCGCCGCTCCCGCTTCCTGCAAAGGCGCGGGCGCGCCCACCGTCAGGAAGTCATGCACCTTGCGGATCGCGTTCGTGATCGCTGGAGGCGCAACCGCCCAGCCGACGCGCCATCCCGTAACGCTGTAGCTCTTTGATAGGCCGTTAATAGTGATGGTCCGTTCGCGCATGCCGTCAAGCCGCGCGAGAGAAATGTGCTCCGATCCATCGTAAAGAATGTGCTCGTAGATTTCGTCGGTGATCGCCAGCACGTTGTATTCGACGCACAAGTCACGAATCAGTTCCAGTTCCTTCCGGCTGAATACCTTGCCGGTCGGGTTGTTGGGCGTATTAACGATGATGGCCTTGGTCTGAGATTGGCCGTTTTTAGTTAGAAAAGCCTCGCGCAATTCCTGTTCGTCGAACGTCCATTCGCCTCCCGCCTTTTGCGGAGGCCTCAAACTGACGAAGCGCGGTTTGGCTCCGCTGAGAATTGCGTCCGGCCCATAGTTCTCGTAGAAAGGCTCGAAGACCACGACCTCGTCTCCCTTATTGCACACCGCCAGCAGGGTTGCGATCATCGCTTCGGTCGAGCCGCAGCACACCACGATTTCTTTTTCCGGATCAACCTCGATTCCCTGCCACTCCCGCATCTGCCGCGCGATGGCATTACGCAGACTCTTCGCACCCCAGGTAATGGCGTACTGATTCACGTCGGCGGCGATGGCTTCCTGCGCGGCGCGCTTGATTTCAGCAGGCGCGGAGAAATCCGGAAACCCCTGCGCCAGATTGACTGCGTCATATTGCATCGCCTGCCGAGTCATCTCCCGAATTACGGACTCGGTAAAATGCTCAACCTTGTCGGAAAGAAAATGCTTGGGATGGGCCGAAACCTGGGTCATGGAGAGTAAGGCTAGCACAAGAGATGCGTGCGTAGCCTATGTCCGCTGCGCGCCGCCGAGCCCATCCAGCGCCTTAGCAATCTGCCCCGCCCACTGCGCCACCTCGTCGTCGCGCAGGGTGCGTTCACTCGACTGTAGCTTGGCTCGCATGAGAATCGAGTACTTGCCCGCGCCCACTCTTTCGCCGCGGAAGATTTCCACCGGAACGAAACTACGCAGTTCGCCGATGCCCAACTTGCTAACGCTCTGGTGAATTTTCTCGAACTCCACGCCGTCATCAAACGTGAACGAGAAGTCGCGCTCCACGGCAGGGAAGCGCGGCAGCGCTTCATAACGCACCTGGCGCAGATCATGTTTGTAGAGCCGGTCGAGATAGATCTCGGCGACAAAAACATCCTGCCGCAGTTTACGGGCCGCGGCCACTTCGGGGTGAATCTGGCCAAACTGGGCCACGGTCGCGCCATCCAGCACGGCGCGGGCCGAGCGCCCCGGGTGATAGTAGTCGGCCGTGTGCGCATCGTAGTAGAGCGTCCAATGGCTGAACGTAGCGAGCAGGCTTTCGACGTCACCCTTCAGGTCAAAGAACGAGAACGGACGCGCCGACGCTCCGGGGGCCAGCCCGCGCATGACCCCCGCATCCACATTGCCGGTCGCGCCGATCGAGATGCGTTTCATCTCCAGCGCCTTTACCGGCGACTCTGCATCTGCGGTTGACGCCTCAAATACATTTCCAGCTTCGAACAGGCGAACATTGTCGCTGCCGCGGTTCAGGTTGTAGGCCAGCATGTTGAGCATGCTCGGGACCATCGACGCGCGCATCACCGATGCTTCTTCGCTCAGCGGGTTCGCCAGGTCGATTTCGGCCGCGGTCGAAAAACGCTTCGCATCGTCTTTTGAAATAAATGTGAGCGAAATGGCTTCGTTGTAGCCGAGCGCCAGGAGCGACGAGCGCAACCGTGCGTCCTTGTGCGCATCAGGCAGGTCCCGAACCTCGCTGCTGTAGGCGGGAAGCGTGTTGGAGAACTTGTCGTAGCCGTGCAGACGCGCCAGCTCTTCAATGATGTCAATCTCGCGCTCCACGTCCAACCGCCAGCTCGGGATGTGAACCAGGTAAGTATCTTCGCCGCCGGGGAGCATGGTGAAGCCGAGGCGAGTAAGAATGCGGCTGACTTCAAGCGCACCAAGTCTTTCGCCGAGGATCCGATGCGCCTCGCGCAGGTCGAGTTCCACCGGAGCAAGATCAAGCTTGCGGGCAATCACATCGATCACATCGCCAACCAGCGTGCCGCCGCCGGATTCGCCACAAGAGGAGAGAATCAGTTCGGCGACCCGGTTGGTCGAAACCACGGTCGATTCGAAATCGGCGCCGCGCTCAAAGCGGTGCGAGGCGTCGGTGTGAATACCGTGCCGCTTCGACATACGGCGCACCGTGGCCGGATCCCACCATGCGGATTCGATCAGGATGTTCTTCGTCTTCTCCGTGATCATGGTGTCGAAGCCGCCCATCACGCCGGCCAGTCCCACCGGCCTTTGCGCGTCGGCAACAACGAGATCATCGGTTGAGAGCTTGCGCTCCACGCCATCCAAAGTCCTCAGCGTTTCGCCCTCGCGGGCTCTGCGGATGACCAGCCTGCCGCCTTCGAGCAGATCGAGATCGAACACGTGCGTCGGCTTGCCACTCTCCCACAGAACGTAGTTGGTAGCGTCCACCGCGTTGCTGATGGGCCTTTGATCGAGCAACCGCAGACGGCTCGCAACCGTTGGCAGCGAGGGCCCGATGGTGACCCCGCGAATTTCGCGCGCCGTGAAACGTGGACACAGTACAGGCTCCTGAATGTCGATGGTGACCTCGGAATTTCCTTGCGACGGCGGCAACTTCGGCGCGATCGGCCTGAGCGGCAGATCGTAGAGCGCCGAAACCTCGCGCGCCACGCCATAATGATTCATGGCGTCGGGACGGTTGGTGGTGATGTCAAAATCGAGCACCGTCTGTTCCGGGTCAACATCACCCTTTTCCGTGATGTCGACGCTGAAACTTTCGACGGCAAGTCCGGCCATGGTCAATCGTTCGACAATCTTGTCAATCGTCCCCAGATTGCTGAAATCAGGCAGGTCGACGAAATCCCCAATCCACCCCAGGGAGAGCTTCATAGAAACTGCTCCAGAAACCGCACATCGCCCTGGAAAAACAGCTGAATATCATCCACGCCATACTTCAGAATCGCAATCCGTTCCACGCCCATGCCGAAGGCGAATCCCGAAACTTTACTTGCGTCATAATCCACAAAGCCGTACACATTCGGATCGACCATGCCGCAGCCCAGCAGTTCAATCCATCCGCTGGCTTTGCAGTTTCGGCACGGAGCGCCATCGCGCACGCCCTTGCCATCGCAAAATATGCAGCTGATCTGCACGTCGGCGCTGGGCTCGGTGAACGGGAAAAACGACGGATAGAAGCGCGTCTTCACGCTCGATCCGAACATCGCTTTCATGGCGTGGTCGAGCGTGCCCTTCAAGTCGCAGAACGTGATGTTGGTGTCGACCGCCAGACCCTCGATCTGGTGAAAGATGGGCGAATGCGTCGCGTCGAGCGCGTCGTTGCGATGGACTTTTCCCGGACACACTACGCGCACCGGCGGCTTCGTCTTCTGCATAGTGCGAATCTGCACCGGCGAAGTGTGCGTGCGCAGCAACAGCCGATCGCGTAGCGGCTTCGATTCCTGTCCGGCGATGAAGAGCGTGTCCTGCGTGTCGCGCGCCGGGTGATTCGGCGGAAAATTCAGCGCCTCAAAGTTGTAGAAATCGGTTTCAATCTCCGGACCTTCTTCGACCGAGTAGCCCAGATTGCGGAATACGCCGATCATCTCGTTCATCGTCTTGATAACGGGATGCTCCGCGCCGATGGGGCGGCGAATGCCAGGCAGCGTGATGTCGACCGGTTCGGCCTTGCTAAAGGCCTGGTCGATGGTCAGGGGCTGCCCGGTTCGCTCAGCCCACCCCATATGCGCTCTTGCCAGTGCAACCCGATCGTTAACCTCCGGAATCTCCGGAGGCTTTTCTTCCACGATTGGCAGGACCTCGGCTGGGGCGGAATCGGCGCCGATGGGAGTAGGAACATCGGTAGGGGTGACGTCGGTGACGTCCGGACTCTCCGACTCAACGCGAGGCGGGGGAGCAATGTCCTGCACTTTCGCGCGGCCTACAGACCGGCCTTTGAAGAGCGCTCCGCTCACCAAGCGGGCGTACGTCGCATTCACCGCCTGCTCAACTTTCGGCTTGAGTTCGTTGACGCGTTGCCCGACGTCGCGCTTGTTCGCTCCAGGCGCGGCTTTCAGCCACAGGTCATTGAGTTGGGTGAAAATGCCTTTCTTGCGGGCTATCCAGCGATCGCGAAATGCCTTCCAGTCATTTTCGGAGCCGACCGCTGCCGATTCTTGCTCCAGCGCAGCCAGAAGCTCGCGGACTGCTTCGTCGAGCGCGGCCGCCGAGAAGTCGGTTAGTTGGGGGACGGTGTAGGGCATCGTTCGAGCAATACCTTACTTTTGAACATTACTCAATAACGATTGTTGTCCCCGAGAGAAGCGAGGGAGCGGTGGTTCTTCCGACTGGGAGAAAAGCCGGTCCTTCGCTTCGCTCAGGATGACAAGATTAACTTAAGACTGAAAGCTGACGAATGAACACTGACGACTGAAAACGGACGGCTGACCTGCTACGCTGCGGCTGCGTTCGCCTTCTTCGCCTGCTCCGCCAGACTCGCGAATCCGGCAGCGTCGTTCACCGCCAAATCCGCCAAAATCTTGCGGTCCAGTTCCACGCCGGCTTTCTTCAGTCCGCTGATGAACTGGTTGTAATTCAGTCCGTTCAGGCGGGCGGCGGCGCCGATACGCACGATCCAGATCGACCGGTACTGGCGCTTCTTCTGCTTGCGGCCGGAGTAGGCAAACTTCAGCCCGCGGTCGACGGCTTCTTTTGCCGAACGGTAAAGTTTTGATTTGGTTAGGAAGTATCCACTGGCGCGCTCAAGAATTTTTTTGCGCTTGGCGCGGCGTTTGGTTCCACGTTTTACACGAGGCATTGCGGTTCTCCTTTTTTATTTCGTATGGCGGCTGGAGGTAAGGAGGCTTCTACCCTTAGGGATTTCTGAAAGCCGACCTCTTCACGCGCCGCTGCGGTGCGTTTCGCTCCGCAGACTTGGCTATGGACGGGCGCGGACGCCCGTCGCTCCATTCCCGTTTAGTACGGGATCATGCGCATCACTTTTTTAAAGTCTGCGTCGCTAACTAGCACAGCACTGCCAAGATGTTTCTTACGCTTCTTGGACTTGGAGGTCAGAATGTGGCGGAGGTTCGCTTTGTGCCGCTTTATCTTTCCCGTCCCGGTCTTCTTGAAGCGCTTGGCAGCGCCTTTGTGGGTTTTTAGTTTAGGCATAAAAATAAGTTCTCAGTTCTCAGTTGTCAGTTCTCAGTTACGTCATCAGACTTGCGCCGCCGGATTCGATCGCAGCACGAGATTTTACTGATGACTGACAACCGATAACTGACGACTGAATTTACGCTGTCTGCGCGCCGCCTCGCGGTGCGGGAGGTGCGGATTTCGGAGGAGCCGGCTTCTCTTTCGCTCCGCCTTCCTTCTTAGCGGGCGCCAGGATCAGGTGCAGGGTATTGCCTTCCTGCCGCGGGCGGAACTCCACCACCGCTTTCTGCTCCACATCCTTAATCAAACGTTCCAAAATCTGGCGGCCCAGGCTTTGCCGCGTCATCTCGCGTCCCCGGAAGAAGATGGTGGCTTTCACCTTGTCTCCATCGTCGAGGAAGCGCAACACATGATTCTTTTTGGTTTCGTAGTCGTGATCATCCACGTTGATACGAAACTTTACTTCTTTGACCGTAATGGTCTTTTGCTTCTTCTTGGCTTCGCGCTCGCGCTTCTCGTTCTGGTACAGAAATTTCCCGTAGTCCATGATGCGGCAAACCGGAGGTTGCGCGGTTGGGGAAATCTCCACCAGATCCAGGTTTCTTTCGCGGGCCATCTTGAGCGCCTCGAAGGGAGGCATCACGCCAATCTGTTCCCCTTCGTCGCCGATCACGCGAATTTCTCGCGCCCGGATGCGCTCGTTCATGCGGATAAAGCGTTTGTCGATACTATCCTCCGTCTACTGATGACGCACAGAAAAGATGCTTAAAAAGTATAGCATGCGGCAACCGCCGATTCCGGCACGGATACCTTGTTTCCCGTCGGCGGGCTGGCGGCAACCTGGCCCACCTAGCGCCCGCCCGTGACGTCCAGAATCGCTCCGGTCACATACGATGCTTCGTTCGAAAGAAGCCATAGGATCGCCCCGGCAACCTCCTCGGGCTGGCCGCCGCGCTGCATGGGCACGGAACTCTTGACGCGCTCGATCCGGTTGGGCTCCCCTCCCTTGGCATGCAGGTCGGTGTAGATGAACCCCGGTCGAACCGCATTCACGCGAATGCCTTCTTCAGCAACTTCCTTTGCCAAACCGACAGTCAGCGTATCGATGGCGCCCTTGCTCGCCGCATAGTCGATATACTCGCCGGGCGAACCCACCCGCGCCGCGCCCGAGGAGACATTGACGATCGCTCCGCCCTTGCCGCCGTGGCGCGTCGACATTCGCCGCACCGCTTCGCGGCAGCAAAGAAAAGATCCAGTGACATTGAGTGCAAAGATGCGGTTGATGCGCGCCGCGTCCATGGAGTCGAGTCGAGTCTGGCGCTCGACGGTGGCCGCGTTATTCACCAGGGCGGAGAGCTGGCCCAGTTCGCGGTCGACGGTCTCGAAGAGGCGCACCACATCAGGCTCCGAGCTGATGTCGGCCTGCACGGCCACTGCGCGTCCGTTTTCTTGCTGGATGGCGCGCACGACTTCCGCGGCTTTCGCCTGCTCGCCTAGATAATTGACGCAGACCGCGAAACCTCGCCGGGCGGCGAGCAGGGCAGTGGCCGCGCCGATGCCTCGGCTGGCGCCAGTCACGATCAGAACCGGAGAGGCTCCGCGAGCGGACTCTAGCGCGTCCGATTGCGCTTTCGACTGCACTTTCGATTGCACTTTTGCTTTGGTTTTACGCGGCGCGGCCATCAAGCCACTGCGACTTTCGGAGTGCGCAACCGACGGTACAACCGCAGATAGTCGTCCACCATCCGGCGCGCCGTGAAGCGCTCGCGCGCTCGATTGTAGGCCCGTGTCCCGTAGAGGCGTGTGAGTTCGCGATCTGCTTCCAGTTGCGCGAGCACTTCGCTGAGGCTCTCGGCATTGTTGCGCTCGAAGTACAAAGCCGCGTCGCCCCACAGTTCGCGATACACTTCGATGTCATTGGCCACGAGCGCGCAACGCGAAAACGCTGCCTCGATCGATGCCAGTCCGGTAGGCTCATAGCGCGAGGTCGCCGCAAAAATCGTTGACTTGCTGTAAAGCGAGCGCAATTGCGATTCGGTCTGCGCTCCCTTCACCGAAATCTCATGTTCGCCGGTGGAGACGCGCACATCGGCGCGGATCGGCACCGGCGGCGCGGGAATCGGATTGTCCGCTCCCACAATGCACACCGGCAAGGCATGCGTGTGCTGGGTGAGCAACGCCACCTGCTTGCCCGTATCCCACAGGCGCCCGATTGCCAGCACCGACTCTTCCTTGGTCACAAACGGATTGAAGTAGATGGGATTCCGCCCCGGCGGAATGACGTATCCCTCGAAGTCGTTGTCGTTATCGTTATCGCTGCCGTAAGCGGCGCGCAACATTTTTTCCATCCAGCGCGAAGTGGTGACCACGGCCTCGGCCCGCTTCAGGCCCGCGACGATGGTCTCGCGATACCACTTCATCCATGCCGACGCCGCCGGCTCGTGCTCGTGGATGCTCAACCACCATGTGACCACATCGCCATGCGCCACCACCACGCGCGGTGTCGGCACCGGCAGAGCTCCAAAGCTCAGCTGATTCAAATGCAGAAAATCAGGACGCGTGTCGCGAACGATGGCGCACAGATAATCCTGCGCCGCGTGGAAATCCTGCACACCTTCCTGCATCCAGTCGAGACGAAACGCGGTGGGATGATATTCGAGGCCGTGGAGCCCATCCATCCAAGCGGTCTGGTGAGGAAGAGGAATTTCTCCAAAGCTGACGAGCGTGACTTGCGCGCCGTGGGTCACCAGTCCCGAAACCAGTTCGCGCGAGTAAGTCCAAACCCCGCTGAACGTATCAGCCGTCACCAGTACGCGCACAGAACCCCCGGGGATTCGAGGGCTGGGAAATACCCTCGGGCCTAATTGCCCTATAGTTTAGGGTGGAAGGCGGTGCCGAGGGAAGAGTTTTCTTGGGATTTTCCGCAGCCGAAGCCCGTTTCGAGCTAGTCCGGCCAGCCCCCAGATGCCACCCTTAACAGTCTGTCATCCTGAGCGGAGCAGGGACTTCACGAAGTGAAGCCCCTGCGGAGTCGAAGGACCCCCGCACCCTTCGCGTCAGCAAGGACGCATCAGGGAGTTCTCCCACGTTCTCGGCGTCACTTCCCCGCCAGAAAGTCAATCAACTCTTCTCGGGTGAATCCTGCCTCTCGCAGCAGCGACATCAGAGTCCCCTTCGGCAAGTCGCGATTGTGCTGAGGCACCACGGCGCGGCGGCGCGAGACAGGATTGTAAAAAATGAAGTGGCTGCCCGACGTGTGATCCAAAATAAAGCCGCTCTTTTCGAGGAACTGAATTACTCGACGGGGCTTAACGGCAGGAAGTTTCGACATATGCCGCTTCCCTTATACCAATCCAACCCGTTCGAAAACCAGTAGTAACCGTAGGCAACCTGTGGAAGAGAGCGGAAAACTGATCAACGCCCCACCATACGCGGCGGTTTAGCGGGAGTACTCCAAATCCAAGGAGGCGACCAAAGTATTGTCATCACTGGGGATAGGATCCTTGTGCTTGCGCAGACTTGCTATATAACCAGAAATCGCGTCCTTCGCCATTTCTCGCGCTTCATCCACAGTTTTCCCATAGGTCACGCAACCCGGCAGCGCCGGGACGAGGGCGGTATAGCCGCCCTCCGGTTCGGGCCGGAGCATGATGTTGTAGTGGTAGCGCGCCTTGGCCATGACAATAGCGATACTATCGCGCTGGGAAAGCCAGGTCAAACTAACGTAGGGACAGCAGCCGGTGCCACCAACTCTGCCCGGCCTCCCATGAGTGGGAAATGATTCGAGCGAAGCGGGCGCGGGCGGTTCGGTCATTTGTCACTTACAATGTCATTTACCCCGGTGCGCCACCCAAAATCAAAGTGCGACGCCGAGTTTTTCGATTTACGAGATAGCTTCTCTCGCGGCATCCCACTCATCGCCAAGAACGCGATGAGTGGGATGCCTAGGTTGCCTGGGCTAGTTGCCGCTGTTTCATGCCGGGGAACCCTGTAGAGCAGGTGCATCCAGAGTCTCCAACATCAGTTGCAGGTCGAATGCTTCTTTGCGCACCCGTTGGTCGTAATAAACGAGAGAGAATGCGATGGTCGCCAGCGGGCCGACCAGGCATCCCGAAATGAACGTCGCGATTCGCGATGGACGCGCCATCCAACCGCAACGTGCTGCAATGCGGCTAACGATTTAACTCCCGCCGCGACTTCGACAGGCCAGCGCAGAAGCATGCCTAATCCGAGGTTGAGCGCAAGAAACAAGATCCAGATGACGAAGAGGCGGCCGCGATCGCCGTGGCTAAGTTGGGAGCTGCGAGACATCGCGCCTCCAATGCCCTTGCTTTCCAGAACCTTCGCGGGGACGGCCAGGGACCACCGCACCGCCAGCAAGACGCCGGGCACGATCAAGGCAATACATCCCAAGCCCACGAGAAATGCTACGGTAAGTGAAAGGGCGATCACGCCGAAAATCTGGTTCTTCACTTTCGAAAATGAATCCATCACGCTTGCGGGTCGGTCGAGGTGAACTTGCGAAACCGCGATCACGGTGGCGGATTGAGAGACGGCAGAGAATACCGCGCTTAACAGGATCGTTCCCAAGCTCCAAACCAACGTCGTCTGAGGAGCCCCTCTTCCTGGAAGTTGAAATGCAAGCGCCAGGCATTGGAACGCAAAGACGAAAAGATGGGGGAGCGCGAAGATTCCCAAGAACAAAGGAAAGTGTCTGCGATAAAGGGAGAACGCACGGTCAAGCAGTTCTCCAGTACTGAGCGGCCTGAGCGCGGTCGCCATGATTGGCCCCCATGAGCCTACAACTTGCCCGGCACGGTAGCACTATAGCTTATTCCCATGGACATCCCTGCAAGTAGGTCTTAAATCGCGCGGCCGTCCCGGTCGCCGGATTTTTTCCACGGCCTTTTGCCTGACACGATGAAACGCTGCCCCTGCTTTCAGCACTATTCCTACGATAAGAAGGCTGCTGTTGGAATAGGGCGGATTCCGGGCAGATCGAACACGAGCACGTCCATCCCCGTTGGTTCGCTCCGCTCTCAGATGAGCGCCGATCGGGGTTGTCCCGACAACGACAACATTAAGGAGACTATTCATGGAAAACAGAGAAGTTGGCAAGTTGACACTCAACATTGATGCTGAAGCTTTGCGTTCTGTCATCGGCAGCGGACGTTTGCTGGAACTCGCCGATACGCTCAGCAAAGAAGCCGCCGCGCAGATCTCCGCTCAACTGGTGGAGCACGTTGCCGGCGCTGCACTAAAGCCGGAAGGACTGAAGGGTGGCGCTTCCGTCGACGTCACCTACATCTTCGATGGAGGAGACTTTGGAACCCGCCCACCCCGGCCGCATTGGGGAGTGGTTCAAATCCCGGGAGTTCCACAGCCTGGACTGCTTCAACAAATCGCTCGGACGGGCACGGAAGGCTGAGCACTGATTCGCGCGGGCCCGGCACCAGTCAAGCTAAGCAGGTGTCAGGGTAGGGCAAGAATTCTCGGCGGGAAAACTCACGTGCTCCCGCCGAGAATGCAAGTCATTCAAATGCGAATCAGGCAGAGGGGAACATGGAATTCTCTTCGGAAACCGGTAACGCCAGCTCGGCCACTCTGATGCTTCACCTTCTGGGACGCTGTAACCTTACCTGTCGTCACTGCTACATGGATGGCGGTCCCACGCGCGAAGAACGATTGCCCGTGGACCTGGTGGTTCGGGCGATGTCGGAGTGCTCGCAATTGGGTATCGGCGCGCTCTATCTGACGGGTGGCGAACCGGTGCTTTACCGCGAGATCGAAGAAGTTCTGCGGACAGCGGCATCGCTGCGCCTGCAATTGACGGTGTGCACGAATGGAACACTGCTCACCGAGCGTCACGCCGCGTGGCTGCGTGAGGCGGGCGCCCGGGTAAACATAAGCGTAGATGGAGACGCCGCCTTCCATGATTACTTCCGCAATTCATCGGGCGCATTCCGGACCACCGAAAGAGGCGTTCGCACAGTGGTCGAAGCCGGCATTCCGCTTACGGTCATCAGCTCGATTTCACAAGCCAATTTGCATCTGTTGCCATTCCTCGCGGAATGGGCCGCCAGAAACGGCGCCACTCAGTTTCGTGTGCAACCCCTGCTCAGGCTCGGGCGCGGCATTGAGATTCTGGATCAATGCCTCACGAACGCCCAGATGAACCAATTGCTGATGCAGCTCTCCGATCTGGCGAACTCATACCGGGCGACCGGCATGATCTGCAGCCTGGTTGGAGTCAGCCGTCAATTTCTGTTGGCCCATCCTTGCGGAGCCTACGTCTGCAACGGGGCAGGATGCCACCGCCGTGTTGCCAAGGAAATCAAGAAGCTGGTGGTGCGCGAAGATGGAACTGTATTACCTGAGATCACAAATCTCAGTCACAAGTTCGCGTTGGGCAGGATTGAGGACGGAACTCTTTCAGAGTTGGTGACTCGTTACTTTGAAAACGGCTACGACCGATTCGATTATCTGTGCCGCAAAACTTACCAGGAAGTGATTGCCACCTGGAAGTCGGCGGTGGTTCCGTGGGATCAGATTATTGCCGACAGAAGCCATCTTTGGGGCGCTCGCCCAGTCCGCCCAGAGCGAGGGGCGGCAGTACCGGAGTGTGGGACATGCGCGCCCGCCTGAAGGGCGCGCAGCGCCAGAATCGTACGTGGTCGGTGCAACGCGATCTGCAGCGGGAATATTCTCTCGGCATCCCACTCATCGCAAAGAACGCGATGAGTGGGGCACCCGCGCATTTTTCTTCAGGTTGAATCCGCCCACTGGGTCATTGCTCGCTGATCTGCTCGCTGATCCTTCATCGTGAACACCTTTGGGCGCGTCAATATGCGCATTGTCCACAGGAGATCGTCGAGGGAGGTTCCAAACCCGAAGTGAGCATCCACAAACGCCAGTTCGGTGGACGGCAGAGTCGTGCGGCCAGAGAGCAGGACCACGGGAACATCCGGCACCAGGTACTTGATCTCCTGGGCCAGCTTTGAACCCGACATCGCAGGCATTTCGTAGTCGAGAAGCACCAGATCAAAACGGATTCGCTGGCAAAGCGCTAGCGCCTCGATGGGGTCATTTTTTGTGATTACTCGGAACCCGCAGGCTTCAAGGACACCTGTGAGCAATCGGCTGGATTTAGGATTGTCGTCCACGTAAAACACTGTCGTTCGGTTCTCCATTACAAACCTCCGTTCCTTTGCTGAAGAACGCAGCCGGCGAGCTGGCCTTGCGAATAGTTTGGGCAAAGATTTGTAAATGTTTGAGATGGATCTAGATCAGAAGAGCCGATGGTGAAACTCTCATTTCTAGGATCCAGTGCTTGAAGGCGCGTTGACGCCGACGCAATTGCCAGCATGCCTGAACAGGCTGCGGAAAGAGTTTCCCGCTTCGCACTCTCCCCCTCAGCGCCTAAAGCGTACTGAATTGAGGATTCGGACCGCAGCGGTAAACCGCTGCGCCACCCAAAATCAAGTGCAACGCCGATTTTTTCCGCTGTAGGCTGGGACGATTAGACGTGTGCCGCCCGTTCGGGCTCTCCGTTTGTGCCCGTGGTCTCTAATTGCTTCCAGAGTTTTTTCACCAGTGCGTGAATCGAGCGAAGCTTTTCGGTGGCCGTCGAAGGCAGGCCGGTGGTTTCGAGGGCCAGTTCAATGGAGAGCAACAAGGCCGTGACCGTGCCGTTCAATTCACATTGGAGCCTGCCGATGGCCACTTGGCGGGCCCTCACTTCATCACGCTGGCGGCGCTGCATGGCCTCCCGCACCTCACGCACCAGACGATCCAGGGCGCTGATCGCCAGATTGACCTGCACCGGGACGGCGCTGCCCAGGTGCTCGAGCGTGGTCACGGCTTCGCGCGGCTGAGCTTCGAGCAGATACTGATCGAGCACCACGGCCAGGTAGCATTCCATCCGCAAGAGTGTGGTGGCACGTGCCAGAGTTTCCGCTACCACGATTTCCTCACCCGTCGCGGCATGCAGCGCCCGGACGCACTCGGATACCTGCTCGCTCGGCGTCACCAGAAGGATCATGCGGAATCCATCGCAACTTCCGGGCCAATTGTCTTTTTCTGAAAATAAATGAGTTATGCGCTCGGCTTCCGGCTGAACTCCCGTTCTGGCACCGGCGCTCGTCCCGGCAGCTCAATTTTGGGACTGGGATAATTTGTAATTGCCAAATCACTAATTACAAATTCACGGACTCGTACTCTTTGAGCTTGCGGTACAACGTGGTCTTGCCGATGCCCAACAGTCGCGCCGCCAGCATTTTGTCTCCGTTGACATGCGTGAGCGCGTTCAGGATGGTTTGTTTCTCCAGTTCCGCCATGGGCACGATGCCATTGGCGGGTTGGCTCATCGCGATCAAGTCGACGGGCGCGCTGTGGACATGGGTAGGGAGATCGCGCAGCTGAATTTCGTGCGCGCTGCTGAGGGCACATGCCCTCTCCAGCGCGTTCTCCAACTCCCTGACGTTGCCCGGCCAGTCGTAATTCATCAGCGCCTTGAGCGCCTCGTCCGAGATCGTCTTTTCGATGCCGGCGTCGCGCCCGATGCGCTCGAGGACATGTGCCACCAGCAGCGGAATGTCTTGCCTGCGGTCGCGCAACGCGGGGAGCCGCAGCGTCAACACGTTCAGCCGGAAAAAAAGATCGCGGCGGAACGTGCCCTCGGTCACGGCGCGTTCCAAATCGCGATTGGTAGCGGCCAGAATCCTCACGTTGATGGGGACGCGCTTCACGCTTCCCACCGGACGAATCTCTTTCTCCTGAATCGCGCGCAACAGCTTGGCCTGCAAGTCGACGGGCAGCTCGCCAATCTCGTCGAGAAATACGGTGCCGCCTTCGGCGATGGCCAGCAGTCCGTCTTTTGGATTCGTGGCTCCTGTGAACGCGCCGCGCACGTGGCCGAACAATTCGCTTTCGATCAAGGTGGGGACGAGCGAACCGCAGTCGACCGGAATGAAGGGCTTGTTGCGGTAGAGGCCGGCGAAGTGAATGGACTTGGCCCCCAGTTCCTTGCCCGTGCCGCTCTCGCCCAGAATCAGCACGGGATGCACGCTCTGGCCGGCTTTGGCGATGATGCGGTAGAGCTTCTCCATATCCGGCGCGCGCCCGACGAGGTTGCCGAACCCTTGCCGCGACTTGATGGCTTCGCGCAGCACGCGGCTCTCGGTCTTCAGGCGCAGATGACCGGCCACGCGCTCCAGCAGCAGGCGCAGTTCTTCCATGCTGAAGGGTTTGGTGACGTAGTCGTAGGCGCCATCTTTCATCGCCTGCACTGCCGACTGCACCGTGCCGCAGCCGGTAACCACAATCACCAGCGCGTCGGCGCGATGCTTCTTGATCGCGTGCAGTGCTTCCAGGCCGCCTGCGCTGGGCATGCGTAAGTCCAGGAGCACGGCGTCGGTGCTCGAGCTGTCGAGCAGGCGGTAGGCCTGTTCGGCGGATTCCGCCACCTGCGTGTTGAATCCGAGCGACTGCGCCACCTCGCGGCAGGAGTCGCGAATGGTGCGGTCATCGTCCACGATGAGCAGGTTTAAGAAGTTCGCTCCCTCAATTTGCCGGGGATGGTTCTGAGCATGAGGATGGCTATGGTTGAGGACGGCAGCGGATGATGCAGTGAACATGACGAATCTCCTGGCGCTACAATTGCAGTACTTCAACTACACGTTCGATCAGAGTTCTTCCGGAGAATGGTTTGCGAATCATGGCAACCGCGCCGGCTGCGGATCCGATGGGCGCGTCCTGGTAGCCGGAAATCAACAGGACTTTCAGGTCCGGCTTTTGCCGCAGCAGGGTTTCCGCGAGTTCCTGCCCATTCATCCCAGGCGTCCTGCAATCGGCGATCAGCAGATCGGCGGCGCCGGAATCTTCGGCGAAGATTTTCAGCGCTTCCTTGCCGTTGGAGGCAGCCAGAATCCGGTAACCGGCATCCAGCAGGAAGCGCTGCATGGATTTGCGGGCGGCGGGATGGTCATCCACCAGTAAAATTGTTTTACGGTCGGTCTCAGGAACGACCTCGATCGCGGACGGCCGCGCCATGGGCGGGCTCGGCAGATTCGAAAGCATGCCGGTGGGAAGCTGCCTTGTCGAAGACTCGCCGGCCGAAGACTCGATCGCTGGAAAAAACACTTCGATCGAGGTGCCGCGCCCTGGTTCGCTCTCTACCTGGATCCTTCCTCCCGCTTCACTGACGATGCGGTCGACCGTTGCCAGGCCCAGGCCGGTTCCTTCTCCGGGATTCTTGGTGGTGAAAAAGGGCTCGAACAGGCGGGCGCGAGTTTCCGCATCCATACCGCAGCCGTTGTCTTTCACCGCGAGCGAAACGGCACGGCGGGGGCGCTTGGGATCAGCGTCTCCGGGAGTTTCCGCAGCGGGAAATTCCGCGGCCCGCGTGCTCAGCCTGATCTTTCCGCCGAGCGGCATGGCATCGCGAGCGTTCAGCACCAGGTTCAACAGGATCTGCCGCAACTGCCCCGGATCGGCGAGCACAAGTCCGGCGGCGGGCCGGGGAGCGAGGGCAGAGTCAAGCGCGTCGTCCAGGACGTCGTCTAGCACGACGACCAGTTCAATCTGTTCGCCAATCAGCCGCTGCAACAGATTTTTCGTGGAAGCCACGACTTCATTGATCAGGATGGGCCGCGGCTCGGCGGCTTGTTTGCGCGCGATCGCCAGGAGTTGCTGGGTCAGCGCCGCGCCTTGCTCGCCCGCCATACGGACTTCTTCAACGTGCTGGCATAACTCGCTCAGCTTCCATCCATCGCTCCCCACCGCAGAGCTCGCCAGATCGCCGCTCTTCAATCCGCCGCCCTTTGATGCAGCGCTCTTTAGTTCGGCGCTCTTCAATCCAGCGATCAGCAGGTCGCAGTAGAGCAGAATGCCGGTTAGCAGGTTATTGAAGTCGTGCGCAATGCCTCCCGCCAGCCGCCCGATGGCTTCCATCTTCTCGGCTTCGCGGAGATGTTCTTCCACTCGCTTGCGCTCGGTCGCGTCTGCCAGCATCGCGATCAGGAAGGCGGGCTGCCGGCGTGGGTCGCGGCCAAGCGATACCGTGAGATGTCCCCAGAGCTCGGAATCGTCTTTGCGCCGGTAGCGTTTTTCGAATTCGAAAGAGCCGCGCTCGCCCCGCATGAGTTCGCGCAGCGATCTTTCGTTGGCGTTGGGAGCGAAATCGACGGGATAAGCTTCGCCGCCCATTTCCGGAAGAGGTTCGGGATGAAGTTCGGGATGAAGCCCAGGAAAAAGTTCGGCAGCGTGCGCGCCCGTCAGTTCCGGAGGGCTGTAGCCGAGCATTCTGCCGAGTGCGGGATTCGCTTCCAGAATCCGGCCATCGAGCTGGCAAATAGCGATTCCGATCGCGGCTCCTTCAAACATTGCCTGGAATCGCAGATCGCGACCGTAATCGCGTGCCGCCGGGAATTGGGTCACAACGTTCATGGCGAGGATTTCAGGTCTCAGGTGTCAGGTCTCGGGAAAGAAAAGTTCTAAGGCCTGAGACCTGACACCTTTGACCGCGCGCCGATTCCGAGCCGGGAAAAAGTTAGACCAGCCTTTTCCGCGAATGAACCGAGCTAGCCTGATTGGGGAAAAGTGTAGTGCGAAACAGATCACCGATAAGTGCGAGCCATCACATCAAATTTGTGATGAATCCGGCGGGTGGCCATTCCTGAAGGAATGCCAATCTGGGCGAGCCCAAGCGCCCAGTTCGGAACCCGCGAGAGACTCAGGCGGAGGGTTTCTTTCGGATGTGCAGCAACTTTTCAACCTCGGCAACGACTTCCCCGGATTCGTTCTTAACCTCAACCGTGAACACGCGCTCGATCTTCGGCTGGGAATCGAGAGCGTGCCTGATTTCGCCGATCTGCTCTTCGGACAGCCGGAAGCTGGCGGTAACCTTTCCGCGTCCCGGCTTCTTGAAGCGGATGGTGGCTGCCTTGTCCCAGACGATGTAATCCTTGCCCAAATTCTCAATCAGCATGACCATAAAGAACGGGTCGGCCATGGAGTAGAGTGACCCGCCGTAGTGGGTGCCAACGTAGTTCGCGTTCCACCAGCGCAGTTTCATTTCCACATCAATCTCTTTCCAGCCGGGTGCGAGTCGCGTGATGTAGATTCCGGCGCCGAGAAATGGCGGCCAGATGTTCAAACGCATGCGCGCGTGGCGCTTCAAAGACATTTTCACGGGATGCTCCTGCCACGGTGCTGATTCCCGCAACCAGAATAGCCGCAAAGCGGCGTAAGAATGAAGCCCACGGCGCAAGCCGTGGGAAGGAAGTGAGAGAAGAGCAAGCCCCGGCGGCGCGCAAGAAGCGCGGTCCGACTACCTCGCCGAGGTGGGGGCCGCTCCGCCGGCTTTGGGATTTGTCACAAACACGTGCTGTCGTAAGTCACAGCCAATGCGGAGCGATTCCGGTAGGGTCAGGGCCAGGGGAGAAATCTTGGCGCACACGGCTGGAAACATCGTCGTGCATCTGATTTTCAGCACGAAGGGGCGGCGTCCTCTAATCACGTCGGAAGTTCGCGACGATCTCTTCGCCTACCTCGGAGGGATCGTCCGCGAAATGCAAGGGGCGGCGATTATTGTTAATGGCACCGACGACCACGTTCATATGTTGGTGCGGATTCGTCCCGCGCATTCAGTGGCAGAGGTGGCGCGCGTTGTCAAAGCGAACTCTTCCCGTTGGGTGCGGGGAAAGTGGAATACAGATTTCGCCTGGCAGACTGGATATGGAGTGTTCAGCGTGAGCGAGTCGAACGTTCCAGCCGTGTCCCGATACATTGCGAGCCAGGAGGAGCACCACCGGAAGCGTTCGTTTCAGGAAGAATTGGTGGGCTTCCTCAAGAAGAACCAGATTCCGTACGACGAGCGGTATATCTGGGATTAGATTCCGTTCTTTCGCCCCGCCGGGGCTGCGCGTTCCTTGCCCCCTTCCCACGGCTTGCGCCGTGGGCTGCATTCTTACGCCGCTCCGCGGCTTTGGGGACTGGGGCAAGCGCCCACGAATTGGTATTCTGATTGGGGCTAACCATGCCGTTCCATCCCAATCGCATCTCCGTTATCCTGCTGGCGCTTGGCCTGCTCTGCGCTTGCGGCCGGCCTCCGGCGGACAACGCCTCGAACTCGGGCGATTCGCAGAAGCTGCCTTTCGATCGCCAGCCGCAGTCGACTGGAATTTCACCCAGCCAGTCGCTGATTCCATCGGCCACGAAACTGCCCGAAGGGACGCCCATCCCAGTGCGCTTGCAGAGCGCGCTTTCGAGCGCGACCTCGCATGCGGGAGACAGCTTCAGCGCAGCCATCAATGAGCCGGTCGTGGTCGACGGCCAGACGCTCGTCGCCCGCGGCACGTCCGCGACCGGGCGTGTGCTGGAAGCCAAGCCCTCGGCGGGTTCTCGCGGGAGTTCGCCTGGAAGCTCGCCTGAACCGGGCTATCTGCGCATCGTGCTGGTGAGCTTGGAGGTTGGCGGCAGGACGGTGATGATCGAGACCTCCAGCATCTTCGCCAAAGGCGGTCCGCGCGAAGAACGAAGCCCGGCTGTCGGCACGTCTTCTGGCGGCAGCCAGAAAGATAGAAATGTTGTTTTCGGAGTCGATCGGCGACTCAACTTCCGTCTTGCCCAGACCGTCGACCTGCAGCGATAACGCTGATCTGACTCTGACTCTGACTACGATGACCAACTTTGGCGCTCGTTCCCGCGGCACGCGCGCGAATGCCTCGACCAGCGCGGGCGAATTAACGCTGCCTGCGAGCCGTACTTCTTCGGAGTAAAAGCGCCGGCACTCGTCGATGGTCATCAGGCTGTCATCTCTTCCCGGCGATCGGGTCTCGCTACCGCTGCCGGGAGCCGCAAGCGGAAGGTGGTGCCGGTTCCTACGATGGAATCGAATTCCACCGAGCCATAATGCCACTGCATGATCTGGTAGGTTTGCGCCAGGCCGATTCCGCTTCCACCTTTGTCTTCTTTGGTGGTGTAGTACAGTTCGAAGATTTTCTCCTGCGCCTCGGGCGGAATGCCGCAGCCCTGGTCCAGGACTTCGGCGAGAATCATGCCGTCGTCGCGCCGCGCTTTCAGGGTTAGCGTCCCTCCGGCGGTCATGGACTGCACACCGTTCAGAACCAGGTTTAAGATCGCCTGCTTCATCAGATCGGAATCGACTCGAACCAGGAGCGCGTCGTCCGCGGGTTCCAGCACATCTTCCACCACAATGCGCACGCCGTGACGTTTGGCGTCGGGTGCGGCCAGTGCCGATACACTCTCCAGAATCTTGCGCAGGTCCACGTCCTCGAGGCGCAAATCACGAGGACGGGTGAAGTCCACCAGGATTTGCACGACGCGGTCGAGACGGTGGATTTCATTGCCGATGATGTCCATGTGGCGGCGGGTTTCGGGATCGTCCTGCTGCAGCTTGTTTTGTAGCAACTGCAAGTGCAGCACGATGGCGTTGATGGGGTTTTTCACTTCGTGGGCCACGCCGCGGGTAAGACGTCCGCTGGCGGAAAGGCGGCGCGAAATTTCTATCTCATCCTCGATGCGCCGCACCGATTCGGCATCGCGCATGGTGAGCAGCGCGCCAATCGGCGTGCCCTTTTCCTGAATGAAGTCGAGCGACACCTGCACCCGGCGGCCATCGGCAGCGTCGAATTCGTATTGCACCAGCGGTCGCTGTTTCTGGAAGGCGGGCAGAACCACCGCGCCCAGAACCGTTCCATCGGAAAAAATTTCTTCCGCGCTGTGGCCCAGAATTTCACGGCGCGGGCGTCCCAGAAACTTTTCCGCCGAGGCGCTCACCAGCACCACCCGCGAATCGCGGGTGAACAGCATGAGCCCATCCTGCAGTTTGGTCATGACCTGTTCGACGTTGTCTTTCAACGCGGAAAAAATCTGGTTGGTGTCGCGAATCTGCCGGCCG
The DNA here is from genome assembly GCA_963773955.1 of uncultured Acidobacteriaceae bacterium. GTDB lineage: Bacteria > Acidobacteriota > Terriglobia > Terriglobales > Acidobacteriaceae > Acidiflorens. Next base: position 11,058 of record CAVZDM010000058.1, on the reverse strand, counting down.
AGGTGAGCGATTTTCAGCGACACCAGGCCAACCTCGTCCTCCGAACCAGACTCTTCGGTAGACAACAGATCTCCGGCACTCGCGCTGTCAAGATTGCGGGCGATGGCCTTCAAGGGGCCGAGCGCGACATTCGAGACCACCGCCGCCAGCAGCAGCGAACAGAAAATTGCGACTACCGAAAAGAAAACCGCCTTCTGCAGGTTCGGCGTCAGTTCGTTGCGCAGAAAAACTGTGTTCACTCCTACCCGCACGCTGCCGAATGCCTGGCGATCGAGTTCCAGGCCAATGCTCACGTCATAAACGGTGGCTGGACCATAAAGTAAGCGCAACTGGCGCCGGAAGCCGGCATCGCGCAACACGGCCAAACGCGGACGCTCCGGAATCGGCTTGCCATTCAGAGCGGGATTGGTATTGAGAATCGCGACTCCATTCGGATCAATGACGGCAGCATCGTAGATGATGCGAGAATTTCCCACCACTGATTCCAGCATGTCGTTCAGGTTGGCGTCGGTCTGCAAGTAATTGGTGATGGCGGTGCGCAACGCCTTGGGATTGTTGGTGTCCACCCGCGTGCTGGTGAGATCGGGCACCGCTTTGGATGCAGCGTACTCCAGTTGATTGGTGAGCTGGTAAGCGGTTTCATCCGCCCACAGCAGGCGCTGGCGCAACAGTTGCGAGAGGTAAATCCAGGAAAAGGCAACCACCAGCGCCGTAAACAGCGTGGTGATCACGAAAACGATGGTGAATTTGCGAGTCATCGAAAAGCAGGTGTCAGGTCTCAGGTCTCGGGTCTCAGGAAGATCCTTGTGCTCGCTGACACCCTAGACCTGACACCTGAGACCTGCCCTTTTCACTCCTCCGCAGCCATAACCGCATCCTGGGGCCGTCCATATTCTTTCAGCTTGTTGTGCAGCGTCTTCAGGCTGATGCCGAGTATCTCGGCGGCTCGGGTTTTATTGTTGCTAGTCGCCTGCAGAGTTTTCAGGATGAGCAACTTCTCCGCTTCCCCGACGGTCGTGCCCACGCCCAAGTGCACGGCATCGGGATCGTTCACCACCTGTCGCACACTCTGTCCAAAGCCCGGCGGCAAGTGCTTGGTTTCCACCAGCCCGCTTTCGCAGACGATTACGGCGCGTTCCAGCGTGTTGCGCAACTCGCGCACATTGCCGGGCCACGAGTAGGTCTGAAAAATATTGAGCACGGCCTCACTCACGTCAGCCACCTTGCGATCGTGCTTCAGGTTCATATCCGCGAGCAGGCTTTTCACTAACTCCCGGATATCTTCCTTATGCTCGCGCAGAGCCGGCATGTGAATATTGAAGACGTTGAGGCGGTAATAAAGATCCTCGCGCAGTTCTCCATTGGCCACGGCATCGTCGGGAACTTTATTGGTGGCGGCGAGCACGCGCACATCCACCGAAGTTTCGACCTTGCTGCCCAGCCGCCGCAGTTTGTGGTCTTCGAGCACGCGCAGCAGCTTGGCCTGCGTACCCACCGGCATCTCGCCAATCTCGTCGAGCAGCAGCGTGCCGCCTTCCGCCAATTCGAAGCAGCCGGTACGGCGCTCCAGCGCGCCGGTGAAGGCTCCTTTTTCGTGGCCGAAGATTTCGCTCTCGATAAGCGTCTCGGGAATCGCCGCACAATTGATGGGGAAGAAAGGCTTGTTGCGCCGCGGACTCAGATCGTGAATGGTGCGCGCCACCAATTCCTTGCCGGTTCCGCTCGCCCCGGTAATCAACACCGAGGCCGTGCTCGGCGCCACCAATTCGATCAGCCGGAAAATTTCCTGCATTGGAGCGGAGGCGCCGACTAGCAGCCCGAGCGCTCCTTTGTCGCGCAAGCGGCGGCGCAGCGATTCGTTTTCGGTGCGGGTGTTCAGGATCTCCCCGATGTTGGTGAGGATGGAGCGCAACCGCCGAAAGTCGATGGGTTTCTCGATATAGTCCTGCACGCCCAGGCGGCCAGCGTGAAATGCGGTGTCGGTTGCCTTCTGGGCCGTTACCATCACCACCGCAATCGACTGCGCCATGTCGGCCAGGCGCTCCACCAGTTCCATGCCGCCCATGCGGGGCATCTTCACGTCGGTGATCACGATGGACGGAGCGAAGGCGGAGATTTTTTCCAGAGCCTCGACGCCGTCGGCCGCCGTGTCGGTGCGATAGCCCCATCCCGAGACCAGTTCGGCCAGCCCGGTGCGCTCGTTCTCTTCGTCTTCGACTATCAGCACGCGTTCCTGTGTCATATTCCTGCGATCTTCCCAGTCTGGGCCCAATCAGCATTATTCAGGGAAGCGCGCCGCCCCGCAACCCGGCCCGGAATGCAGCATATCAATTTGAGATAAGGCGCGAGGGCTGGCGATGGCTATAAATTAGGTCCGACACGAATTCTTCTATTTTGCAAAGATGCCCGGTTGCTGTAGAATTCGATGTTCCCAGTTGCACCCTATCCGTGCGAGCCGTAAGGCTTTATTGATTCCAGTTCTATTAAATAACTTGGAGTGGACTTGATTCGGAGGAGCTCAATGTTACTTTGTCAACAGACTTACCGGAGATGCGCGCGTGTCGCGCTCGCCCTGGCCGTCGTTCTGATTGCGTCGCCGGCTTTGCTGAAAGCACAGTCGGACGATACGGTGCCTAAGGCGGAGTGGTTCATTGGTTATCAGTGGTGGAACCCGGGCGGCAACCTTCCCGATAACAGCGTACCGCCAGTGGCGTACAAGGCGCCCTCTTCGCCGAAGGGGTTGGGGACCAATGTCTCCTACAACTTCACCAACAATCTGTCGCTCGAAGGCAACTGGGGCGGGAACTGGAACAGCACCTACAATAACAACGCATTCACGGTTGGACCGAAGCTCACCTTTCGCGGCGAGGGTGTGAACTTTTTCGTGCACACGCTGATCGGAATTGACCGCTTCGACTCGAATTTCAACCAGGCCACCACCGGCGTGGCCGCGGTTCTTGGCGGCGGTATGGATCTTAAGTTCTGGAAGCAGGTCTCGATCCGCCTGTTTGAAGCCGACTACCAACTGGAGCGCGTAAACTTTTCCGCCAATGTGCCTCCTTCCGACCCCGGGTTATCGCGTCAGACTTTCAACGGCGCCCGGCTGACCACAGGTCTGGTGCTCAATTTTGGCGGAGCTCCCGAGGTCCCGGTGGCGGCGGCCTGCTCCATCGACCACAGCGAAGTCCTGGTAGGTGAGCCGCTGCACGCAACCGTCTCCGCCAGCAACTTCAACCCCAAGCACACACTGGCCTACACTTGGGCCAGCAGCGGTGGCAAGATCCAAGGGAAAGACACCGGCGCTTCCATCGACACCGCCGGCGCGGCGCCCGGCGGCTACACCGTCACCGCCACCGTGACCGATGCCAGGTCCAAGAAGAACGGCACGGCCAGTTGCACCTCAAACTTCACCGTGAAGCCGCTGAATCCGCCGCAGATTTCCTGCTCGGCGAATCCGGCAACGGTCGAGATCGGAACGTCCTCGACCATCACCTGCTCGTGTACCAGTCCTGACAACGCGACCGTCGTGGTGGGCAACTGGACCTCGAGCGCGGGTAGCGTAATGGGCAGCGGCAACTCCGCGACGCTCAGCACTACCGGCGCTTCCGCAGGTACGGCGACGGTGAGCGCGACCTGTACCGACTCCCGCGGCTTGACCGCCTCGGCTTCGAACTCGGTGACGGTAAACAACCCGCCACCACCTCCGGCGCCAGTGGTGGACAAGGTCCTGGAGGCACGGCTCGCGCTGCACAGCGTGTATTTCGTGACCGCCAAACCGACGGAGAAAGACCCCAACGCCGGCCTGGTTAAGAGTCAGGAGCAAACCCTGGTGGTGCTGGCCACGGACTTCAAGAAGTATCTTGCGGCCGTGCCGGATGCTCACCTGACCCTGGAAGGACACGCCGACGTGCGTGGTTCCGATGTCTATAACCAAGCTCTCTCCGAGCGTCGTGTGGCGCGCGTCAAGAGCTTCCTGATCGAGAATGGCATACCCGAAGCCAACCTCGCAACCAAAGCCTTCGGCAAACAGCACAACATGACCGCCGCAGAGGTTAAGGCGTCGGTCGAAGCGAGCACCGAACTGACGAAAGAGGAACGGGCCCGGGTGCTGCGCAATATGCAGGTGATCCAATGGGCGAGCAATCGCCGCGTGGACATCACCTTGAAAGCGAAGGCTGAGGGCGAAACCGAAACGTCGGCGCGGACCTACCCGTTCAATGCTGCTGATGCCTTGACTCTGATTGGCGGCAGAGAATCGGAGAGGAAGGCCAAGGCCGCAGCGGCAAAGAAGGCTCCCGCGGCAAAGACTGGTGCCAAGAAACCACCAGTGAAGAAGCAGTAAGCGCCGTAAGGTAACGTCGGAAGAATACAACGGAGGAAGCGAAACCTGCTTCCTCCGTTTTTTTGGCCGCGCGCCTATCCCCCGGCCGCTTGCGTTCCTGGCAACGGTGGGGAACAATTCTGTTGGAACCATCATGCGGCTTGCCTGTGCACTCGCGATTGCTCTTTGCCTGAGTTTCCCGGTTGCGGGAGAAAGCTCCCGGCAACAGGACGCGGCGGGCTCCGCGAATTCTGCTGGACAAACTCCCGCCCCGGCCACGGCTCCGGCAGAGCAAGCTCCCGCACAGACCAGGCCGGCGGCGGGGGAAAAAGCATCGGAGGGCGCGGCGACGGAGAAGGGGAAGACGGAGACTACCGCGGCGAGCACTGGCGCGGCGAGCGGAACCACGAAACGCCGCAAGCACACCGTGCCCGCACCGACGCCCGCACCGACGCCCGCGCCAACGCCGGAAGGTGCTCCGCGGAAGATTGTGGTGCGCCAAGGTGGAGCGCGCGAACCTGGAGCGCAGATTGCGCCCGGCATGACTCCCTCGGAAGCCGCCCGCCAGCGCCAGAACGCGGATCAGTTGCTGGGTTCCACGGACGACCAACTGAAACAGCTGACGGGACGCACGCTGGACGCGCGACAGCAGGAGACGGCGGGGCAGATCCGCAACTATATGGACGGTGCGCGGACAGCGTTGAAGGAAGGCGATTTGCGAAGAGCAAGCACGCTGGCCGAGAAGGCGCATTTGCTGGCGGACGACATGGTGAAGCATTAGGGGCGGCGGGAGACACACGGATTGCAAAGAGCGGCTTGTGATGCTATTATGTATCACATGACGAAAGCCTCGGTACGGGACCTCCGTTACGAGTTCAAGAAAATTGAACGCCTCTTGCTGAAAGGTGAGGAGATCCAAATCACCAAGCGCCGGCGCGTGATCGCCCGCCTGGTGCCGGAGCGCGCGGAAGGCACGAAGGAAATGCCTGATTTTCGCGCCCGCATGCGCTCCATCTTCGGCGACAAGGTGATGGCGGTTAGTGGGGCGGATTTGATATCCGCCGATCGGGACCGGTATTGAAAATTTACGCCGATCCTAGTTTTCTTGTATCTCTCTACATCCCGGACGCTAATTCCACCGCCGCCTTACGCACCATGCAGGCTTCCTCCGGGGACCGCTTGGTGAGTGTCTTGTGCGAACTTGAAGTCGTCAATGCTTTTGGTTTGCGGGTCTTTCGAAAACAAGCCACGCCGGTGGAAGCAAACTCTGCGTTGAGCAACTTCGAAAGGGACCTCCGCGAAGGGCTGTTCCAGCTTCGGGGGTTGCCGGAACGGATCTTTGAGCGGGCAAGGCAACTGTCCCAACAGACAACCGCCAAAATGGGCGTCCGCACCGCAGATCTGTTACACGTGGCTGCAGCAATCGAGTTTGGTGCCGATTTCCTTTACAGCTGCGACCAACAGCAGAGGAAGCTTGCCCACACTGTTCGGCTCAAGCTGAACTAGGGCGGCCCCGCCCCTGAAGGGGCGTGTGATTTTGAGGAAATTGCGGTATCGCTAAAGCGATACCCTGATACGAATCCCTGATACCAATCCCTGACACTCTTCGTCCTGACCCTACTTTCTTCCTTCTCGTTTCTGCGCCACCACCAGGCCGCGCGGAGTTGGCAATAACACGGCCGAGATCAGCCCATCTTGTTCGAATTTGAGTGCGGCCTCGCGGACGATCTTCAAATGCGAACTGGCGTCGTGCATCAGGATCAAACCATAGGGATTGATCTGCGGCAGAAAGCGGCGAATTTCCTGCTCGCGGATGGGCATATCGCTGTCGCTGAAAAAAAGGTCGATGGTGCCCTCGACTTTCATGTCGAGGCTTGACTCATTGCGCAGTTCGATCCAGTCGGCGAGTCCAGAAGCCTGGATTCGCGCCTTCGCGTTCTCGTAGATCTCCCGGTCGAACTCGCAGGTGATGACGCGCCCGCGTCCGTTGGCTTTCAATCCTTCGGCGATCCAGAGAGTGCTGATGCCGCTGAAGGTTCCGGTCTCGACCACCAGTTCTGGCTTAATGGTGGTGACGACGGTGCGCAGGAATTCAAGCACCTCGGCTTCGGCGGTCATGGAATCGAACATGCGCCAGCGCTCCGGGTGCGGACACTCGGGCGTCGGGCGATGATACTCGGGCTGGAGTTGATCACCGGTGCGTTCGATCTGGCGCAGGATGCGGCGCTCCTGCTTTTCTTTGTTGAAAAGGCGGCGAAGGCTGAGAGACATGGTCGTAGAGAAGTTTACAGCAGGGAAAGGTGTCAGGTCTCAGGTGTCAGGAAAATCTCTCGACGTCGGATTTCCATGGTTTTCCTGAGACCTGATACCTGACACCTGGGACCTGCTTTCCTACTCACTGGTGAAGTAATCCACAGCCACGGGGTTCTCGAACAGGGAGTAATCGCGGGTCACGATGGTGATGCCGCTGTCGGTGACAAAGTAGCGCTCGCGGTCGGCTTCGACGTCGTAGCCGATGCTGGAGCCTTCCGGAATGTGTACGTCGCGGTCGATGATGGCTTTGCGGATGCGGCAACTGCGTCCCACGTTGACGTGCGAGAACAGAATGCTGTCTTCGATTTCGGTGTAGGAGTTGACGCGGACATCCGGCGACACCACGCAATTCTTCAGGGAGCCGCCGGAAATGATGCAGCCGGAAGAAATCAGCGAATCGAGGGCGTGGCCCATGCGTCCGCTCTCGGCAAACACGAATTTTGCCGGCGGATACTGGCGCTGGTGGGTGCGAATGGGCCAGGCCTCATCGTAAAGATTGAAAACGGGAGAGACTGACACCAGGTCCATGTTGGCTTCGTAATATGCTTCGAGCGTGCCCACATCGCGCCAGTAGAGCGCTTCCTTTTTATTCTCGTCGACAAAATTGAAAGCGAAGACGCGGTAGTCGCCCAGCATTTTGGGGAGAATATTCTTGCCGAAATCGTGGCTGGAATCGGGATCTTCAGCATCCTTGAGCAGCACCGGAATCAACACGTCGGTGTTGAAAATATAAATGCCCATCGAAGCTGAGATTTTCGTTGCGTCGTAAGGCGATCGCAGCTCGGTCTGCTGTGGTTTTTCCAAAAAGTTGGTGATGCGATTTTCGTGATCGATATCGACGACGCCGAAATGGCGGCAGTTGGCCGGGTCGGTGGTCAAGGTAGCGACGGTGACGTCGGCGCCGGCGTCACGGTGCTGCCGGAGCATGCGCTCGTAATTCATTTTGTAGATGTGGTCGCCGGAAAGGATGATCACGTACTTCGGCTGCTCCGAGCCGATGGAATAGATGTTCTGATAGACCGCGTCGGCGGTCCCCATGTACCAGTTCTGGCTGACCCGCTGCATGGGGGGCAGGATTTCGATGAACTCGCCGATTTCACGGCCAAAAATGTTCCAGCCTTCTCGGATCTGACGATTCAGCGAGAGCGCCTTGTATTGCGTGAGGATAAAGACGCGGCGCAGGCCGGAGTTAACGCAGTTGGAGAGCGTGATGTCGATGATGCGGTAAATGCCGCCGAAGGTTACCGCGGGTTTGGCGCGATCGCGGGTGAGCGGATAGAGGCGTTCGCCTGCGCCTCCGGCGAGCAGGATTCCGAGTGTTTCTTTCATGGGCACACCGTCATCGGCACACCGTAGAGAGGCAGCGAACAACGTGGACGCCGCCTCGGGCTAACGCGAAATACTAGCATACGGCTGCGGGTTCCGAGGGGTACGGGGGGAACAAGAAACTCTTAGCAGGATTTGTCATCCCGAGCGAAACGAGGGATCTGCAGTTTGCCGCGAAATGCAGATCCCTCGTTTAGCTCGGGATGACAATCCATGAAAGGGTATCGCTCGTACCCTAGCAGTGCACGATCTTGTCGCTCTTGATGCCGCGGGTGGCGTTACGCGAATCTACCACTAGTTTCGACTCACTGACGATCTTCTTGTAATCGTAGTCGGTGTGATCGGTGACGATGAGTACGCAATCGTACTGGCCGAGATTGTCGAGCGAGGAGCACTTCATCTGCAGGTCGTACTTGCGGCCGCGGCCAACGAAGGGGAAGTAGGGATCGTTGTAGCTGACTGCGGCTCCTTCTTTTTGCAACAGTTCGATGATGGTGAGAGCGGGCGACTCGCGCAGATCGTCAATATCCTTCTTGTAGGCAACGCCCAGGACCAGGATTTTGGATCCGTTGATGGCCTTTTTCTGCCGGTTGAGCGCGGAGATGGTAGAGGCGATTACGTTGTAGGGCATGGCCACGTTGATTTCGCCGGCCAGTTCGATGAAGCGGGTGCGGAAGTCGAATTCTTTCGCCTTCCATGAGAGATAGAACGGGTCGACGGGAATGCAGTGTCCGCCAAGACCCGGCCCGGGATAAAAGGGATGGAAGCCGAAAGGCTTGGTGGCAGCGGCGTCGATGATCTCCCAGATGTTGAGGTTCATACGGAGGCAGAGCATCTTGAGCTCCGGGAGCGGGTGACCACTCCCACGGGGACTGAGGCCGGCAGACCGGCGAGGGCTCGACCTCGTACGAGCGGTCTGACGCCCGCCGGCGCTCAGCAGGCGCTCCCGCCTGATCGGACGAGACGGTAGCGCGTCGCGGCCTCGGAGCTGACGAACGATTCGCAGCCGTAGCCCGGCGGGTCCTCACCGAGTCGTTCGAACAGGCGCTCGCCGTCCCCGAGGAGGACGGGGGCAACCGCGACACGGACGGAGTCGATCAGGCGGGCGCGCAGGAACTGCTGGATGGTGGCCGCGCCGCCACCGATACGGACATCCGTTCCCTGCGCCGCCTCACGCGCGAGGGAGAGGGCGGCCTCGATCCCGTGTCGGTGACGAAGTGGAAGGTCGTTCCGCCCCCTTCACGATCGGTGGACGCGGGTAGTGGGTGAGCACGAACACGGGATGACGGAATTGGGGGGTTCTCTCCCCACCACCCGCTCCACTGGCTGTCGCCGCACGGGCCGTGGAACTGGTCCGAACATGCTCACCACCGGCGATCAGCCGACGGCGGGCGCGGGGGACGCACCGAGCACGCCGGCCGTCCGCGCCGACCCTACCGCTGTCCGGGTCTCCTTCCTCGCCAAGAGCGCGGCCTCGCCGGTGGTCGAGACACGCGCGGCCTCAGCCGCCGCTGATCGCGGCGATCACGTCGACGCGCGAGCGCGGGCCGAGATCGGGTGTCGAGCGCGGCGCGCTCCCGGTCGACGTAGACGTGGATGTGCGGGCGGAGCGCCGGGCCCGGGCTCGCAGAGCCGGTCGCGCAGGCCCGGCCAGCGCCGTCGAGCTCGTCGATCGCCTCGGCGACGCGTCGGCGCGTCGACCTCGACGCCGCCGCGGCAGGTCGGCGAAGAGCGGCGGCAGCGTGGGCGGGAGGTGGAGGTCGGCCATCGCTAGTCGACGGTCGCGACCTCGACCGACCAGATCGCCGGCAGGTAGCTCGCGATCTCGCTCCAGCTCTCGCCCTCGTCGGCGCTCGCGAAGACCTGGCCGGTGCTCGTGCCGAAGTAGAGGCCCGGGCGCGTCCTCGTGCGTCGATCGCCATCGCCTGCGCGCAGCACGCCGAGGTGGGCGTCGCTCTGCGGGCAGCCCGCGGTCGAGCCGCTGCCAGCTCGCGCCGGCGTCGCGCGTGCGCCAGACGGCGGCAGCCCCGTCGGGCATGCAGCGCGCGTGGCCGGGGTCGAGCGGGATCACGTAGAAGCGTGTCGCGGTCGTGCGGGTGGGCCGCGGCGGCGAAGCCGAACTCGCTCGGCAGGCCGTCGGTGATCTCGGTCCAGGAGTGGCCGGCGTCGTCGCTGCGGTGCACGCCGCACGTGGTTCTGCTGGTAGAGGCGGTCGTGGTCGCTCGGCGACCGGACGAGCTTGTGGACGCAGAAGCCGACCTCCTCGTGGGGCTCGCGCGGCCAGTCGGCGCGCAGCCCTCGGTTGCGCGGCGTCCAGGTCGCGCCGTCGTCGGTCGTCTCGAAGAGCGCCGACCCCCTGGACGATCGCCCAGAAGGCGCGACGGCGTCGTCGGGGTCGGGCAGGATCGCCGAGACGCCCGAGATGGCCGGGCGGCTGGGCTGGCCGGGTCGTTCCAGCGCCTCGCTCCCGGGCTGGCCCGCGAGCGTCGCTCAGGAGCGACCAGCTCACGCCGCCGTCGCGGCTCTCGAAGATGCCCGGCGCCTCGGCGCCGACGAGCACGCGGCCGTCCGTGCCCGCGAGCGTCGAGACCTTCGACACCTTGCGCGGCTCGTCCTCGCCGTAGCCGAGCCCCTCGCTCGAGAGCTCCAGCGTCTCGCCGAGGTCGCTGCTGCGCCAGACGGCCGAGCCGTGCCACTCGCTCGCGGCGGCGGCGTAGATCGTCCCCGATGCCGGGTCGTGGACCGCGTGGTAGACCGGCCAGCTCTCGCAGAGCGGCCCGCGGAGCTTCCAGTCGCGCCGGTCCGCGTCGCTCTCGAGCAGGAAGCAGCCCTTGCGGGTTCCGACCAGTAGCAGAGTGCGCGCCATCGCCTCACCTCCGGTGTCGAGATCTCGATTCTGCCCTACAGGCCGCCCGAGCGGAAGGATCTCATCGGTCGGATCCGCGTCCAGCTCCGTACGGAGCTCTCGAAGCTCCAGGGCTGCCGGGCGGCGGAAGCGGTCCGGCAGGCCGAGCAGCACCTGGTCGAGCGAGAGCAGGCGGGCGGGGTAGAAGGCGAGCACGAGCGTCGGAATCCCGAGCCCGACGTCGCGCGCGATC